>CAZXIX010000083.1:0-19668 GCA_964640855.1 uncultured Saprospiraceae bacterium
GTCGCTGTCGGAAGCCGTATGCCAGATGTCCATGGACCGAAAATGCGAGCGGTCGGGATTGGGATAGCCCACGGAATTGAGGATGGCCATATGCCCCTGGTCATACCCTTTCTTCAAGGCTTCCAAAGCCGGATGGAGGCCCATCTCCCCGTTCAGGTCGATCACATCGGTTTTGGGAATGTGGATGTCGGGACGATGCTGATAATAGAGGTCGTTTCGGAAAGGGATCACGGTATTTAGCCCGTCGTTCCCGCCGGAAAGCTGGATGACGACCAAGGCCTTTTGGCTGCGACTCCGGTAGATCCTTTCCGGCTGATAAGCCTGGATGAACTGGGGTACAAAGAGGGAGGCGGAGGCCAGAGCGCTATGTTCGAGGAATTTTCTTCTTTGCATAATAAGATGGTTGAGTGGTTAAGTAGTTGAGTGGTTATTGGGTATCAGGTATCGGGTCGAAGCGTAGCGGAGATCCTGACAAGCGAGGAAAGCATCCGTATCCTGGAAAAAGTAAGATTCGCTTCGTCAGGGTATCGGGTATTGGTTGAGTGGTTGCTCATCAGCAGGTTTGGTATTCGGGCAGGCTTAACAATCGGAGGCATTGATGAGCGAAGGTGGCGTCTGAAGTGCCTTGCAAACCCTGGTTTAGTTGGCCCATACTTATTTGGGGCGGCTGGATCAACAGGAAATCGCTCAGCTTTCGGACTTGTTCCAGGGCATCCTGGCCGGTACAGGCTTCCTGCAGGTCTTTCAGGGAAAAGGAAGCCTGCAGTTTTTTAACCGGATTTTGCACCAGGCGCTCTTCCGGTCCGACCCGTATCGGGATATCGGCTTCGGCCTGCTGAAACAAAAAGGAGGCCAGATTCAGACGCAGCATCAACGTGCTGTTGTCGATCCAGGCTTTTCCCTGCGGCCAGCCGGCTACGTTGGGCGGATGGAAAAGCTCCTGCCCCAGGGCCCGCTGCAGGATGAAGAGATTCCGGTTGTCCGTCCACTCTATTCCAAGTTGGCGGGTGAGGCCGGCCAGCAATTCCACCGGGCTTTTGATCCGGGCTCCCTGGTTCTCCTCTGCATAAAACCAATCCGCCGTGAAGATGGCCTTCATCAATTGGGCAATGTCGTACCCGGATCGGTAAAAAAGCTGTCCCAGTTCGGCGATGCGTTCTTCATGCCCCTTCGGATGCACGAAATAACGGTAGGCTTTCCCCGCTATGAAATGAGCCGTTTCCCTTTTCTCCAGCAACAGGTCGATGATATCCTCTCCGTCGAAATCCCCGGATTTTCCGAAAACGGTTTTCCGGCCGTAATCATGCCAAGAGGAGCGGAAAACGAATTCCCCCTGTAGATTGCTCGACCAGCCGGTGAAGGCCCGTGCCGCTTCCTTGATATCGGCTTCGGCATAGTGGCCACGACCCAGGGTGAACAACTCCATCACTTCCCGGGCAAAATTCTCGTTGGGTTGTTGTTTCCGGTTTTGCTGGTTGTTGAGATAACGAATCATACCGGGGTCGCGCGAAATGCCCAGGAGCAGGTCGCGGAAATTGCCGAGGGCATGCCGGCGGATCAGGTTGAGTTGGTTGACGGCGATGGGTTCGGAGCGGGCATGGCAGGCAAAATGCCCGTGCCAGAACAGGAACATGCGCTCCAGGAGGGCCGGCTCATCGGGCTTACCCATCCTTCGGATCCAGTCTGCCGAAAGGGCGAACACGCGCCTGGCCTGATCCCGGATGAAAGCTTTGCGGTCCATGCGGAAGGCTTCCAGGTCCGGAGGAGGGGGAACCGGTAATTCATAGCCCTGCTGACTCTCCCGGAAGAGGCGATCCCAGGCCTCGGTTACGGAGTCTGAGCGGCGAGCTGTATATTCTGCGGGGCTAAGCCCAAAGCCGGCTCGCCAGTACAAGTGTTTTATGTTATGTGGGGTCATTGGGTCAGATATTTAGACGGTGAAGGATAGATTGTAGACGGATTGATTTCTATTTTTAGCACATGAAAAACCTCCTCAACAACTGGAAGCTGATCGTCATAGCCTGCCTGACATTGGGATTGGCTCCCTACGTTCCGGAGCCCCACATCTGGGGAAAGCTCCGCTGGTTGGCCGGAGGCGCCCGGGGCATGCAGCCCATCGATTGGTTTGACCTGTTTCTTCATGGTTTACCCTGGTTGCTGTTGTTGCAACTTGGCATTCGCAAGATCTTTGCAGGCCGGACCTGAGTTTGGCTCTTAGATGAGGGAAAAGTCTTCCGGTTTAATCGGAAGTCGGTTTATCGCTGATTTTTTGGGTATTCCGCTATTTAGTGGATGGGTGAAATCGCCCCAAAGGCAAAAAAGGATGACAAAGGACAAACCCAAAAAGGAGGAACCCACTTATTATGATCGGGTGTACGCTGTGACCCGGGCCATTCCCCGCGGTCGGGTGAGCACCTATGGCGCCATAGCCGATTTTCTTGCCCTGGGTTCGGCGCGCATGGTCGGCTGGGCGCTGCACCAGAGTTTTTCGGGTTACGATGTGCCCGCCCATCGGGTAGTGAACCGCAAGGGGGAATTGAGCGGGCGGCATCACTTCCCGCAACCGGATTTGATGCAACAGTTGCTGGAGCAGGAAGGCGTAGAGGTTGAGGAGGATCGGGTCAAGCAATTTGACAGGCTGTTCTGGCACCCTGCGGAAAGTCTGGAGACGGATGATTTCTGATTTCTAATTTATGAATGAGATGAAAGGGTTTTTGATCGGCAGCTTAATTTTCTGGACGGCGGGCGTATGGGCGCAGGATTCTCCAGCGGGCACATGGAAAACGGTAGATGACAAGACCGGAGAGTCCAAATCTACGGTGGAGATCTACAAGGAGGACGGTCGTTTTTACGGCAAGATCACGGCTCTCTTGCGAGAAGGTGTAGATCCCAATGAGCGATGTACGGAATGCAAGGGGGACAAAAAGGACCGTCCGCTGGTCGGCCTGGTGGTCATTGAAGACCTGGAGCCGCACGACGACTACTGGCATTCGGGCACCATTCTGGATCCGGAAAACGGGAACGAATACCGCTGCAGCGTATGGTTTGAGGAAGGCCAGCCAAACGAGCTGAAAGTGAGGGGCAAGCACTGGACGGGAATTTACCGGACCCAGACCTGGTACCGTGTTAAATAAGCCGAGAATATGTCAGCATGATGCAATAAGGGGGGGTAGTGGGGGGTTAAATATTTGTAACCTTAAAATCATTCACCAATTCACCTCTATGACGCAAACATTTACTCCCGAGGCCATTATCCGGCACCTGTATCATGAGACCACCGAATCACAACGCGCGGAATTCCGCCAGGCTCTGAAGGAAGATTTCTTCCTGCGGGAAGAATACCAGATCCTTCGCCGGGCCTACCAGGAATTACCCAAAGTGAAATTTTACCCATCGGCAGAAACTCTCCGTCAGGTACTGGATTACAGTGCTCTTGCCCGCTGATCGGGTCTTGTACCCGGTTTGCGAGGCCGAAAGTTATTTGCCCCTGTAGTTTTGTGCTGCAGGGGTATTTTTATTCCCTATTTTAAGGTTTGGATAAAAAAGAAGGCAAGAGTTATTGTTTTTATCAAACAAATAATTTAGTTTTAAGTCCTTTTTAGAACAAAAAGTTGAATACAGAAAACCACTTGTTATGGCATTGGAGAAGGATGCGAAACTTAAAGCGTTGGAGCTGACCGTTGACCGGTTGGAAAAGACATTTGGAAAAGGAACGGTCATGCGGCTCGGTGATCGTCAGGTCGTTGATGTGCCCTCCATCCCCTCGGGTTCTTTGGGGCTGGATGTGGCCTTGGGCATAAACGGCTTTCCCCGCGGGCGCGTGGTAGAGATATACGGACCGGAATCCTCCGGTAAAACGACGCTGGCCATTCATGCCATCGCCGAATGCCAGAAACAGGGAGGAATTGCCGCTTTCATCGATGCGGAGCATGCTTTCGACCGGACCTATGCCGAAGCGCTCGGAGTGGATACCGAGAATCTGCTCATTTCGCAACCGGATCACGGGGAGCAAGCCCTCGAGATAGCGGAAAACCTGATCCGTTCCGGTGCCATCGACATCATCGTGATCGATTCCGTGGCCGCCCTCGTGCCCAGAGCCGAGATCGAAGGTGAAATGGGGGACTCCAAGGTAGGTCTCCAGGCCCGATTGATGTCTCAGGCCATGCGAAAACTCACCTCTACCATCGGGCGCACCGGATGTTGCTGTATTTTCATCAACCAGCTACGCGAAAAGATCGGGGTCATGTTCGGAAACCCCGAAACGACCACCGGGGGCAACGCCCTGAAATTCTACTCTTCCATCCGGATCGATATCCGGCGATCCGGCTCCGGCATCAAAGACAAAGAAGGGAATGTAATCGGTAACCAGGTCAAAATCAAGGTAGTCAAAAACAAACTTGCGCCTCCTTTCCGGATTGCCATGTGCGACATCATGTACGGAGAAGGCATTTCCAAGGTGGGGGAGATCGTGGATCTGGGGGTAGACCACAATATCATCGGAAAAAGCGGAGCCTGGTACAGCTATGAGGATGCCAAGATCGCTCAGGGTCGCGAAGCTGCCAAGCAGTTCCTCATGGATAATCCCGAGTTGGCCGTCGAAATTGAAAATAAGATCAAGGCTAAATTGCTGAAGATCCCCCTCAACGGAGAGGCCAAATCCACGAAAGAGGCCAAAAAGGAGGAGGCTGAGAAAAAATAGGCGGACTTTGTCTGTCCGGGGATAAAATCCCCTCAGCCTGCTCGGGTCCCGGTAGAAAGCCGGCCGGCACCGGATTTACAGGGTCAGGAGAAATGTCTGCCTGGCTCTGCGATCCCGTTTGAGCCATTTCCCCTTTGAACAGGACCTTACCCCTGCAAGGAATATCTTTTCCCGCCCCTAAACTCTGGAACCTCTACCCTTTCCATCGAAAGCTCTCCAGAAGGGTCGCGATGTCCTCCGTGACAAAATCGATGATCGGGGCCAGCGAATCGGGTCGAACTTGGGTGTTGAAATACAGAGCGCCCCGTACGAAGTGCTCCTCATCATCCGTGATGTAGAATTGGAAGGGAGAAGCGGCGGGGCCTTCAATTTGGAAGGCAATTCCCTGAACATCTTCCTCCGGGTTCGAAAAAGGAAGTTCTTCAATGTAGTTGGCCCGCTTGTTGTGCCAGTCCACCAGTTCGAAGGCATCCTTTTTGAGCCGGTCCAGGCTTTTTCCCTTTCCGACCGGGTAGTAGGAAAAGTGGATCCGGCCGTCGAAATCCGGCATATACAGATCAAACCAACAAGGATGGACGGGTTTTTCCTCAAAAAAGACCGTATCTCGCACGACCTGCGCATAGTCCGGAAAGGAAAAAGAGAAATCGCACATGCCTTCTTCAAATACCCGCAGGTTTTTCTCCGGGTAATGGATCTTCGGATAGGAGCGCGGACGAGGCGACGGCCCGCCCGGCGAGCCGCAGGAAGCCAGGGTAAACAAAAAAATCAAGCCCGGGAAAAGTCCCCATTTACGCATATCAGGAATCGATTAAGGTCAATTTTACTTCGCGGATGCGGCGGTCGTCCACTGCCATCACCTTCAGCATAATACCATCAACGGTAATTTCAGCCCCTTTCTTGGGTATGCGCCCCCTTAATTCGAGGATCAATCCCGCCAGGGAGTCGGAATCGCCTCGCCAGGCGTCGAAAATGGTCGGATCTTTCTCCAGGACCCGTGCTACATCGTTGAGCAGGGTTTTCCCTTCGAATAGAAAATTCCGATCGTCCAGCTTTCTAAATTTGGATTCGGCAATCGGTTCAAATTCATCGTGAATATCTCCGATCACCTCCTCAAGGATGTCCTCCAGCGTGACGATGCCGGCGCTTCCCCCATATTCATCTACCACGATAGCCATGTGCAGGTGCTTGTGCTGAAACTCCCGCATCAGGTCATCGATCTTTTTGGCCTCCGGCGTGTAGAGCACATCATCCCGTACGAGATCCTGCCACTGGAAATCTTCGTCCTCGTCCAGATGCCCAAGCAGGTCTTTCACATAAAGAATGCCGATGACCTTGTCAAAGTCTTCCTTATAGACGGGAATCCGGGAATAGCCCGATGCCTGTACGGTAGCCAGCAATTCCTTAAAGTTGCTGTTGACATCCAGCGCCGTGACATCCACCCGGGAGCGCATGATCTGTTTGACTGAGACCTCTCCGAACTTGACGATCCGCTTCAGAATATCGACCTCCTGATCCGAGTCATCGTCATTTTTTACGGTTAGCTCGATGGCTTCATCGATGTCTTCCTTGCTGCCCAGGTTGCCACTGCTGGAAAGCCGGACGAGTCGATTCTCTATCCAGTCGGTAGAGGTGATCAGCAAGAGGCTTAGAGGAGAAAATAAGCGAATCAGCCACAATAAGGGACGGGACACGAGGTGAGCAAGCCGAAGGTTATTGAGCTTGGCGTATCTTTTGGGGGCCACCTCGCCGAAAAGCACCAGCAAGAAGGTGACCAATAAGACTGTAATGATCCATCGGAACACTTTTTGGGTGCCGGAGGCACTGACGGGGAGGCCGATTTGTGCCAGAGTGTCCGCTACCCAATCTGCGAGCGGGATCAGAGCTTCCGGCGGCAGGAAATGACGCAAGGCATACTCTGACAACAATACGATCAGGATGTTGATGAAATTATTGCTGATCAGTATGGTGGCCAGCAGCAATTTGGGACGCTCTTTCAGCCGCAAGATCCTTTCGTTCTTGGCGCCCCCAGCCTGTTCGAGATCGGAAAGATCGTTGTGGGAAAGGGAGAAAAATGCGATCTCCGACCCGCTGACCAGGGCGGAGCACATGAGTAAAAAGGTGATGGCCAAAAAACTCAATAAGGCCAGGACCCACACGTTGGCTGCCAGAAGAACAGGAAGAAGACAAAATAATCGATCGGGCTCTACTTCCAAGGAAAGGTTGAATTGGTTATCAGTAGGTTAAAAGGGCAGGTCGTCCTGGTCGCTATCCGCCGGGGGAAAATCGCTGCTCCCTTGGGATTCTGAGCTGGAAACCGTCGAACTACTATGATAAGAGGGTGAAGACTCGTATCCCGGACTGGGATTATCGCGTCGGTTGACGATGCGAAAATAGTTGGAGTCCACTTCTGTGGTGCGCCGCTTGTTGCCGTTGCTGTCTTCCCAGGAGCGGTGAGTCAGCTTGCCTTCCACATAGACCTGCATCCCTTTTCGGAGGGTTTGCTCTGCCCGCTCAGCCAACTGCCGCCAGGCCACCACATCATGCCATTCGGTCCGTTCTTGCCACTCGCCCTCCCGGTTTTTATAGTTTTCACTGGTGGCTACCGAAAACCGGGCAACTTTAGCTCCGTTCTCAAAACTTCTAATCTCGGGATCTGCACCCAGATTACCGATCAAGATCACTCTGTTTACCATATCACTTCGTTGTAATCGTGAAAATACGAACTATCAAGGCTTGATTCAGGAATTTTTTCCCTTCGCCGTTTTCGTGCGTTTTACGAGTCTATCCGGGGGCGGAGAGCTGATTCGCTGCCCTCAGCCAGATCTGAAAGATCCAATGTCAAGGCCAGATCGGCCCAAAACCGGCTGAAAAGCCTGGGCCAGGGATAAACCTCCAATTCGTTTATTTCGACCCGCAACAAATGCTCCGCCTCTTCGACCGGTTCTCCCTCCCAGGTCCAGATCCAGAATTGAGCGTGTATGACCTGATGCGAAAGGATTTGTTCAAAGACTTTGGATTTTCCCACCAGCTGCAATCCTTTTTCCCGATGGGAGGGGAGCCAGTCCAACTGTCCATAAATGCGATCTTTTTCGATCTCCGGGCCTTCCGTTTCGATCAGGGGGAATTCAAAAAGGCCGCGCCAGATGTCCTTGCCGGATCGCTTCCGGATCCAGGTTTTACCTTGATCCTGAATGTATTGATAATGGAAATACCGCTTTCTTCGCCCAAGCGATTTGGCTCTGACGGGTCGCTCGGAAATGGTATTTCGCTCGCGGGCCAGGCAATGGTCTTGCAGAGGGCAAGCCGGGCAATCGGGCGACCTGGGCGTGCACAGGGTAGCCCCCAGATCCATGATGGCCTGGTTGTAATCTCCGGGTCTATCCGGGTCGATCAGGCTTTGAGCCAGTTCCTGAAAGACGGTTTTCCCCGAGCTTGACTGAATCGGCGTGTCCAGGTCAAACACCCGCGCCAAAACCCGAAAGACGTTTCCATCGACAACGGCAGTCGGAAGATGGAAGGCAAAAGATCCAATGGCGGCAGCGGTGTAGGGGCCCACTCCTTTGAGTTCGAGCAAGCCGGAATAAGTATCCGGGAATCGTCCTCCCCGCTCGAAGGCGATATACCGGGCGGTGTGCAACAGATGGCGGGCCCGATTGTAATAGCCCAGGCCTTCCCAGAGTTTAAAGACCTCCTGCTCGGGTGCACGGGCGAGGTCCTGTACGGTGGGATACTTTTCTACAAAGCGCAGGTAGTAGGGCGTACCCTGTGCGACGCGGGTCTGCTGCAGTATGATTTCAGAAAGCCAGATTCGGTAGGGGTCCTGGGTGCCCTTCCAGGGCAGGTTTCGGTCCCGTTCCTGGAACCAGCGCAGAAGTTTGGTTGAAAACCACGAATGAGACATGTCCTAAAAATGAGAAATCCCCGCCGGAAGGCAGGGATTTACGCATCATGGTATTGTATAAATGGTCTATCTAGTGAGTGCTCAGTGACTGGTAGCGCCGTCCGATGGTTTCCTTAAGCTCTTTTCTTGCGAAGAAGATCCGGCTTTTGACTGTTCCCAGCGGAAGCTCCAGGTGATCGGCGATCTCCTGATACTTGTAGCCCTGGTAGTGCATCAGGAAAGGAATTTTTACACTGTCATCTAATTCTTCGATCATGTAAACCAACTCCTTCATCATGATGTTCGATTCTGCTTTGTTGGAGATTTCAATGCTGCCGGAGTTCAGATAATACATATTATCCGTAGAGTCCATGATGGTATTCGCCTTGGCCTTCTTACGATAATTATTGATGAAAATGTTCTTCATGATGGTGAAGAGCCAGGCTTTGAAATTCGTGCCCGGGCGGAATTTTTCTCGGTTCGTCATAGCCCGATAAGCCGTTTCCTGAAAAAGGTCCTTGGCATCTTCGCCATTCTTGGTCAGGTTGTAGGCGAAGGAATGCAGCAAGGTGGACAGCTGGTTGAAACGCTGGTCGAACTCCTGAGTGGAAAGGACTGTGGTGGATGGCTCAATTGTAGGCATGTCTCTCTTTTTTCCGTTGTTGTTGAATCAAAAGTAAGTTAAAGTTCAACAAAATCCAATAGGAGAACTGACCGAAATCATCAAATCAGAGGGCAAATATCACTGCTAAAAATTTAAACCGCTGATTTTCAAATACTTAATAGATGTATAGACAAGTGTTAAATTTTCTGACCTTTCAAAAAAAATTGAAAAGAGATTTGCTTTGTTGAAGTTTCGGCCCCTGAAGCCCCCACTAAGTTCAACAAAACAGAGGAGAGAGGAGAAGATGACGACCTATTTTTGGGCTTTTCCGACCAGCCAGACGGCTACGGCACCGAATACGATATTGGGCATCCACATACCCAGAACGATAGGCACGACTTGTCCGGTGGCAAACACAATGGAGAAGCGGGACAGGAAAATATACAGGGCGCCCAGGCCCATTCCGATCGCCAAATGCAGCCCTACCCCGCCTCTTACCTTCCGGCTGGCAATAGCCATTCCGATCAGGGTGAGGATGAGTATAGTGACCGGTTCGGTCCATCGGCGATACAGCTCGATCTCGTATTTGGGGGTGTTGGAAACGCCTTTTGCCTTTTGTTGCCGGATGTAGTCCCGTAGTTCGGCGGTCGTCATCATGGCTTGCTGTTCCTGAAAGTCAACAAAATCTTCAGGCCGCAAACTGATGGCGGTATCCAGTGTATTTCGCTGCCCCAGGATCAGGTCTTCCTCCAGGCCATGGAATTTACGGATCTCGTAATTGAAAAGCCGCCATTCGTCGGTGCTCCCCTGGAAACGGGCCCGCTGGGCCTTGAGATAGGCCCGCAGTTCATTGTCCTCAAACCGCTCGATGCGAAAGTTGAAGGCGGTGCTGTCGCGTTTGCGGTAATTTCCCACGTACACCTTCTCTTGCGGAGAGAGAAACAGGTGAACGTTGCGGGTACGCCCCTTGTCGCCGTCCGTTTGAAAGTACTGGTAGTTAATATCCAGGCGAGCCTGGTTGGCAAAGGGGATGAAATAGTGATTGCCCACCAGCAGAATGAGGGCCAGAAAGCCGGCTGCCGACAGATAAGGGACCATCAGGCGCCGGAAACTGACCCCGGCATTCAAAATGGAAATGATCTCCGAATTGCTGGCCATCCGTGAGGTGAAGAAGATCAGGGCGATCAGGGTGAAAAGGGGCCAAAGCAAGCCGTCGATCCAAACGATAAAGCCCGGATAGTACTTCAAAGCGATCTCTTGAATCGTGATCGGCTTTTCGATAAAGTCGTCTACTTTCTCACTGAAGTCGATCACCACGGAGATCATCGTGAAGATCAGCACCACAAAGAAGAAAGTAGAAAGGAACTTTTTTATGATATAGCGATCCAGCCTTTTAAACATAGTCGATGTCGTCTCCGCAAAGGTCGTTAAAGTCTTTGTTCTAATCGGGGGACTTTCTGCTCTTTCCAGGACCGGAAATTCCCCTCCCGGATCTGGCGGCGCGCTTCGCGAACCAGCCAAAGGAAAAAGCTCAGGTTGTGTAAGCTGGCCAGCATGGCGCCCAGTGCTTCCTTGCTGTGGATCAGGTGGCGAAGGTAAGCTTTACTGTGCAAGCGGCTGGTCTCACAGGGTCCTTCCGGGTCGATGGGCGAGTGATCGTCCTCCCATTTCTTGTTCTTGATGTTGATGATCCCGTTTTGGGTGTATAGAAGCCCGTGACGCGCGTTGCGCGTCGGCAGCACGCAATCGAACATATCGACGCCCAGGGCAATGCATTCCAGCAGGTTTACCGGCGTGCCGACTCCCATGAGGTAGCGCGGTTTATCCGCAGGCAAAATGCCGCAGACCAGTTCCGTGGTGGCGTACATTTTATCGGCCGGCTCTCCGACCGACAACCCCCCGATGGCGTTTCCCGCTCGCCCGGCAGCGGCGATGTATTCCGCCGAAGCTTTTCGAAGATCCGGGAATGTGCTTCCCTGTACGATCGGGAACAGGGTCTGTTTATAGCCGTACAACCCTTCGGTTTCGTCCACCCGCCGGCAGCAACGATCCAGCCACCGGTGGGTGAGTTCCATACTCCGGAGTGCATATTCCTTCGTACTGGGGTAGGGCGGGCATTCGTCGAAAGCCATGATGATGTCGGCTCCGATCGAACGCTGGATGTCCATAGCGCTTTCCGGGCTGAAGGTGTGCCGCGACCCGTCGATGTGCGACTGGAAGGTAACGCCCTCTTCGGTGATCTTCCTGCGATGGCTGAGCGAATAGACCTGGTAGCCTCCGCTGTCGGTCAGGATCGGGCGGTCCCAGCTCATAAACCGGTGCAAGCCGCCCGCCTGCTCGAGGATGGACGTCCCCGGTCGGAGATACAAGTGATAGGTGTTGCCCAGGATGATCCGGGCATCGATCGTTTGCATCAGGCTTTGCTGTGAAACGGCTTTGACGGTCCCCAAAGTTCCGACCGGCATGAAAATGGGGGTGGGAATAGAGCCGTGTGCGGTTTCCAGCAGACCCGCCCGGGCTTTCGTTTCGGGGTCTGTATGTTCGATGGAGAATGAAAACAAAGAGTGGAAGTTTATTCGGTAGGGATGCCTTCTGGAGGGCCCTTCCTCAGGTCATCTGAAAACGTTTGCTGTCCATCTTGAGCAGCACGGCCATCATGAGCGTAAACCCGAGCAAAGAGGACCCTCCCTTGCTGATGAAAGGCAGGGGAATACCGATGATCGGTACTAAACCGATGGTCATGCCGATGTTGACAAAAAAGTGAACGAACAGGATCCCAAGCACCCCGTAGGCATAGTAGCGGGTAAACAGGCTCTGCTGGCGTTCGGCCAGAGAGATCAGTCTTTGAAAAAGCCAAAGGAACAACAGGATCAGTAAGGCGCTGCCCACAAACCCCTGCTCCTCTCCGACCGTACAGAATATGAAATCGGTGCTCTGCTCGGGTACGTGCCGGAACTTGGTCATGGTGCCCTTCCCGTACCCCTTTCCCAGGATGCCCCCGGAGCCGATGGCCGTTTTGGATTGCACCAGATTGTAGCTGGATCCCTGGCTGTTGGTGGATTCCTGATGCAGCCAGACGTTGATCCGGTCCTGCTGATGCGGCTGAAGCAACTGATCGAAGCCCCAATGCGCAGCAAAGGAGATACCCGAACAGACCAGGACCAGGGCCGCTATCTGACTTCCGAGTTTCAGCCGGTTGAATTTGTAAAGTCTCAGGACGCCCGCGATCAGCAATCCGAGCAAGCTCAGGGTGGCTGCAAGAGGCTGGCCGGAAAAGGCCCAGTAGGTCCCCGCGGAAATCAGCAGGAGCCCGATGAAAACGTTTCGCCTTCTGTGCCTGGGGAACAGGACGGCAATGGCCAGGATACCGATGGAGGCCAGCGTCACAACCGGATACCAGGGTTCCTCGAAGTAGAGCCCGGAGATCATACTGGCTCCCAGCAGAAGGGCGATCACATAATACCACACGGAAAGCCCGGCCCGGAAAAACAGGATGAAGAAGGAAAGGAAAACCAGAGCCGAGCCGGCATCGGGCTGCAAAAGGATGAGCAGGGTGGGGATTACTACCAGCAACAGGGAAGTGACGAGATGACGCCTCTCCTTGATCTGGACATTGAACTGGGACAAATAGTAGGACAGCGCCAAGGCGGTGCCGAACTTGGCCAATTCGGCAGGCTGAAAGGATAAGCCTCCCAGGGAAAACCAGGATCGGGACCCTTTGATCTCGGTACCTACCAGCAGGACCAGGATCAGTAACAACAGAGAAAAACCGTAAATGTAAAGAGCGCGCAACTGCCAGAATCGAGGCCGGATGAGGTAAATAAGAAAAAAGGCGATGACGCTGATCACGATCCAGATGCCCTGTTTACCGGCCGGCTGGTTCAGGAAGTCGTCGAACATAGCCCCGCTGTTGCCTACCGATATCAGCATGAACCACCCAATCCCCATCATACAGAGATACAGGGAAAAGGTGATCCAATCGGTATATCGTAGGCCGGTAGCCGTCCGTTCGCGCATGGTTTCGGGATCTATCCGTTTTTAGTAAACCTCCAGGAGTTCGCTGGGTACAATGGAGTCGTCCTGGGTCAAATAGGCGCTGGGAAATTCCTGTTTGATCAGGTGCAGCAAGTGAACGGCCTGGAGCTTGGTCGCGAAAGCACCGGCCCGCAGCTTATAATAGGGGGCTTCGTGTTCCCATTTGGTCGGTACATCCGGGAAGCGATACTGAAAAGCCTGCTTCACACCTTCCATGCGTTGTCGGTCTGTGGTGGAGATGATCTGAATGCGCCACCCGCTCTGGACCTTCCGGCTTTTGTTGAGCTCCACAAAGGTGTTAAACAACATACTGATGGACGTGTCCTGCTGGATGGTCGTTCTGTCCTGGGCAGAGAGAGCACTGCCGCAAAAGACCAGCAACAACAGGAGAAAGAGGGCCGGTTTTGTCATCGGTTCGTTTTAAACAAATATAAGGAGTGTGGATCAACTTCGGATTCCGGAGTCCATCCTTTAAAGTACCGGGCAAAGAACGAATTTGCCCAACGGAAAATTGAGCGTGTTCTCAAAAGGATCAGGTGAGCTCGAGCAGAGCCACCCCGTTGGAAGTTCCGATACGGGAAGCACCGGCTTCGACCATGGCAACGGCCTGTTCGTGGGTGCGGATGCCGCCGGAAGCTTTGATCTCGATGCCGGGTTTGGCCCAGCTGCGGATTTTGCGGATGGCTTCCAGGGTCGCTCCTCCCTGGCTGAAGCCGGTGGAGGTTTTGACGAAATCGACCCCGACCTCGTTGCAGATCTGACACAGTTTTTCGAGCTCTTCGTCATCCACCTGGGAGGTTTCCAGGATGGCCTTTACCTTTTTTCCCTTGTATTGGGCCGCCACGGTCATGCTTTCCAGATCGCTTTGTACGAAATTCCATCGTCCGGAGCGCAAAGCACAGCGATTGATGACGATATCGAGTTCGTCCGCCCCCTCGTCTATGGCTTTCTTGATCTCTTCCACCTTGGCGGAGGTCTTGCTGTAGCCGAAAGGGAACCCGATCACAGTGGCCACTTGTACCTCGGTGTCGATGAGGAGATCGTTGGCTTGCGGGACGAAATAGGGGGGAATGCAGACGGCCGCAAATCCGTGTGCCACGGCTTCATCGCATATTCGGCGTACATCATCCCGCGAGGTATCCGGGCTGAGGATCGTATGGTCAATCAAGGGGGCCAGGTTCATAAGGTCTTGGAGTTAGTAGTCGCTTAAGGTTCAGGAGGTAAATTATATATTTTATCCAGATTGTCCCGGTCGAAAAGGGAGTGCTCCACAAAATTGGCAGGTTGTGGGTATGGGAAGCGAAAGGGGGGAAAAGAATGAGGAGGCGAGGGGTCCCGGAAGGGCTCTCCGGGAACGCCCGCCTCCTCAGCGATTGGACATCAGGATCTGCCGTGGCAGTGCTTGTACTTCTTGCCGCTGCCGCAGGGGCAGGGGTCGTTGCGGCCCACCTTTTTTTCCGTGCGAACCACCGTTTCGGGCTTGGCTCTCCGGCGGCCGGCATTCTGGGCAGCCGCCTTCCGGGCGGCCTCTTCGCTGCGGTTGGTCGAAGTCTTGCTCAGGTCGGTGCGCTCTTCCCGGGCTTCTTCCAGGGAACGGCCGTCGGCCAACAACAGGGTGCCCTTGGCCAGATAGGAAGTAACGGATTCGTTGATGTCGTAGATCAACTGCTGGAAAAGATTGAAAGCTTCCATCTTATACACCACCAGCGGATCTTTTTGCTCAAAGGAAGCTGCCTGGGATGCATCCTTCAGTTCATCCATGGAGCGGAGGTGCTCCTTCCACTTGACATCGATGATGGCCAGGGTGACGGCTTTTTCGATGTCTCTCGCAATGGAGCGCCCTTTCGACTGCACGGCTTCTTCGATATCGGCCGTGATGGGCAGGGTCTGGCTGCTGCCGTCGGAAAAGGGGATCAGGATGCGCTTGTACTGGTGGCCCTGGGTCTCGTAAACGTGCTGGATCTGGGGCAGCAGGGCCTGGCTGATCTGTTCGAACTTGTTCTGGTAAAATTCGTGGAACTGGGATTCGAGAAGCGCCACGACATCCTCTTCCGGATTGTCGGAAAAGTCGGTATCCGAGATCTGCGGGTCCATACCCAGCAGGCTGAGCGCGTCGCGCCGGAAAGACTCCACGTCCCCTTGTGCCCGGTGATCTTCCACCAGACTGGACATGAGCCCATGGAACATGTTGTTGAGGTCCACCGAAAGGCGTTCCCCGGAGAGGGCATTCTTCCGCTTTTTGTAAATGGCTTCCCGCTGGATGTTCATCACATCATCGTACTCCAGCAGCCGTTTCCGGATGCCGAAGTTGTTTTCTTCCACTTTTTTCTGGGCCCGCTCGATGGATCGGGTCACCATGGAGTGCTGGATGACCTCGCCTTCCTGATGGCCCATGCGGTCCATGAGCTTGGCGATCCGCTCGGATTGGAAGAGGCGCATGAGGTTATCTTCCAGGGAAACGTAGAACTGCGAACTTCCCGGATCTCCCTGGCGGCCTGCCCGGCCGCGCAGCTGGCGGTCCACCCGGCGCGAATCGTGCCGCTCGGTACCGATGATGGCCAGTCCGCCCGCTTTCTTTACCTCGTCGGAGATCTTGATGTCCGTACCCCGGCCGGCCATGTTGGTGGCCAGAGTCACCTTGCCCGGCTTACCGGCTTCGGCTACGATCTCGGCTTCGCGCTGGTGCTGCTTGGCGTTGAGCACGTTGTGCGGGATGGTCCGCAACTGCAGCATCCGGCTCAGCTTTTCGGAAATATCGACCGATGTCGTTCCGACAAGTACCGGTCGGCCGGCATTCGTCAGATCCACGATCTCATCGATCACGGCATTGTATTTTTCCCGGGCGGTTTTGAAGACGAGATCTTCGCGATCGTCCCGCACAATGGGGCGGTTGGTAGGGATAACCACCACATCCAGCTTGTAGATCTCCCAGAATTCACCGGCTTCTGTCTCTGCCGTACCGGTCATACCGGACAGCTTGTGATACATACGGAAGTAATTCTGCAAGGTGACGGTCGCGTAGGTCTGGGTGATCTCGCCCACCTTTACGCTTTCTTTCGCTTCCAGAGCCTGGTGCAGACCGTCGGAATAGCGTCGGCCTTCCATCATCCGGCCCGTCTGCTCATCGACGATCTTGACTTCGCCGTTCATCACCACATAATCCACATCCTTTTCGAACATGGAGTAAGCCTTCAGGAGCTGGTTCACGGAGTGCAGGCGGCGGGATTTGATGGCAAACTCCTGAGACAGATGGGTCTTGGCTTCCTGCTTTTCAGCCGTCGAAAGGGATTCGTCGGCATCGATCTCCACCATGCGGGAGACGATGTCCGGCATGATGAAAAAGTTGGAATCTTCGTTATCCTGGGCCAGGAACTCGGCTCCTTTCTCCGTAAGCTCTACGGCCCGCGTTTTTTCTTCTATGGTATAGAGGAGGGGCTCATCTACCAGGTGCATGTTTTTGCTCTGCTCCTGCATGTAGAAGTTCTCCGCTTTCTGCAAGGTCACCTTTACCCCTTCTTCGCTCAGAAATTTGATCAGGGGGCGGTATTTGGGCATGGCCCGGAAGGCCCGTAGCAGAGCCATACCGGCCTCGCCCTCCTGTACGCCGGTCTCCCCTTCCTTGAACAGGCGTTTGGCTTCAGCCAGAAATTCGGTAGCCAGTTTTCGCTGGGCGGCGATCAGTTTTTCGACCTGGGGCTTGAGTTGGTTGTACTCCTGCTCTTCGGATCCTTTGGGCACGGGGCCGGAAATGATCAGCGGCGTACGCGCATCGTCAATGAGGACGGAATCGACCTCATCGATCATGGTGAAGTGGTGCTTGGCTTGCACCATTTCCGCTGTGGAGCGGACCATGTTGTCCCGCAGGTAATCGAAGCCGAATTCGTTGTTGGTACCATAGGTAATGTCGCAGCGGTAGGCTTCTTTGCGCTCCTCGGAGTGGGGCCTGTAGTGATCGATGCAATCGACGGTAAGCTGGAGGAATTCGAAGATCGGGCCTACCCATTCGCTGTCCCGCCGGGCGAGGTAGTCGTTGACCGTAATGATGTGTACGCCCAGTCCGCTGAGCCCGTTGAGGTAGGCGGGCAGGGTGGCTACGAGCGTTTTACCTTCACCGGTGGCCATCTCGGCGATCTTCCCGTCGTGAAGCACCATACCCCCGATCAGCTGCACGTCGTAGTGGACCATGTTCCAGGTGATGTCTCCGCCGGCGGCGACCCACTGGTTTTTCCAGATGGCCTTGTCTTTCTGGATGCTGACGTAGCTCTTTTTGGGCTTGGAGGCCAGCTTGCGATCGTGCTCGGTAGCCGTCACTTCCAGGGTCTCGTTTTCCATGAACCGGCGGGCCGTCTCTTTCACCACGGCAAAAGCCTCGGCCAGCAGCTCCCAGAGCACTTCTTCGAGGGCTTTGTCCCGGCCTTCCTGCAGCTCATCCAGTTCGGCAAAAAGCTCTTCTTTGCGGAGGATGTTCTCTTCGTTGATCGCTTCTTTGGTCAGGCGTTCCTTTTCCTCGTCGAACTCGGAGAGGTACTCGTTGATGCGCGTCCGGAACTCCAGGGTCTTGTTGCGGAGCTCATCGTTGGAGAGCGCGGTATAGGCTTGCTGCAGTTCGTTGATCTCATCGACGTAGGGAGCGTATTTCGCTACGTCGCGATCGTATTTGCTGCCGAAAATTTTCTTGACTATTCCTAACATTTCCTATGCTTTCTACACTTTTTCAATGGGGAGTTCAAAGATACTGAAAACCCGACACGGTATTACGATGTCGCGGTATCACGGTTAAGCGGTTTCAAGGTAAATAGACTTCCTCGAAGGATAACCTCTTTGGCATAAACCATGAAACTGTGCTACCGGGACAGCATGCTACCCTAAAACCGTACACTTCGTTCTTACGTTAATGTTACTTCAAAATTGTATGAACCATACCAAAAGCGAGTATATGCCAATCTGGCACCCAAATAGAAGAACAAACAGGGCAGCCCGCGGGTTGGCTGGCTTCCTCCTGTTGTCTTTTTTGTTGTCCCTTTTTGCCTGCGGGAGAGCGGGCTACCGGGATATACGGGATTACTATTTCCCGCTCAAGAGTCTGACCGAAGGGGTGGCGTATGAATACCGGGCGGTGGGCGGAGATGCGCCGGCGGAGCACAAATATTATCGATCCTTTATCGAGGACAAGCAGGTCAGTCTGACCGTCACGCAATACGATGGGAACCTGCTGCCATCGGTTTTTACTCGCGAAAAGCTGGTGGACAACGGCATGCAGGTGGAGGAGCTGGTGCTCTTGTACCCCGACAGCAGCGGCAAGCAGATCCAGGTGCCGGCGGAGGTGGAAGCGGCGGATGTGTTTCCCTTCCGGGTGAAAGAAGAAGGCGGCACCTACCTGTTCCGGGTATCCTGGGCGGATCCGGCGGACAGCGCCCACGTGACCACCCTGATCCAGAATCGCTATTTCGACGGTGATACGACCATCACTTTTCAGGGAGAAAGCTATCCGGCGGTGCGGTTTCTGTTGCGCGAGGGGCTGGACGACGAGCGGGAGGGCGTGTTGAGCATCGAGTACGAGAGTCGGGAGGTATATGCCAAGGGCCTGGGGCTGGTATATTATGAAAAAGCCATCTCGGAGGACTTTGTGCTGCGCTATGAGTTGGCGGATCGGTACGAGATGCGTGTGCTGGAGGGGAAATTTCGCAAAATGATGGAATGATCTGACGATAAGTAGATAACAAAATCAGAAGATCAGAAGATTTTCGATTATCCTTCGCTGTGCGATCTTTCTGTGCTTCTCGTCTGCGCTGCATCGAGGGGAGACGCCGTGTTGGCAGCCCTGTGGGCGTTGGGTGCGCTTCGCGCGTAAGCAAGTGGTAGAATAAGTAAAACCACTCGCTTATCCCGCTTTGCGGCTGTCTTCGATAGAAGGCCTGCTTGCAGCCTGTTTCGGGAGGTGAAGGAAGGTTGTAATACCGCTACCTTTGAAACCTTCTACTTCAGGCTGGTGTTAATCTTAAAAAAGCACTATCTTTGCCCTCCGAATAAAAAGGGTCGGGTGGCCGAGTGGCTAGGCAGAGCTCTGCAAAAGCTCGTACAGCGGTTCGAATCCGCTCCCGACCTCTAGGCCTTTGATTAAATGGCTGTATTTTAAAACGTTATGATGATCTAGTTGGCGCTAGCCGTCATTTCGGCAGCCGTTTTTCAAGGATTTCAAGCAATTTCAAGAAAGGTCCGGCTCTCCGTCGGGCCTTTTTCTTTTTTTGAGCCGTCCACAATTAGGTCCGCCGGGGCTACTTCTAGCAACTCGGCTGTTCTCATCAAATCTGTCAAGTAGGGTTGTCCGCGATTGTTACACCAGCCATTTACCGTTGTGAAGGCTAGCCCAAGTTTGTCTGCCAGCCAAGTTTGCGTGACCTCCTCCCTGAAAAGCGCAACCAGTTAAAAGTAGAGTAATCCGGTAGATTA
>CAZXIX010000084.1:0-19210 GCA_964640855.1 uncultured Saprospiraceae bacterium
TAATTTCCCTACATTATTAAAATGCAACAACCAGGCTTCGTTTTCTTTTTCTGTCTTCAAAATGGAGCTCTTCATCCAATCAAGGTCCCCTCCAGCACAAAAAAAGCCGCCCGCCCCTCTGGACCGATCCGGGCGGATCGATTCGCGAAGGGGGCAGGCGACGTCCCTACACCTATTCTTAACTGAGCGCCATGGGCACGTCCATGACCAGGACGCGGGCGTCCGAGTCAGCGTTGATCTCTATCGAATCGGTCTCCCAGACACCGAAGCCGTCGCGTTTTTCCAGTTTTTGGCCGGCGATGGTGGCTTCCCCTTCCAGGAGAAAGAAGTACGCCCCGTTGGTTTTGTCCTTCACTTCGTATGAGAGGGTCGTTCCGGCATCCAGATGGCCCAGGTGAAACCAGGCATTCTGTTGGACCCAAACGCCTTCGTCATCCGGGTTCGGGGAAAGGACCTGATGCAGTTGATTTTTCATCTTTCCCTGATCCAGAGTGATCTGGTCGTAGCGAGGCTCTACCCCCTGCTTGTTGGGGAACATCCAGATCTGGAGGAATTTCACCTCCTGATCGGAATTTTTGTTGTATTCGCTGTGGAAAACCCCGGTACCGGCGCTCATGACCTGCACGTCGCCCTGGCGGATCACGGCGCTGTTGCCCATGCTGTCTTTGTGCTCCAGGTCGCCCTCCAGGGGTATGGAGATGATCTCCATGTTGTCGTGCGGATGGGTGCCGAAGCCCCTGCCCGGAGCGACGCGGTCGTCGTTGAGCACGCGCAATACGCCAAAGTTCATCCGCTCGGGATTGTAGTAGTTGGCGAAGCTGAAGGTGTGATGCGAGTCCAGCCAGCCGTGATTGGCGTGGCCGCGGGTGTTGGCTTTATGCAAAATGGTTTTCATGGTTCTGATCTCTTTATTGGGTAAATGATTGAATCCGACTTGCTCCATCAGCCTGTCGTAGGTGGACCGGATCGGCTTGCTTTGAACGAATTTCGTTCCGGCGACCCAACCCATTGTTCCCAGAAGGCTGCGTTTGAGGAAGTTTTTACGATTCATGATGGAAAAAAGATTTCGGATGATAGATGTAGCGACAACTGAACTTACAGTAAAAAGGATTAACTCTCGACTCTGGTCCCGGAGCAGCAGGATAGGAACAAAGAGTTTCAAAATTTCCCACAAGTTCGGTTGTCATTTCAGATAGACTTTAGATTCATTTTGATTTTCTATCATCTTTTTGCCGATACAAAGATCTCGGGTTTTGGACCGTTTCGGAATGGAAAAAGGGAAGGGAGGTATGGGAAAATGACGGTTTTGATGTGCGGATCTGAGGGTGAGGGGGATGCTCAAAATCATCCGTTTTCCCGAAATGCCGTCGGGGACAGATCCGTGCAGGTCTTAAAGAACGAACTGAAATACAACGGATCCTCGAAGCCGAGTTCAAAAGCGATCTCCTTGATGGATTTATCGGTATAACGAAGCTCGCGCTTGGCATTGAGGATGATCTTCTCCTGGATGACTTCCTTGGCGGTTTGTCCGATCAGGGACTTGACGACCTGGTTGAGGTACTTGGGAGAGATGTGAAGCATTTTCGCATAGTCGGAGGTCTTGTGGTATTTTCTGAAATGGCGGGTAACCAGATCCTTGAAGGATTTCAGCAGCTGATGTCCGCTGTCGTTGGGCTGGGTATCCGGGCGGGCGAGCACGCAGACCTGATTGCAATAGACCAGGAAGAGTTTGAGGTAAGCGCTGAGGGCCGCGATCTGGTGGGGCATGTTGTTTTCATAGGCGTCTTCCATCAGCGGCATCAGCAGGTTGATCTTTTGGCGGGTGTTCTCATCCAGATGGATCGGAGGGCGCTGTTCGAAAGATTGGAAGAGATTGATCTCCGCGATGAAATCCTCACTGATGTGGTTGTGGTGCAGGAATTCTTTGCTGAAGGTGATCACCCAGCCTTTGGGACGGGAATCCGGATACACCTGATGTACCTGACCCGGACTTACGAAAAAGACCAGGTTGTTCTCCAGAGGGTAAGATTGAAAGTCGATCAGGTGACGGCCTTCTCCCTCTTGCACGTAGATCACCGTGTAGTAGTTGTGCCGATGGGGTTCATCGATCTGGCCTTTAGCTTCGTCATGGATGGTTTCCATGCGCTGGAGGCGGATGGAATCGGAAACGTGGGTTCTTATTTGGATGGGATCCGGGTTCACGATGTCAGCCTATCGGGTCAGAGCGTTACGCAGATCCTGACAAGCGGGTGAAATATCAGAATCCAGGTAAAATTAAGATTCGCTTCTTCAGAATATCAGTTATCGGGCGACCCAAAGTCCGATTTGGGGAAAATAAACAGAAACTTAAAGTTATTCCTGTTAACAATTACGCCCTTCTTCGCATTTTGGTTCTGTTGAAAAACCAACTGAGATGCAGAATCGACTTTCCCAGCTCTTTTTCCTGGTCCTCAATATCTGGATGATCATTGGTTGCCAGAATCAGGAGACTCTCCGGGCGCAACCGGAAAAAGTGAAAAACATCATTTTCCTTATCGGCGACGGCATGGGGCTTGCCCAATTAAGCACGGTCTTTTACTTCCACGAAGACAGCAATCATGTTTCCCCTTTTGCGCGATTCAAACACATTGGTTTTCATCAGAATGCCCCGGTCGGAGCCAAGATAACAGACTCGGCTGCCGGGGCTACTGCTTTTTCTACCGGATATAAATCCTACAACGATGCCATTGCCGTAGATGCCGATACGGTGCCCCGAACCACGATCCTGGAAATGGCTGCCGAAAAGGGACTGAAAACCGGTGTGATCGCCACTTCCTCCATAACGCATGCTACCCCGGCCTGCTTTTATGCCCATATCGAAAACCGTGACCTGGAAGAGGGAATCGCGAGTCAGCTGGTGGAATCCCCGGTCGATTATTTTGCAGGAGGCGGACAGCGCTATTTCTTTCGCCGTTCGGATAGCACCAGTCTGATGGCTCCGCTAGAGGAAAAAGGTTTTCAAATCGATACGGCAGCACTGGCTACCGGCACCCTGGACCCTGGAAAGCGATACGGTTTCCTGCTCGCGGACGATGGTATGCCCATGATGACCCAAGGCAGAGGGGATTTCCTGCCTGCCGCTACCGCCCAGGCACTGGACTACCTCTCGGCTTCGGATGCCGGTTTTTTCCTGATGGTGGAAGGGTCCCAGATCGATTGGGGCGGACACGCCAACGATGCCAATTACATCCTTCAGGAGATGATCGACTTTGAAAAGGCGGTGGCAGAAGCGCTTGACTTCGCCGATGATCACCCGGGCACCCTTGTCCTGATAACCGCCGATCACGAGACGGGCGGGCTGTCTCTCTCGGCGGCGGAAGTGTACGGCAGAAGGGATTATCGCAGCATCAAGCCTACGTTCTCTACCGGCGGTCATTCGGCCTCTTTGATCCCTGTACTGGCCTACGGACCCGGTGCGGAGCAGTTCATGGGCTTTTACCAAAACAATGACATCTTCGGGAAGATGAAGGGGTTGTTGCTTGAATAGAAGGTAGAGTCGATGGAAGCTTTTCTTGCAGATTTGGAATCTCATTCCGAAAATGCAAGGAATGTATGTTGAGCGAGCTGCTGCGAAAAAGATAAAGGACCTTGCCAAGGTATTCAAGGCCGTAGCTCTCATTGGACCCAGACAAAGTGGAAAGACTACTCTGGCCAAATCCTGCTTTCCAGACAAAGTATATGTTTCTCTGGAGACCCCCGAAAATCGGGAGTACGCGCTCACCGATCCGATCGGGTTCCTGAATCAATATCAGGATGGCGCGATTCTGGATGAAATTCAAAGAGCGCCTGAATTGCTTTCCTACCTGCAAGAGCGACTGGACAACACGACCCAAAAAGGGCTTTTCATTCTTACAGGCTCAAATAAATTTTCTCCTGCTGGAAAAGATCACCCAATCCCTGGCAGGCAGGGTTGCCTACCTGTTTCTGCTTCCTCCCTACTTCAAGAATTTCAACAAGGGCATGGTGAAGTCCCCAAAACTTTATTTCTACGACACTGGGCTTGCCAGTAACCTCTTGAGGATTCAGCATCCGGAATCTTTAGATCAGCATCCTTACCGGGGAGCGCTCTTCGAAAATTGGGTGATCACCGAGTTTTGGAAGCAAAAACTAAATCAAGGACAACGGCCTAATCTCTATTTCTGGCGGGACAGGTCCGGTCATGAGATCGACCTAATTGAAGATCAAGGAGTGAAGTTATTGCCTGTGGAAATCAGATCCGGCCAGACTATTAATCAAGAGTATTTCAAAGGGCTTCGGTTTTGGGAGAGATTGACGGGCATACCGGGTGGAAGGGTTATTTATGGGGGTAATCAAAACCAGAAACGCTCCGATGGAACAGAAGTAATCAGTTGGAAAGACTTGTATTAAACCCAGAATCACCAATTGCCAATCGAAAATTGTCAATCCGAAATCCCTCGCCACACCGCTCCTCCTACCGAATCTCGACTTGCCCCGGTCGCGGAACGCATCACATTGGTTAACCCTTCTACCCTGAGCACGGCCATGAAAGCCATGAGCGCGGCTTCCTTGAAGTCGATTAAAGCAGGGGCGGGTAGAACGATCTCGGTTTGCTGAATTTCAAGCTTTTCCTGCAGCCGGCGCATGAGAAAGGTGTTGTGCGCTCCCCCTCCGGAGGCGAAAAGGCGAAAGGCCGTTTTTCCGAAAGACTCTGTACCGATGACCCTGGCCAGGGAGGCGTGGATCTGGTGAGTAACATATTCTACTGCCGTGCGGAGCTTATGTGGGGGAGTCAGCCGAGACTTTTCGAAATGAGTAAGCAGATTTTCCCGGCTCCAGGCGTTGTCCAGCGTTTTGGGGTAGGGCAGAGCGTGGTATTCCTGACGATTTAAGGCGTGCAACAAATCTTCGTTCACCCATCCTGAACTGGCCAGGGCCCCGCCGGAGTCGTATTCCTGCCCGGCTTCCCGAGCCAATGCATCCAGTACCTGGTTGGCCGGACAAACATCGAAAGCAATGACCTTTTCACCGGCAAAAGCAGTCAGGTTGGCGATCCCGCCCAGGTTGAGGTAGAAGTCGAAGCCCGGATAGAGATAACTGTCGGCGATGGGAGCTACGGGGGCACCCTGGCCGCCAAGAGCCACGTCCATATCCCGAAAATGGGAAACGGTGTGGATACCCGTGGTGGCGGCGACTGCAGCTCCGTCTCCCAACTGGGCCGTGAATCCTTCCTCCGGATGATGGAAGATGGTATGGCCGTGGAAACCGATAACAGTTGAGGGTTGAGGGTTGAGGGTTGAGAGGAAATGGTTGATCAGCTCTCCGCAGTAGTGGCCAAAGGCGGCGTGAGCCTGCAGGTATTCGCGGGCGGGGGCGTGTACCAGCGCCGGGAGTTTTTCTTTCCATTCGGCGGAAAAGGGGAAGGTCTCCGCCTTCAGGATTTCCCAGCTAGGAACGAAGAAGTCTTTTTCGCCCACGTCCAATTGGAAGCGGCAGAGGGCCAGGTCGATTCCGTCCAGGGAGCTGCCGGACATCATGCCCAGTGCGATGTGCTCTTTGGGTTGGTTTTCCATCGAAGGAAGTTAAGGCTAATTCAAGAATGGATGCTTATCGGCCTGGCCCGGCTATTCAGCTTTTCTATTTTCGGGAGCCAGGCAGATCCTAAACCGTTTTTATGGATTCAATTACTTTTTCGATCCCGGCATCGAATCGGGCCCCCCGGATATCTACGCAAACTACGTTATGGAGGTAGTTCATGATCCGGTCCAGGTTATTCTGGAGGTCCTTCAAACGCTCCAATTTGCTGTTGAGAGAAGATATGGCCATGTTCCTCTGATTCCGCTCTTCGATCCCCTGGCGGACTTTTTCAACTTCAAGCTGTAGGGCGTCGAAAGCTTTAATGGTAAAATCCTCATCTACCAGGAAATCGTCGTCGAGGTAGCAGGGGAAAAATTGTCTGTCCGTAAAATCCGATTGAATGATCGTGAGCACAGATTCGAGCCCCACCCAGGAGGAAAGGAGGCTTTTATTGGATACGATGAATAGGGTCGCTTTTGAATTCCGGATGCTTTCGGTGATGAATTCCTTAATGTTTTGGCCGGCTTTGGCATCCTGTCGATCCAATAAAGTCGGAATACCCTTGCTTTCCAATTTCGCCACGATTCGGTCAGCCACATCCGAATCGTTGTGGTTGTAGGAAATAAACACGGCCTGTATCGCCGGAGCATTTTGCGGTGCCTTTTCTTCCACCTCCGGTGGATCTACCGGCATATCCGGGATCAGTCCCTCTTCGCGCATATCGTTGAAAATACTCTGAATGGCCCCGCGGATCTGGTTCTTCTGGGTATTGGCGAAACGGTCATCGACCACCCCCAACTCGATATCGTTTTTCAGGGAGTTGTAACGGCCCATTTGCAGGATGATCGAATTCCGGTAGTGGTTGTCTGCAAAATTGAGCATTTTTTCCAGGGCTTGATCCAGGCGGCCTTTGATGATCAAGTTTTCGATTGCATGCATGGGCTAGGGTCCGATTTAGTGGATTTATTTTATCGGTTTACCGGATGTAAATTCAGTCGTTCACATCCACGCCGGTATAAACCATAGGGATAAAGAACGTGAAAAGCCCGAGAAGCACCGATCCCATAAAGGGTTTAAACCAGGAAAACAGGGCGAAAGGGCCCCCGATCGCGAAAAGCCATATGAAATAGGCGACCGTAAGGATTACGATCTGCCAGGGATCCGTGATCTTGTGGAACCGGCGCAGGTATAGGACATTACCCAGGGCTATGATCAGGACGATGCTCCACAGCCAGATGGCGTATTGCCGGGGATCGTCTCCCAATCCGGAATTCAATACGCCTTGCAAAAAAAGGTATAGCGCGACGGTTTCCCCGGGAATCAATTTCAAAAGCCTGTCGAGATACCGGTCTGCCTTTTCCTGGGGCTTTGTACTCTCCAGCCGGATCTGGTCGGCTCGCCCTTTTATGACTTGTCGGGTCATAATGTTTTTGGTTTAGGTGTCCGCCCCTGAAAGTACAAACAAAAAGTCTAAGGAGTAACTCTCCGGGGGGCAGTTTAGCGGCAAGAAGGCAGTCGAAATGCATCCGGGAACGCAGCCTGGACGTCTCTTTTGCCTCGCCTTTCAGCAATATCAAGGGAAAAGAGAAGGGTTAGAGCGGTAGCAGGCTGTTGAGTTGCCGGATCAGCAACAATATACCGCTGATCAACATCAATGCAATGAGCAGGCGTCGGAAGGTAATGCTTCGCATGCCCGAAAGGAATCGTTTGCCCAGGATATTGCCGAAAACAGCTCCTATACCCAGGGCGAGCCCATAGATCCAATATTGATCTTTCAAAAGACCAAAAAAAGTGTAGCTGCCGATCTGGGAGAGGCCCATCAAAAAAGAATTGGCCGTTTTGGTGGCGATGAGGTCTTCTTTGTCCAACCCCAGATTGAGGTAAAAAGGATTGAGTACCGGACCCAGTGCTCCAATGATCGTACCCAGGATGCTGACGATCAAGCCCAGGGGGATGAAGTACCAGAGCTTCATCTCAAAGGAGCGTTCCTTTTTCCCGAATCGGTATTGAAAGACCGTACTGATCAGGAACAGACCAACGCCGATCTGCAGCCACTCGATTCGCACCTGCGAAAAAAGCAAGGATCCCAGCCAGGCCCCGCATACAGCCGCCGGCGCGTAGTAAAGGACCACTTTCCACTGGATGTGTTTCCAAAACAGGATCAGACGGGACGGTCGGCCCAGGAAAGTGCCCAGGTTGAGGACCGGTGCGGTATTCGAAACGCCGATCGCCCAGTTGAGGATCGGCACCAGCACCAGAGCCCCTCCACCACCGGAAAGAGTAGATAGTAGAAAGGCCAGGGTGCCAGCCAGGATCATCAGACTGGCGAGCAACCACGGATTATGGGATATCAAGTCGGAAAGCCACTCCATATCAATCGGGTTTCAAACGCCCGGAAGGTACGGTTGATAAACTCAAATTCAGCAAGCCAAACCCTCTTCAGCGGGGATAAACGACCAGCTCATTTTAACCTGGCTTGCATTTTCTTTAAAATAATCGTAACATTACAATGTTCTAATCTTTTAAGAATCATGGGGGTGACCCGCACGGATCTGTTTTCAGCGGATCAAAATGAAATCGCTACGGCAGCCAAGGCTTTTGCGCATCCTGCCCGGGTGGCCATCCTCCAGCATTTGCTGAAGGTCAACGCCTGCATCAATGGGGATCTGGTGGAGGAACTGGGGCTGGCCCAGGCTACCATAAGCCAGCATTTGAAAGAATTAAAAAGCATCGGCCTGATCCAGGGCACGGTAGAGGGTACCCGCGTTAATTATTGCATCCATCCCGAACGATGGGCGGCCATCCAAAAACAGTTCAATCGCCTATTTGATAGTTTCGAGGGAACGCAAGAGGAAGATTGTTGCTGAAAACCTGTCGACGAGGGCGAATGATAGTTTTCGGGGAAAAATTACGCTCTTTATTATCGTAAAATTGCGATATACTAATTAAAAAACGAGAATCATGACATTGTCTGCAGTTAAGAATGCCCTTGCCGGACTGGAAAAGGTCGAGTTTCGCCTTCCGAACGGAGAACAGGTGCCTTCCCATTTCCATGTGACTGAGATCGGTGAGGTAACCCGACGGTTTATCGACTGCGGAGGCACGGTCAGAAAACAGGAAGCCATAAACGTTCAATTGTATATGGCCTCAGATTACGACCACCGTTTGAGTGCGGAAAAGTTTCGCTCCATCATTGAGCTCTCCGAATCTCGTCTGGCATTGGAGGATCTGGAAATTGAGGTGGCATACCCGAGCGATACCATCGGGAAATACGGCCTTGCATTCAACGGGTCTCATTTTCTATTGACGCCCAAGCAGACCGATTGTCTGGTCAAGGATAGCTGTGGCTTGTCCACGGAGAAGCCCCGCTTTAAGCTGTCTGCTCTGGGTCAGGGGGAGCCGGGCGATTGCAGGCCCGGCTCCGGCTGTTGTTGATCTTCATCCGACAAGCTGAAATCCCCTTCCTGGGTTATGACTTTCCGGGCGCTGCGAAACAGGATCTCCCCTTCGTGCATTGTTGAGGACTGACCAGGCCATTATCCGGGCCGAAGCCGGTACTGGATTTGACGCACCAGCAAATGGTATTGGATTCATAGGGTATCTGCCACGGGTTTTCGCCGCCTTCCAGGGTTCCGTACGGATTTTTGGCACGCAGGAACTTACAGTAAACCGGCATTTTTTCCTTCTCTTTCATGATGCTCAGGCGATTTGCAGGATAGCTCGTTGAATAATGGATTCGAACAGGGGAATCTTGTAGCCGTTCTTGTCCAGCGGACGGGCTTTGGACATAGCGGCCAGGGCAGCTTCTTTGGCCCGCCCCTCGTCAATCCGGTTGCCGGTCAGAACTTCTTCGGCTTCCATCGAACGCAGCGGAACCGGAGCGGCTGCTCCCAGTACCACACGGGCCATGGAACAAGTGGAGCCGTCCATTTCCAGAACGACCGCCACGTCGGCCAGCGACCAATCGTAAGATTCCCGGGCGCCCTGCTTGATGTAGTAGCTTTTCACCTTTTTGGAAGGGGCAGGGACGATGATCTCCGTAATGATGTCGTCAACCTCCAGGGCACACTCTCTAGAAATATCCTGAGCCGGGGTCAGGAAGAAATCGATCATAGGTACTTCCCGCACCTCCTCCTGGCTGTTGACGATCACGACTCGCGCATCGAATGCCATCAGGGCCGTGGCCACGGAGGAAGCATGCAGGCTTACGCAGGACCCGTTCTCCAGTATGGCGTGGTTTTCATTTTCCCCGTTGCGGGCGAAGCAACGATCTCCTCCTTTTCGAAAGCAGTGATGATCCGGGGAGCGGAAGTACCAGCAACGGGTCCGCTGCGCCAGGTTGCCCCCCAGGGTGGCCATATTGCGAAGCTGGGGCGTTGCGGCTTTGGCAACGGCCTGATGAAGCGCCTGGTACCGTTCCCGGATAGTCTCATCTTCTTCCATATCCGCAAGGGTCAGGTTAGCTCCCAACCGAAGGCCGGTTTCTTCATCGAAACGGAGTCTGTCCAACCCCGGGATGTTACGGATATTGACCACCATGCTGGGTTTGACCAAACCTTCTTTGACCAGATCCCAGAGATCGACCCCGCCTGCTTTTAGCAGGGCGGCCTTTCCGGTAGGATTGTACATCTCTTCGGTGGTGGACGTATTCACTTGTTGCAGCGCATCGGCAACGGACTTGGCTTCGTACCAACTGAATTTATGCATGGCATTCGATTATTGGTCAACTTTGTTAAGTGCTTTCAGGATTCGATCCGGTGTCATGGGAATCTCGTAGATCCGCTCTCCGATCGCATTGTAAACGGCATTGGCGATCGCTACTGCCGTGGCAATATTGGCCGGTTCTCCGATGCCGTAAGCGTCGGTGGATGAGCGGGCCGAGTATTCCTCTACGATGATAGGTGTGATGTCCGGAATTTCCATAGCCACGGGCATCTTGTATTGGTCTACGTTCGGGTTCAGCATGTGGCCGGTGCCGGTATCCATCACGCGGGTTTCATACAAGGCATAGGATACGCCCTGAATAACGCCGCCGTTGATCTGGCTCTCGATCTGGGTCAGGTTGATGGGGCGTCCGCAACTGTGTACAGCTACGATGCGATCCACCTTGACAAAACCGGTATCCGTATCGACGGTCACTTCAGCAAACTGGACCGAACCCAGATCGCCATGCGACAACCCCCAGGGCTGCTGGAATCCGCCGTAATCATCGGTGCGGCTGGCCGTAGCGGAGATCTGCCCGGTGCGCATCTGGCCCAGAGCTTCCCGGAATCCCATCTTCTTTTCGGCATCCGATTGGTGCACGATCTGCCCGTCGGCTACTTTCAGCTTATCGACTTCGGTATCCCATCGGGCAGCTACCTGCTGAAGAAGTTTCATTTTAACCTCGTAGGCGGCATTTCGGGCTGGCGGGGTGATGGAACCGGTGACAACGCTTCCTCCGGATCCCGGTCCGTCCGGGAATAGGGTATCTCCGATCCGAACGGAGACATCTTCCGGCTGCAAACCCAGTTCTTCGGCGACTACCTGCGCCAGAATCGTCTTGGTACCCGTACCGATATCCTGTACGCTGGACCGGACTTCTACGGCTCCGTCCTGGTACATCTTGACTTCAACGGAAGAATTCAGATTGACGAAGCGCGGCCAGGTTGATTGGGCGACGCCCATGCCTTTTTTGATGGGGCCGCTATCGGATCCGGGCGCTTTTCGCTTCGACCAGCCGAAAGCCTCAGCTCCTCTTTGGCGCAGGACTTTTCGGACTTCGCTGGCATCTATCTTGTCGCGCAGGGCGAGGGGATCCATCTTGAGTTTTTCAGCCAGTTCGTCAATGGCCTGCTCCAAGCCATAGGCTCCCTGCACATTTCCCGGCGCGCGCCAGGCGGCTCCCGGGCCGGCATGGGTCAGCACGTCGTATTGCTCCGTGGAGAAGTTGGCGCAGGTGTATAGGGCCTGCGCGATCCGGCCTACCCCGGCGCCCAGGGCTACCCCGGCGGTACCATGCGAACGCTGCTGGATCGCCGTCAGGGTTCCGTCTCTCCGGGCACCGATCTTCAGATAGTGGATGGAATTGGGGCGGTTGCCTTCCGCCAGGTGTTCCTCTTTGCGATCCAGCATCAGCCAGACCGGGCGGCGGGTTTTCTTGGATAAATTGGCTGCCATAGGTCCGAAGGCCCCGGCACTGTGTTTGGCGCCAAATCCGCCTCCCATGAATTCGCAGATCACGCGGACCTGGTTGCGAGGCAGGTCAAAAAATTCGGCCATTTCGTTTCGGACGGCAGCCGTATTTTGAGTGGATGCATAAACGGTCATCCCCTCCGGCTTCCAATCCACGACGACGCCGTGGGTTTCCAGGGGCACGTGGGTGTGGACCTGGGTGCGGTAGGTACGCTCTACGATAACTTCGGCTTCCCGGAAGCCTGTTTCCAGGTCGCCCCGGGGTCCACCCATGAAACTGCTGGTGGTAGGGCCCCGGAGGTTGCCGGTCCCTTTATCCCCTTCGTGAACGACCCCCACGTCTCCGCCGTCGGTTTGCCGTTCGATGGGCTCTTCGAAGACCAGGGGGGCATCTTCCTTCATGGCTTCCTCCAGGTCGATGACGAAAGGTTTTTCCCGGTAGCTGACCTGGATCAGGGAAAGGGCTTCCCGGGCAATATCCAGCGTTTCGGCAGCTACGCCCAGCAGGGGCTGTCCGACGTATTTGACTTCCGGGAAAGAGCCGTCCTCATTCTGGATCAGGTGTACGCCGTGCACACCGGTCAGTTTTTCGGCCCGGCTTGTATCGATGCTCCGTATGGTGGCGTGCGGCACATTGGACCGCAGCATGGCTGCATAAAGCATACCTGGGAGGCGCATGTCGGAGGTGTAACGCGCCTGACCGGTCACTTTGGCCAGGGCATCCGTTCGCTTGATCCGCTTGCCAACGACCTTCAGGTCTTTGTTGATCGGCCAGGCGGGAGGTTCCTCATTGGGAATTTCGCGTTCGACCTCACGCAGGTTGTGATCCGGAATCCCGAGGGGAAATATTTCTTTTCGCTTGTCCATGTTATTTCATTTTTTCGGCCGCGGCCAGGGTGGCCTTGAAGACATGAGGATAGGTGCCGCAGCGGCAGAGGTTGCCGCGGGTAGCGTGTTTGACGTCGTTCAGATCCGGTTTGGATTTGTTGTTCACCAAATGGACACAGGACATGACCATGCCGGGCGTGCAGTATCCGCATTGGGAAGCATCGTACTCGATGAAGGCTTCCTGAACGGGATGCAACTCCCCGTTTTGGGCAATTCCCTCAATGGTGGTGACTTCCCGGTCGCCCACATCCAGGGCCATCGTCATACAGGAGTTCACGGGTTTGCCATCCAGAAAAACGGTGCAGGCGGAGCAGGACCCCCGATCGCAAACCACTTTGGTGCCTGTGAGCTCCAGAATGTCTCTCAGAGCAGTCGACAAGGTGGTGCGCGGTTCGACGAGCAAGGCGTGTGTAGCCCCGTTCACCTTCATCTGGATGCGCAGGGCGTCAGGCCCGTAGGATTGCCCGGTGGCCGGGCGAACATGGGTTTCTAAGGCCAGAAGAGTGGAATTGGCCATGACGGTCCCGGCCGTCGTCAGCCCGGCTCCCTTCAGGAAAGTGCGCCGGCTCAGACCATTCTTGGGTTTTTTCTCCTTCATGTCGGAAGATTGGTTTGTAAAAGCAAGGGCAATTAAGTTAAGTAAAAATTGATCGGGTTGCGTAATGTTGAGGCAAAATTCATTCCGCAATTCCCCCGATAAGGGGGAGGTCTGAAAACGTAAACGAAATGCAGAGGCAAAGAACAATGGAGCGCGATATGTTAGCTGGCGGAGGAAAAAAGAGTCCTATTTCAGAAATGGAAAAAGAAAATGATCCGGGGAGTTTTTTCTGAGAGAAGGGGAGATGAAAGCACCCCAGGGCGAGCGGGGCCGCCAAACCAAACAGCGCGAAAGGTACGATCCGAAAATACAGCTTTCCCACGAAGATCAGGATCAGGATTCGATAAAATAAAAAAGGCCTGGAGGTCGAATGCCCCAGGCCTTTTCGTTTCATTTCGGCTTTTTATACCCGATCGACAACATTTTCGTAGGCGCTTTTGGCTTGCGAAGCTACTTTTTCAACATATTTTTTTCCACTCTCAAGGGTGTCATCAGCTTTTTCTTGCACCCTATTGGCGTTTTCGCGGGCATAATCGGCTGCCATTTGCCCATATTCATTGGCTTTTTCCGCGGCTCGTTGCCGTGCTTCTTTTCCTTGTTCGGAATTCAACCAGTATCCAATGGCACCTCCGGCAATCAGTCCAATTCCAAGGCCCAACAATCGGTCTTTCTCTCTGCTCATGTCTATTTCAGTTTGGTTAATGAATGTGATTTGATCCTGTTCAAGGGATCAAACCTCTATTAAAAGAAACCGAGCATGATCGGTCGTGTTCGGTCGGCCGGGAAAGGGAAATCGGAGGGGCCCTGCCAGGTCGGACTATTGCGATCTGCTTTGGTCTGAACGGTAGTTCCGGATCTTAACGGGTATTCGCGAATCCTTTTTTATTTTGATGCGCATGAAAATGATCCATCTCAAGCTTTTCACTTCCCGTTTGGATGAACTGGGTCGTTTTTACACGGAAGTTCTGGAATTGCCTCGGCTGGACCGGACAGAAGAAAGCATTTCCTTTCGGCTCGGCCGATCCAGGATGACGTTTGCATATCGGCCGGAAACTACCCCATACCATTTCGCTTTCAACATTCCGCACAACCAAACCCGGGAGGCCCTGGCCTGGGCCCGGGAGCGGGTGGATATTCTGCCTTATGAAGGGGAGGAGGTGGTGGATTTCTCCGCCTGGGACGCGGAGGCTTTCTATTTCTACGATCCCGACCGGAATGTAGTAGAATTCATTGCCCGTCGGGCTCTATCCCATGCTTCTGAACGCAGCTTTTCCGGTGAATCCCTGCTGGAGATCTCGGAGATCGGTTTGCCCTCGGAGGATATTGAGGCGGTGTTCCGGCCCCTCAACCGTCAGACGGGCGTTCCGATCTTTTCGGGAAGTTTCGATAGCTTTTGTGCCGTGGGAAACGAAAGAGGGCTGTTTATCTGCGTAGATACCCGAAAAAAGGATATCTGGTTCCCAACGGAAGACAAGATCCAGAATTCGGATTTTGAACTGGATTTTGTGGAGGGAGAAGAGAATTACCATCTGGCTTACGAAAAGGGTCGGCTGATGATCTCCAATTGACTTTTCTGCCGACGGCCCCTGGCTACCCCTTTCCGGAAAAAAGTAAAATCCATACAGGACCAAATAAACCGACATCGCGGCGAACCTTCCGTGGACTTCCGGAAAAAATATAACTTAAGGATTGCAGTCTAAATCGCATTTCGCATGAAGAAAGATCAACACCCTCGCTCCAGACGTTCCTTCCTGAAGAAAACAGCCCTGGGAGCAGCTTTGACTACGGCCGCTCCCTCCATCTGGGCCCGTTCTTATCAACAACATCTCGGGATGGGCCCCAGGATATATCGTCCTCGTGACTATTCCGTCAACGATCAGGTCAATCTGGCGGTGATCGGTTCGGGCATTCAGGGAATTTACGATACCAACACCGCGCTGCGTGTACCCGGCGTCCGGTTGGTAGCGGCCTGCGATCTGTACACGGGGCGCCTGGCCCGGGCGAAAGAACTGTGGGGAGAGAAAATCTTTACCACACGGGACTACCGGGAGATTCTCGATCGGTCGGACGTAGATGCCGTGATCGTAGCCACGCCGGATCACTGGCACAAAACCATTGCCATCGAAGCCTTGCGGGCCGGAAAAGCGGTGTATTGCGAAAAGCCCATGGTTCAGCGGTTTGAAGAGGGCCATGAGATCATTAAAGCACAGCAAGAAACCGGCGGTGTTTTGCAGGTGGGTAGCCAGGGCATGTCTTCTCTGGGCAATGAAAAGGCCAGGCAATTGTATGAGGACGGTGCCATCGGGAAGCTGGTCATGCTCGAGATGTCGAATGATCGCTATTCGGCGGAAGGGGCCTGGCAGTATCCCATCCCGCCGGATGCCTCTCCCGAAACGGTAGATTTTGATACGTTTTTGGGTGCCGCTCCGGAAGTGCCCTTCGAACTTGAGCGCTTTTTCCGCTGGCGCAACTACCGCGACTACGGAACCGGGGTGGCCGGTGATCTTTTCGTACATGCCTTTTCCACCTTGCATTTCATTATCGGCTCGAAGGGGCCCGAGCGCGCGCTCTCCAGCGGAGGACTTCGCTTTTGGAAAGATGGGCGGGATGTCCCGGACGTGACGATGACCCTGTACGATTTTCCGGAAGCGAACACGCATCCGGCCTTCAATGCAGCCTTCCGCGTCAACTTCATTGCCGGAGGGGGCGGAGGGGGCGCCTTTCGCCTGGTAGGGACGGAAGGCGAAATGGAAGTAGGGCAGAACCGGGTGAGTCTGAAACGTTCGAAATTGGGGATGATCCCCGGCGGCTATTCGCTGGTTGCCTATACCGAAGCCATGCAAGAAGAGATCCGGAAAGAGTACGAGGCCAAGGTCCCGCCAGACCGCTCCTCCGACCTGGCGGTGGGGGAAACCATCTATGAAGCCCCCCGGGATTACAAGGGAGGTCATTACGATCACTTCTACAACTTCTTCCTGGGGGTTCGGGGCGAAAGGCCGATCGTGGAAGACGCTACCTACGGTCTTCGCGCTGCCGGCGCCGCGCTGCTGGCCAACGAAAGCTATTACAAAGGCGAACCGGTCTCCTGGGATCCCGAGAAGATGAAGTTGGTCTGATCCCAGCAGGGTAGGAGGGAGACGATCTCCTTTTGCAGGCAGGAATATATTATCCTTAATCATTCGATCCTAAACAACATGACAGAACCCAAACGGCGCTCTTTTTTAAAAAATGCGGCCCTGCTGGCAGCAGGACTGCCCTGGGCTTTGGAAAGCCGGGCCAATCCTTACCCAAAGGAGAATCCCATTTTCCACATTTCTCTGGCGGAATGGTCGCTGCACAGGTCCTTATTCGCCGGCAAAATGGATCATCTCGATTTCGCGCTTCTGGCGAGCCAAAACGGCATCGAGGCCGTAGAATACGTCAACCAGTTTTTCAAGGATAAAGCCGGGGACCAGGCCTATCTGAAAGAGATGAAAGACCGGGCGGATTCCGAGGGCGTGAAGTCCTTGCTGATCATGGTGGACGGCGAAGGAGCCTTGGGAGCATCGGAGGAAAAAGAGCGTGTCCAAACCGTCGAAAACCACAAAAAGTGGGTGGAGGCGGCCCGGTTTCTGGGATGCCATTCCATTCGGGTAAACGGATACAGCAGCGGAGATTTAAGGACGGATGACTACTACGAGTCCCAGAAGCTGGTGGCCGACGGCCTGCACCGGCTTTGCGAATTTGCTGAGGACTATGACCTCAACGTTCTCATCGAAAATCACGGTGGCCACTCCAGTCACGCCCCCTGGCTGATGGGCGTGATGCGCAAAGCAGACCATCCTCGTGCGGGTACGCTGCCGGATTTCGGCAATTTCCGGATCAGTCCCTGGTCGGAGAATGAAAATATCCTTTCCTACGACTCCTACCGGGGTACGGCCGAACTCATGCCCCTGGCCCGGGGGGTGAGCCTGAAAACCCTTGTTTTCGACGACTTTGGGAATCGCAGCGAACTCGATTACGATCGCATGATGCGCATCGTGCTGGATGCCGGCTACCGCGGCCATGTGGGGATCGAGCATGGGGAAGAAGGCCGGGAGTGGGAAAGTGTAGTGGAGGTGAAGGAAAAATTGTTGGCTTGCCGGAAGCGATTGGGACCGGAGTATGAGAATTAGGCTCGGCGAGAGGGCCTCAGCGGCTTTAAAGTCCTTCGGCCAAGGCTTTTTCCGGCCGGCATTATTCATTGCCAAACCTGGGTTTCGAACAATCGCATGTAATGGGGGATTTAGTAAACCGGAGCGAGTACTCACCATCGACGTGTTCAGGGGGATAACCATGTTCCTGTTGATCGGTGAATTCACCCATCTCTTTTCCTTCCTGATAGATGAATCCCTGGAAGGTTCTTTCCTGTATGCTTTGGGCAGTCAGTTCCATCACCATCCGTGGCACGGGTTGCGTTTTTGGGACCTGATCCAGCCCTATTTCATGTACATCGTTGGATTGTCCCTTCCTTTCGCCGTAAATAGCCGTTCAAGGAAAGGAGAAAGTAGACAGAGCATTACCCGGCACGTCCTGAAGCGTTCTCTGATCTTATTACTCCTGGGTTGGGCGCTGTATTGCATCGGTCCAGGCAAAATCGTATTCCGGTTCCAGAATGTGCTGGCGCAGATAGGGTTCAGCTACCTGATCGCCTACCTCATCCTCCACCGATCGTTTGGGTTTCAGGTTCTGTTTTCTCTGGGATTATTGGCTCTCACGGAGGGGATATACCGTTTTTTTCCGGTTGAGGGTTTCAATCATCCCTTTACGCCCAATGAGAATTTCGGAACCTGGCTGGACCTGCTTTATGGAGGGGCCGACCTAAACGGAAGCTGGGTATCCTTCAATGCCGTTCCTACCACGGCACATACGATCTGGGGGGTATTGACCGGGCAATGGTTGATGCGCGATCTGTACAAACCCAGAAAACTGGCAGGAATAGCTATTGCCGGGTTCCTGTTGGTTGCATTAGGTTGTTTACTGGATCCGGTAAGCCCCATCATCAAGCGGATCTCCACAGCTTCTTTTGTCCTGGTCAGCGGCGGTTGGTCGCTATTGACGCTGGCCCTTTTTTACTGGATCGTCGATATTCGGGAATGGAAAGGCGGATGGACGTTTTTCTTTCAGATCGTGGGTATGAATTCGTTATTCATCTACCTGTTTGCCCATGTCGGAGGAGCGGATTTTATCGAAAACATCATTCACCCCTTTTCCTATTTCTTGTTGAGTTGGGGAAGTGAACTAACCCAGCAGGTCGGGACCAGCATTTGGGTGTGGCTGGCCATGTGGGGTCTTTGCTACTGGATGTACCGGCGCAGGATCTTTATCAAGATCTAAGTTCCTTGCAACCTTTTATGCCGGTTAAAACCGGAAGGCCGTGCAATCAGTTTGAGCGGAGCTTAAAGATCATTTCCAGGTGAACGAACAGCAGGAAAAGGATCAGGATCGGGTACAGGACGTAGGAAATCAGCACGGTGAGGATCAAAGCGTTGCGGGGCCCGTTGTTGAGGCCATAGCCCCGGGCGAAGATCCGGGGACTGATGCGGTCGATGGACATGCCCTGCAGGATGCGGGGCGCGCCGAGGATGCCCCGATGGCCGAAGAAAGGGTAGCGCTCCAGATCCCGGCGATCACGGCCGGAGCGAAGAAGGCGATCCTGGAAAGAATGTTGTAATCGTTGAGCAGTTGTTGCCGATCGACATTGAGGCCCAGGTAAGTGGCCAGCCCAACATACACCACAAACCCCACGGCTATGGAAGAAATGGTACCGATGGGGATGTCTTTTTTGGGGTCTTTCAGGTCGCCCGACATGGCGATGCCTGCCGTGAAACCGGTCACGGCCGGGAAGAAAACGGCAAAGACTGTACTCATGGAAGCGGACCCGCTTCCGCTGAAAGGGGCGACAAGCTCGCCCTCGATGGAAGGTTGGCCCAGAAAGACGGAGATGAGCGAAGCCGT
>CAZXIX010000085.1:0-19200 GCA_964640855.1 uncultured Saprospiraceae bacterium
GCTGAAACATAAAAGTGGTTAAACAAGGTGTCCGGTCAAATAGGACCACCTCAGGACCGGTCGGAACTGAGAAGAAAGAGGGAGAGTTCGGGAACGGAAGGGTAGTAGAGGAGAAGAGCTTATTTATTTAAGATTATATATTGGATTTAGCATTTGATACTTCCGGATGTCCCTGAGCAGGTTCTCCGGATTGTTGCCTATGGAGATCAGGGTTTCGGGAACCAGCAGATCCAGGCAAAAGCGGTTGCGATCGAAATTCCCGATGAAGGATTCATTAAAGTAAAAGTGAACTTCTTCGAATTTACTGCAGGCCCAGATCTTGTATTGGGAATCCCATACATCGTAGACGGCTATCAGGACTTCATTGAAGGGGTGGTCCGGATAGAATTGAAGGAATACCGGATAATCCAGGAATTCCGTATTCCAATAGCCGAACAGGTTGGCCTCGAACAGGGGATATTTCTTTTTCTTGGCCCGGAAATCGTTCCGGAGGAGGAATTTCAGGAGATTGAACAAACGCTCCTCCATCCGCTGCAGGGGAATGATTTTCGGGTGTAATTTCTGATAGGGGTACCAATTCTGCCGGTTCAGGTCAAAATACTCCACCTCCCCGATGCGGAGTTTGTAGTCGAACCGCTGAAAACCCGGAACGACGTAGCCGGGGTAGTAGTGGCTCAAGCCCGCCTGCCGGCAAAATTCGATTTCGACGAGCATGGTGAAGATCCCCAGGCTATACTGCCGGTATTCCGGGTCGTAGATGCCCATGATGCTGGCCGCGCTTCGGCGGCCTAAGTCAAAATAACTCAGTGCTACCAGCCGATTACCATCTCGTACCGTTACTTCATAGGTGGAGAAGATATTGTTTTCTTCGCCATCGAGCAGAGAGTCTTTGATGCTGGGAGCCAAAATCCCCGGAAAATTCAATTTGTACCGGTGATAAAGCAATTCTTTTTCGTGGGTGATGCTGGCCGGGCTGACCCGTACTTTAAATTTTTCCTTGTTGCGCCGGAAGTTTTTTCGAAGGCTTTTGCTATAGGTACGCTCCTTGAGCGGAAGCCGGATCCAAAGGGCGGAATAGAATTCCTGGGCGAAACACAGGAAGTGTGTCGTGAAAACAGATTGCCCCATCCGATACCAACCCTTGGACAGGTAGTAGTCCAACTCTTCCGGCAAGAGGGTCTCCGGATAATGCTTTTCGGCAAATGGACTAGGCTTCAACAAGTTTCCTGTTTCAGGTTAGGAGTATGGATTTCTTCGACCAGAGGCGGTTCCCGGCAAAATATACAAAGTTTCGATCTACAAAGCTGCGGAATTTATGCCGGAATGTAAATATACCTGCCTTTCAATCTCTTTTTTCGTTGATGTCTTGCAAAAATGATCCGATTCCCTTAGCGGCCCGACCGGGGTACGGAAACGCTCAACCCCATTTTTCCAGCGGGCCGCCCTTTTGGAAAAAGCGGTTTGCCCGCTCCCGCGCAGCAGGATCTTCTTCCAGTCCGGGAGCATGGTGAGGTTTGATCCTGGCGTCCAGGATCAGAGGGCCGGTACAACCCCAGTGTTTGTGCTCCACGAAAGTACCCACCCCGTGGATGTCGTGCGAGGGGTTGGTCCGGGTGAAGGTGGCCCACAGGAAATTGTTGAGGGTTGCGGCCAGGAAATCCGGATCTTCCGTCAGTACGATCAGGGGGAAGCCATCCAGTTTTTGAAAGGAGAGTTGCGTTTTAAGAGGAGCCAGCTCTTGCTCATGCGAGCGATCCGGATCGAAAGCCGGCGCTTTCAAGGCCAGGATGCCGGGCATGACCACCCGGGGGTTGGAAAAGCCTTGCGGAAGGCGGAAATCGGAGGGCAAGGTCGGGGCCAGCTTTCGCAGCGGGGAACCGCAGGCGGCCATGACGACCTTGGATCCCTCGTTCCAGCCGCTTCCGGAATAATCCAGGGTATCGATGGTCGTGCGGGTATGAAAATGAAGATCGCGCCGCCAGTCGATGCGCTCCAGCACGTGCCGGAAAAAACCGGGGATATCGTGGGCGCTCAGCTTTTCGGCATCGCCGGCGGCGGCAATGATCAGGAACTTGGCCAGACTGGTTTGCCCGGAGCCCAGTATGCGGTTGGCCTGGGTGAGGATCTCTTCCGGTTTGCGTTCGCGAAAAGGCATGTACCGTTCGCTGCCGATGGCCAGCAGAAGCGGATGTACCCCCGCCGCATCTACGGCATTGAGTTCCTGTACTCCCGGGAATTCCTGCGAAGCCAGTTCTTTCACCAGCTGATGGATCAGCCAGCCAAAACTGCTGTCTTCCTGGGGAGGGCGGCCTACCACTGAGAAGTGCCAGATCGGGTCTTTGCGATGATAAACGGCATCGACATCCATAACCGGGAAGTCGTGTTGAAGGCTGTAGTATCCCAGATGGTCGCCAAAGGGTCCCTCGGGCTTTTTCTCTCCTTTCCGGATGGTACCGCTAATGACGAAGTCGGCATAGGCGGACAGGACGTGGCCGTTGCGTCGCAAATAACCGAACCGCTTGCCGCCCAGCATGCCGGCAAAGGTCATCTCGCTGAGTCCCTCCGGCAGCGGCATGATGGCGGCAAAGGCGTGGGAGGGAGGTCCGCCTACAAAGATCGAGGCCCGGAAGGGAGCCTCAGACTGGTTGTAGGCCGTATGATGTACGCCTATGCCCCGGTGCAGCTGGTAGTGCAGTCCGATCTCCTTGTCTGGGACGTAATCGTTGCCGCTCAGTTGGATACGGTACATGCCGATGTTGGATTCTATCATATTTGAACTGCCGGGCGGTAGCGTGAGCACCTGCGGAAGGGTCACGAAAGCGCCGCCGTCCATGGGCCAGGATTTGACTTGCGGGAGCTGGCCCACGGTAGTTTGCCCGTACAGGATGGGGGCTCCGAAACGGCGGTGCCGGGGTAGCGCCCGGAGGGCGGTAAAGGGGGCGCTCAGGTAGCGAAGGGGCTTTTGCATCAGGCGCGCGGGGTCGGCCTTCAGTTCAATGACTTTCTGCACCTTTTCCAGTTCCTTGCGAAACAGGAATCGGGTCCGGTCGAAGGTGCCGTACAGGTTGGATAAAGCCTGAAAAGGGCTCCCTTTTACTTTTTCGAACAATAGAGCGGGCCCGCCCGCGTCGAAAACGCGCCTGTGTATGGCGGCTATTTCCAGATCAGGGTCGACCTCCTCCCGGATTCGGACTAACTGACCGGTTCTTTCCAGGTCTTTGGCCGCTGCGCGCAGGCTCCGATAAGCCATAGATTTTTCATTTGGTTTGAAAGGAGCAACAAAGCCGGGTGATGGAAGTTGAGGCCCGGCGGTCAATAATTTCTGACGAAAAGGTTCCCCCTCAGGGGAAGGCCTGGGTGCTGACCCTTTCATCGACCAGGCGCATGAACTGCAGAAAAGTATTCCTCGGTGTGCAGGAATGCGGGATCCTATTCGTATTGAGTTATTTGTTTTTTAAATTGAACGGCCGTTTTGTAGGGTCCTTTGGCGGCGGCCAGGTTGATGGCCCAATGGGGCAAGGCCCCGTCCGGATCGGATTGAAGTTGATATTCCAATAACACCTCGCCGTTGTCCAAAGGCGTAAATCGCCATTCGCTTTCCATATAAGTAATACGAATTATTTTTTCCTTTTCCGGAACTCTTCCTTCAAGAGCCGTGGCGCGTACGGCAACGGCGCCGTCTTTCAGATTCCGGACAACTTCCGATCGGGCTACGATATCCCGGTCTTTCAAGGGCCAGGGAAAATTGAGCCGGGAATAATAAAGGCGGGCTCCATCAGCTTTTCGATCCAGAGTATAGGCTTCCGTGCATTTGTAAACCCAGTCCGGATAAGCCGAGGGATCGCGCAAGTAGGAGATCGCGTGATCGATTTCGATTTTGGCTTTGAATTGAATTCGGATTTCCTTCAAGCCGGTCTCGGGATTGTCCCAGGAATAGGTCTTTATGCCGTTTTTCTCTTTTTCCAGCTTCCAGTTTTTATGCTGAGCGAGCAGGTTTTCCGGAAGATTTAAAAGCAATAGAAAGAGGCCATAAAGCATGAAAAGCGGGTGCGACGGAAAGATCAAGTTTCAGGTTTTATACCGGTTAAAAAATAAAAAGTTGCAAGCCATTCTATTTTTTAACCGAGCCAGTACTGACCCAAAACGGGCGTCAGTATATTCTATGTTTCAAGCTTAAAATGATTCATAAAATATGGCATTCTAATCTTGAAACAGCATCAGAGTAAGGATTCTTCTTTTTAAACCCGAAAATCCGTGGCCGGTTTGGTGGTGCACCTTAATCGATGAGATATAGTCCCTGCTTTTCAGTCGTCCGAAGAAGAGGCTACCGGGAGGGCGACAGCCGGCATGGGAGATTCCAGCTGTTTGCGCAAAGCAGCCGCGCTTTCCAGGGGCCCTTTGTCGACAGCCAGATTGATCAACCAACTGGGAAGGGTGCCCCCCGGATCGGTGATCAGGTGGTTTTCCAGAAACAGGCTCCCGTTCCCCTGTTCGGTCAGAGTCCATCGGCTGGCCAGTTTGGCAATCCGAACGACTTTGGGCGTTTCGGGAATGCGGTCTGGAAGTCCTGTAGACTGGATCACTACCTGGGACTCTTTCTTCATTCGGAAAAGGCGGGAAGAAACCACGATATCCCGGTCTGGAATGGGCCAGGGAAAATGGATGCGTGAATAGTACAGGCATTCTCCGTCGGGGCCCATCTCCAAACGACGGCTTTCTTCGCAATTCTTTACCCAGCTTTGGTAATTGTCGGGGTTTCGCAAAATGGATACGGCTTTCTCCAAAGAAGCCTCAGCTTCAAAGCGGATCAAAACCTCGTTGATACCGCTTTCCTGGTTCTTGCGCAAAAATACCTTGATGCCATCCTCTTCTTTTTTCAACTCCCATTCCGAATCGGACTGGGTCCAGGCAACTGTGGTCATCAAGCAAAGAAAAAGGGTCAGGCAAGGACCGGTAAGCAGCAGTTCGTTTTTCACAGATATGGATTTCAATGAAAGAATGTTTTCTATTAACTGCTGCCAAGGATAAGAAAGTGTGCGCGGAGTCGCTTCTTTGGAATAAAGTTTTTCTGTACCGTGCTTGTCATTTGGGAAAAATCTTTGCTTTTCCCTTTCACCGAACCGAAAGAGGAGCGTAAAACCAGATCCGCAACCCCTTTGCCGATTACTGGGAAGAAGAAGCACTTGCTTGGGGCCGGCTTACTTGTTGGTGGTGATAAGAGATCACGCGGCTTCGAATGTTCTGCATGGTTTCGGAGGGGCCTTTGTCGATGGCCAGATTGATCAACCAACTCGGCAGGTTACCGCCGGGGTCCGTATGCAGGTAATAGTCCACCCGGATCTTTTCGGTAGCCAATTCGGTCAGGGTCCAGGTGACTTTCAGCATGGGGATACGGACCACCTGGCTTCGCTCCGCCTCGTAGTCGGGTTCGCCTTCTACCTCGATGACAACGACCTTGCCGTCCTGTCCGACACGGGCCCGGGAGCGGGCAAAGAAATCCCGGTCCTTGAGGGGCCAGGGAAAATCCATGCGGCTGTAATACACGCCTTCCGCGCGGGACATGCGCTCCACCTCTCGCGCCTCCACGCAACGATAAACCCAGATCGGGAAATGGTCGACATCCGAAAGAAACTGAAGTAAAACCGGCATACTGGTGGGGACGGTCGTGACCAGCTTCAGTTCATGAATGGAAGAATACTCGGATTTTCGATGATGTACCTGGATATCGTCCTTGTCGTAGCGCAGGGTCCACTCCGCTTCCTGAGCACGGATCGATAAAGGCACCAGAAATAAGAGCAAACAGGGGAAGAAGCGCATGGATTATTCTTTTTCAGGAAACTGAAATAGAGGTCATTCGGTTGAGTGCCAAGTTGGAGGAAATTGACCCCGTCTGCCACAAGACGTTTGCCAAACGTAGATTGGGAAGGATGAACCGGGGGTAGAGGAAAATGAGTTTTCTCTCCAAGGGACAGGTCGGCCTTTTGGCTGACGGCCCTCCGGAGGGGCGTCCTTACCGATGACATTTTTATCTTTCCACATATGGTGGAAAAAGCGGTCTGCAAATCCATCAGGAAGCCCTTATGTTTATGGGAAGAATAAAGCGACTATGAAGGCCTACCTGGAGTTATTGCAGAAAATACTGGACGAAGGCGAGGAGAAATCCGATCGGACGGGGACGGGTACCAAGAGTCTGTTCGGTTACCAGATGCGGTTTGATCTGGAGGAGGGTTTTCCCTTGCTGACGACCAAAAAGCTGCATCTGAAGAGCATCCTATATGAGTTGCTCTGGTTTCTGAAAGGAGATACCAACGTTCGTTTTTTACAGGAGAAGGGGGTGCGCATCTGGAATGAATGGGCTGACGAGAACGGGGATCTGGGTCCCGTTTACGGGAAGCAATGGATAAGCTGGGGGACTCCCCGCGGAGAAACCATCAATCAGATCGAGCGAGCCGTAGAAACAATTAAGACCCAACCGGATTCCCGCCGGATCCTGGTGAGCGCCTGGAACGTAGGGGAGTTGGATCAGATGGCTTTACTGCCCTGCCACGCCCTGTTTCAATTCTACGTTGCCGACGGCCGCCTGAGCTGCCAGCTCTATCAGCGTTCGGCCGATGTATTCCTCGGCGTGCCTTTCAACATCGCCTCCTACGCTCTTTTGACCCTCATGATGGCACAGGTCTGCGACCTTCGTCCCGGCGAATTCATCCATACCTTCGGGGATGTGCATTTGTACAATAATCACATCGAGCAGGCCCGGCTTCAGTTGACCCGCACACCAAGAGCTCGCCCGAAAATGTTGCTGAATCCGGAAGTTCGGGATATTTTCGCCTTTTCTTACGAAGACTTCAACCTGGTGGATTACCATCCGCATCCGCACATCAAGGCGCCGGTCGCCGTGTGATCTTTCGATTTCTGCGGGAAACCGGTGGGAAAAAGGCTGATCCGGCAGGGAGGAGTCATGTGATTTTTTCATTGCAAGACCACAAATCGGCATGTTAGCACTGCTCGCCTCTACGGCTTTGATCATCCTTTGTTGCATTATCATCTGGCGAGCCAGCGAAGGATTCGAATCGGCTTCCGAATTCCTGGGGCGCAAACTGAGCGCCGGCGTTCGGGGAGCCACCATCAATGCGATCGGATCCTCCATGCCGGAATTGCTCACCACGCTGTTTTTTCTGTTCATTTTTCAGGATCGCGACGGTTTTGCGGGCGGGATCGGTACCACGGCCGGGAGCGCGATCTTCAACAGTATGATCATTCCCGCCCTGGTGATCCTGGTGGTATTGATAAGCCGGCAAGCCAGTGGGGTAGAGGTAACCCGGCATGTGATCCTGCGCGACGGTATAGCCTTATTGATCTGCGAGTTCATTCTCATCTTCCTATTGGGAAGTCCTTCGCTGGATTGGATGGAGGGTTTGATCCTGATGGGGCTGTATGCCATGTATGGGTATGTACTGGTGGTGTCGATGAAGAGAGGCAAAGGACTGCCGCCGGCCGAAGGGGGCGTACGGGAGCCAATGGATAAACCTAAAGAGAGGGAGGGTGTCTATTGGCTCAAGCTGGCGACCCTCGACCTGAAGGGGGCTTTTGTACCCGGTACGTTCAGTAAGCGAAGTGCCTGGGGCGTCTTGTTTCTGTCGTTGGGCGTCATCGCGCTGGCCTGCTTCTACCTGGTGCGGGGTTGCGAACTCTTCGGGGAGGCTTTGGGGATCCGCGTCTACTTCGTGGCGGTCATCCTCGCCAGTGCAGCCACCAGCGTGCCGGATACCTTTTTGTCCATCCGGGATGCCCGAAAGGGGAACTACGACGACGCGGTCTCCAATGCCCTGGGCAGCAACATCTTCGATATCTGTTTTGCCTTGGGTTTTCCGCTGTTTCTATTTACCGTGATCCACGGGCCCATTGAAATGAGCGCCACCACCATACAGGATGTTTCCGAGTTGCGCATTCTCCTTTTCATTCTCTCCTTCGCAGCTTTTCTGGTTTATATTTCCCAACGCCGGCTCGGATGGTTCAGCGCCTTCATTTTATTAGCTCTCTATGGCTTTTTCACCCTTTACATCCTTGCTCATGCGCAGTCCGGGGCCGTAGAACCCTATTTCAGCCGACAGGTAAGCGCCTGGCTGGCCGAGATCAATGAGTGGGTCGATGGTATGCGTTTCTGGACCTCAGAATAAAATAAGCCGCTCTTTGTCCGAAGAAATACCGTGACGAGTTTTAGGTTTTTTTTTATTTTAAATATGTATAAGCACGAAACACTAAAGTCTTTTTTTAAAAACACCCTTATGGTTGAATCAAAAAACCGGGTGACCCCATTAGCCCTGGCCCTGTCTTTTCTGTTTTGTATGCCCCTCCACAGCCGGGATACCCTCTATTTGGGCGACCAGCTCGATCGCTTTGCCTACGAGACCAATTTAGTTTCCTTTTGCGACCGGGAATCCAGCCGAACTTGCCAGGCCTATCAGGCGTTGCCTCTGGGCCTAAAGGCCGAACAGCTGCTGGACAATTTGAAAAAGAACCCCGTTCTGGCCGTCGGACCGAATATCCGTCTCACTGAGATCATCGTAAAAGCGAAGGAGGTTCTGATGGCAAAGCCGATCATGGATCAATCGATGGCCCGGGCCTGGCTTCGGTCTTTTTTCCGGGTGGATGAGGTCCGGGCTTTTTTCAACAAACAAAGCGGGATTTCCTCCGAAAACCAGTTGTATCGCGCCAAGCTGAGGGAGTCCTACTTTAATCTTCTGAGCCACACAGCTCCCAATACGTATTACTCTTTTCGATATGCCCCGGAAAAGAGGGCCCCTTATCCGGCAGCTACCCCGGCGAGTGATGTGGTTCCTGCGCAATATACCCGACCGGAAAAGGTTAGCCAGATGGTTGCGCGGGATGAATCGTTGGCCCGGATGTCCCGCATTCAGAACTTCCTGATCGGCTTCATCGTTATCCTGGTCCTCCTTCTGGCTTTTTACATATACCGCTACATGCAAATGCGGGATCGGGCGGAAGCCCTGGAGATCACCCGCCAACAACTGGACCAGGTCAGCCAGGAGCGGGATCTCAAGCTCAAGAAAATGAATGAGGCCCTCAAAGTCCGCAATATGCTGGCGGAAGAGCTGAGGGAGATGCAAGCACGCATGGTGGCATTAGAGATACAGGTGAAAGAGCCGCCGACTTACGGGTGACTGACCTGAGCCCTCAGCAAATCCGAAAGAGCGGAAGGCAGAATGGGCTTGGCTGCATACCATACGCACATCATACCCACCTGGCAAATCCCCGGTTTGGGACTCAGGCCCACGGCCAAAGGTTTTCTCTTCATGTTTCAAATCCAACAGCCAAGGCGCATAGATCCCGAAAGACATAAGGCCGAGGGAAGCATGCCGGGCCTTGAGGCGGGACGCACTTAAGGTTCTCTCTTCTTGGGCCCGTTGCGGGGAGAGCTTCGTACGGCAGAGCGCTATGGCGTTAACATCTGTATAAAAAACAATTAAAAAAACCTACTTTGGGCTTTATGTTCGGGATTGCCTCCTCCTCATCTGGCAATCCGTTGCTTTCACATGAGAACCGAGAAAACCCAATACAGTATGAATGCATCAAACCTGTTTTTAACCCTGATTATGCTGGCTGCTCTTTCTTTCAGCAGCATGACGCGTGTGCCGGAAACGATCACCATCACGCTGAATGTCGATACGCGGACCATTAACCCATCCAATCTGGAGGAGGTTTGCAATTTTGGCCAGGGAGAAGGAGTTAGCAATGAAGATTACACCGTAGAAGCCAGGCTGGGAGATATTATTGTTTGGCAGGGCGTATCCAGTACGGCTCCCGATACGGATGAAGTACAGATTAAAGCTATCAACCACGAAGGCGGGGCCCGGGTCTTTAGTAAAAATGTCTTGAAAGATACCCGTGAGAATCCGGGTATTGTCATGGGCGTTGTGAGCGAAGGAAAGGACGGTGAAGAAGAAAAGTACAAAGTTCAGTTTCGCGTACTTAATGACGGCGAAAAGCGCGGAGGAACCTTCAACATCGATCCCAAGATCCGGATCATCCTCTGATCCCGTTGCTTGTTCCAGGACTTAGTCCTATGTTGATTTTCCGTTTTGACATAATAAACCCGATGGCTCGGGTGGCCATGGTTTTGGCGTGTCTGACCGTCCCTTCCATAGGACTGTCCGGGCAGGATCAGGGATTCGTTGACAGCTTGGAAATCCTTTACCGGGCAGGAAACTTCGACCCGGAGCAAGAACTGGAAATTCTTCGGAGCCTGGCCAGTTATCATACGAATGCCGACTCCATGCTTCGGTATGCGGGTAAGCTTATCGAGCAGGCAGAGGCCGCCGGGGAAAATGATCTGCTGGCGGTCGGTTATTTGCAGACCGGGCATGGGCATCGCCTGAAGGGCGACCTGGAGAAAGCTTTGGAAAATTATTTCCGCGTCGCCATCCTGGCCACGGGTTCGGGATCGCTAAAGGACCGGGCCACGGCCCGAGTGGCTATAGCCGACGTGTACTCCGTAAAAGGTGACCACGAGCGAGCCGTCAATAATTATCGCGAAGGCATCCGCATCTTCCGGAAGATCAATGATTCCGTCAGATTAGCTTCGGCTGTCCTGAATCTGGGCGACGAATTTTTCAATGCCGGCGAACTGGATTCGGCTCTCCAACAGTTCGATCAATCCGGCCGGCTTTTTGAGGATCTCGACTATGCTCCGGGGGTCGCCTATAATCTGGGAAACAGCGGTATGGTGTATGCCCGCAAAGGGCAGTTCGAAAGGGCGGAGGTCTCGATCTCACAGTCGGTAGAAATGTTGGAACAACTCGGGGACTATTACCCGATCAGCGTCTATCTCACCTACATATCGGATATTTACCAGGAACGAGGTAACTCTGCCGATGCCCTCAAATTCGCGCAAAAAAGCCTGGCGTTGGCCCGTACTTACGGGCTGAAAGAACAAATACGGGATGCCCATCTCAAGCTTTCGGAATTGTACGAAAGCCAGGGGGAGGACGGCTATGCCCTCGTCCACTACAAGGATTACGTACGCTTCCGGGATAGCGTCATTAATCTGGGGGCTGTAGAGAAAATGGCCGACATGCGGGCGGATTACCAGATCGCTCAGAAACAGATCGAAGTAGACCTGCTTCGCGCCCAGGAACGAATCCAGCGCCTGGTAACCATCAGTTCCGGGATCGCCGTCCTGTTGATCGGTTTGCTGGCCATCGGTTTGTTTCGCCGGAACCGCTATATCCGAAAAACCAGCGCCATCATAGCCGAAGAGAAAAGTCGATCCGATCACCTGCTCCAGAACATCCTGCCGGAGGAAACAGCCGAAGAGCTGAAAACCTATGGCAAGGTACAGGCAAGAAACTTTGAGTCCGTCACCGTCATGTTCGCGGACTTCAACGACTTTACAACTCTGGCTAAAAAAATGTCGCCGGACATGCTGGTGGAAAGAGTGGACTTCTACTTTTCGGAATTCGACCGTATCATGGAGCGGTACGATCTGGAAAAGATCAAGACCCTGGGCGACGCCTACATGGCTGCCGGCGGCTTGCCCTTTCCCACCGAAGATCATGCCGAGCGCATGGTGCTGGCTGCTCTTCAAATGGTTGATTTTGTAGAACAGATCAAAGCAGAATCATCCACTGAAAAAGGATCCTCTTTCGATATCCGGATCGGGATCAATTCCGGTCCGGTCATCGCGGGCGTGGTGGGGTTCAAGAAATTCGCCTACGACATCTGGGGCGATACGGTCAACATCGCCTCCCGCATGGAGTCCTCCTCGGCCGTCGGCCAGGTCAATGTTTCCGAAAACACCTACCAGCTCATCAAGGATAAATTCGATTGCTCTTATCGGGGAGAGGTGATGGTGAAGCACCAGGGAAATATGCGAATGTACTTTGTTGCCGGCGAACGGCATAGCGTAAACCCTTGACCCTTCGGGATCCGCAGCAGCCTGAAAGCAGTGAAATCAGCCTGGGCCGGCGTTCGGTTGTCAATCCAGATCGTATTCCGCCAGCAGGACCTTCCAGTCCATGGATTCGGTAGCTTCCAGGATGGCGACCGAAAGTTCCGTTTCCAGACTGTCGGGCAATCTCTGTCGCATCCCCATGGCGTAGAATTGCGGATAAAACTCAATGTCGAGCAATTGCATTTGATGGGTGGTGTCCTGTTGCAGCTGGTATTGGAGTATCGCCCGGTCGTAAGCCACAGCGTCCAGCTCGCCTTTCAGCAATAATGCCGTGGCATCCTCGATAATCGGAAAAGCCTGCCGCTGATTGTAGAAATTATCCCGGAGCCAACCCTCGGTACCCGAGTTGGCAACCGTACCCAGCCGGCGTTCCTTAAAATCCTGGATCCGGTTGCTGGCCGAGGAGATCCGATTCATGGTCAGGGAGGAAGCAATGCTGGCGGTAAAACCGGATATGATGATGATGGCAGTGAACATCCAGATCAGGGCCACCACCCGCCCGCCAAAGGTGCGCGGAGATTTGTCGCCATAGCCCACCGTCGTCATCGTCACGGCCGACCACCAAAAGCCCTGCCACAGTCCTTTGGGGCCGGGATCGAATTCTTCGGTATTGCCGCGTCGTTCGAACAGCCAGGCCAGTAGCCCAAAGGCCAGAATGACTACGCACAAGGCACCCAGGGCGCGGAAAAAGTTGATGGAGAAGAAAGAGCTTAAGAACTCCCAGGCCCGCTCAGCGGCTGATATCTCCGGTACGAGCAGAGACGCATGCTCAATGTAATAAGGGGGCGAAAAGCCCATCCGTTCACTCCGGTCGCTGGTGATGGTCAGGGGCGACAGGCTCAGGTCGATGTCGCCCGAACTCAGGCTGTCGAGAATGCCCCTCAGGGAGAGGCGGATCAGGCGATAAGGGATATCTTTTTCTGCAGCTACCTGTTTCCACAGCCAGACGGACGGGCCCTCCAACTGGCCGTTTTGCATGTGTACGAACGGAGGGGTAAGTTTGTAACCCAGCGTGAGCGTGTCAATCGGTGCGGCGGATAAGGAGAAAGAAAGGAGGAACCATTGAAAAGTCAAGAAGAAAGAAAGTCGCATAAATGGGTCGATCGTATTTATTGGCATGGATCCGTCGGATACGAAGATAAAGGAATTCGGTAATGCGGTAATGGAGCAGACCTCCGGGCAGATGGAGAGAGATCCATCTCCGGCCGGTTACCGTAATCCATATTCGGACATGACCGCCTTCCAGTCGTTGGATTCGGTACATTGCAGGAGGGCTATGTCGATATCCTTTTTAAGCTTTTCCGGCAGAGAACGGCTCAGGCCGAAGGCATAGAATTGAGGGTTGAAGGTGACGTCCATCAATTCGAAGCGGTTGGTGGTATCCTGCAGGAGGTAGGCTTTGAGGATGGCGAAGTCATAGGCGAAGGCATCGATCCCGCCGCCGGCCAGAACCTCCAGGCCTTCTTCTACCTCGGTAAAGGAGGTACGGTTGGGGTAGGAGTTTTCCATGAGCCAGTATTCGGTGGCAGATCCGCGAACGGTGCCCAGATGGCTTTCCCGGAAATCTTCGATTTGGCGGGAGGTCTCGAAGGTGCGGTCCACCATCAGCCGGGAAGTGAGGTTGGCCGTAAAACTGGCCAGAATGAGGATCGAGGTCAGGATCCAGATTATCGATGCGATGCGACCGCCGAAGGTCTGAGGGGAACGATCGCCGTAGCCCAGCGTGGTCATGGTCACGACTGACCACCAGAAGCCCTGCCAGAGCCCTTTCCAACCTTTTCCGAATTCTCTGGGGTTGGTCCTGTGCTCAAAAAACCATGTCAGGAACCCGAAGAGGAGGATCATAAGCACCAGGATACCCAGTGTTCGAAAGAAAGTGGCCGAGAAGATGGTGCGAAAAAGACTTCGAATTTCCTCCTGGGGAGACTTATAAGGTACCAGGAGGCTGGATTGCTCGATGTAATAGGGGGGCGAGAAGTCGAACTGTACGGAGCGATCGCTGGTGATGGTCAGGGGGGATATAGCCAGGTCGATCTCCCCCTGGCTCAACTGGCGAACCAGTTCATGCAGGCTGAGGGGTCGGAGCTCATAATTCAGATCCAGCTTATCAGCGACCTGCTCCCACAACCACATGGTAGGGCCGCTTAGCTGCCCCTTCTCCCATTGGACGAAAGGGGGCGAAACGATATAACCCAGCCTGAGGGTGTCCGCCGTCTGCCCTGACAGAGTGGCGAAGGAAAGAAGGAAAAAAGTCAAACAGAAAATGATTCGCATACAGGGATGGATCGGTTTTGCCGGCAAAGATCAGTTCGATTCCAAGATACGGCAATAGGGGAATACCGGAACATGGGAATGCCCGAAAGGAAGCAGCTTTTTTTGGGCACCGGCTGCGCATGGGGAAGATTGGCATGCCTCTGGATCAGGCGCTTGGGGCTATCAAAAAAGGCACAGCCGGATATTTCCGACTGCGCCTTTTTTCACGCTTGTATGCGCTTACCCCAGGTAAGCCGTACGGTCTACCAGCGGTCGTTGCGATCGCTCCGCTCTTTGCGGGGCTCGGCTTTTTTGACCACAATGGTCCGACCGTCCAGTTCGGTATCGTTTAATTCGCGGATCGCTTCGCGTCCTTGTTCTTCATCGGCCATTTCGACGAAACCGAATCCACGAGAGCGGCCGGTCATACGGTCCATGATCACGTTTGCAGAAGTGACTTCTCCGAATTCGGAAAATACGTCTCGGAGGTCTTCGCTTTGGGTGTCGTAATTAAGTTTAGCAACAAAAATGTTCATTACAGAAAAAATTAAAAGACTGGATTCACGCACAATCGAGTTCCTGTGGAAAGTTGATTTCCGTACGCACTACAAAATTCGAGGCTAGCAAGAGTAGATGCAGATGGCGTACAAGTAGTTTGCCTTGAAAGGCAGAACCGTTTACCCCTTGCAAAAACCCGTAGGGTCGCTGAAAAGCTGCAGGCTTCGTTTTCGTTGTGTCTCCGGCAGTTCACTTTTTAAAACAGTTGAACGCGCGTAACACCAGTTAAACAAGAAATGTAGCACCCGGGAGGACTGAGCCCTACGAGTTTCTTTCAGATCAAGAAAGCGCGCAGGAACTGTCACCTCATGGGGTGCATCCAGGAACGATGAAACTTAGACAGGGAAATTTTTGGACTTGCAATCGAAAAGGAGAGAAGAGCGAAAACTTACTGGACAAAGGATACAAATCGTATGGATAGCGATTTCTTCCAATCGCTCACGCAAAGATAAGAAATAAAAGTGGAAGTGCGAGGATAAAGTAAAACGATGATATCACAAGCGGGGAAAAGGCTGACAAAAATGTTGAAAGCAAAATATCCAAAGCCTGTGGCTTCATCGATTATCGGTATGCATTTTCAGGGAAGGAAACCTTTGGCTCAAGTGGCCTTGCCGGATCTCCGGCCGGGCTGAAGAAGTCGTATTCCCTGGCTTGCCCCTTCACATCCTCCACCGCATGTAGGCCGAGTTGGCGAAGAGGGGAAGCCCGGCATTCTGCGGGCAAAATTTCGTAGCTTCATCCTGATTATCTACTGCCAACAAACCTTTCTCCCATGCAACCAAGGATTGTATCCTTATTGCTCCTGCTGTCAGTCGGTCTGTCCGGCTGGGCCCAGCCGGATTCCGAATCCGAAAAAAACAGCCTGAGCGAAACTTTTGCTCCTCTCAAATATCGACTCATCGGTCCTTTCCGGGGCGGCCGCTCGGTCTGCGCCAGCGGGGTCATCGGCGATCCGCTCACCTATTATATGGGGACTACCGGCGGGGGCCTCTGGAAAACGACAGATGCAGGCCAATGCTGGCATACTATTTCAGACGGCTATTTCGGCACCGGCTCGGTCGGGGCGATCGCCGTCTCCGAAAGCGACCCCAACATCCTCTACGTCGGTATGGGCGAGCATGCGCCCCGCGGGGTTATGACCTCCCACGGCGACGGGCTCTACAAATCTACGGATGCCGGCCAGACCTGGGTTCACCTGGGCCTTGAAGAAACCCAGCACATCTCCCGCATTCGCATCCATCCCCGAAATCCGGATATTATTTATGTGGCGGCCCAGGGGCAACTCTACGGCCCCAACCCGGAGCGCGGCATTTACAAATCCGCCGACGGCGGTACGACCTGGGAAAAGATCCTTTTCGTAAACGACAGGACCGGCGCGGCCGAACTGTCGATGGATGCCACCGACCCCAACACCCTCTACGCCGCCATGTGGGAACATCAGCGTTTGCCCTGGAAGATCATCAGCGGGGGACCCGGCAGCGGCCTCTACAAATCCACCAACGGTGGCAAAAGCTGGAAAGAACTGACCGAAGGCCTGCCCGAAGAAAAAGGTAAAATGGCCATCGACGTTTCTCCCGCCGACCCCCGGAAGGTGTATGCTCTGATCGAAGGAAATTCCAACGAAGAAAAAGGGGGGCTTTTCGTCTCGGCAAACGCTGGCAAGTCCTGGAGCCGGGTCTCTTCCGACCACCGGCTGGTACAGCGCGCCTGGTATTACATCGAGCTGTTTGCCGATCCGCAGGATGAAAATACGGTCTACGTGCTCAGCGCCTCCGCCCTGCGCTCGATCGACGGCGGCAAAAGCTGGGAAACCCTGAGCGGAACCCACGGCGATTATCACGACCTATGGATCAATCCCGATAAACCCGGAAATCTCTGCATCGCCAACGACGGGGGCGCCGCCATCAGTTTTGACCAGGGAGAATCCTGGTCGCGCCAGGATAATATGCCCACTGCTCAGATCTACCGACTCAATGTAGACAACCAGTTTCCCTACCGCATCTACGGTGGCCAACAAGACAATACTTCCCTCTCCATTGCCCATCGGGAATTCGGGTCCTGGGGCATCACGACCGACAGCTGGCAGCCTTCGGCCGGTGGGGAAAGCGCATTCCTGGCCTTTGATCCCGACAACCCCCGCTACGTCATGGGCGGCAGCTACCTGGGTACGATCGAGCTGATCGACAATGAAGCTTTCGGAGCCGGCACCAACATCATGGCCGCCCCCATACAGTACCTCGGCCGGGCAGCCAGCGATATGAAGTACCGCTTCAACTGGAATGCACCCATCATCTGGTCTCAACACCAACCGGGCACCTTCTACCACGCCGCACAGATGCTGCTGCGCACCCGCGATCGGGGGCAGACCTGGGAGGAAGCTTCGCCCGACCTGACTCGCAATCAAAAGGACAAGCAAGGATTGGGCGGCGGTCCTCTCACCGTCGAAGCGGTCGGGGCGGAAAATTACGGTACGATCAGCTACGTCATGGAGTCGCCCCGGGAAGCCGGTGTGATCTGGGTATGTACAGACGACGGCCGGGTTCAGCTGACCCGGAATTACGGCGAATCCTGGACCGACGTGAGCCCGGAAGGATTGGAAGAATGTCTCATAAATGCCATCGACATCTCGCCCCACGATCCGGCTACGGCTTACATCGCCACCACCCGCTACAAGTTTAACGACCATACGCCCAAGCTGATGAAGACTACGGATTACGGCAGGAGCTGGACGGATATCAGCGGAAACCTGCCCTATGGCGCCTATACCCGGGTAGTCCGGGAAGACGAAAAGCGAAAAGACCTCCTTTTTGCGGGTACCGAAACCGGCTTGTACATCTCCTGGAATGGAGGTGAGACATGGGAAAACTTCAACCTCAATTTACCGGTGACACCCGTTCTCGACCTGATGATCCGCCACGATGACCTGATTGTGGCGACCTCAGGCCGATCGATATGGGTTCTGGACGACCTGGGCTTGCTCAGGCAATACATCGGCGAGACCGAAAAGAACCATGTATACCAACCGGAGGATGCCTACCTGGCCTACAGCGGGAGTGAACTCGATCAGACCGATCCGGATTTTGATGGAACGCATCCCCAGCGGGGAGTTAATCCGGCCAGCGGACTGGTCCTTTACTACCATTTGTCGGAGGAGGCCGATTCCAGCGAGTTGGAGTTGGTGATCACGGATGCAGAAGGCAATCGGGTTCGTCGGTTTTCTTCTGGAAAAGACCCGGATTTTCAGTCCTATGCCGGGGGGCCGCCCGCAGAACCGATCCTGCCTAACCGGGCCGGCCTCAACCGCTTTGTTTGGGATATGCGCTACCCCACGCTCACCGGCGCGCCCACCGCCTACATCGAAGGAAGCTTTCGGGGGCATAAAGCCGCGCCCGGCACCTATACTATGCAGCTTAAGGTCAACGGCGACTTTCTGAAAACCTCCTGCCGCATCCTGAAGAATCCTCGCTATGACCTGACGGATCCGGATTATGCGGATTATCATGCCTGCATGACGGCGGCCGAGAGGGAATTCAACGAGATGCATGCTCTGGTGAATGAGATCCTGAAGCTGCGCCACAAAGCAGAGGAAATTCTTCCCAAACTCGAAGCCGAAGGACGGCATGAGCTGTACGAAGAAACTCAGATGTTGATCGGGAAGATGAAAGACTGGGATGCTGAGATGATCCAGCGCAAATCCAAGGCCTACGACGATGTCGAAAATTTCCCCAATAAATTTACGGCAAACTATCTCTTTGTGATCAACCATGCGGAAAGCAGTATCCCCCGGGTCAATCAGCCTACGCGCGACCGGCTTGCCGAACTGAACCAAAAATGGGAGATCCTGCGGCAGAAAGGGGAGCAGATCCAGGATGGAGACATCGTGCGCCTGAACGAAAAATTATGGAAAGCCGGCATCGGCGCTTTTTGGGCGGAAAAGTGAACGGAGCCTCGGAAATGAGAGGAAATGCCGAGGATCCTTTTCGGCAGAAAAGTTTCGCAAACGAGGAAACTCTCTGTCTAAATGCCGTATACCCTCCTGCTTGTCACTTACTTACCTGCAGGCGGAGGACTTTTCTGTATTGAGGACCGACACGGACTTCCACCAGATAAAGCCCGGTCGGTAAAGCCGAAACGTCGATGGCTTCTCCGGCCCGTACCACCCGTTCGGGCCCTACCGTTTTTCCAATGAGGTTGAAAATGGAAAGGCGCAAGAGGGGTTGGTCTGGGAAATCATGCGAAACGTGGACCGAGCCGGGTTGGGGCTGAGCTGGATTTCCAGAGCGGGGACTGGCGGGTTGACCGGGGTCACCGGCCCCTGGACCTCCCGACTCAGTTGGCCGGACCAGGGACAATACTGCCCGACATTCCCTACCCAATAAGCCGTATCCTGATCCAGATCGCTGTAGGGGCAGCCGTCA
>CAZXIX010000086.1:0-19132 GCA_964640855.1 uncultured Saprospiraceae bacterium
CTGGATAAACCTCCTTTAATCAAACCAGACACACTTAATTGAACTATCCCTCCAAGGGCGAAAGGGTACCGGAACCGGTTATCCACTCAATCACTTAACTGCTTAACCAATACCGGTTTATCCACCCGCGCCCTTTTATTCCCTAAAGGGATGGCCTGCCCGCAAACATTACCGCATTAAAACATTACCGTATTACCCCCTTTGATTCCCTGAAGGGAAAGCCTGCCCGCAAGCATTACAGCATTATCCCCCCGCTTGTCAGGATCTCCGCTGCGCTCCGACCCGATACCTACTTAACCACTCAACCGATACCCGAAACCCACCCCACCACTTCACCACTTCCTGATCAGCCAGGTAAGCCCTACATTTCAACCATACTCTTCGAGAGTTACGGATTTGTACTTAGCGCCGGGTCCTTCTTTTCCGGGTGTACCCTATGCCCAAAACCCCGAGCAGGCTCCGGGTCAGTTCCCGGGATACCGTGCGCCCGATCTGCCGAGTGGTCGGATGACTTAAGAAAGATTCCAGGGTGCTTTTCTCCTCCCCCCCTTTTCGCGCCTTTCGGTGATCTTCTTCCACCTTGGCGCGATGCTCTTCGGCTTGCGAACGTTCTATCTTTTCGGTCAGGATCTCGTAGGCGCTTTCCCGATCGATTCCCTCGTTGTACCTGGCCATCAGTTCCGAGCGATCCAGGATCCGAGCGATCTCTCTTTGCGTCAACACATCCATGCGCGACTGCGGAGCCCGAAGCAAAGTATGGACCAGCGGGGTCGGGATCCCCTTTTCGTTCAGGGCGGTGACGAGCGCTTCCCCGATCCCCAATTGGGTCAGTAACTGATCTACTTCATAATATTCGGTGATCGGGAAGTTTTCGGCCGCCAGCTTGATGGCCTTCCGGTCACGGGCGGTAAATGCACGCAAGGCATGCTGGATCTTCAACCCCAACTGGCTGAGGATCACCGGCGGTATGTCGATGGGATTTTGCGTGACGAAAATGATGCCTACGCCTTTGGACCGGATCAGTTTGATGATCATTTCCAGCTGATCCATAAGCGCATCCGTCGCCTCCTCAAAAACCAAATGAGCTTCGTCGATGAAAATGACCAGTTCGGGTTTTTCGCTGTCTCCCTGTTCGGGAAAGGTGGAATAGATCTCCGCCAGGAGCTGCAGCATGAAAGTGGAGAACAACTTGGGGCGGTCTTGTATATCCGTTAGCCGTACAATGGAAACCATACCCCTACCCTCCTCATCCCGGCGCAGCAGGTCTTCGACTTCGAAAGAGGGTTCACCGAAAAAGCGATCCGCTTGTTGCTGTTCGAGCTCGACTATCCGACGCATGATCGCGCCTACGGAAGCCGAGGAAATCCTGCCGTATTCGCCTTCGATCGCTTCCTTCCCCTCTCCGGTCAGATACTGAAGGGTTTTCCGGAAATCCCGCAGGTCGACCAGGGGAATCTTGTGGTCGTCACAGTACTTGAACAGCACGGATACAATGCCGGCTTGCGTATCGTTCAGATCCATCATTTTGGAAAAAAGAACCGGTCCGAACTCTGTGACCGTAGCGCGAAGCCGCAGCCCGGGTTCGTCGGAGAGACTGAGAAATTCCACCGGGCTCCCTCCAGGCGCGAAGGGAAAGCCGATCTTCTCATGCCGCTCATCAATCTTGGGATGGCCGTCGGCGGGGACGGCAATTCCGCTGAGGTCCCCCTTGATGTCCATTAAAAGGGAAGGTACGCCTTGAAGACTCAGTTGCTCGGCCACAATCTGCAGGGTCTTGGTCTTACCCGAACCGGTGGACCCGCTGATCAGACCATGCCGGTTCAAGGTCTTGAGCGGAAGTCGGATGATGTGGCCGGTCAGTGTTTCCGCATCCAGCATGGCCCCGCCCAGATCCATGCTGGGGCCTTTAAACTGGTATTTTTCGTCGATCAGGTCCTGGAAAGCGGCTTTTCGTTTTTCCATTTGGGCAAAGGCTTTTTTGATCAGTTGGTATTCGGATTCGCAAGATAAGGAGCCAGCCCGCTCCAGCGAAATGTATCTATTTGCCTTTCCAGGCTATCCTGCAGGTCAGGCTCGATAAAAGTGGCAAAAAGATCCAATCCGCTCAAGGTTTCGATCGAATCGATGGAAACGACTCCCCAGGCTCCCTCTTCCCCCCGTTTCAAAAAACCCAGGCTCTTGTATTCGGGTTGCCGGAGGTCCAAAACCGCCAGGTAGAAGTAGTTTTCGTACTGGCCGCTTACGAGCTGAAGTTCGAGATCGCGAGCCAGCCAGACGGCTAACAGGTCCTGAGGGAAGTCAGCCGGTATCCCTCTCTTCCAATTCGAAGCGGTCTGCCCCGACCGGACTTCCCACGCTCTCCATTCGAGGGCATCGTCGGGAAGCTGCGATTGGGCAAACCCCCGATGCTCAGTGATCCTCCCCCGGCTTCCTTCCGGAAGGAAAAGCATCTCCTCCCGCACGGGCATACGGTTGAATTGAAAGAACAAAAAGGCGGTTCCTCCGGTGAAAAGCAGCAACAGCAACAAGAGTAAACGGGCCATCCCTTCGGTGCCCCGCCCCCTGCGCTCGTGATTTCGCCTGAATTTAGCCATAGTATCCCCTTAAAATAATGCATCTGCCCGAGCGGGGACAGCCCTCAAATATATACCTTTGCGGTCCATTCGTATCTATGCTTCACATCGGTATCACAGGAGGGATTGGCAGTGGCAAGACCACCGTTTGCCGGATCTTTGAAAAGCTAGGCATACCGGTCTATTACGCCGACCTGCGGGCCCGGCAACTCATGACCGAAGACCCCAAGCTCAAGGCCGACATCGAAGATCTGCTGGGGAAAGATGCCTACCTGGAGAGTGGCGAACTCAACCGGCCCTGGGTGGCCCGACAGGTTTTTGAAAATCCCGATCTGCTGAAACAGCTCAACGGCCTCGTGCATCCGGCCGTAGCGCGGGACGGCCTTTTGTGGCAGGCAGAACAAAGCCGTTCGCAGGCTCCGTTTACCTTGAAGGAAGCGGCGCTTCTTTTCGAGAGCGGAACGGATGCTTTGCTCGACAAGATCATTGTAGTTAAAGCACCGGAAAAAGTTCGCATTCAACGAGTTGTAGATCGAGATAAGGTGTCTGAAGAAGACGTTCGAAAGCGAATGCGACAACAAATGCCCGAGGAGGAAAAGGTGGCCCGTGCCGATTTCGTGATCAATAACAGCGGGGAGCAACTCCTTTTGCCTCAGGTGGTTTCCCTGTATCAACGAATTAAAGCTCTGGACCATGCGGGATGAATCTCCGATCCTGACCCGTTTCATCAGTTGGGAGGAAGTGCGCGAACAACTGGATAAACATCGAAGTCTGAAGGGATGCACACTGGCCGGCGTGGACATGACCCAGGGCATGGAGGATCTCGCCTTGATGGAAGCCGATAGCAGCACGGTCCTGCTCGGATGCAAGCTCACTCCCGCCCAGCATTTCATCCTCTACCAGAAAGGTTGTTACCTCTACACCGCACCCGAATCGCTGCCCTATTTTCCTTTCCGGAACCAGCTCTACACCTGGCAGGAATTGCTGGAAGGCGGAAACGGCAGCATTGAAAACAGCCGCGACGAGTCCATTTATTTTCATTTTGAGAAATACCGCGTCAATCCCCCCATTCAGGAAACGCTCTGGCAACGCATTCACGACCATTCCATTGACGAAGCCCTGCGGGCGCTTATCGTTCCGGATGGCAACGGGCTTTACGAAAAACACTGCGTGGGATTCATGGGCGGTCATGGCGTGCTGCGGAGCGATCCCAATTATTATCGCGCAGCCCGGTCCGCTCAATTGCTGGCGGCGGATGGATATTTCATCGTTTCCGGCGGCGGGCCCGGCATCATGGAAGCTTCCAACCTGGGAGCCTGGATGGGGGACTACACGGATCGCGAATTGCGGCTGGCTATCGACCTGTTGAGGCAAGCTCCGCATTACACGAGCCCCGGTTTCCATCGCACAGCGCTGCAGGTATTGGAAAGCTTTCCTTCCGGAAAGGATAGCCTGGCAATACCCACCTGGTTTTACGGCCACGAACCCAGCAACGTTTTTGCGACCCGCATTGCCAAGTATTTCAGCAACAGCATACGGGAGGACACCCTGCTGGCCATTTCCAAGCACGGGATCGTATACGCACCCGGCAGTGCCGGCACCACGCAGGAAATTTTTATGGATGCCGCCCAGAACCACTACGGGACCTATCATTATTACAGCCCCATGGTCTTCCTCTGCAAAAAGCGGTACGAGATCGATACCCTGATCTTTCCCCTACTCCGCCAATTGGCCTGGGAGCAACCCTACTTCAAATTGCTCCACATCACGGATGAGCCGGAGGATGTTCTCGATTTCATTCAGCACAATCCTCCCATTCCGAGGACGGTCAGCGACTAATGGTTGGATCAAAAGGGGCAGTGGCCGGCACTTACCGGGGCGAAGGCAAAAAAGGATGGCCCGGGTTCAGGAAACCCCTGCCTCGTCTGCTTCTGCCAGAGCTTTCTTGTAGGTTTCCAGGCAGCGCTCGCGGGCAAACTTGTGCTCGACGATGGGTTCTGGATAGGCATCCGTATCCAGTTCGGGCACCCATTGGCGGACGTAATTCAGTTCGGGATCGAATTTCTTTTGCTGGCTGTAGGGGTTGAAAATGCGGAAGTAAGGCGCTGCGTCGGTTCCGCTACCGGCTGCCCATTGCCAGCCGCCGTTGTTGCTGGACAACTCAAAATCCAGCAGTTTTTCGGCGAAGTAGGCTTCTCCCCACCGCCAGTCTATGAGCAGGTGTTTGGTCAGGAAACTGGCCGTGATCATGCGCACCCGGTTGTGCATGTAACCGGTTTCGTTCAGCTGGCGCATGCCGGCATCGACGATAGGAAAACCGGTTTTTCCCTGGCACCATTTTTCGAAACTTTCTTCATCGTCCCGCCAGGGAATGAATCCGTATTTGGCGCGGAAAGGTTCATTCACCACGTGGGGAAAATGAGCCAGGATCTGGGAGTAGAATTCACGCCAGATCAACTCATTGAGGAAGGTATCGTTCAGTTCGGCGGCCCGGCGGGCTTTCTCCCGAATGCTGATGGTGCCAAAACGAAAATGGATGCCCAGTCGCGAGGTACCTTCTACGCCGGGGAAATTCCGGGTCTTGTTGTATTGGCGAATGCGTTTTCGAGGGACTTCCCGGGGCGGAAAGGGAATTCCGGCGGGCTCAAATCCGATGTCCGCAAGCGAAGGCAGCGGGAAAGGCTCCCGTTTCCAGAAGGCATGCCGATGATCTTCGCTCGGATAGGATCGAAAATAATGGGAGATCGTTTTTTCCTCTCCCTCCTCGGTAGTGACCGTGTCCTTCTGGCTGTTCATGCGTTCCCGCCACCTTCGCCCATAAGGTGAGAAAACCGTATAGGGCGTTTCATCCTTTGTCAGGACTTCATCCCGGTCGAAGATGACTTGATCCTTATACAGATGAAAAGGGATGTTATGCTCCCGCAGGAGTTCGCCGACGGCCTCATCCCTTTCCTTGGCGTAGGGTTCGTAATCCCGGTTGGTATGGACCTCGGCGATATCGAATTCCCGGATGAGGGACTCCCAAACCTCCATCGGTTTTCCTTTCCTGACGAGCATCGTGCGCCCTTCGGCCCGAAGGTCTTCCTGGAGCCGTGACAGTTCCTGGTGGATAAACTCCACGCGGGCATCCCGGGTAGGCAGGGGATCCAGGATGTGCTCGTCAAAAATAAAAAGGGGCAATACCGGATGCCCGGATTGTAAAGCGTGGTAAAGGCCCGCGTTATCTTCGTGGCGCAAATCGCGGCGGTGCCAGAAAAGAGTGATCTGTCCCAATTTTTCTCTCTTGATGGTTCATACATCCAACAGGATGTGCACCGCATAGTTGAGAAAGCAAGGGGATTACCGCTTGACGTTGACGATCTTGCGATCGAAAGGGCTTAGCGCTACCCCTTTGACCTTGGCTTCGGCGACCAGGATGTATTCCGACTTGACGTTTCGGAGGAATTTAGCGGCTTTCACCAGCCCTCCCAATACCAGGTTGCTGCGTTGCCAGCGATCCATCTCGGAGAGGGCGGGCTCAAACTCCAGCTCAAAGGGTACAGTGACCACCTCGTTGGCGGGGATCTCGATGTCACGAATCAGGTTTGCCTGCCCGAGTTCGTATTCGTCCGTCCGCTTTTCTTTTCGTCGCCCCCGGGTAAAGCGTTCGACCAGCACGATCTTGATCCCACTGACCACCTGCGGATTCATGGATTGAAACTGGATTTCGCCCCGAACCCGGCCCGATGTTTCATCGATCTCCTCCGGTGGAAGCAATTCCAGCTTTACCCCTTCGATTCCCAGCCATTTTTTTACGCGACCGAGCATTGCCTAAAAGATTAGATGTTAGATAATTGGACTAAGGGGTAAGTTACATCAGGAAATGCTGGAAAAGAGGAATAATCTATGAATAGAGCAACTAATCCGATCAAAGCATTCGTTTGTGCCAGCTTTCGCCCAAAGGCTTGATCCATTTCGATTCGAAGTCCTCTTTGTTGTTCACCAGGGTATCGAAAACCGGTGTTTCATCGCTGAGCTTTCCCTGTTGGTATAAAGTCTGGAATTCCGGCCGGCTGACCGGTACGGCCCGTTCGCCCTCCCGATAAGCGAATACCATCCGGTCGAAGAGATCGACCTCAAAAGCCTGGCCCAGTTTCTTCAGAAAGTAAACCGATTTATCGATGGAGCAGCCGCTGGCGCCGGCCTGGCTTTCCTCCACCATCAGTACTACGAACAGACCGTGGAGGATATCGCCATAAGCTTTCAATTGTTGGTTGTGGGAGATCCACTGGGAGACAAATTGCCGGATGTGATCCCGGACCTGGGGGATCTCAGCATCCGTAAAGGGCCGGTTGCTTTGATAGATCCAGACCCGGGTAGTTGGGGGCAGTTCTTCGTAAGAGGTGACGACCATGTGGGTGAATGTTTCTTCAATGAAGATACGCGCTCTGTCGCGAAATGGTTCAATGGGGAGGCAGCCTTCGGCCGTGGGTTGCTGCTACGCAGCTGGAAAGCCTGTTTCGCTAACGCTGCACGGGTGGAAGCAGCCTGCGGCTGTGGGTTTCTTTTTTATTGTGATCCAAGGCACCTTCCAGGCGAACGCAGGGAGCCCTTCCAAGCGCGTCAGCGCTACCCCACGGCCGAAGGCCGCTTCCTCAAATCCCATTGCTTTGTACGATCAATTCGGCCAGATCGTAAACCATGACCTCGTCCTGCTTCTCCTTGGCTTTCATCCCGTCCGACAGCATGGTGAGGCAAAAGGGGCAGTTGGCGGCCACGATCTCAGCGCCTGTATCCAGGGCCTCCTCTACCCTTTCGATGTTGATCCGCTTGTCGCCCGGTTCGTCTTCCTTCCACATCTGGGCGCCTCCGGCCCCGCAGCAAAGCCCGTTGGTCCGGCAGCGCTTCATCTCGACCAGGTTGGCATCCAGGGTTTCGAGCACTTTTCGGGGAGCTTCATAAACGCCATTGACCCGTCCCAGGTAGCAAGAGTCGTGGTAGGTGATCTTCTTTCCGTTAAAGGTACCCCCCTCCGTCATTTTGATCCGTCCTTGGTCGATCAATTCCTGCAGCAGTTGGGTGTGGTGAATAACCTCATAGTTGCCGCCCAGGGCCGGATATTCATTTTTCAGCGTATTGAAACAGTGCGGGCAGGCGGTCACGATCTTTTTGATTTCGTAGCCGTTGAGGACCTCAATATTTTGCAGGGCCGACATCTGGAAGATGAATTCATTGCCTGCCCGGCGGGCCGGGTCACCGGTACAGTTTTCTTCGTTGCCCAGGATGGCGTAGTTGACGCCGACTGCATTCAGGATCTTGGCAAAGGCAACGGTTACCTTCTGGGCGCGGGAATCGTAACTGCCGGCACAACCCACCCAGAACAGGATATCGAGTTGTTTGCCTTCGGCGGCCAGCTCGGCCATGGTGGGGATATGCATACTGAAGTTTTTTTCTTTTTTGTGCTTGGTTGACTTTCTGCCTATCCTTGTGGACAGGACATCTGGTTTAACCGGGTAGCCTAATCCTCGGCCTGGAGTTCCTTCGTCCAGGCATCCCGATCCACGCTCATGGCCCAGGCTGAGCCGCTGTTTTCGATGCTGTTGAACAACGGCATCCAGTCGGCGGGCCCTTGAGACAGGGTCAGGATCTCGTAGCGACGCATCTTGAGGATGGGTTCCAGCGGGTTGATCAGCACCGGGCAGGCCTCTACGCAGGCGTTGCAGGTAGTGCAGGCAGCCAGTTCCTCCGAAGTGATGTAGTCGAACAGGTTTTTGCCGTCGTCGTAGTTGGAAGCTGAGAGCGGCTTTTCCGGGTCTTGGGCAAATTCCCGTTTGCCGCTGTCCAGGTTTTGGCCGATCTCCGTAGCGCGATCACGAATATCCATCAGGATCTTCCGGGGGCTCAGTTTTTTTCCGGTCAGGTTGGCCGGGCACACGGCCGTGCAGCGTCCGCATTCCGTGCAGCTGTAGGCGTCCAGAACGTTCTTCCAGCTGAGACCGAATACATCGCTGGCCCCGAATTCCGGAAGTTCCTCATCGGTTTTCATATCCGGTTCTCCATTCCCGTCGCCCAGGCCCATCATGCTCTTGACCTCATTCATGATCTCGGGCATGTTGTCCATTTCGCCTCGGGGTTGCTGCCGGGCAAACCAGGTATTCGGGAAGGCCAGGATGATGTGGAGGTGTTTGGAAATGGGCAGGTAATTCAGGAAGGCAAACACCACTAAAATATGGCCCCACCAGCCGGCTCGCTCCAGGGCATGCAAGCTGGCCTCCGACTCGATACCCCCAAACAGGATGGGCCCCAGCCAGCTGCTGATCGCGAAGTGGAAAGAGCCTTCCACCCCTTCGAGACCGACTGCATGGGTGGCTCCCCTGCGAAAGAGAACCTCATCGGTGCCGTTCATCGTGAAAATGCAGAGGATCAAAAGGACCTCCAGATAGAGAATGATGTTGGCGTCCCGGGCCGGCCATCCCTTCATCTCCGGTTTGCGAAAACGCGGGATGTACAGCAGATTCCGTCGGATCAAAAAGATCAGGGTCGCCACAAAGGCCAGCAGGGAAAGGACCTCTATGAAACTGATGACAAAGGTATAGAAACCGCCCAGGTAGGGTCGGAAAAAGCGGTGCTCACCGCTGAAGCCGTCCACGAAGATCTCGATCAGCTCAATCTGGGTAATGAGAAAGGCGGCATAAATGGCAAAATGCATGACGGCTGGCAGCCAGCGTTTGAACATTTTTTGTTGCCCGAAGGCAACCAGCAGAACATTGCGAAAGCGCTTCCCGGTGTCCCCCGGGAGCTTTTCGGGCTGCCCCAGCAGGATGTTCCGGCGGATCTTGCTGAATTGCCAGGCAGCCAATCCAAATGCAGCTACACTGACCAGTATGAAAAGAATTGGTTGAACCATAATCAGGATGAAATTCTCCTTAGCGAATTTTCGCTAAAATACGTTTTTCCCATCTTTATTTTACCAAATTAAGGCGAATGCAGGGGATAACACAGGAAGATGACAATCTCTTGCGAAGAATGTGGGGTCGGCCAATCCCGGTGAAAACTTATCTTGGAGGAGCAAAAGCCCAAGGTTATGATGCTCCTGGATAGCAAGCAGATCGATCGCACGGTGATGCGGCTCGTGTATGAAATTGCCGAGAATAACTACGACGAACCCGAACTCATCATTGCCGGCATCAATAATCGCGGCATGAAACTGGCCAAATTGCTGGCCAAAGGACTGCAGGATCTTGGGAAAATGCCGATCGAACTGACCCAGATCCGGCTGAGCCCAGCCAATCCCCTGGGGTCGGACATTGTCCTGAGCATGCCCATCGAGCACATCGACGGCAAATCCGTTCTGATCGTAGACGATGTCGCCAATACCGGGCGCACCTTGTTTTTTGCTTGCAAGCCATTTCTGCAGATCCTTCCGCGGAAGGTCGAGATCGCTGTGCTGGTCGACCGGAAGCACAAGGCATTTCCCATATTGGTGGATTACGTGGGCATTTCCCTGGCGACCACCCTGCAGGAAAACATTGACGTGCAATTCGAGAACGAGGAGCAAGCAGCGGTTTACCTGGATTAATGCCCCTCTTTTTCCCGGCTCCGGATCAATTCCCGGATGGCCGGTAAGGCTTGTTGTGCCGCTTCGTACCCGAGCTGGTAGATGGGTTCAAATTTGCTCATATTGAACATACTGAAAGTTCTCAAACCACTGGGTTCAATGATCAGGTCTGCTTTTTCCATAGATTCTCTGGAATTCGCCAAAATGGATAACTCAAAAGTGCGGGTGCCTACCTGAAAAAGATTGTTGAGATCCTGGAGCGTGAGGGTCTCTTCGGGCATCACATTGACCCCGATGATCAGGTCTACCTTTCCGCGGAGGGCATCCACCGGTAGATTGTTTACCACCCCGCCGTCTACGTAGACAGCCCCGTTCCACTTGATCGGTTTGAAGATCAGGGGTATGGCGGAGGAAGCGCAAACGATGTCGGACAAAGGCCCGGAAGAGAAATACTCGCATTTACCCGTCAGGAGGTTGGTGGTAGTGATCGACAAGGGATGCTGGAGATCTTCGAAGCGGTCGCCCGGCACGACCTCCTGTATCCGTTCCTTCAAGTACTGGAGTGAGATCAGCCCCCAATAGGGAATGTGCGCCCGGATCAATTTGTAAACGCTGGTCTTGCGGATGAACTCCAGCATATTGCCGGCCGACATGCCCGAAGCCCAAAGCACCCCGGCGATGGCCCCCGCGCTGGTACCGGCTACCTGCTCGGGCTCGATCCCGGCCTCTCTCAGTGCCTTGATCACCCCGATGTGGGCAATTCCCCGTGCTCCGCCGCCGGACAAAGCCAATCCAATCCTGGGTTTTTCACTCATTGGTTCATTTGTTTTCCTGGATTTTGAACCCGATGTAATACCGCCAACATAATTCAGAAATTACGGAAGGCCGAGGTTAAAATTATGTAAAGCAGAGGGCGTAAAAAAAATAGGCATTGTTCGTCAGCTTAGCATTTTATTTGGTCCGATTATTGAAAACCTAAATATGTAATAAGTCAAGAGAGTGGTTCAGGAATCTTCTTTAAACCTAGGTTAATTGAGGGGCTAAAACTTAAGTTTTCCTTAATAAGTCCCATTTATTTTCGCTCCTATTAATTACTCACTAAACACAATGCCATGAAATTTAAGTCTCTTTTTCTGGAGGCTCTCCTGGTTTTCGCCTTCCTGCTTTCGGCAGGGAGCGCATTCGGCCAGGTCACCACTTCAGAGATCAAAGGGAACATCACCGACGAAGAAGGAGAACCTTTGATCGGTGCCACTGTCGTAGCGGTACACGAACCTTCGGGATCGACTTACGGAACAGTGACCAACTTGGAAGGGAATTATAACCTTCCTGGGGTTCGCCCGGGTGGACCTTACAGCATTACCGTTACCTATGTGGGTTACGGAGAGAAAAAGATCACCGATGTAAACGTTCCGCTCGGAGCTGTCGGCACCTACGACCTTGCCTTGACGAGCGGGGTGGAGCTCGAAGTCGTTGAGGTGGTCAGTGCAAAGGATGATGCTTTTAGCAGTCAGAGAAAAGGTGTGGCTACCAACATTAATACAGAAACCATTAATGCTGTGCCCACCTTAAGCCGTGACTTTACCGATTTCTTCAGACTTTCCCCGCAGGCATCCACTTCCAGCTTCGGAACTTCGTTTGGGGGGCAGGACAACCGTTTGAACAACATTACGGTCGACGGTACGAACCTCAACTCTGCGTTCGGTCTCTCTGGCACACCGGGCGGACGTACCAGCACATCTGCCATTTCTTTGGATGCGGTTGACGAGGTACAGGTGAATATGGCTCCGTACGATGTGCGGCTTTTCGGCTTTGTAGGCGCTTCCGTAAACGCAGTGACCCGTAGCGGGACCAACAACTTTGAAGGATCTGTCTTTTACAACCTACGAAACGAAAACCTGGTGGGAAGGAACGCCGCCGGTAACGATTTCGACCCGGGCAACTTCAACAATCAACAAATCGGCTTCCGTTTGGGTGGCCCCATCGTAAAAGACAAGCTTTTCTTTTTCGTGAATGGGGAATTCGAGAACGGAGCAGAACCGGCGGTATGGACAGCTAACCGGGGCGGTGAACCGATCGAAGGAACCAAAACGCGGGTTCTGGCTTCTGACCTGGATCGTATTTCGCAAGCCCTTTTCGATCGCTATGGCTACAATACGGGGCCTTTCGAAGGCTATGATCTGGAAAACAACGCCCAGAAGTTCCTGGCCAAATTGAGTTACAACCTGAGTGACAAACACAAGTTGAGCCTGCGTTACAACACCCTGACATCAGAACTCGACCGCTACATCAGCAACAGCGGCTCCCTGGGTGAAGGCAATCGCCGGACGCGCCCTCAAGCCTTGAGCTTCCAAAACTCAAATTACGTCCAGACTGAGACCATTCACTCCGTAGTTGGGGAATGGAACGCCATCTTCAGCAGCAAAGCTTCCAATAAGTTGCTTGCCGGATGGACCTACCAGAATGAAGATCGCGGTCAGGCCAATGCCTTCCCGCTGATAGATATCCTGGAGGATGGCCAAACCTACACTTCCGTAGGTACGGACCCTTTTACACCCCAAAACTCCCTGGAGTATACGACCTTCCAACTTCAGGATAATCTTTCCCTGTATTTTGGAGATCATACTCTGACCGCCGGTGTAAATCTGGAATACATCCAATTTGAGAACCTGTTTTTCCCGGGTTCATTCGGGGTATGGTCTTACAACAGCGTAGATGATTTCATCGGAGCCATAGGGGAGGACGATCCGGTTGCTGGTCCTCCGGATTCTGCGCAGTTCGTACCCAACAGCTTCGAATTCCGTTATTCCGCTCTTGCTGGTGGTGCACCTCCCGTCGCCAAGACCAATGTTTTTTATGGAGGCGTTTATGTACAGGATGAATGGCGTGTGAATGACCGTCTGGACCTGACTTTAGGCTTACGTCTGGATATTCCGGCCTTCGGTAACACAGCCCTGGAAAATCCGGCTGTCAGCGATCAGAATTACTTGTACGAAGGGGATTCCATCCGTATCAACACAGGCGAATTGCCTGCTACCCGCGTCCTCTTCTCCCCGCGCTTCGGTTTCAATTACAAGTTGTCGGATCGCTTCCAGATTCGAGGCGGATCCGGCCTTTTCACCGGTCGTCCGGCCTTCGTATGGATTTCAAACCAGGTCAGCAACAATGGCGTGTTGACCGGGTTTGATGAAAGGTTTGAAGAAGCTGCGGCCGATCGTCCTTTCACAACCGATCCCATCCGTTTCATCGACGATCCTTCAGCTGGTCTTCCGGAAACCTTTCAGATTGACGTTTCCGATCCCCAATTGCGCTTCCCTCAGACCTGGCGTTCCAATCTTGCCGTTGACGTAGGTCTGTTCTGGGGGCTGGTGGGTACCGTAGAGTTTATCTATAACCGGGATATCAATAATCTGAGGCTTACCAACATCAACCTGGCGAATCCTTCCGGAGGAAATATTATCGCAGGCCCGGACAATCGGCCGCTTTTCCTTGCCCAGGACTCCCGGATCAATTCCAATACCACAGCAGCCCTTTACCTGACTCCTGACGGAGAGGCACGCTCCTATAATTTCACCGTCCAGATTGAGAAGCCGTTTGACAACGGTCTGTTCTTCCGCGTTTCTTACAACTACGGCAATTCCAAAAACCTGATCGACCTGGGTTCCACCACCGGGTCCTGGTTTAACTCCGTTACGGTTGCCGGCAACAACGAACTGGACCTGACCTTCTCCCAGTTTGATCAGCGCCATCGCCTCCTGGCTGCTTTGAATTACGGCATCGAATATGCCGGATTCATGGGTACACAAGTAGGATTCATCTTTGAGGCCGCCAGCCAGGGACGGAACACCTACAGCATCAATGGAGATATCAATGGAGACTTCGACCGAAACAACGATGCCCTTTTCGTACCCAACAGCGCCAACGATATCCAATTTGAGGAATTCACCAGCGGCGGCGTTACCTACACGGTACAGCAGCAACGTGAGGCTTTCGATCAATACATCGAGCAAGACCCTTATCTGAGTACCATCCGCGGTCAATATTCAGAGCGTAACGGCCTTATAGGTAGGTTTGTGCCTCGCCTCGATGTCTCTCTCGTCCAAAAGTTTTTCCTTGACATTGGAGGTGACCGTAAAAAGCGGAATGAACTTCAGGTTCGCCTGGATATCATCAACTTTACCAATATGATCAGCAGCAACTGGGGCGTTGGATACCGCGTAAACCAAACCTCTCCGCTTCAATTCCGCAATTTCGATGCCAACGGCGAGCCCGTCTACCGAATGGCTACCTTCGGAAACGACTTGCTTCGGGAAACTTTCGGTCGCACCGCCGGCCTGAGCGATGTATGGCAGATGCAGATCGGTCTGCGCTATATCTTTGGGAACTAATTATTACCCAACTACCAAGTGACTAGATCAAGACCTGTCCTTCGGGGCAGGTCTTTTTTTATTTTCCCCTTTCCAAAACGAAACTTATGCGCCTCATACTCCTTACTCTGCTCCTCCTGGTGGCAGCTTGCCACAAGGACGCCCCTTCCCTGCCCTCTTTTCGGTTGGATCTCAACGGCACCGAACTTCCCGCCTTTTTTGATTTCTCGGAAGAACGGATCCCGCTCATCAGCGCGCATCGCGGAGGCCGCTTTCTCCAGGGATATCCCGAAAACGCCATGGAAACCATGCGATGGGTGGGACCCCAAGTCCCGGGGCTGATCGAATGCGATGTGAATATGAGTTCGGACAGCGTCCTCTTTCTTCTGCACGACGATGAATTGGACCGGACCACCACCGGCACAGGCCCTGTTTCGGAAAAGAAATGGGAAGAGATAAAAAACCTGTTCCTCGAAGACGATCTTCGCCGAAAAACCCGCTTCCATCCCCCGACTTTCGAGCAGGTCCTAGACTGGGCGAAAGAGGGATATTTGCTGGCCGTTGACGTCAAACGGAACATACCTTTTGAAAAGGTAGTCGGGATCATCCAAAAGAAAGGGGCCCAAAACGCAGCCACGGTCATCACCTACACACGGGAAGACGCGCTCCTGGTCCACCGGCTGGATTCCCGCCTGATGATTTCCGTAACCATCGAATCGCTGAAAGACCTGCAAGAGTACCTGGAAGCCGGCTTGCCGGCCGACCAACTGATGGCCTTCACCGGTCTGGGCCATCCCGACCCCAATCTGTACCAGGCTTTGCACGCTTACGGTATTCCGGTGACGCTGGCCACCTTCCGTACCGTCGACCGGCTGGAGGACCCGGAAGAACGAGTGGCCGGGTATCGGGAAATCTACGAATCCGGAGTGGACATCATAGCCACAGACCGTCCTTTGGATGCAGGGCGGGCTTTGCATGCATTTTGGGAAGCGCAAGAATATGCCAAAGAGCAATTCTTTGTCGTGGTTGACTGGAAGGAATAGTTTTTTATAATTTTATTGATCAGAAAATTTTAACTGAGTAAAAAAAGCACTCAAAAGCCACTTGAAGGAAGCCGTAAATACCATCACCCGGGCGTCTCTTCTTTTCCGGGCAGGAAGATCTCGGCCATCATACAACGCGCACTCCCTCCGCTCACTTTTTCGATGGTGTAAAGTGGAACATCCAGCAGGCGGGTGTATTTTTCCAACCTTTGGATCTGATCCCTGCGAAGGGAGTGAAGAGCTTGTTGCGACATCACCAGCACCTTCTCCCCTCTTTTGTTTTTCAGCGCCATCATATTGCCGGCAAAAGCCTCCATCTGCGCGAAGGAAATGGGAATCACTTCTTTGCCTGAAGATTCCAAATGCTTTACCACCAGGTTTTTCTCTGCCGCATCGGGTATCGACTCCTCGCATAGGATCGCAAAGTCATTTCCCAGGGCCATGAGCACATTGGTGTGGTAAACCGGAACCCCGGAGGCGTCTGCCGCATGAAAAAAGATGCTTTGGAAATCAAAGCGTTCGCAAAACGCGGCAACCAGTTCGGGGTAAGTCCTCAGGCTTTGGCAAGCGTAGGCTTTCCGGTGGTCCCGGTCCAATACCAGGCTACCGGTTCCTTCCAGAAATTTCCCTTCCCGTTCGTAGGCATCCAGTCGAATATGCTGGCGGATCTGAAATTGCGCCCCCAACTCTTCCAGGTAGGACTCCCTCCGTTCGATCCGGCGGGAAGGGGTGGCCATGGGATAGGTGATGACGGTGCCGGTGCGATGAAAACTGACCCAATTGTTCGGAAACACGGCATTGGGGCGCGCGGGAGGCGCCTCATCCTGCCCAATGAAGACGGAAATACCGGCTGCCCGCAACCGACGGACCATCTCATCGAATTCTTCGATGCCTTTTTGGCTGACTTGTGAAGGATCCAGGCCGGTGTCCTTTCGCTGAAAAGAATTGGTGGCAGCCGTTTGTTCATCAAACCCAAAAGCAGCCGGGCGGATCATAAAGACGCTGTCGGTGAGCATAAGATTTTACTTGACGCACAAAAGTATTATTTAACAAGAACAACGGGCCAGGGGCGGCTTCCAGGTTTACAGCTTGCCTCTGTGTCGCTTCTGAGTGGTCTCAGCCAGATGCAAACGGCAACCTAAGGCTTTTATTCAGTATCCATTCCTTCATTATTCATTTTACAGATCAAACCTTGACCAACTCAACAACGTTAACCTCACGAATGAGAAAGCTGCCATTAGAGAAAGGCATTTTACCTTATTACCTTTGCAGCCTGAAAAGAAATAGCGTATGGCCAAAATTTCGATCGACCTGAAAGAAGGTTCGCTGAAGAAAGAAAGTGATGTGATTGTGGGTATAGACCTGGGCACGACCAACAGCCTAGTGGCTTACATGAAGAATGGAGAGCCCGTAGCCGTGAAAGGAGAAGACGGCAAAAGAACGCTGGTCCCATCGATCATACACTTCGCCGGTCCAAGGGATATCGTCGTGGGCGATGCCGCCCGCCGGAAACTGGAAACCGATCCCACCCATACCATCTATTCCGTAAAGCGCCTGATGGGCAAATCCTATCAGGATGTAGCTGAATTTGAGCAGTATTTTGGCTACTCCATTCTGGACGAAGATACTGACAGCCTGGTTAAGGTCCGGGTACATGATAAATACTACAGCCCCATTGAACTGTCGGCCGAGATCCTCAAAGAGCTCAAGCGCCGGGTAGAAGCCGACCTCAATGCCACGGTCAGGAAGGCTGTGATCACAGTACCGGCCTATTTCAACGACACCCAGCGGCAGGCCACCCGCGATGCCGGAAAATTAGCCGGTCTCGAAGTCCTGCGGATCGTCAACGAACCCACGGCGGCCAGCCTGGCCTACGGTATCGGATTGGAAAAGGAGGACAATCAAACCATTGCCGCTTACGATCTGGGCGGCGGCACATTCGACATTTCCATACTCCAGATCCACGATGGAATTTTCGAGGTGCTATCCACCAACGGAGACACCTTCCTGGGCGGAGACGACCTGGACAAAGCCATCATGGAGCACTGGATCGAGCAAGCGGCCGACCTCTCTCCCACTCGCCTGAGCGAGGATAAGGAATGGGCCCAATCCTTCCGATTGCTCGCTGAAAAAGCCAAGAAAGCACTAAGCGAGTCGGAATCTTTCGAAGGAAAAATAGGAGATCACCATTTCCAACTCGATCGAGATACCCTCAATGGCTTGATCCGTCCTCTGGTGGATCGCACGCTGACGGCTTGCGGCCAGGCTCTGCACGATGCCGAATTGGAACCCTCCGCCATTGATCAGGTGGTCATGGTGGGCGGATCGACCCGGGTGCCCCTGATCAAGGAATCGGTTTCGGCCTTTTTCCGCAAACCCGTCCACGACGAATTAAATCCGGACGAGGTCGTAGCATTGGGAGCCGCCATCCAGGCAGATGTGCTGGCCGGTAAACAAAAAGACATTCTGCTCCTGGACATCACCCCCCTATCTCTGGGCATTGAGACCATGGGCGGGTTGATGGATGTGATCCTGCCGCGAAATTCCAAGGTCCCCGCCCGGGTCGGCAGACGTTATACCACGTCGGTAGATGGTCAGCGAAATCTAAAGGTAGCCGTGTATCAGGGTGAGCGCGACCTCGTCGAGCACAACCGAAAGCTGGGGGAATTCATCCTGAAAGGCATCCCCCCGATGGCTGCCGGCCTGCCCAAGATCGAGATCCAGTTCATTCTGGACGCAGACGGCGTCCTGAAAGTGAAAGCCAAGGAGTTGCGTTCCGATATCGAGCAGGAAATCGAGATCCGATCTCAATACGGCATCAGCGAAGAGGAAATGGCCAGCATGCTAATGGAAAGCATTCAGCATGCCGAAGAAGATATGAAGCAGCGAGCTCTGCTCGAAGCTCGGAACGAGGGGCGGAATATCGTCTTGTCCACCGAGCGCTTCCTTCGACAAAATGAAGAATCACTCAACGACGAACAGATATCCACCCTGCAGAAACTCAACCAGGAGTTGGCCCGATCCATCGAAGGCGAGAATAAGGACGCGATCAACCAGGCCATGGAAACCATCAACAACTACGCCTCTCCCCTCGCCCAGCAGGTGATGGACCAGGTGATCTCAACGGCCATGAAAGGTAAAAAAGTAGACCATGAGCAAGAAGGCTAAAAAAGGACGGAGCGGGGTGGTTTTCTCCACCGATCCCGATTTTGAATACCAGTACGGGCAGGAAGAAGAACAGGAGGAATTCCCTCCCCAGCAGCAACAGCTCCGGGTCTTGATCGACCGGAAAAAGCGCAAGGGCAAGGAAGTTACTCTTGTGACAGGTTTTGTCGGCCCCGAAGACGCGCTGAAGGAACTGGGCAAATTCCTGAAATCCAAATGCGGCGTGGGCGGTTCCGTCAAAGAGGGCGAGATCCTCATCCAGGGGAACCTACGGGATAAGGTGGTGCAACTGCTGAAGGAAAAAGGGTATTCACAGACCAAGGCTTCGGGCGGGTGAACCGGAACATTCATTTACCGGGCCGTCCTGGATCCAAGAGTTCAGACCTGTTTAATTAGGGTGTGTCTGAATAATATCCTTTGAGCTGCAAAAGTCCCTTTTTGGACCAG
>CAZXIX010000087.1:0-4596 GCA_964640855.1 uncultured Saprospiraceae bacterium
TGGTTCGAATCCATCATCGCCCACAGAAGAAGCCTGGTCCAAGCGGACCGGGCTTGGCCCAATCCCATCAAACCTGGGGCTTCATCAGCACAATGTCCACTCGCCGGTTCCTGAGTTTTCCTTCCCATGTAGAATTATCGAATGCCGGACTCGTTTCGCCGTAATCCTCAATGATCAGTTGGTCGGCCTTCAACCCCAATCCCAGGAGTTGGTAATACGTGGCCCGGCTTCTCATTCGGGAAAGCCACTGGTTGTATTCCAGGCTCCCTATATCATCCGTATGGCTTTGAATGGAAATTATATAGGTATCGATCCGGGGAATTTTTTGGAGAAACTCAACCAGGGCCTTTTCCTCTTCCGGGAAAATGGAATAATCGCCTCCCCCGAAGAAGATACTGTGGATCAGCGGATCATCTGGGGTGGGTTGCTGTCCCCAGGCTGGTTTATGAAAAGGTAGTGCCAAAAGGGTCAATATCAGGAGGCGAAAGAACATGCAATGGATTTTAGCAAAATCTTAAAGAGGACCATCCAACCCTACAGGAGAACGGAGGATCTTTCAGCTATACTTTCAATTTGCAGACTTTGTTTCTTGTGATGGAGAAAAAAGTGCAGTTTTGCCAACGCCTATCCCTGCCAAATCCTCCTTATTTCGAGCTTTTTGTATAAACTTCCCTTGCCGAAGGCAAATTAAGGTTTGCATAAAAAACGCTTCATGAGATACGATCCGATCAACCCAAGCCTGTTCAAGCTGAACCGCAATCGGTTTATTCGCAAAATGAAACCGGATTCGATCGCCATTTTCCATTCCAACGATCGGATGCCCCGGACCGGGGATACGACTTTTCCCTTTCGACAAAACAACGGCCTGTTCTATTTGAGCGGTCTGGATCAGGAAGACTCCGTTCTGGTTCTCTTTCCGGATTGTATTAAAGACGGCTATCAGGAAGTGGCCTTCATCCGCCGCCCCAGCGAAAAAAGGAAAACCTGGGAAGGAGCGGTCCTTTCCAAAGAAGAGGCCTCAGCCATTTCGGGTATCGATCAGGTTTTTTATCTCGAAGAAATGGATAGCATCCTGCGGGAGCTCATTCTGCTGGCGAAGCGGATTTATCTGAACGTGCCGGAGCAGGATCGGTTCGAGTCTCCCATCGTATCCCGCGATCAACGCTATGCCCATGAATTGATGCAGAAATTTCCCCTGCACAAGTACCATCGGGCGCAGCCCATCTTGCGCAAAATGCAGATGATCAAAATGCCCGAAGAAGTAGACCTGATCCGTCGGGCGATCGATATCACCCACATGGCGTTCCAACGCGTATTGGAATTCGTGCGTCCGAATGTTTGGGAGTTTGAAATAGAAGCGGAAATCACCTCCGAAATGATCCGCCGGCGGGCAAGCGGGCATGCATATGAGCCCATCATTGCATCAGGTGCGAACGCTTGCGTGCTGCACTACATCAAGAACGAGAACCCCTGTCAGGACGGAGACCTGCTTCTCATGGACTTCGGGGCCGAATACGCCAACTATGTTTCGGACCTGAGCCGGACCATTCCGATCAATGGTCAATTCTCCGAACGCCAGCGAAAAGTGTACCAGGCCGTTCTCAATGTATTCAAGTTTGCCCGTCAGGGTTTGGTCCCGGGGGGCACGCTCGAGGAGTATCAGAAAGAAGTAGGCAAGCAAATGGAATCTGAGCTCCTGGCCCTGGGCCTACTCGATAAGACCGACATCAAGAATCAAAGCGAGGAAAAGCCCGCCTACAAGAAGTATTTTATGCATGGTGTCAGCCATCATCTGGGAATGGATGTTCACGACCTTTCCAATCGCTACGATCCCTTCCAGGCGGGCATGGTGTTCACCTGCGAACCCGGGATCTACCTCCCGGATGAAAAGATGGGGATCCGGCTGGAAAACGATATTCTCATCACGGACGATGGCCCCGTAGATCTCATGGAAAATATCCCCATTGAGGCCGAGGCCATTGAAGAACTTATGAATTCGGCCGTCCTGAATTAACAAGGATACATGTTTGGCCATCCTTAGCTATGGAAAAAGCCCTTACGGCCTGATCCGTAAGGGCTTTTCAGGATTATCCCGGGCAGAGTTTGTTTAATCCTGGTTATAGGCCGTTCGAAGCACCGGTCACCAGCAAAGAGATCTCGTTTTTGAGCACCTCAATAAAACCCCCTTTCACTTGAAGCCGGATGGTTCTGCCCGCTTCATCCCGGGTGGATACAGCACCGGTTTCCACGTCCAGTACGCGATGCTCACCAGCGGAGGTGACGATCTCGACCTTTCCCTTATCCAGGGAAGCCACTATGGGAGCGTGATTTTTCAAGACCTGAAATTCTCCATTGGTACCCGGCACCTTTACCGAAGTAATGTTGCCGGAGAAGATTTCCTTATCGGGAGTGAGTACCGTAATGTGCATAACTCAGTGAATTGGAGTAAGAGAACCTTTGGAGGGTCCCTTCGTGGTTCAATAGGATTTCGATCAGGCTTCCTGTACCTCGGCCAGCATTTTTTCTCCTGCCTCGATCACATCGTCGATCCCTCCTTTGAGGTTGAAGGCCGCTTCCGGATACTGGTCGACTTCGCCGTCCATGATCATGTTGAATCCCCGGATGGTCTCTTCGATCGGTACCAAAACCCCTTTCAGCCCGGTAAACTGTTCGGCTACGTGGAAGGGTTGGGAAAGGAAGCGCTGGACCCGGCGAGCCCGGTGAACGACCTGCTTGTCTTCCTCGCTCAATTCCTCCATACCCAGAATGGCAATGATATCCTGAAGTTCGTTATAGCGCTGCAGGATGTTTTTCACCCGCTGAGCGCATTGATAGTGTTCGTCGCCTACGATAGAAGGCTCAAGGATACGGCTGGTCGAATCCAGGGGATCTACCGCAGGGTAAATACCGAGGGAGGCGATTTTACGACTCAGTACGGTAGTGGCATCCAGGTGAGCAAAGGTGGTTGCCGGAGCCGGGTCGGTCAAGTCATCCGCAGGCACATAAACCGCCTGCACCGAGGTGATGGATCCTCGCTTGGTAGAAGTGATCCGCTCCTGCATCAAGCCCATCTCGGTAGCCAGGGTCGGCTGATAGCCCACGGCCGACGGCATACGTCCCAACAGGGCAGATACCTCCGAGCCGGCCTGCGTGAAAAGAAAGATATTGTCGATGAAGAAAAGGATATCGCGCCCGCCGGTCGGATCGTCAAGATCCCCGTCGCGATAATATTCCGCTACGGTCAAGCCGGAGAGAGCAACGCGGGCCCGAGCTCCGGGAGGCTCGTTCATCTGTCCGAATACCAGGGTGGCCTTGGAGTCAGCCAGAGCTTTCGCATCTACTTTGTCGAGGTCCCAGCCGCCAGCTTCCATACTCTCGAGAAACTCATCTCCATACTTGATAACGCCTGATTCCAGCATTTCACGGAGTAGGTCATTTCCCTCCCGGGTACGTTCACCCACACCGGCAAATACGGAGATCCCTTCGTATGCTTTGGCAATGTTGTTGATCAGTTCCATGATCAATACGGTCTTACCCACACCGGCACCACCGAAAAGTCCGATCTTTCCTCCCTTCATGTAGGGTTCGATCAGGTCGATCACCTTGATGCCGGTAAACAAAACTTCCCGCTCGGTGGAAAGCTCTTCGTAGGTGGGAGGCTTGCGGTGGATGGAGTAAGCGTTCTCGCCTTTTTCTACCGGGCCAATACCGTCAATGCTTTGACCTACTACATTGAACAGGCGCCCTTTGATCTTTTCGCCGACGGGCATAGATATGGGGGCATTGGTATTGATCACCTTGGTACCCCGGGTAAGACCCTCCGTAGAGTCCATTGCAATGGTGCGGACACTATCTTCACCTAAATGCTGCTGTACTTCGAGCACAAGGATTTCCCCGTTTTCCCGGAGGATCTCGAGGGCAGTGTAGATTTCCGGTAAATTGGATTCGTCTGAAAAGCTGACGTCGACTACAGGTCCGATCACCTGTTTTACCTGGCCGGTACTTGCCATAGGAAATGAGGTATTTCGTTGATAAGATTTAAATCGCGTAAAACGGTGCAAAAATAGGGTTTTGCACTGATTCTCATAGCATATATTGTTGCCACTTTGCTCTTCTTTTTACCCGCTGCTGGCAAATTCGCTTGCTCCATACAGGATTCGGTATATTCGCTTGGGTTCCCATAAAAAGTTTGACTGTCCTGCCTGCCCTTATGCCTGATTCTCCGGTTGCCGTCTCCATTTTGATGCCGGTCCGCAATGCGGAACCCTTTTTGGCTGGATGCCTGGAAAGCATTCGGGCTCAAAGCTGGCAGGATTGGGAACTTTTGGCCGTAAATGACCACTCCACAGATGCCAGCTGGGCCATACTCGAATCCTTCGCCCGTCGGGATCCTCGGATCCACCCCCTAAAGAACCCGGCCAAGGGGATCATCCCTGCTCTTCGCCATGCCTTTGCCATTTCCCAAGGCAGACTCGTGACGAGGATGGACGCAGATGATCGAATGGCAGCTCACAAGGTCGAAACGCTGGCTCGTACCCTGCGCGAAAAGGGAAAGGGGCATGTGGTTGCCGGTCAGGTTGCCTATTTTTCCGATGC
>CAZXIX010000087.1:4606-18525 GCA_964640855.1 uncultured Saprospiraceae bacterium
TTCCGATGCGGAGCTGGGAGAGGGTTATCGAAAGTATACGGCCTGGCTGAATACGGTCGTTGCTGAAAACAGCTGGCGCGCCAATCTGTACCGGGAATGCGTTCTCCCCTCACCCTGCTGGATGGCTTTCCGGGAAGATCTCGCATGGAGCGGGGCTTTTGAAACTCGGCGGTACCCGGAAGATTACGATCTGTGTTTCCGCTTGTTGTCGGCAGGCTTGCGTTTTGCGGGAGTTCCGAAAGTTCTTCACCTCTGGCGCGACCACCAGGCCCGAAGTTCGCGTACCCAGGAGGTATATCGGGAGAACAGCTTTTTCGGGCTGAAAGTAGACTGGTTTTTGAGGTTGGACCGGGACTTCAGTCGCCCCTTGTGCCTCTGGGGTGCCGGAAAACGGGGCAAAGAAGTAGCTCGCCTCTTCCTGGAAAGGGGCGTTGCCTTTCGCTGGTTCACCGATAATCCCGAAAAGCAAGGAAAAAAAATCTATAGCATCCCCGTGGAGGCATTCCGTGATGTGAAACGAACTCAACAGGCCCAGTGGTGCCTCGTCATCAGTCGGGATGACGAACGGGAAGAGGTCCTCAACCGGCTAACCCGGAAGGGAGTGCCGCCCTCTGCCCTTTTTTCTTTCCGTTAGATCGATTTTTTGCTTACGTTTCAACTGAAAGAGTCCGGTATGTGGGAAAAACTGGTTCGGATATCGCTATTGGGTACGGATCGCGCCTCTTTGGATGCTGCCGATCGGGAAAGACTGGAACAGCTGCTCGGCTTTCCCTTGTCCGAGGATCCGGCCGAAGAGCTGATCCAAAGCGCTGCATTATTAGGATTTCTTCGAAGAACATCCTTGAAACCCGACAAGGCAACTGCGAAGGCTCAAGCTCCTGCCTCCCAGCAGGATGGACGGAAAAAAGTACCGCAACGGGTAGCCGGACAGATCCGGGATATGCTGAAAGGGAGGTATTCGAATTTCCTGAAAGAGGCTATCGGATTTCTGCATCAGCACCAGTTGGCCCTCCCGCCCGAGAGCCTGCCCCTGATCCTGGAGAAAGCCCTGGAGGATCCGGATCTTTACCAACTCGCCTTTGACAACCTGCATCCCGCAGATGCCTGGCTGGCCCGGCAACATCCGAACTGGCGCATTCTGGCCCCCTTGCCTCCCCTTTCCGAACCTGAGATGGATCCAGATCTTCGCCTGGCTACTTATCGCGCACTGCGGAAGAACCAAACCGACCCGGTCGAACTGGAGGAGCGCTGGAGTGGGCTCTCTCCGGAAGAAAAAGTATTCTTCCTGGGGGCTTTTGACCCTCCTTTCTCAGATTGGGACCTGACTTTTCTGCAAAAATGCCTGGAGGATTCGCGAAAGCCGGTAAGGCGGGCAGCAGCTCAAGTGTTGCTGTGCGAACCCGGAACTAATCTGGCAACGCAATGGAAAAAATGGCTGAAAAGCTGGATTCAATTTGATCATAATGGGATTCGATGGATGCCCGAAAAGGCCGAACAGTCACCCTGGGATCATTTGGGGCTTTGGAAATCCAAACCCACAGAACGGATCACTTGGGTGGCTCGAAACACACCGCCCCAAATGTGGGAGAGTCTTATTAAAGAGCCCCTGGCCGTTCAAATCGCCTCCATCAGCCGGGCCCGTTTTGGGAAAGCCTGGATGAAAGGCTTGCTGGAAGCCGTGCTCGATCATGGATCTTCATCGCTTGCAGCCACCTTGTTGCAAATCCACAAGTCGGAAGATCTGGGTTTGGCAAAGGCTACCGTCCAAAATCTGGTCCAGGACTTATCGCCAAAGGACTGGCTGGCGCTGAGCTCCGAGGAAGTCAGGAAAAATTCCGGATTGATCTCCGACAACAGTCTGGCGTACGATTTGCTTCTCTATGGAGAGCATCCCTGGCCATCCGGACTGGTTCGTTCGGTATTGGGGCCTTTCCAGGAGTGGATGCTGACGGCATCGCAGATCAACTGGGGAGTTTGGCACTACAGAAAGCTGCTGCGTGCTGCCGCTTTTCACATGGAGCCCAGAGCCCTTCCCCTTTGGGAAAAAGGCTGGCCGGACTATGGCTATATTTGGGGGCAATGGGAAACCGATATAGGCAATTTTCAAAACATCCTTCGGTTTCGCAAACAGTTTTACCAGGATTTAATCCCGATACGGAATGAGTAAACCACTCGACATCCTTCGCCCTCAAGCAGAGGTTGCTTTTGCCGAAGAATTAAAAGCCCTCAAAGAGGCGGACTCAGGGCCGGTTCCGGCCGGTTGGGAAATTTCCCCCCGATCGGTGGTTACCTACATTCTGGGAGGAGAATTGCCGTCAGGTCTGCAGATCTCGCCCAAATACTACGGGGAGCGAAAACTGATCGAATTGGCCGTGGCGACTTTGCTCACAGATCGGGCCCTGTTGCTGATCGGCGTTCCCGGCACGGCCAAAACCTGGCTGGCAGAGCACTTGTCTGCGGCCATCAGCGGCCAATCCACCCTGCTGGTACAAGGCACCGCCGGCCTTCCTGAGGAGGCTTTGCGATATGGATGGAATTACGCTCGTTTGCTTTCAGAGGGTCCTACGGATCAAGCTTTGGTGGCGAGTCCGATTATGAAGGCTATGCAAGAAGGCAAAGTGGCTCGGATAGAGGAACTGACCCGGATCCCCGCGGAGGTGCAAGACTCCCTGATCACTCTGCTTTCGGAAAAGATCTTGCCTATACCGGAGCTCAACCGGGAAGTGCATGCCCGAAGAGGCTTCAACCTGATCGCTACGGCCAACGACCGGGACAAGGGCATCAACGAGTTGAGCAGTGCCCTGCGAAGGCGATTCAATACGGTCGTGATGCCTTTGCCCAAAACCCTGGAGGAGGAGGTAAGCATTGTCCAGGCCCGGGTCGAGCAGACCGGAAAGTCACTGGAGTTGCCTGTACCCAAGGATATGACGGCGGAAGTTCGACGTCTGGTCACCATCTTTCGGGAGTTGCGGAGCGGCCAAACAGCGGACGGCAACCAAAAACTGAAAATTCCCTCTTCCACCCTGAGCACGGCAGAAGCCATCTCGGTGATGCACCACGGGCTGGCCTTGGCCGCTCATTTTGGAGAAGGAGAGGTCAAACCCGCCGACCTGGCAGCGGGCATTACCGGAGCCATCATCAAGGATGCAACTCAGGATAAAGCCGTTTGGACCGAATACCTGGAAGTGGTCATGCGAAGCCGGGAAGATTGGGCGGAATGGTATGAAGCTTGTAAAGCCTATTTGTGACCGAAAGTTCGCCCCAGACCATCTGAGGGCCGACCTGTTTCACGCTTTGCCGGGTAGGCAGTCGACAGATGACCGACGAGCCGGCTACTTTCCCTCTGGCGATTGCCAACGGCTGAATATAGTTCCAGCCGGGCGTGCCATTGAAAACAGGAAGGTGATGGGTCCCCATCCAGGATTTATATTTTTTCGACATTTCAAATCGGACAAGACAGCTTGAAAATACGCTACTTCGGCATACGGCATCACGGACCTGGTTCGGCACGCAATTTGCTGCGGGAACTGGAGGCTTTTCAGCCGGATGCCATCCTGATTGAATTGCCTTCGGATACCGAAGCCTTGCTCGACTGGGCCGGCCACAAAAAGATGATACCTCCCGTTGCGCTTCTGGTCTATGACCCGAAGAATTTTCAACGGGCCGCTTACCTTCCTTTTGCCGAGTTTTCGCCAGAGTGGCAAGCCATTCTTTTTGGATTGAAAAATGACATCCCTGTACGGCCTATGGATCTGCCCATGAGCCTGCAATTGGGCCGGCATGGGGAAACGGAGGAAGCAGTCTTGTTCGATCACGGGGAAGAGAGATCACCGGAGGTACTCCGCATACGTACGGACCCCCTGGGCTACCTGGCAGAGCTATCGGGTTTTACCGACAGCGAACGATGGTGGGAACACACCTTTGAGCGGGAGGAACAGCCCGGATCCATTTTCGAGGCCATCTCGGAAATGATGGGAACCTTGCGTTCGGAACTGGGCCGGGAAGAAAGCCCGGAAACTGTTTTGCGGGAGGCTTTTATGCGAAAGAGCCTGCGCAACGCGATCAAAGACGGATTCGAGCGCATCGCGATTGTGTGTGGCGCCTGGCACGTTCCGGCCATTCAGATGTGGGAGAGCCGCCCGGCAAAATCGGACAATGCTTTGCTGAGAGGGCAAAAAAAAGTCAAAACGCAGGCCACCTGGATCCCCTGGGCTTACAACCGTCTGGCTCGATCCGGCGGATATGCAGCAGGGGTCATTTCGCCGGCCTGGTACGAAATCCTGTTTCGGCAAAAGGACCACAGCCACATCGAGTGGATGAGCCGCGCAGCCAGACTTCTTCGCTCGGAAGATCTCTCCGCCTCGGCAGCGCATGCCGTAGAAGCGTCGCGTCTGGCACAGACTTTGTCTTCCCTGCGAGGATATGCCCGACCCGGGCTGGAAGAATTGCAGGAGTCCGCGCAAGCCGTTTTCACGATGGGGGAATCCTTTCCCATGCAGCTCATCCACGACCGGCTGGTGATCGGCGACCGGCTGGGGCGGGTGCCTCACGAATTGCCCGGCATACCCCTGCAAAAGGATTTTGAGCAAGAAGTGAAATCTGCCCGCCTGAGCAAGGAGGTCGCTACCACGGTGGCCTTAACCAAGGAGCTGGACCTGCGAAAGGAAAGCAACCGAAAAGCCAGCCTGCTGCTTCATCGCCTCAGACTGTTGGATATACCCTGGGGAAAGGTCCGATCGGCCTCCGATGAACAGAAGGGAGGATTCAAAGAAATATGGCGATTGAAGTGGAAAGCCGAATTTTCCATTCGCCTGATAGAAGCCGGAATGTGGGGAAACACCGTTTGGGAGGCCACCAACGCTTTAGTAAAGAAAAAAGGGCAGGACGCTGATAGCCTGGCTGCGATAACTACCCTTTTGAACCAGGTGCTGCCCGCAGAATTGCCGGACGCCCTGGAGGGACTTCTGCATATCATGGAGGAAAAAGCAGCCCTGAGCGACAACCTGGTAGACCTGATGGACGCTATTCCGGCTTTGGTACAGGTTTTGCGATATGGGGATACCCGCGGCACCGATCTGAAGTCAGTGCGGAATTTGCTGCAACACAGTCTGCCGCGCTTGTTCATCGGTCTTCCCGGACTGGCTTCCCAGGTAGAGGAGGAATTCGCCCGGCAACTTTTCCAGAAACTCATCGGCCTGAATCACAGCATTAGCCTCCTGGGCTGGAAGGAAACAGAAGGGGAATGGCTTGCTCTCCTGATGGGAATGAATACCCAACCGATGGTAAACCCCCTGATACGGGGTTTTGCGACCCGCCTCCTGTTCGATCGGCAGAAACTTTCTGCCCGGGAAAGCGCCCGATTGCTGTCGCTGGCCCTCTCCGAACCGACTGAGGCTCCGCATTGGCTGGAAGGGTTTCTCTCCGGTAGCGGATTGCTTTTGATCCATCAACCGGTATTGTGGTCTATCCTGAACGAATGGGTAGGCGCGCTGGAGCCAGGGCGATTCCAGGAGTTATTGCCCTTGCTGAGAAGAACCTTTTCACGCTTTTCTTTTCCGGAAAGGCAAAGGATGATGGCCCTCGCCGGTCGAAAGAAGGATTCCCAAACGGCTTCGGAAGACGATTTCGATCCGGACCGGCTGGCTCGAATCCTGCCTTCTATCCGTCGGCAGCTCTAATCTTAAAGAGGAGTTAACCTGATATTAATCCTGAGTTTAGGAAAGCATCTGATCTTGATACTAAGATTTAGCGCTTGATTCTTACTCAAGTCGTGAATCTTTCCTGCAATCTAAAGTCGCTTTTCGGCCAGGATTATTCCGCCCTGGATTAGTCCTGGTATTTTTTTGCCCTTTTCAGAACAATAAGGAAGACTCAGCGGACACTTCGGTAGGGGCTTCCGAAAACTTTTCCGGCGGCCCAATACATGCCGATAAGCAGGCCTGAAAAGATGATCAGGACATATCCAACCGGCAAATAGGAGATGAACCACAGGCGGGTGCGGTCTACCACCCACATCAGAGTGAGCACCAGCGTGATCATCGCGATCAGGCCGGAAAGCCTGCCGAATCCGGGCACGTAATCCAGGTCGATCTGCCTCTGTACGAGGGGAAGGGTCACCGCCATGCCCAAAATGGGTAGCCACTGGGTGATGATGTTGGCATCGAAAATACTTTGCCGCTCAAACAGGAAGAGATATACGTTTAGGGTCAGGGCAAATATTCCCGGGACGCAAACCAGGTAGATGATGGCCGCAAAGAGGTAATTCCAGGGCGAATAGATGACATTTTCTCCGCCCCATCTTCCGAATAACAGGGCCAAAAGGGGGAGAGCGACAAAATAGGCGATCACCCAGCCCGGTTCTGAGGAAACCCAATCGAAGAATGCGGTCAGTGTCATAGGGTGTTCATTGTGCCTGGGTGTTAGGCTGAAGTTTCTGCGTCGAAAAGCCCCCGCCGAGCTGCGTGGCCTTTCTGATTATCGGATTTGGCTTCGATCGTGCCCATCAGCCCGGATCAAATATCCAGTAAAAGCAGGTATGGGTCTTCCAGGATCTGTTTCACTTTGACCAGGAAGGTTACCGAGGTGCTACCGTCGATGACCCGGTGGTCATAGCTCAGCGCCAGGTTCATGATGGGGCGGATCTTCACCTCACCGTTGATCGCCATGGGCCGTTGATTGATCCCGTGCATGCCCAGGATAGCGGATTGGGGCGGGTTGAGGATCGGGGTGCTGTTGAGCGAACCGAAAATACCTCCGTTGGTAATGGTGAAAGTCCCTCCGCTCATCTCTTCCAGAGAAAGGGTGCCATTGCGAGCCTTGGTGCTCAACTCCTTGATCTTATGCTCAATGTCGGCAAAGTGCAAGCTCTCTACATTGTTGACGGGAGGCACCACGAGGCCGTTGGGCGTGGAAATGGCAATGCTGATATCGACGTAATCGTGGTAAACGATTTCGTTTCCGTCGATGTAGGCATTCACATCCGGAAACTCCTGCAATGCCTTGGCGCATGCCTTGGCGAAGATGGACATGAAGCCGAGTTTGATGCCGTATTTTTCAACAAAGCGCTCCTGGTATTTTTTTCGCATGGCCATGACTTCCGTCAGATCCACTTCGTTGAAAGTGGTGAGCATAGCCGTTTCATTTTTGGCGCTGACCAGGCGGGCGGCGATGGTTCGGCGCATCCGGCTCATCTTTTTGCGATGGCTTTCCCGGCTGAAAGCTGTGGGGGAGGAAACCGGGACCGGTGCTTTTTCGGGTTGGGGTGCAGGCTCGGGAGCCGGTTCTTCTTTTTGGGATTCCACCGCCTTTTGGGCATCCTCTTTGGTGATTCTTCCGTCCCGTCCGGTACCGCTCACTGATTTGGGGTCGATCCCCTTTTCTTTGAGAATCTTGGCGGCAGCGGGCGAGGCATGCCCGCTGGCGTAACTCTTTTCCGACTCATTGCCGGCGGGCTGAGGTTCCGGTTCCGGTTTGGGCGCTTCTTCTTTGGCAGGCTCTTCCTCTTTCTGGACAGGCTCTGCCGGCGGAGATGCGCCATTGCTATCCTGACTCACACGGGTATCGATCTTGGCGACGAGGGCGCCGATCTCCAGGTCATCTTCCTCCTTGGCCACATGCATAAGCTTGCCTGCGGCTTCGGCAGGGAATTCCAGCGTAGCCTTATCGGACTCAAATTCGCAGATGGGTTCGTCCAGTTTGACAAAATCGCCGTCCTTGATCAGCCACTGGGACAGAGTTACTTCGGTGATCGATTCCCCGATTTCCGGGACGCGCATTTCGACTATGCTCATGGTTTAGGCAGTACTTTTAGGGTAAACCAGCTATGAAGGAGTATCGTTTGGCTCCGGCCCCAAAGATACGAATATGGCTCAGGATTTGGCATGCATTGGGGGGGGAGATGACCAGCGGAGAGGGGGATAAGACCTGCCGTCCCTACTCGCGACAAAAGTTTGAAAACTTCCTGGGGCACACTCGTTTCAATCTGCCCGGGGCGCATAGCGGTAAAGGGTGGGCGAAGCTCCGCTGCCCTCATTGGAAATGTACAGGTTGCTCAGGGAATCAAAACAGATCCCTTCGGGCTGGCGATGATCCTTTTTCTTCAATTTCTCAATGTGAACGATCTCCCCCGTCTGGCTATCAAGGACCAGGATTAACCGGCCGGCCGTGGATAAAATATAAAGGTATTTTCCATCTGGGGTGACTGCCAGTCCGGAGGGTGTAAAGGTGAATTGGGTGTCGTTGGCCTGAAATGTATCCATCAGGTTTTCCCATTTCCGGAGGGCGGGGCTCATATTGAGAAAATCCCGGACGTCCTCCAGGCTGATCACAAAGACGGGTTCCTTTTCCAATTCCATTTTGGATGGGTCCAGATCAAAGGCGTAAACGGCTTTTTTCAGCTCAAAGGCCTCCCCCTCTCCCGCTTTACCTTTGCAAGCCAGCAGCAAGCGATGCTTTTCTGGATCGTAAGCCAGACCTTCGACATCATTATCCGGATTCAGAAAGTCGTTATACTTCTCCACAGTTTGACCGGGTGAAGCGGGGTTTTGGATCTGATAGAGGGTCCCGGAGCTCTTTACGACGAAAACTTCGTTGCCGACCGCCTCGACACCCTCGTAATCTCCGTCTTTCCAGAATTCAACCTTTTCTTCGATTTGTCCGTCGTGGAGGTAAAACAAATAGCCATTTTCATCTTGTACAGCTACCAGCCGGTTGCGTCGAGCATCCCACGAAAGGCCTGAAACTTCCTGCAGGACCATGGGCAGGTACCAGGATTCGGTCGGCTCGGTGATATCGTAAGGAAAGGCCGGGCTCCGTACAGGAGAGGCATCCTGGGAGCAAGCCTGGATGCACAGGAAGGACGAAGACAAAAGAATAGATAGAAGGAATGAAAAATAAGCTTTGGCTCCCATGGGAATCTCGTTTCCTGAAAACTGAGCGCTTTTCTGAAAAGTACTCAATTTATCGTCCTGTCTCTGAAAAATGGTTGCAGATGGCCGGTATTTGGAATTTTTTGGTCCGAAAAGGCGTAAAGATCGAGCCCTGGTGCCTTGGCCAGCCCGCATGCAGGCCGGAATATCCTTCAGCCCCACCCCAGACTCCGGATCGGAAAGAGTCGGCATTTGATCTATCTATTGGTTCGTGGACCGGGAGGGTCGAAAGACGAAATAAAGCCCGATCAGAACAAAAGGGATGCTCAACCACTGGCCGGTGGTCAGTGTATTGCCCAGGGCCGTTTCGAATCCGCCCTGGCTGACCTTGAATTGTTCCATCAGGATGCGCACTCCGAAAATGAGTACGAGGAAAAGACCGAACAAAAAGCCGAGTTTGTTCCGGAAATCCGTTTTCCAATACACCAGGTAGAGGATGACGAAAATGGCCAGATAGCTAAGGGATTCGTACAACTGGACCGGGTGACGGGCCGGAACGTCTTCTATGTTGGGGATGCACTGGGCGATCTCTTCCACCCGGCCCCCTACGCGTTGGAGCAGGCTCTGCCCGGTTTCAATACATTCGCTTTCGCCTTCGGGAGGGGTGCAACTCTCGCAATCGGTCCAGAGCGCTTTCTCTTCCGGTTGGCTGGCTTTCGGGAAACGGAAGGCCCAACTTGCCGTGGTGATCTTTCCTACGATCTCGGAATTCATCAGGTTCCCCAGGCGAATGAAGCATCCGGCCAGAGCCGTCGGTACCACCACCTTATCCAGCATCCATAGAATGGATTTCTTCGATACAAAGCGAGAGAAAAGCCACAAGGCAATGATGATCCCGATCGCGCCGCCATGGCTTGCCAGGCCTCCCTTCCAAACCTGCAGGATCTCGCCGGTATGCTGAGAATAGTAATCCCAGTCGTAGAAAAATACATGGCCCAGCCGCGCGCCCAGGACCGCACCTAGGACGATGTAGATGAAGGCTTTATCCAGCCAGGCCTCGGGGGCTTTCTCCGCCCGGAACATCTTTTGCACCATGAACAGACCGATCAGAAATCCGGCTGCAAAGAGAAGGCCGTACCAGCGGGGGCTGATGGGCCCGGCCGTAAATATTTCCGGACTTACCGTCCAATCGACATATGCCATCCATGCTTGCATGATTCCTGGTTTGGGTGCCGCCCAAAAATAGAAAAATATTGATTTCGCCCTTTTCGCAAAGTGACTATGCGGATAATTGCGACCTCGGTCGCGATATTTGGCCTGCCGCCGTTAACCATTAGTGTGCACAATGTGGATGGTGAGAAGGCCACTTGCAGGCTACTTGCCTAGGTTGCGGAAGCAGAGGCAAACGGGCTTGCGCGACAAGCTGAAGACATGGCGACAAAATCGCTGGGATCGGCCCTACAAGTAAAAAAACCTCCGCATTGCTGCGGAGGCCGTATGAGTTTTAGGTAGGGTAAAAGCTTGATCAATTTCCTCCCCCACCTTCCGGCGGGGTGATGGTATAGCCCATCTGCATCATGAGGGAGATGCCATCCATCTGCTCCCACTCCTCGATGACCTTATCGCCCTTGAGGTGCATGATGGTCATGCCGTTTGCGGTAATGGTTTTGCCGGTACCCGCCATGGCAGCCGTGCCGGTCCAGCGGGTAGCGATCTTATCGCCCATGCAAATGATGTCCAGATTTTCTCCCTGAACATCCGGCATGTCGGCATAGAACTTTTTGGCTTCGGCTATCAGGTTGTCGATCCCTTCTACGACCCCTTCCGGCGTATGGCGCTTGGCGTCGGCATGGTACAACTCCCGAAGAAACTCCGGATCTTTTTTCTCCATCGAGAGGTCCATTTTTTCAAGTAAGGCTTTGTGCTTCTCGGTGCATTGCGCCTGCAGGAAAGAACCGGAACCGGCGAAAAGGAAAAGAACGAGCGTTAGGAGAACGCATTTCGGCTTGTTCATTTATTGTGGGTTTTGGTGATCGGGAACGCCCTACAAGATAGTGGGAATCCCGATGCCCTGCCAGTTTTTTTTCTATCGCGGATACACTGGATTGCGCCCTGCCCTGTCGTGGGCCCGCGGGCTTGTTTGCGCTGGGCTCCAACCGTGATCCTCTTTTCCTAAGCTAAAAGAAAACACTGCAGGGCCATCGATACGAACCGAATCTCCTTCCTCTTGTTTTCAACCTTTAATCAGGAAACTACCATGGAGAAAGACAAACCGATTTTGGTAACCGGGGCTTCGGGCTACATCGCCTCCTGGATCGTAAACAAATTATTGGATAAAGGATATACGGTGCATGGCACTGTCCGGGACCTGAAGCGGGAAGATAAGATCGCCCACCTTCAGGAATTGGCTGACAGGCACCCCGGCATGCTCAAATTATTTGAAGCCGATTTACTGGAGAAGGGCAGTTTTCAGGAAGCCATGGCGGGTTGCCAGGCCGTCATGCATACAGCTTCGCCTTTTTTTGTGCAAGGGGTGAAAGACGCGCAAAAAGAACTTATTGAGCCTGCCTTACAAGGCACCCGGGAGGTACTCCATACGGCCAACCGGACTCCCGATGTAAAAAGGATCGTGCTCACTTCGTCCGTGGGCGCTATTTTCGGGGATCATACCGACAAACCGGAAGGTCAGGAATTTACGGAAGCCGACTGGAATACGAAGGCCAGCGCCTCCTATCAGCCCTACCCTTACTCCAAGACCCTGGCGGAAAAAGAGGCCTGGAAAATAGTGGAGGAACAGGACCAGTGGGACCTGGTCGCCATCAATCCGAGTTTCGTGCAGGGTCCCAGCCTGAGCCACCGGCAAGATCCGACCAGCATGGGTTTTGTTTTAAACATGGTGAACGGGCAATTCAAAAGCGGAGCTCCAGGCATGAATTTCGGCTGGGTGGATGTACGCGAGGTGGCGGACGCCCACATAGCCGCGGCAGAAAACCCGGAAACCCAGGGGCGCTACATCCTTTCGGCCGAAGAGAAAAGCGTTTTGGAGGTAGCCGAGATCATCCGGAATAACTTCGAAAAGGAACTTCCCCTGCCCAAGTTGCAATTGCCGAAGTTGGCCATGTACCTGGTGGGCCCCTTCATTGGGTTCAACTGGCGGTATGTGCGAAACAACATCAATATTCCCATAGCTTTTGACAACAGCAAGAGCCAGAAAGAGCTGGGTATTTCCTACCGGCCGCTGAAAGAGATCTTGCTGGATCAACTTCGGGATTTCGAAGCCAAAGGTTGGATAAATTAATCCGCTAACCCGGTCAAGGGCAGGTGTTTGCAGCGCTGCGCGCGTTTGCAGGCCCTCGGCCGTTGGCAAGGAGGGCTGCAGGTGGAAATCTGGCCTAAACGACTTGCTTACTACTTGCAAAGGTTGCGAAGCGACAGCCTACGCTGCCGCAGGCAGCTGCATACGGATTTGCGCAGCAAACTGAACATCGCGACATCAAATCATCAAGACATCAATAAGCCGCCAACAACTCCCCCAGCCGATACACCTCTTCAAAGGTATTGTACATCGGGGCCGGTGCGAGTCGAATGACGCCGCCTTCTTTTCCGTCGGGCAGGTTGTATTCGCGCCAGTCGGCCACGACATCGTTTTTCAGCAGGTAATCGAACAGGTTTTTCCCTTCCGGGCCAACGAAAAGGGAGAGCTGGGCGCCCCGCCGTTCCGGGTCGAGGGGCGTCAGGAATTCGAAGCTTTTCCCCTCCGCATTCAGTTCATCAAAAATATAGGCCAGGAAGCCGGTCATCCTGATGCTTTTCTGGCGGAGAGCAGCCATGCCGGCTTGCTCGAACAGTTCCAGGCTGGCTTTGTGGGCGGCCATGGGCAGGACTTGTGCGGTGCTCAGTTGCCAGCCGGCGGCTCCGTACATGGGCTGGAAGCCTTTGCGCATCAGAAAGCGGGCCTCCAGGTCGTGCCCCCACCAGCCGGCAAAGCGGGGAAGATCTGGATTTTGGGCGTGGCGCTCATGGACGAAAGCTCCGCTTACCGCCCCCGGGCCGGAATTCAAATATTTGTAATTACACCAGGCGGCGAAGTCAACGCCCCAGTCGTGCAGCTTCATCGGCACATTGCCGGCAGCGTGCGCCAGATCCCAGCCCACGACGGCCCCCATCTCATGCCCCTTGCGCGTGATGGCCTCCATGTCAAAGAACTGGCCCGTAAAGTATTGCAGCCCGCTGAACAGAACAAGGGCCGTCTCGGAGCCGTGCTGTTCGATGGCGGTCAGGATGTCTGCTGTGCGTAAGGTAGCTTCGCCCTCGCGCGGGGCCACCTCCACGATCGCCTCTGCCGGGTCGTATCCGTGAAATTGGACCTGACTGGCAAAAGCATACTGGTCGGAGGGGAAAGCGCCTGCTTCCATGAGGATCTTGAAGCGATCTCGCGTGGGGCGATAAAAGCTGACCATAAGCAGGTGAAGGTTTACCGTCAGGGCATTCATGACGATCACCTCCTCCGGCTTGGCGCCGACAACCTTCGCGGCCATGGGTGCCAGGTATTCGTGGTATTTCAGCCAGCCGTCCTCCTTGCTGAAAAATCCGTCTATGCCTTCCTTGGCCCATTTTTCGAGTTCTACCCACAGGGCGCCCCGCGTCCGTTTGGGTTGGAGGCCCAGGCTGTTTCCACAGAAATAAAGGGCTGGTCCTTTTCGGGCGGGGGGGATGTAAAATTCATTGCGGAAAGCGGCCAGCTCATCCTTTTCGTCCATGTGCCGGGCGAAATCCAGGGAAAAGTCGTAGGAGAAATCAGTTGTCGTTGCCATGGGGTAAATATCGGAAATAGCGGAATGGGATGTGGAAATTGGGTAGGGAAAGAGGGGACTGGTGGTTCGCCAGCTTGGCCATGGGAATTCCTACTTGCCAGAGAACTTGAGGCGAAAAAAGGTTAACGGGAAGAAGGGATTGCGTTTCCCATTGATCAAGACCGCTCATTTTCGTCTATATAGATAGTCGTCCCTGAAAAAGCCCTTTTTAGGCCATTCGGGGTTGTAAAAAGAATGA
>CAZXIX010000088.1:0-18269 GCA_964640855.1 uncultured Saprospiraceae bacterium
CTAATTTTCAGTGGCTTGTAGCTGGAAGTATTGTTTATCAGGGGCAACTAAATATTTACAAGGCTTTGTAAAAATATTCAGCAGAGAAGGAGGGATTACTTGCCGTGATCCCCGAAGTGGGGGGCTTCAAACCCCTGCCCATCTCCCTACGGGCTATTTTTATATGCCCCTTCCCTTGCCTGAACAAGTTCAGCCCGGTCCGGGCCAATAAAAAAAGCCACCTGCGGTGGCGATGGGCCGGGCTTTGGCGGAGAAGGAGGGATTCGAACCCCCGGTACCCGAAGGTACACCGCATTTCGAGTGCGGCCCGTTCGACCACTCCGGCACTTCTCCTGGGTTAATGCTGTAATGTCACTTGGATTTTTAATGCCCCCGGTACCCGAAGGTATACCGCATTTCGGGTGCGGTTAACTTTTTACTTTCCGGAAAAAATCCAACCACTTGGCCGCAGGCCATGCTGACATCCTGAGCGAAGCGTCAGGATCGTCAGTACCGGCACTTCTCCTGGGTTAATGCTGTAATGTTATAATCCGGTAATGCTGTAATGGCATTGGTGGATCCGCTCAAAAAAGTGGACACAGACCCACACCCAACTAGTGATCCCGACAGGATTCGAACCTGTGACCTACTGATTAGCTTACCCGCTACAGCTTTCGCTGCCCACCACTCAAAAAGTGTGGTGGTTTGGAGTCTGGACTATCTCTTCGCCATCTCAGGCGTATCACGTATAGTCTCTACGGAACCTTCCGGAAATCTTTAGAAAGATGAATGCCTTCCTTCTGATTATTCCGCGATGTATTTACCCTAAGCGATACGGACTTGTTGAATTGCTTGGGATCAAAATAGTAGCATTCATCTGTATCCGGACAGTAGAGGGCGAACAGATCGATATGGTCTTTTTCGACTTCGCGAATAACCAGACCATGCGTATCGCAATAACTTCTCCGGAAGGCTACCGTTAAGGTTCCATGCTTGTTCAAAGACCGATATTTAACCTGCACCGAACGAAAAACGCCGTCCCTGTGGATCACAAGGTCAAAAGGCGCATGCTCCGTTTCGGGATTCAGGATCAAATATCCTTGTTCAAACAAATCCAGCTTAGCCTTCAATACACCCAGATCACCTTTGTCCTTCGTATGGTGAGAAAAACAAGGGTCGCTCTGAAGTTTCCTCGGGATTGCCATTTGAGCGGGTTTAGTACATGAAAAGTAGTTGCTCCCCACCTCAAGAAGGTTTCCCCGATATAGTGATATCCACTCGGCAGGTTCTGTTTCCCAGGCCGAGGCTCCTAATTTGCTGCGCTTACCTTTGTAATTGCAGCCGCTTAAAGTCAGTTGCTCTATCCAACTGAGCTACGGGACCATTCGTAGTTATAGACGATTAGATTTTAGATGATAGACTTGCCATAGCGTCTAAAATCTACCGTCTATCGTCTCATATCTCATCGAAAGCCACAAAATTACCCTTTTTTCCAATCAAGACAAGTAAACCCTGTCAACAAGCCTGATCAAATAATGATTCCGGCAGAAAAAATTTCTAACCTTCTAACCGAATTACATCACAACATCACAACATCAAAACATCAACCCATGTCTCGCCGCCGGATATCCCAATAGCCGATCAACGTAAAGAACCCAAACCAGAACAGGCTCGCCCCGTAGTGCAGGCCCAATCCACCCCAGGATTCATATTCCACCACGCCCCGCCACTCGGGCATGTAAACGATCGGAGTTGCATACCAGAAACCCACAGCCCCGGGCCATTCCGGGCCCAGTAAGGCCGCCAATACAAAACCAATGATCCCGATCGTCAGCGGAATGATGAAGTGGGAGAACCGCCAACTGATCCACGCATGAAAAGCCAACAATCCCAGAATGGAAAGAATAGTATAGGCCGCCAACAATACGATCAACTCAAGAGGCGGGAAAGCCAGCAGGCCGGAGGCCGGGTAAAACAGCCCGATCAGTAGTCCGGCCAACAGCATGCCAGCGATAAAAAGAAGATGGGCCGCAACGAAATGCAGCAAAGTATAGACCTGCTTGGCCCAATACAATTGCCAGCGGGTCAGCGGCAGGCTCAGTAAATTCATCCAGCTTCCGCTACGATGTTCCTGAAAGGTGATCAGGCTGCAGAGGATGATCACATACAGCGGCAGCATCATGAAGGAGACGCTGTCGTAAAAGAGGACGATAAAGGCTTCCCAGGGGGCCCTTTCCACGCCCCCGCCCTCCGGAGCCGGCCGGAATAAAAAGTACAGGCTGAACATCACGACATTGGCCACGGTCCCGAACAAGGACAGCCAAAGCGCAAAGGAGTTCTTCCCCTTTTGGATTTCTGCCTTCAAGGCCGCCTGGAATCCGCTCATGCTTTCTCCTTTTGAAACAGGTCGAGAAAGGAAGCTTCCAGATCCGGTTCCTCTATCCGGAACTGGTACAAAGAAAGCCCGGCTTCCCGCAACCGGTCAATCAAGGGCGGTATTTGCTCCCGGTCCGTCAAGTCGATCCGGAATTTACCCGCGCCCAGCGATGCGGAGGGGAAGGGGATCTCCCGCGGCCAGGTTGCCTCCGGCCGGGTTTCCACCAGAAGCGAAAATCCGGTGGATCGTTTCCGGCTTCGCAAAGCCTCCATACTGCCCTGAAACAACAGTTTTCCCTCTTCCAAAACCGCCAGATGGGTGGAGGTCTGCTCTACTTCGCTCAGGAGATGACTCGATACCAGGATCGTATGTTCCTCCCGCAAGCCCAGGATCAACCGGCGGACATCCGCAATACCTTGCGGATCCAATCCGTTGGTGGGCTCGTCCAGGATGAGAAAGTCCGGCCGATGCAAAAGCGCCAGGGCGATACCCAGTCGCTGCCGCATACCGGTAGAATAATGGCGTACCTTTTTGGATGCCTGTTGGCTCAGCCCCACGCGCTCCAGCACATCCGGAACGGTTCCAGGATCCAGTTGCCGGTAGGTGGAATAAACGGACAGATTCTCCGCCCCGCTCAAATGAGGGTATAGCCGGGGCTCGCCGATCAACAAGCCGATCTTTCGGTAGATCCCAAGCTTGTCCTCCCGCAATTCCCGTCCCCACCAGCGAATGGAGCCGGTGGAACGGGTAAGAAGACCGCATACCAACTTCATCAAGGTGGTCTTCCCGGCCCCGTTTCGACCCAATAAACCAAAACAACTGCCTTCCGGTATTTCCAGCTCGAGACCCTCGAACAGGACGCCTCCTTTCGGGAAGCGATAGCCCAGGTTTTCCGTTGTCAGCACCGGCGATTTCATGAGCTTAAAAAGGCGGTTTTCCGATCAAGGTTCATAAAAACAGGGATAAAAAAGCAGCTACGCTCAGCCCCAGGTAATTGCCGATGGCATAGCCCAGCAGGCCCGTGGCCATACCCGCAAAGACCAACTGTTTGTTCTTTAAAACGGAGGCGATCTGAGGGACGAAAACCGGACCGTAAAGAGCCGAGGTGGAAGTGATCAGGTAAGTGTCGCGGTCGATGTGAAAAATCCGGGCCAATACCAGATGGATCAGAATGGCACCCAATTTGGTGCAGGTGCAAAACAGCAGAATGGCCAACCCACTACTGGCCAGCAAGCTCATATCTGCCAGCATGCCGATGGCCAGAGAAAAGACCAGCAGCAGATACTCTCCCGCCGCCATCGTGCCCGGCAGATCGCGCACAGACGAAAAAATAGAGGCTCCCAGGCTCATACTGGTCAGGAAAAAGAGCAGGATCGCCGTTTGATCCAGATCCCCGAAAACCAGCCAGGTCAGTCCGGCGGCCCCGGCCGATACCCCGATCGACAAGCCTACGCCCAGCAAAATATGTTTCCATTGAAAAGGCCGGCGAGCGGGAACCTTAAGATCCTTTGCCCCCTCCGCAATCTCAAAAGGGCGAAAAATGATACCCATCACCCGGGGGGAAAAGGAAATCAGGAAAATGAGCCAGCTGCCTCCCAGGATGATGTCCGTTGCATTGACCAGCACAATGTACTCGCTGGGCGCCTGCAGGGCCAGTCCGACCGCCTGCATGTTGGGGGTACCGCCGGTGTACAAACCGGCCAGCATGCCCGCCAGGATCTCAGGTGACTTCAGGGAGCCCGGCCAGGCCAAAGCAGTGGCGCCAGTGGCGATGGCCGCAGCTACCACGGCCAACAGAAAGGAAACCACAGCCGGTCCGGCATATCGGATCCACATCAAAAGCCGGGTACCGAACAACAACAGCGGAATGGCCAGCACGATGGAAGCCTGGCTGGCACCGGTACTCAAACCGGCATGGAGCGGAATACCCGGGACATTGGCCAGCACAATGCCTAAACCGTAGCAGAGCAAGACCGGACTGAGCCAGCTCAGTTTCATCCGCCGGGACACCCGCTGGGCCGCAGCAGGAAAGCCAATGAGTAACAGAAGTTGCAGAACAAATCCCATCATCAGGTCGCGAAAGTAACCATTTGTGTTGTATCCAGGCCTATGTTCAGCGGGGTGTCCTCAATCTCGGGTCGGGCCAGCAACCATTCGGCCAGTGCTGTGGCCACCTTCCTTTCGATCAGCCGCTGCAAAGGGCGGGCTCCGAATTTCTCATCCCAGCCTTCCCGGGCGAGATAGGCCACCAGGGCATCCGAAAAGTGTAAGCTCAAGTTTCGGCTTCGCAGGCCGCTTCGCTCCTGCAACCGCTTCAACTCCCGGCGAGCGATCTGATCGAGGTGCTCCGGCCGAAGCTTTCGGAAGAAGACCGAACCATCGATCCGGTTGATGAACTCGGGCCGGAAATATCCTTCCAACGCCTTCCGGTACCGGTCGGAGGGGTCGGATTCGCTGAAACCGATCGGTACGGGAGCGTCGGCTCCCAGGTTGGTGGTCATGATGATGATGGAATTGCGGAAATGGGTAAGCCGGCCAAATGAATCTACGAGGAGCCCCTCGTCCAGTATATTCAGCAGGGTATCGAAAACCAGGCTGTCGGCCTTTTCGATCTCGTCCAGCAAGACAATGGAAAAAGGTTGCTCGCGCACCTGGCCGGCCAAGTGGTTTCCGCCCTCCTGGTAGAGGTTGCCGATCAGCCGATCGACCTGCTCGGGGAACTGCAGTTCGCTCATGTCCAGCCGTATGAGCTTTTCGGAAGCTCGATCTTCGAAAAAATACTCCGCCAGGGCTTCTACGCTGGCCGTTTTTCCCACGCCGGTCGGTCCGGCAAAGAGCAGGGAAGTGATGGGTTTTTGAGGGTTGTTGAGGCCGGCTTTAAAGACTTTGACCACTTCGGTCAGCTGCTGAACGGCTTCCGGTTGCCCGAGGATGCGTTCTTCAAAAAAAGCCTGTAGATCCCGGTTGTCCAGACTCAGGTCGTCGCGCAGGAAAAGTTCCGGCAATCCGGTTTGCCGGGAGAATTCTTCGATGATATGAGATCGGTCGACTCGCTTGCGCCGCGAGGATTGCGCTTTTTGGAAGCAGAACGTTAGCAATCTTATGCCTTTGCCGGGAAAAGGCTCCTGGGGCAAAAACCGGTTGGTCAGGCGGTATGCCTCCTCGAGTGCCGACCGGCCGATCCGGATCTGGGAGGTCCGGAATTGCTGCTGGGCGTAGGCCTCCAGGATCATGCGGACCTGGTTGGGCCGCAAGTCCCGGATCGAGACCACATTCATCTGCTGGGCCAGCCCGGGAAGCTTTTCCTGGATTTGTTCCCATTCGCCGGGGCTGGCCTCGGCTATCAGCAACAGCTTTCTTTCTTCCAGAAAAAGCTGGAGATAGCCAGCTACGGAAGAATCGGGCGAATGGCCACCGCTCTGCAGCGCGCCGGCCGGGTCATCCAGCCAAAGTATGCTGCGGGTGGCGTTCAGATTTCGGACCAGTTCCTCAACCAGGCCTTGCCATTCGCCCAGGTAGCGAACGCCTGAGGGAAGTCTTCGAGAATGAACCCGCCAGCAGCCCGCCGGCTCCCCTTTGCGTTGGTCTATCCATTGGCTCAGGGCCTGCCGAATGGTCAAAGACCTCCCGGAGCCGCTTTCCCCCAACACCATAATACCCCCGTAGGGCTTGTCCAGCAACCCCAGCAATTCGGCAACCTCTTCTTCCCGTTGCCAGGCTTGGGCGGGTTCCCAGGCGGTCGTCGGGCGGGGTTCGGCCTCGCCCCAGGCCGAGAGAAAAGACAGAGAACCCTGGCTATCGGATGCTCTCGCCGGGCTCCGTTTTATCTTACCTACAGCCCCCTTCTTGATTTCGAAAAATTCCAGGCTGGGATCTTGCAGGCGGATCAGCTTGGTGAGGCGGGATAAGGACCAGCCCTGGATCTCGCTTTCCACCTGATCGAGCAGGCCTTTTTCCAAAGCCTTCAGCTCGACAGACCGGAAACAGCCTTCCACATACCAGGGCGAATAACCCAGCCAGCGATCTTCGGCCTCCCGGGCATAGACCAACGGGATCCGCAAGGGCAAGGTCTGAGGATCGATGCGGGTTTCATCCCGCAAAAAGGAAACGGGACGCAAAGACAGCTTGAGTATTTTAAGCCGGACCTTGCTCAGGGGGCGGGGGACGGATTGATCCTCCCGGCTCATGTCGCGGGTGTTCAGATCAGACTCAATCCGCTTTTGCAGCTCATCCCAATCCCGGTCTATCCACTGTTGGTTGGAAAATACATCCAGAGCGATAACCAGGTCTTCAGCAATGGGATAACGGAGGATCGGGTAAAGGCTTTTCTTCATGTTCCCGGAAAAATACAAACTTCGGATGGGCAGAGATCAGGATAATCGCAAGGCCAGTCCTTTTAAATAATTTCCTTCGGGATGCGTTATGCTCACGGGATGATCGGCGGGCTGACTCATGCGATGCATAACCCGCGCCTGCCGGCCGGACTCCAGCACCGCGGCTACGACCGTATTGTAGAAAAGCAGCTCATCCACTACCTGCGAACAGGAAAAAGTGAACAGGATACCGCCCGGAATTACCCTTTCGATGGCGAGCTTGTTCAGCCGTTTGTAGGCCATCACAGCGTTATGTCTTTTGTTGCGGCTTTTGGCAAAGGCAGGGGGATCCACGACGACTATATCGTATTGCCGATGATCTTCGGCCAGGAATTTCATGACGTCTGCCTGATGGGTAAAATGAGCCGGGTGCCCCTCCGGAAAGTTCAGCTCCGTATTGAGCCGCACCTGATCCATGGCTTCGCCGGAAATATCCACCGAGTGGACGGAACGGGCGTTCGCCTTCAGGGCATAGATCGAAAACCCGCCGGTATAACAAAAGGTGTTGAGCACGTCCTTTTCCGGACAATACCGGGCCAGCAATTGGCGGTTCTCCCGTTGATCCAGAAAAAATCCGGTTTTCTGCCCTTTTTCCCAGTCCACTTCAAAAACATGGCCGTTTTCGGAAACCCGGGTCGGCTTTCCCGTCCCTATGAGGTATTGATCTTCCACCTCCGCCCGAAAACGATCCGGAATGCTTTGCCGGCTTTTGGTGTACACATTCCGGATGCGGTGGTCCTCTAAGCGGGTCAAAGCTTCCGCGAGCGTATCCCGCAGGCGGTACATGCCTATCGAATGGCACTGCAAGACGGCCGTATCCTCATAAACATCGATGATCAGACCGGGCAGCCCGTCCCCCTCGGCATGGACTAGCCGAAAGCAACTGGTCTGCTCTGACCGGGTCAGCCCCAACTGGGAACGGTACGTCCAGGCATCCTCGAAACGGCGAAGCCAAAATTCCTTGTCGACCACTTCGTCCCGAAAGGTGAACAGACGTATGCGAATGCTGCCTGCCTGGTAGTGGCCTATGCCGAGGAAGTCTCCGTTTTTGCCGTGCACCCGTACGATCTCTCCCTCAAGGATGTCGGGATCCTCCCGGGCGATGGCGCCGGAAAATATCCAGGGATGGAATCGGCGAACGGGTTGGTCCTTTCCGGCTTTCAAAATAATTTCCTTCATGCCTCAAAGATAGAAGCTCTCCGACGACGAAAAGCCGGGGTCCCTTGTCCAGAGAAAAATTCCCGGGAAGTTTTCCTTTACTGCTTAACCCGGCCCCGGGGCCTAACTTTCCCGGACGGATATGGGATTGGGCTATCCGACTAGCAGGGAACGGGTGCTTCTTCCAGTTTGCCCAGCATAACCTGTTCTTCCGGAAAAGCTACCTGAAGGACATCCATGAAATAATCCGCGAAATGTACCTCGAGGCCTTCTTTGATGAAGTCCTCCAATTCTTCGAAATCCTTCCGGTTGTCTTCCGGTAAAAGGAGGGTGGTGATGCCGACCCGGCGAGCCGCAATGGTCTTTTCCTTGACCCCGCCGATCGGCAAGACTTTTCCGGTGAGGGTCAGTTCGCCGGTCATGGCCAGGTCGTTGCGTACCGGCTTTCTTACGGCCAGGGAGAAAAGAGCCAGCGCCATCGTAATACCGGCAGAAGGGCCGTCTTTGGGAGTCGCTCCGGCCGGAACGTGCAGGTGTGCCTGATGCTCATCGAAATAAGGCTCGCTTTCAGGCAGATGGCAGGTCAGGGAGCGAACGTAGCTGAAGGCGATCTGAGCGGATTCCTTCATGACATCCCCCAACTGGCCCGTGTATTTGAAACCGGATGACTTGCTTTTGATGCCCCGGGCTTCGATGTACAAGATAGTCCCTCCCATGGAGGTGTAGGCCAGGCCCAGGGCTACGCCGGGCACTCCTTCGTTGTACAGCTTTTCGGTGTGAAAAACGGGTTTACCGAGATAATCCTCTACCTCATCCTTCTCGATCTCAAAGTCGGCTTCTCCGGATTCTGCCAGTTTGAGGGTGCTCTTCCGGATGATCTTGCGGATCTGCTTCTCCAGGTTCCGCACGCCGGCCTCGCGGGCGTAGTTGTTGATGATGTGGGCAATGGCCTCATCCGTAAACTGGATCTCATCTTCCTCGAAGCCGTGCTCTGTCAGCTGTTTGGGTATCAGGTATTTCTTGGCGATTTGCACTTTCTCTTCCTGGATGTAGCCGGACAAACGGATCACTTCCATTCGATCGAGCAGCGGTCCCGGGATGGTATCCAACTGATTGGCTGTGGTAATGAAAAGCACGTTGCTCAGATCGAAGGGCAGGTCCAGGTAGTGGTCGAGGAAAGCATTGTTTTGCTCGGGATCGAGCACTTCCAGCAAAGCCGAGGCGGGATCTCCGCGAAAACTGGTACCGATCTTGTCGATCTCGTCCAGCATAAATAACGGATTGGCAGTTTCAACCCGTTTCAGGGCCTGGATGATCTTGCCGGGCATGGCGCCGATGTAGGTGCGGCGGTGTCCTTTTATTTCGGCTTCATCGCGCATGCCGCCCACCGAAAAGCGGAAGAACTTCCGGTTCAGGGCGGTTGCCACCGACTTCCCGATGCTGGTTTTACCCACGCCCGGAGGACCGACCAGACAGATGATGCTGCCGGCGATCTTGCCGCGTTTGATCACAGCACTCAGAAACTCCAGAATCCGTTCTTTTACCTCGGTCAAACCATAATGGTCGCGGTCCAGTACCGCCCTGGCTTGCTTGATATCGTGATTGTCTTCAGAGTATACTCCCCAGGGCAGGTCGGCGATGGTCTCCAGGTAATTCCGCGTCAGATTAAACTCGGGCGACTGCACATTGAGCGTTTTCAGCTTTTCCAATTCCTGATTGACGGAACGAACCACCTCTTCCGGCAAGTCTTTCTCCGCCAATCGCCTGCCGAGCTTTTCGGCCTCGCTTTCTCCTTCTTCCTTTTCCAGGCCCAGTTCTTTTTTTATGGCCTTCAACTGTTCGCGCAGGAAGAACTCCTTTTGCTGGCTGCTGACCTTTTCATTGATCTGTTCGGTGATCTTTTTCTGGATGCGGGCAATCTCAAGCTCCTCCTTGATCATCAGCAACAAAAGCTTCGCCCGCTCGAAAAGATCGAAGGTCTCCAGCAGGTCTTGCAGTTTCTCTGATTTGGCGGAAAGCAGATTGCTGATCAGGTCCATGGTGAGGCCCGGAGTTTCCACGTTGAGTTGGGAGACTACCAGGTTCACTTGTTCCTGGAAAAGCGGATTGAGTCTCAGCAATTCTTTGGTTTCCGAGCTGATAGCCAACATGTAGGCTTTCAGGTCAGGACCGGGTTTTTCCTTCGGATCCCGATGATATTTGACGATCCATCGCAGTTGGGGTTGTACCAAAACCACTTTTTCACGGGTAAAGCGGCTGATTCCCCGGCCCATGATCTGCACGTTGCCCGGAGAGATAGGGGTGATGCGCAGGATCTGAAAAACGGTTCCCACTTCGTAAAAGTCACTTTCCGTATAGTCTTCTTCCTGATATTCCCGGGCTACCACCAGGCCCACCATACCTTCCTCCTTTTCCATGACCTCTTTGAGGACTTCTATCTTATCCTGCCCGATGAAGGTGAGAGGCAAGGTTATGCCCGGGAAAATGGGCCGGTGAGTAAGAGGAAGGATGATCAGGTTGCGGGGCAGGTTTTTTTCGGCCAGCTGGACCTGTTTTTCCTCACTGGGGATATCCTCTACGAGGGTCTGATCGTCTAAAGGTTGGTTTTCTTCCGTCATGGGTAATGGTTCCTTTTTGCTAAAAATAAAAGGAAAGGAGGATTTGTTTTCCCATTCGGTCGAAATGGTACAGAAAGTAGGTCTCGCCCATGCCCGTCCGGCATCAGGCTGTGGCTTCCGCACAAAGAGCGGATGCCCAATGGATTAAAACCGGGGGAACGATTTTTTCCTTCGGGTATTTTGGTTGAAGGAAGACTCTTCCGGTTGAACGTAGATCAGAGAAATCTCAAATGCGCCCCGGGAATTATTGGCGCGAGCCAGGTCGGAGGTGGTGAAATCGTAACTGACGCCGATCATAACCCGCTCCAGTTCCAATTTCAGGGCCAGGACGATGGCATCCATCAGAATTCCGCTGTCCAGGTTTCGGGCCAGGTGGGCGTAGGCACCCAGGCTGAAACCCAGCTCCCGGTAGTCGGCCGCTCCGTAGCGGAACTGGGAGCCACCCAGAATACTCAGAGACTGATCTTGTCCGGAGGCTATGACCGCCGGTTCCATGCTGATCTGTTTCCCGAAGGGTACCCGGCCGCCCACCTGGCCGACCCATCGCAATCCCAATTTGGACTCGCTATCCTCGATCATGGAAATGTCGGGCTGGTTGAGATGCTGCACAGAGGCGCCGGCATAGAAGTTGCCCCGGTTTTCGAACAGGCTGTACCACATCAGGCCGGCGTTGACGTTGGGATAGAGGTTGGATTGGGTACGGGTGAAATTTTCGCCGGTGGGGGCATCAAAGTTGATCTGGCCCGAAGTTTCGTCGAATTGGTTGGAGAACCAGAGTTGCTCAAAATCAAATCCTTGTTGCCCCACTCCGGCCTGGACGCCGGCAATGAGAAAATGGTCGCTCCCTCCAAAAGAGTTCCCTTTCAGTTTTTTCATGTAAGAGACGCTGACCAGGGCATCGAACCGATTGAAACGGGCATCTCCGACCTGATCATGCTGGACGAGGCCTCCGATGCCCCAAAAATCGTTTCTTCCAACCCGGAAGCGGGCGTCCCCCGAAGCGGAGAGCGTTCGAAAAGGCCGGTTGCTCAGGACGCTGGTATACAATTCGCGGTAGTTGGCGATGGCGCGGAACTTCCCGTCAAACAGACCTGTCCAGGCGGGATTGTTCTGCAGGGGGGTGGCAAAGAACTGAGAGAATCTCGGGTCTTGAGCTCCCAGTTCCAGGCTGCTGACCACGAGGAGGGTGACAGCGATGATCTTAAAGGTGTTCATTGGATTAAAATTCATGTAGTAGTACCATTGTAAACGACTATCTGATCAAGGTAGTCTGTCCGTCTAATACTTGTCGGGTCCCATCTCGAAATTCGGCTTCGAGGACCCACAGATATACGCCTGCCGGAGCAGGTTTTCCGCCGATGGTACCGTCCCAGCCTTCGCTTTCCGCATTAATCTCGAAGTTTTCATTTTCAAATACCTGTTCGCCCCAGCGGTTGAACACCCGAAAGCTGATCAGCTGCACCTGGGGATCTCCGTGGACCATGAGGCGGTCATTTTGCTGGTCCTGGTTGGGGGTGAAGCCCGTGGGCACGAAAGCCAGGTTGCGTTTGCTGACCTGAACCCGGATACGCCCGAAACCCTCGCAGCCGCCCTGGTCGGTTGCCCGCAGGGTGTACACGGTGGTAAATTCCGGGAAAGCCAGGGGATTCAGACAGTCGGTACAAGAAAGGCTTTCCGGTTTATCGGTTTCCCATATCAGTTCTACCGCCCCGTCTGAGGTTATGATCTCAGCAGGAAGTTCGACCGTATCCCCCGGGTTGATGAAGAGGACTTCGGTTCCCATGTCTACCATCACTTCGGCAGGTTCCGGGACGACGAACTGTTCCTCCCCCTCACAAAACTGGGCATCCTGGACCGTGATCATATATTCGCCGGGTTCCAGGCCGGTGAATAGGGAATCGGGTGCAAAGGGTTCTCCTTCGAAGCTGTACAAATAGGGTCCTGTGCCGCCTGAGGTCGAAACCTCGACACTGCCGTCATCCCGGCGGTTGCAACTGGGTGGGTCGGTTTTGGCCATCAGCTCGATGGGGCTCGGTGCGGAGATGGCCGCTGTCTCCGTCTGGATGCATCCGTTGGAATCCGTGACGGTGAGGGTGTAAAAATCGGAGACCAGGTTTTCGATCTGCAGGGTCGTATCCCCATTGGACCACTCGATCTGGTAGCCAGGTACGCCTCCTCCGATCGTTGCGCTGATGCTTCCGCTGCTATCTCCGAAACAGAAATTGTCCTCCGATTCCAGTTCGATCGACAGGACGGGCGGTTCGGAAATGGTGAAGGAGGTATCTACCTCGCAGTTATTGCCATCCAATACGGAAACGGTATAAGTCCCCGCCGGTAATAGGTCGGCGGTGGGGCCGGTGACTCCGTTCAGGCGGGGATCCCACCGAATGGTGAACTGCTCGTCCCGGGTATTGATATTCGAAAAACGGGCTTCTCCTTCCGCTTCTCCGGCGCAGCGAACATCCACTGTCTCCAGGTCAAAGGAGATGGGATCGGGAGCCGACAGGAAACGCTCCTCCGTGGATTGGCACCCGACCGAATCGGTGACAGTGACTTCATAGACCTGCCCACCAGCCAGCCCCGTGATCAAGGGCCCGGTATCTCCGGTATTCCATTGGTATTCGTAGTCGGCCCCATCGGTCCCACTGCCCCCGCTTATGATCGCCACGCCCAGCGACCCATCCATCTCTCCCGGGCAGCTGGGCGGATTGCCCTGGATGGAAAACTGGATGGTATCCAGGTCCAGAACCTGTATGTCGGCGGTTGCCGAACAACCCCGGGCATCGGTGGCCGTCACCTGAAAGGTTCCGGCCGGAAGGTCGGACTGGACCCTCTCGGTGGATCCGTTGCTCCACTCAAAGGATACCGCTGTATTGGAAGGATTCTCGATGATCCGGGCTTCCACTACGTTTCCGCTATCTCCCTGGCAAGCCAATAGGGTCTGTACGGCCTCGACTTCCAGAAAAGTGCCGGGTTGAAAAACCTCCGTGCCGACGGTGGAGGAGCAACCCATGGCGTCGGTAACCGTTACACTCACCGATCCGGCCGGAAGATCGGAGATCTGGGGTCCCAAACGGCCGTCGCTCCATTCGAATTCATAGGGGCCATTGCCTCCGGTAGCCGTAGCCGTAGCCTGGCCTGAGGTGCCTCCCCGGCAAACCACCGAATCGATCGCAATTTGAACGTCGAGTTCCAGCGGCTCATCTACCGTGGCCTGGGCCGTGGTGCTACATCCTCTGGCATCCGTAACCGTTACGGTATACGTACCGGCCGGCAATTGCGATGCCAGGCTATTCTGTTGATTTCTGGGGTCATTCCAGGAAAAAGAACGATTTCCGGTTCCGCCCGAGGCGAAGGCTCGGACGATCCCGTCGTTTTCCCCGAAACAACTGACGTCGCGGACGCTTATGGAGTCGACCACCAGCGGGGGCGGTGCATTCAGGGTGTCGCAACGGGTTACGGAGCATCCGAATTGATCCGTACCCGTAACGCAATAAATGCCGGGGCCCAGGTTCGATATGGTATTACCCGTCTGGCCGCTGTCCCAGACCAGGGTGATTTGTTCGCCGGTGGTTTTGAAGGCGGTCGCAGTGATTTGGCCATCCGTCGAGTTTCCACAAGATGGATTGGTAGCCGCGGTCGACAGGGTGATAGGGTCGGGCGCCTGAATGGTAACGGTACTGGTGTCTGTACAACCTCTACTGTCCGTTACCACCAAGGTCTGAAGCCCGGCAGGCAGACTGAGGGCAATGGAGTCGGTCAGACCGCTTTCCAACCATTCGAAGGAAAAAGCAGGTACCCCTCCGGTAACCTCTGCCCGTGCGATGCCGTCCTGAAGTCCGAAGCAGGACACAGGCCGGATGGCGGACGCATTGGAGGTAAGTATCGGCGGATCGGTCAGGTTGTAATTGAATTGCTCCTGACAACCCAGAGAATCGGTCAACTGGATCTGATAGTCGCCGGCATTGAGATCGGGAAAGATCCCGGTATTATTTTGGGTTCCTGTTGGCTGGAGTTGGAAGGTGACCTCCCCGTAGGCCCCGCTTGCATCAAGCTGGATCGCTCCCCTGCCTCCCGCGCAGACGATTTCGGTGACGGAAGGGACGAAAGCCAGGTTGCAACCTTGGACGGTGGCCGATGCGGATTGGGTTTGGGGCGGACAGCCTGTTCCCACCGGGTCGTAAGGCCGCACCTCCAGCAGGATTTCCGTTCCTCCCGGCAGGTTGGGCAAAACCAACTGGGTCTTCGGGGTGGGAGCAGACCAGGGTTCCGGAACGCCATTCCGCGTGATCCGATATTCAAATTCCGTACCTGCGGGCAGCCCCAGCCAGTTAAATTCCAGGTTCTCTCCGTTTATCTGTTCTACCGTGACCGGCGGCATAGCCTGGACCGGGAGGACGTTGACCGTGAGGGTATCTTCGACCAGGCAGCCCGATTGATCTGAAACGGTGAGAATGTAGGTAGTATTTGCGTTGGGGGAAATGAGTGGGCTGGGACAATCGCTGCAAGATAATCCCTGCGCGGGAGTCCAGTTGTAGGTGTAGGCCAGGTCGGAGAAGAAAGAGATATGCCAGTCTTTCAGCATCTTGGTTTCCCGGCTGCCGCCATCTTCAATTCGGAGGTTCCATTCTCCGGTCAGCGGGCTACCAATGAGTCCGTCGAAGCTGTCTTCCGGTTGAAAGGTTCCGGTAAAGGGGGCGGGTACCGATCCGATCGGCGTATTGGAGACAGGGCTGAAACAGGTGTTGGCGAAATTGGCCCCGGGCCCCGCTTCTTCTACTAATACGATGGATCGCCCATCCGGGGCGATCAGCCGTATCGTTAGATCATCGGTCGGGTCGGCTTCCAGGTTGAAACAGACCTCGGCTATGGTGTTGGCCGGGTCGGCAATGGTACCGACGCCCATATCCCTAACGGGAAGCCCTGCATTGAAAGGGGTAGAAAGCGAACCGGTAAATCGGTCGATCAGGTAGTCGGGATTCGTGAGAAACGTTACGGTTTCAGTGATTTCATCGTTGAAGTCCAGGTTTACCTGCAAGGTGTCGAATTCGCAGATGGTGGTATCCTGGAAGGGGATCAGGTCGTTGCCGCAGGCAGAGCAAGCCGGGCTCAAGGGCGGAAGGGCGTTGACCGCAACAGCCGTATCGTAGGTGCACCCGAAGTCGTCTTCGGTTTGATAGAAATAAAAGATTTCCCCGGGAGACGAAGGTTTGGCGACTATAGTCTGTGGGTCGTACTGGCTGATGTTTTCCGGATCATCAATCCATTGGCCGGAGAGAAGGTTGGGTTGGAACGTTTCCTGGGATGGAAGCAGGTCCTGGGAGAACTCTACGCCCCAATTGAAGACAAAGCCGTTATCGTCTCGCTGAAAATCCTGGATTTCGATGGTCCATTCCCCGTTGATGGGGCAACCCAGCAGATCGGTTAGGGGCTCCCGGCTTTGGTAATCGCCGGGGGGAATGGTATCCGTACCGATGATCCCTCCGGAAAACTGGAGAGTCCAGTCGAGGACGGTAGCATCGGGTGTCCAGCAGTAATCGTATCCTTTTCCGGGGATCAAGCCATCCATTTCCAGGGAATCCAGGATCGGCTCTCCCAATACATACCGGCCGCCGGGATTTCCGACGAATTCGTGAAGAACCACCTCGGTTCCGTTCGGGCAGGTGATCGAAATGGCGAGATCCCCCATCCAGGAGTGTTCCATATTGACGCAAATCCCTTCCAGTTGATCGATGGAATTGAGGACCAGGCCGGGAGGGAATTGATCCAGATAAATGGAGGTATCGTAAGAGACGCCGACCCCGTCGGGGAGGGGGATGGAGTCTGCCCGGCTGCCGCCGGAGGAAAAAGTAGCGGTTGTGGCATGGGCCGCGAGGGTAGAGGCCCCCGGTGCGGTATCGAAAGGTCCGGCCGTCAGGATCGTACTGTCGCCGGGGCAAAGCGGAGGCGGGAGGGCACCTGTTTTAAAGTTGGGTTTGGGAGCGACCCGGACTCGTTTTTCGACGGTATTGGAGCTGGTGCACCCTAGTTCATCCGTGACGGTTAGCTTTACCCGAAATCCGCCGGATTGGTGAAACTCATGGGTGACGTCAGCCCCTTCGACCCGGTTGCCGTCCCCGAAATCCCAGCGGAAAGTAGAGGTTGCCAGGGATTGATTGTAAAAGGCATCGTTCTGGGGAAAAATGGCCGTGCCCGAGAATTCGATGGGCTCGCCGATGCAGACATCGATCCATCCGGTATCGGCAGGGACCAGCGGCGGATTGCTGCCCGTGAAGCTCGCAATGACCGGCTGGCACTGCTGGCGGCACTCGATATCGCCCAGCCAGCCGCGGCCCTGCTGGTTCGCATCGGAGGTGAAACGGATCGTCAGACAGCCGCCGGTATTATTGGCGGAGGCTTCTACCACAAAGGTTTCTTGCGGAGTTCCGGAATGGACCTTCAGCAGGAGATCGTCTCCTGTGGTTGGGCCGTCGTAAAAGTACAAGGTATCGCCCGGAGCCAGATCGGCCCCTCCCGGGAAACGGATGGAAAGATGTGTATTGGCCGGGTCGTTGCTGCACAGGGTACTTTCTGAGATGCTGTTGGCCGGATAGGGGTTTTGGATGCCCCCCTCATCGGTAAACAGTCTGTTGCAGGTATTGGCTGTAGAGACCCCGATCGGGATGACCTGGGCAAACAGGCCGGAAGGGAGGCTAAACAGGAAATAAACGGTCAGGATACGTAGGATCAACCCAATCCTATTTTTGTCTCTCATACACAAGGGATCATGATTCCTGTACATGCCTCAATCCAGTCCTTCCGGAGTAGGGCTCCAAAACGAACGGAAAAATCGTCGCCTGATAAGGGATAATCTAGAAAGAGGTGGTACAGATAGCTAAACAAAGATAAGAAAAGGAAGGGCTTTTTTTTCTGCCAACCTATGAAAACCTGCCGGGGAGAATAGATATAGCGAGCTGTTCGCAGGCCAAACGTGCCCTTTTATTTAGCTTTATGGGAAACAACATATCATGACCCTTTTAGATGGGAAAGCCCTGGCCCAAGCAATCCGGGAAGAAATAAAAGTGAAGGTAGATCAGATGCTGGAAGCCGACGAGCGTCCTCCTCATTTGGCTGCCGTGCTGGTAGGAGAGGACCCCGCCAGCCAGGTCTACGTTCGAAATAAGGTCCGCTCCTGCGAGAAAGTCGGTTTTCGATCCAGCCTGATTCGCAAGCCGGCCGACATCAGCCAGGAAGAGCTGCTTTCCATCGTTTCAGGCCTGAATGCCGATGACCAGGTGGATGGCTTCATTGTGCAATTGCCCTTGCCGGATCACATCAATGATGAGGAAATCACCCTGGCCATTTCCCCCGAAAAGGACGTGGACGGCTTTCATCCCATGAATTTCGGACGGATGGCGCAATCCCTGCCGTCCTATTTGCCTGCCACGCCGGCAGGCATCATGGAAATGCTTCGTCGCTACCAGGTCCCTACCAGCGGCAAGGAGGTGGTGGTCGTCGGCCGCAGCAATATCGTGGGCACGCCTATGAGTTTGTTGCTCTCCCGCAAAGACGAGCCCGGTAATGCTACCGTCACCCTTTGCCACAGCCGGACGAAGGATCTGGAAGGCCATATCCGGCGCGCCGAAATCCTGGTGGCCGCCATCGGACGGCCGGAATTCATCACCGGAGACATGGTCCGGGATGGCGTAGTGGTGATCGATGTGGGCATCAATCGGGTAGAAGATGCGGCTCGTCCCAAAGGTTATCGCCTGACCGGAGATGTCC
>CAZXIX010000089.1:0-2036 GCA_964640855.1 uncultured Saprospiraceae bacterium
AACGGGTTTTCAAGGCTTGATCAAAGTCCGCATAATCCAACGGTCGTTTTTATCCCAAAGCCGCAGGAAGTAGGTGCCGGGACTCAGCCGGCTCATATCCAGCGTCTCCGTTCCCCGCCCTTCGCGCTCCAGCAGGAGCCTACCCTGGACATCAAAAAGTTGAACCCGCGCCGCATTTCTGAGGTACAGGCGGTCCTTTACCGGATTGGGAAAAGCTTCGAGAGTGGAAACCACTGCACCGGAAAGCTCAAAAGGGAAAGGTTCGCTTTTTTCGGAGAGGACCGAAAGCTCGCTTACCGCCTGGACTTCAGCGGTGTAGACCGTGTCTTCCGACAAGCCCTCCAGCTCGTACTCGGCTTTGCGCAGAAAAAACGGGATCAACTGACCGTCGATGAATAACTTATACCCTTCTACGGAAGCCGCATCGGGAAAATCCCAGGCCAGCAGCCCCTTGTCCTCGCCGGTTCGGGTAAAGGTGAAATCCGCAGGTGTTTCCGGCGGGGAAAACCTGCTTTCCGGCGTATAGTATACCGTCAGGCGGGCTGCAGCATCCGGCAACTGATCGAAACTGTAGGCAGATCGTTTGGAGAGGGCGCTTTCCAACTGTCCGATCAAATGTATGGGGCTTTGATCCGTCCATTCCGGAAGGTGGACCAACTCCCGGAGGAGGGGCGAAAGGTCCGGACTTCGCTGGGCCGGACCGGCATCCCCGATCGAATTCCAGTTCGATGGATTCCAGGCCATTTCTTCCGGAAAGGTGGATCGTTGGGAAAGATCTCCGTTCGACTCCCGGAAAGGCTCGGGCAGGGCCTGGTTCTCTACCTGCCAAAGGATCAGGGTCTGCCCTTCCTGTTCTGCTTTTTCACTGGTGAATTGAAGAAAAGCACTGTCGATGGTCGCTTTCGGAGGAATTCCGGAGATCGGGAACCGGATACCGACGATCTTTTCCCCGAGATCGAGATCACCCGTAAGGGAGATGGCGCCGTCGGCGGGGGTTTCTTCTACATCATCCTCCGGAGCCAGCGGCCTGAGCTCCGTCGTTTGCCGGGCCGAGTTGGAAAGCACATTCAAAAAGTAGTTGATTTCCTGAAACCCGAACTTACTGTCCTGTACCCGTAGGATCAGGTGCCGGAATCCGGTTTGCGGCAGATCGATATTCAGATGGAAGGGATAGGACTCACTGGCGCCGAGAAAGATCCCGGTAACGGTGTGGATGCTTACGCTCAGTGGATCGTTTTCCGGGTCCGAAGCCTGGACAAAAACATCCAGGGCGTCGCTTTGCAGAACGGAAGCGCCGGAGGGAGGAAAAACCTCCTCGATCACCGGAAACGCATTATCGTCAATGACCTCCAGCTTGACCTCCGGAGTGGTCAGGCGCATGCCGTTCTTCAGGTCAACTTCCGCCCACAAGGAATAGATCCCGGCCTCTTCTGAGGAAAAAACATAGGTAAAGGGAGGCTCTTTTCGGCTGGCCTGCAGAAGATCATCCTGATAATATCTTACCGAGACGATGCTGTCGGGATTGCTCAGGGTAAGTTCAAGCGGCTCATAGCGATAGGCGGTCGTCTGCCCGTTCGGGCTCAGGATCCGAATATCCGGAACGGCTATGCTGTTGTCAGCAAGGGATACGGTCACCTCCGCTCCTTCCTTGTCCAAATCGAACTGCCGGTGATACAACCGGCCCCCGTGTTCGATGAACAGGTCATATTCTCCGAGGAATGCCGGCGCGGTGAAGGGTACTCCTTCCTGGGAGACACCCAGGGTGTCTGTCCACCATTTATCCTTGACCAGGTCCAACCAGGCGCGACCGCTTTCTTTGAGGCTCCAGTCTTCCTGAAACATGGGCCCGTTGTTGCGCCATTGGCTGCCGTCCCATGCGCCCCACATGCTGAAACCGTGAACCAGCGGCTCGGAAAATACGGCATACAATACTCGTTCCATCTCGGCATAACCCGTCTCGCGCATGTCAAATTCGGTGACCGACATCGGCAGGCCGAGCACGGCGACTTGACCCAGCCGGCGCTTCAGTTCCTCAT
>CAZXIX010000089.1:2046-18195 GCA_964640855.1 uncultured Saprospiraceae bacterium
CTCATAGGAAGGCATCGGCCCGAAGAAATGCCCCTGCATGCCGACCACATCCACCGGAGCCCCGGCATCGATCATTTGAGTAACGTAGTCGATGTATTTCTGATAGAAGTTGTTGCCGGACTGGAATAGGTCGTATTCATTGACGACCAGGTCGATCTCCGGGGCTGCGGCCTTGGCCCATTGGTGCCACAAGGCATGTTCTGCGGGCCGGTCTTCCGGCGGTAGCTCCATGAGAAGTTTAACGATCTCGCCTTCGTTGATCAGTTCGTTGATCAGGTCCAGTTCGTAAACTTTTTTCCGGGCCAGAATGGGCAACTGGGATTCGATATGCTCCCGGATGAGATCCCGGATGACCTCGTTTTTCGTTTTCACCACCACGCCGTCTTCTATGACGGGCCCCGCGCTGACAACATGCGCCGGAACGGCATTCCAGCGGGTAATGGACGACCAGATCGTGGTATGCCCCCGATTGGCAATGCTGTTCTCGTTGAGCCAATCCATGGTTTCCAAATACTTGGGCCGCTCGGGGCTATCCCAGAAAACCCATTTCCCCGCATTTTCCGGAGTAATGGAATTGAAGTTTTTCAGGTGCACGAAATAAGGGTGATCGGAATCGAAGCCAAAACCCTGATTGTTCAGTTGGCCTACCAGGCGGACATTGACCGTGCTTCCCCAGCGGAAAGCATGATCCCGAAGCCGCAGATGGATCTGCGCACCGGCCAGATCCGCCCCTGTGCTGTCGGTCACGCGGACCCGCACGTCTGCCATCCGGTGCACGCGAATGGAATCTTCGGCCGCCGGCTTCCAGGATTGGGCCTGCACCCGGAAGGCTGAAAAAAGAAAGAGAAAAAAGGATAAAAAAAAGCTCAGACGTACCATCCTAAAATTTTGCACTTGCACCATCCAGGACGCGGCGGAAGAATTGCCCCCCGCCGGGCCCGGGAAAAAAATTTGGAAGATTGACTTCAAAAAAGTCCAGGCCGGGCTCAGAAGATTTAAGCCTCCCAGACCTTCATAACCTCAGCTTCAGATCCACCGCCGCTGCCGAATCGATTGCAGGTATGCACGGCCTGAAGAGCTTCCGCCAGGGCCTTGCCGTAAATCGATTGGGGTGGGGATCCCTTCAGGGTGATCGAACCCGTAACCTGTGCCATTTGCAGGTTGCGGGCGTTTCGGATTAGTTCGTCCTTCTCATCATAGAACACCGGCCCCGTCAGGTATTGCCTTACTTTAGCCGGATCGGGGTTGCAATACACCCGGGCATAGTCCACGTTATCGGCCTTGTTTCGGTCATAATAGAGCATGAACTGATCCAGCCAGGTTTCTATGTCGGCAAAATCGGGCCGGAAAGTGTGGGTGCGGATCATGTTTCGCTGCTGGATAAGATGAAACAGCTCCTCCACCTGCGCTTCGGTTACTCCTTCGACAGGTTGATCGAGAGAGACCTCTTTTCGATGCGGGTCGGCCTTCTGGATCATCTTCATGATGCACACATCCCGATAGATCGAGGATTCCGGAATCGGTTGATCCAGGTCAGCCGGCACGGAACCTTCTCCCAGATGTTTTTCGATGATGCGGTGGGCCGTCCATCCGCTGACCAGAGCCAATTGAGTTTGGGCCTGATCCTGTTGCGTTTCGCTTCCCCATTTCCCCCGGGTATCCCGCAGCACTTTCATCACTTCGTCGGGCTTTATTCTCCAGGCCCTTCCGATCTGAAAGTGTTCGACGTTCACGCTGATGGCCTGACGGATTTCCTGGTTCGTTTCGGTGATCTGCAGCAGACGGATGAGGTCTTCGCTGATAAAGTAAGGAGCCAGGCTTCGGCTGACGGGGCTAAAGGGGGCCAGGAACCCCAGGTCGGGAAAAGCGGACAGGGGAGTATTAACCGCAAGCCCGAGTCCGGCTAGCGCAGAATGCTGCATAAATTCGCGTCGGTTATAGGAATGAAGCATAGTGGTCTTGTTTTAACGGTTCAGCAGATGATCAATCGCCCTGGGCTTCCTGGGCCATTTTGATGTAGTAATCCAGCGGTTGTTTGTGGGGCTTGCCGATCCGGAAATTGACTTTGGCCTGATCCAGGCTGATCTTTTTACCGAAATAATCGCTGCAGGTTTTTAGAAAGTCGTATCCCAATTTCAGGGATTGTGCGTAAAGGCTTTGATTTTCAGTTCCTTCGAGGGCATCGGAGAGTTTAACATCCGTTTTTCCCTTTTCCTGCATGTCCCGGGCCATGCGAATGATGGGATCCTCGGGATTGTAAAAATTCGGTTCGATGATGAACTGCCGGAGTTGGCTGGGATCCGGATGATGGTGGGCGGCCGTATAACGGTCGAGATCGACATTGAATTTCTGCTTTTCGTTATTCTGGACCTTCCACTGTTGCTCCCAATCTTCTATTTGCTCAGGCAGAAAGGTCTTGATCGAGGCCAATTGCGTCCGGAAAGTGGCGCCTATGGAGCTCTCCACATGACTCACCGGCACGTAGTCGGCGGCCGGATGGCCCTTGAGATCGTGCATAAGGGCGGAGGGTCGAAAAGGCGGATCTTGTCCGTTGTGGTAGGCCTGGGAGAACATGATCGCGTCGTGGTAGATGCTTGCATCCGCAGGGCCGGGAAAGCCACGGGTGTAATGGGCCAGATCCGTTATCCGGAACACCGGCTTGAAGGTGCGGTCGGCGGCCAGGTGCCCGGACCACCCCAGGATATAGGCTAGCTTCTGGGTGCGGGGATCATTTTCTTTCCAGTCTTCTCTCCATTTGGTGAGCAGCGGCAGGATGAAGGCGTCGCCCGAGCGGGTCGTGCTGCCCAGACGAAGGGCTCTCGGGAAGCGCCGGATGCTGTCCAGGAGGATAGCGTTGAATTCGGGATCGTTGCTCACGACCCGGGCGCTGTCCTCCGCTACGGCGAGATGGGTGATGTGTTCTGACATAATTCCTGATTTTATTTTTGGTATTGAAGCTGCTCCCAAAGCGAAGCGCTTCCGTAGGTCCAATTCTTTTTTTGCATAGCTTCTTTCCAACGTCGCTCGATCACCGGATCCCCCAGATCTTCATGCATCATGGCAAAAGCTTTGATCTCAGGGTTTTCATACAGAAATTCGAGGTAGGGCTCGTACCAGAACTCCCACAATTCTTCGCCGTCGTTCTCATAGAAGGATTGGATCGGCTTCGTCCCGGATTCCACGATCATCACCGGGAGGTCTTTTTCCCAGGCAAACTCCATGAGTCGATCGTAATTCGGGCCGCCGAACACCTCTTTGGTGGCATAATGGGGTTCGGTGAGCTTGTACACACTCGTTCCGATCCAATTCACGTAGGCGTCGCCCGGATACCAATCGGCAACATCCCGCCGCTGGTAATTGGGCAACATCCCGTTCACGTACCAGACGTAGGAGACATTGGACACCCCGTTGTCCATGAATTTTCGGACGATGTATCGGTAGGCGTCCTGATATTCACCCGGATCAATTTCCAGGCGGGGATTGCTCACCTCGAAGCCGAGATTGAGGTAGATGGGGCGATCCAGTTCTTTCAGGAAGGTCCCGAATTCGAAGATCTGCTGGTCAAACTGCCCTTGTACGATATCAACCAGTAAGCTTTTATCCAGGTAGGAGACCAACACGGGGATCATGCCCGGATGCCGATCCAGGATGGGAAGGATCTGGGTGAGATCCCGGCTCCCGTTGATTTTTTCAGACAGGGTTTTGTTGAAAGCGGCAAAGAAAACGATGCCGGTCGGGTAGCTTATCCCGGAAAGGTTTGGGAATACACTATCCAATTCGTATTGGAAGCTGCGAAAATGAGCCATGTACATTTGCGTGCCGTCGGGGGGCTCAAGGGATGCCCCGTACTTCGGGCCGGGTTCGGAAGTACATTGCCAGCTCAGGCTTGCCGTCAGCAAGACGAAAAGGAGGGCTAAATAGCTTATTGGTTTCAAAGAAAAACGGATCAATTTTAAGCCAGACTTAATAATGGACTGCACCGGAAGAATACACTCCCGATGCAGCCATTCATTCAAAGAACTAAGCCCCAAAAAGGGCTAGTAAACAAATCACAAGTTTACTTCACGACCATTCTTCCGGAGGCGCTCACCTTCTGATCGCCCATATCGGCAAATACCTGGTAAGAATAGATGCCTGTACTCAGGTTGAGTCCTGTAAGCTGGAGCGGTTGATTTTCGCCGGCTGCCATTTGCTGCTGGCCAAATTGAGCCACCACCTTGCCAGTCAGGTCGTAAACCCGGACGGTAACTTTGGCGGCCCGAGCGAGATCCATCCGCAAAGTCGTGCTTCCCACAAAAGGATTCGGGAAGTTGGACCGCAGAGAGAACAGTTCGGATGACCGCTTGAACTCACGGGTAGTGGTCAGGGTACCTTTCATCCAACGGCGGGAGCCCAGTGCCGTACCGTTTACGCCGGCTGTTGCCGAAGCAGAGCTCTCCGAATAGCCGAAATCGGCATCATAGGTATCGATGTAATCGGCAGGTGGTTCCATGGTACGATCTACCCAGCCATCCAGATCCAGGATCTGATCGAAGACGGAGTTCGGATCCGCCCATCGTAAGGCCTTGGCAGCGATGAAGGCTTCCTTGTTCATCGGTGCGTTGTTGAATTCGAGCGCCTCACTGATGTTGTTGGTCCAGACACCCGGCTCCGCATTGATCAGGGAATCCAGTTCCAGATTATACATCTTGATCTGAACGGCCGTATCGGGTGTACCCTCCAGCAGGTCCGGATCGGTATAAATGTTGTTGTTGCTGATCAACGGAAGTTGAGCCTCGACGGAATCGCTGGGATAAAAGGCAAAGACGCTGGTGAAGGTATCCCATTCTATACGGGTTCCGAAAAAGCCGATGTTGTAGAAAAGGTTGTTCTGCACCTTCAGTTCGTAGGGCTCACCCAATTCGAGCATGGCGTGTAATCTGCCTTCACCGGGAGGATAGGTCTGGTATTGGATCAGACCGCCGGTGTTGACAATGGTGTTGTTGTTGAACTCCAGATATCCGATGGCTGCGTTACCGAATTCGGTCAGATAGCCCGTGGTGTTGAAAAAGGTGTTGTCGGTAATCACCATGGTATCGATCACGTTGCCCCGTTGTCTGACCACACCACCTGTTTTGTGCCACAGATCGCGCTGGTAATTGTTCCGGACAATGTTGTTCAGGAAATAAACCACCTGGTTGGAGTTGTCCGTACGCATGACTTCGTAGCGCTGGAAATCGATCAGGCAATCCTCTACATAGATCCGGGTATTCCCGCCCCGGGGGCGGATGGGCGCATTATCGGTGTGCTCCCCGGCCGAATCCAGACCGTCGAATTCGATCCCAATTACCGTGAAAGAATTGGTTGGTCGGAAAAAACGGGGCGCTTCGCCGGCGGCCACGTTGATCGGCAGCATTCTCGGGCGTTTGCCTTCGCCTTCTTCCGCAACCAGCGTGACCGGATAAGACGGCTGCCACATGGTCTGATAAGGATAGATCCCATCCCTTCTCAGGATGTAAACTGTACTCGCTACCGTTGCGGTATCGGTAGCGGCCAGGTCGGCTTCCACGAAGTTCTCGATCAGGTTGATCTCCCCGATGACAGGTTCGATGATGACCTCCCGGTCAGCCGCATTCAGTCCGCTCATCCCCACAAACAAAAGCAGGGAAAGGGCCAAAGAAATTTGGTAAAAATTCCTCATTGTTAAATGGTTTTAATGAAATAATCTAAAGTATCCTGTGGGTTCTGACTCCTTTGAGCATACCCCTATTCATTCTTTATGGTCAATCAAAATTGCCGGTCAGTCGAATCCCCAGCCAGCCGATAGCACCGTAGATGAACGAGGAGCCGGGTAATCGATCGCTTCCCGTGAAGGTTCGGTCGTATTGGTTGGTCACGTTGGTCACGTTGGCCAGGATGGCAACCGTTTTGTTGATCTCAAACTTGAAACTGAGGTCGATCCGGGAGATGGCGTCGATGTATCCGTCCAGGTCTTCGTTCGGCCCCAGGAAGTCCAGCGCCGGTCCCTGATAACTCCAGGTCACCCGCCCCGAGAAGAATCCTTTATCGTAGCCTAGCGAGATGTTGGCGATATGGTCCGACTGGCCCGGCATGGGACCCGAGCGGGTCGTATCCACCAGCGTTGAGCGGAAGGTCTCCGGATTGAATATGGATAAGCGCAAGGGATACTCGGCTTCGGACCAGATCCGGGAGTAGTTGCCGTAGATCACGATCCCGTCGAACGGACTGGGTAAGAAGGATAGGCTGGTTTGAAGTTCCACCTCGAAACCATATACATAGGTTCTTTCGGTGGCATTGATCGGTTCGATCACCTGAAAGGCATTACTCAGGCCGTACTGTTCCCCGAAGCGTTCGATGGTTTCCGGCGTAGACAGTCTTCTTCCGTAAATGAAATCGATATTGTCCAGAGTTTTGTAGAATCCGCCGAGGGTGAACAGACCAAATTTATTGTTAAACAGGGTCAGGAAGGCATCGTAGTTCCAGGCCTTGGTCGGCTGGAGGTTGGGTTCCGAGCGCTCAAGTGTATTACCGGCGGATTGGATGCTGATGAATGGCGTCAGGTTGTAGAAATCCGGGCGGGTGATGGCACGGGTCGCTGCAAGACGCAGGTCCATACCGTTGCTGTTGTCATCGTTGCGCAGAATGTTGAATTTCACATTGGCCATCGGCAGCCAGATACCGAAGTTCTGCGCGCTTCGCTGCCAAGTGGCCTCCCCCTGGGTCTGGACCTCATCGCCTACGATGTTTTCCCCGTAGTTATCCAGCTCATAGGCAAAGTATTCGTTGTCGGAATGCTCGTACCGGACCCCACCGACAAAATTGATCCGGGGACCGAGATTGACATCCGTCATGATGTAGCCGGCGTAGATGTTTTCCTGAACCTCATAATCTCCGGTGCCGGGCAACAGGTTCTCAAAACGGAGAGAGGCGTATCGATCAAACAACTGCTTGGGAGCTTCCGTGTCCAGCAGGATGGGGAAAGGATAGGTCCCATTGAAGAATTCCCGCTGTTCATAATCGGGATCCAAATGGTTGGTAGCGGCTATCCCGTTTCGGGTATAAACCGCCTCCGGATTGTCGTTTCGATAAGCCGTGAGATATTCATCCCCCCGTATGATGGTTCCGTTGGTCCGCGTCCGGGTCCGGTCTTTGAGCCACAATTTACCCCCCACCTTTACAAAGCCGCTGATCCGGTTCCCGATCTGGTAAGACTTTTTCAGGTCGACGGTAGCCACGATGTTCTGGTCGATCCGCTCGGTGATGTCGCCGCCTCCGGGCACCCCGCCCACCGCATCGTCGGGATCGAATTCGGTAAATTCAGCTGTACGGTAGGGGTCTATCAGAGGGATCTCGTTGTTGGCCAGGGGGTTGTTGTCCTGGAAACCAAAGCCGTAGCTGAAGGGATTCTCGTCCTGCGTCTGGATGAAAGTACCTTTCCAGTCCAGCTCCAGGAAATTGAAATCATGATCCCCGGTCAGACTGAAGTTGGTCAGGTTGATGTTACTTTCATTCTGATTGGCACTCCACTGGCCGCTGTTGGTCCGGCTGTTGATGCGCAGCTGGCGGGTATCCGTATTGATGTCTGTACGGGCATACATACTGTTGAAGATCAGCTTGTGGTTGGGATTGAACTCATAGTCCAAAACGAGAGAGCCATTGTAGCGTCTCCGGAGGCTTTGTTGGTCCCGAAGGGTAAGGCCCTGTAGGAATACCTCTCCCAACAGCGTATACTCTACATTATCGCTGTGTACGCTCCGGTCGATCTGGTTGTAACCCCCACCGGCGATCACGCCCAGTTTGTTGTCAAAAAACCGGGAACTGACCGATCCGTTTATCTTGAAGTTGTTGTAGGATCTATGGTAAAAGTTGTAACCGCCCAGGACGTTAACGAAATAGCGTGTTCCGCGGGGAGCCCGGCGGGTAAGAAAGTTGACCCGCCCGCCGATGGCATCGCCGTCCTGGTCGGGAGTGTTGGACTTGTACACCTCTATCCCGGCAAGAGCTTCGGAGGAGATCATACTGAGATCCACCGAGCGGTCATCAACCTGCGGACTGGCGGTTCCCTGACCCTGCCCACGTGCCAGTTGGAAAACGGCACGTCCTTGTCCGGTAGGAGGAATCTGAACCCCATCGACGGTGATGGGGCTGAACTTGGGCGACAAGCCCCGGATGTTCACCCGCTGACCTTCTCCCCCGCTTCTACGCACCGAGACACCGGGCAAACGACCCACTGATTCCGCCGCGTTTTCATCCGGCAATTCCTGGATGCGATCCGCGGAGACCACGTTTACGATCTTATTGGACCTAACCTGCTGGTTGATGGCGGCCGCCTGTCCGGATCGCTGGGCGCTCACCACGATCTCATCGCTGAGCAAGGCTCCCGGAGCCAGCTCGAAGTTCACCTCCAGCTCCTGGCCGTCCGTGAGATTGATATTCATGCTGTCGGCACCATAACCGGTATAGGAAACCACGAGGATCTGGGGTCCAGTCGGCACCCCCGTAATGCGATAAAAGCCTTCCAGGTCCGTGGCCGTACCGATCGTAGTGCCCTGAAGGAACACGGAAGCATAAGCCAAAGGCTCACCGCTTGCCATATCCGTAACCTGCCCGCGGACGATGCCCGCAAAGTTCTCACGGCGCGGGGCCTTCACCTCTTTGGTCTTGAGATCGGCTACGGCCTCTACCACGCCGGTCAGGTTCTGGGAGCGATCTTCGCTCCGGTTCTGCACGATCACAGGCATGTTCGCCTGCAGCTTCTCGATCTGATCAAACTTTTTCATGATCCGGCGGGCATTTCGCCGGGCGGCCCAGGATTCTTCGTATATGACCAGATATTTATCCTGAAAGGATTCGTAACTCAGATTGGTCTTGGCCATCAGGCGGGCAATCGCTGCCTCCATGGGCTCATCCTTCCGGAATTCGAAATCGACATCGATCTCATCCAGAATGGAATTCTCGTAGGAAAAGAAAACCTGGTACCGTTCTCCAAAATCCTCCAGCAACTGAGCCAAAGGCCGATCCTCCAACATGGCTAGTCGGTCGTCTGCGGATTCCGCCTGCAGGTCCAAGGCAAAAAAACCTGCACTCGTTTGGCAGAAAACCAGAAGGAAAATGAATTGGATGAGTAGATATTTCCCCATTGTCGTGTCTTTGTTCATTTACTTTTTATTGACAATCCGTTCCTTCCTCTATTCAATGACGAGTTGGTTCTCTCTTTTCCTTACAGTTACCCCCATGGTTTTTTCCAATATGGGGATTACCGTTTCCAGATCCTCGAGAGGAAGCGACAGGTTGAATTTTCTTTCGTATATGGATTCATCCCGGATTACGGCTTCCAGGCCATAGATCTCTTCCAGTTTTTTCAGCACCTGAAAGGCATACTCTTCCCGGAAGTTTATGCTGCCGTCTTTCCAGGCATCCGGGTCTATATCCTGCTCCCCGATGCGATGACGCTGGATGATTTTTTGATTGGCCTTGGAGTAAGCGACGTAATCGCCTGGCTTCAGGCGGGTGAGCTCGCTTTCTTTGCCGTGGGTATGGAGGCTTACCTCCCCTTCATCCAGATAAACCCCGGTTGCTTCTCCCCGCGCATGCACATTGAAGGCCGTACCCAAAACCTCAATTTCCAGGTCGGAGGTGACTACCGTGAACTTGGCTCCGCTGCGCGGCTTTTTCGCGACGGAAAAAAAGGCTTCCCCTTCCAGATAAACCAACCGATCGCTGTGTTCCGTCCAATGGTTGTCCCAGCTTAATTTCGAATTGGAATTCAATTGAACTACCGAGCTGTCCGGCAGCAAAATGGATTTCCACTCTCCGAATTGAGTCGTGTAAACGGTAGTGCTTGGCGGCAGGGAAAACCAGTACAACAACCCGATCAAAAGGAGCACGGCTGCCGCTATACTCCAACGGGTCAAGCGTCTTATCAGACTCCCTTTCTCCACCCGGTCGATCGTTTTTTCAAGTCGGGCTTCTATTTCGGAGCCTGAGAGGCTGTTTTGGTCAAAGTGCTGCTGAATGCCCGCTAACATCTCTCGAGCCAGCAATACTTCGTCGGCTTTATGCGGATGCAATGCCAGAAACTTTTTCCAATAGGCTTCAGAGGACTCATCCGGGAAGAATACCCACCTACGGAACCCTTCGTCTTCGACAAATTGCTCCATTTCGAAATCCTGGTATGTACTGAAGTCCTCCATCGTTGGGTTAAGGAGCTTAGAGTTAGAACAAAATTTTTGTGAAAAAACCGGATCCCTTCATTATGACGGTTTATACCAGATAGACGAAATTGGGTTTTGTAACCCCGAAAGAAGAATTTTTTCTTTTACTGGATGGAAAGCCGGAGCAAAAGCCTCTTTCTTGAGCTCGAATGGGAAAAGGAAAAAGGAAGGACAACGAGTTTCCGGCAGCAGGCAATCGATCGATCTCCGCTGGCCTGTCCGTGATCGTTGGAGGCTGGGAAAGCCAGTGGGGCTATTCGGTGATGACCGGCACCAGGGGTTGGTGCTTTTTCAGGAAATCCGGATCGATCTCTGCCCCCAGGCCCGGGCCGGTCGGGACCTTGAATTGCCCGTTCTCCACCCCCAGAGAGGAGGTATCGCTATGCACGGGAATGATCGGTGGGTTCTCGTCCTTGGAATTGGGGTGGAATGCACCCGCGTTGGGAAGGACCGAGACGAAGTGCATCTTATAAAGATAGCCCAGCCCGGCTCCGCTTTGGTGGGGAATAACCTTGATACCGGCTACCTCGGCCATTCGGGCCACTTGTACAGAACGGATCATCCCCCCAAAGTAGAATTGGTCCGGCCGAACGATCTGCAGGATCTCCTCCCCGATGATCCACCGGAACATCCGCATGCTGGCCTCCTGCTCGCCTCCCGCCACCGGGACGCCTACCGCATCGGCTACTTCCTTGGTTTCGTGGTACCAGTCAAAAGGCACAGGCTCCTCATAAAAGTTGTAGTTGTACCGGGTGAGCAATTTTCCTACAGCAATGGCTTTTGGGGTGCTGTAAGCGCCGTTGCCATCGACGCCCAGCCAAAAATCGTCCCCCAACTCCTGGCGGGCCAGGGGGATCAGTTCCTCCGTTCTTCCGTCGACAGCCTCCTGATCGCGACCCATTTTCGTGCCCACCTTAAACTTGTAAGCCCGGTATCCTCCCTTTTCCAACTGCTCCTTCGCCTCTTCGAGGGTCGCTTGCGCCGATTGATCCCGCATACTGGTGGAATAATACACGCCGGGTTCCGGATTGTGGATGTCCCCGATCAGTTGGCCCATGGATTTGCCGGCCATTTTCCCCAGCATATCCAGCAAGGCAAACTCCAGGGTGGCTACGGGCACCCAAAGCGCATAACTCTGAAATTTGTAATTGCTTCGGTACCGGTACACGCCGTCAATGAGGTTGTCCAAGTCGAGGGCATCCTTACCGATAAAGAAGGGAGCCACCCGTTGGAGGAAGATGGGGTAAAGGAACACCATTCGAATATTGTTGCTTACGCTGATCCCTTCGGCACCGTCCTGGGAGCGGACCCGGCAAATGAAAGAATGGTTGTAGTGCAGCAACCCTACCTGCTCGATGATCACCGGTCCGCTGAAATATTCCTTTTTCAAGACAGGTCTGGCCAGCGCTTCATCCAGTTTTTTGTAACGGTCCGTTCTTTCCTCCTCGTTCGCAAAGGTCATGCCCAACGGACTGCCGACTGTAGCCCCCAGCAGGGCAGATTTTTTGATGAAGTCGCGCCTTGATCTCATATCCGGTGATTAGGTTCTGGGTATCTGATTCTCTTTCAAGGATACCCCAGATCTGAAAAGACTTGTAACGCTTGCGCAGAGACGGCAAGAAAGGTCTACTCCCCCGTTTCCGCTTCCACCCCAGTCATCTTTTTCAGGAATTCGATTTCCTCTTCCCGGAAGGGTTCTCCGCCGGATCGGAAAATATCGTGATGCCAGACTTCCGGTTCTTCCGTGAAGGTTTCCCGCCAGCTGGACCAGGGATAGATGGTATTGGTCTTGCCGGAAACCAGACCCCAGTTGATGGCGGCGATCTTTTTCTCCTTGAAAAGCGGCAATACGTTGAAAAAGGTGTTGCCCCCGCCCCGTGCCAGGTATTCCGTACACAACAAGGGGCGCCCGTAATTTTCGAGTTCGGCGATCTTTTTCCGGATACGGTCCGGGTCGCCGTCATAGGCGTGGAAAGAGATCACATCCGAATTCAAGACCATGTATCGGTCCAGAGGCGGCAAGCTGTCCGGTTCGCCCCAGTGTTCGATCTCACCGCGCCACAAACCGGTGGTCAGCGGCTGGCTGGGGTCCATCTCCCGGGCCCAGCGAAACACTTTGCGCAAAAGAGCCAGAGAATAGATGTATTTATCGGGTACCTCCAGCTCTTTCCGCCCCTCTTGCCCGGCCACATTATCCGGCTCGTTGTATAGATCCCAGCAAATGACCCGGGGATCCTCTGCAAAATGCCCCAGGACTCCCTTGATATACCCTTCCAGTTCATCGTGGCGACTGCTGTCTCCCAGAATCTCTGCTCCGGGCGCCTGCACCCAGCCGGAATTGTGGACGTGAGGCACCGGATCGGGTTGCTTGCCCAGGCGCGGGATCGGATGCCAGACGTCGTCCAGCAAAACAAACATCGTGCGGATGCCCATCCCGTCAGCCGTTTCCAGGTACTGATCCAGGCGCTGTAAGAAACCTGCCGAATCCTGCTTCCACAACAAATTGTGGAGATAAACCCGGTGAACATTCATACCCAGGTCGGCGGACCATTGGAGTTCGCGACGGATGGTGGGCATATCAAAAGTGGAGGCCTGCCAGAATTCCAGTTGATTGATCGAACTGCTGGGGTTGAAGTTGGTTCCCACCAACCAGGGAAGAGAATCGTGCCAGGCCCAGGCTTTTTCCTCTGTCCAGCGAGAACCCGCTTCCGGGGCCTGAGGGGTATCGCCGGGATCGCAAGCGAAAATCCAAATAGCCATGGCTAGGGTGAGCATAATAGCGCCCGGCCCTATCCTTTGGAAACTTTTGCAGGATGGGGTTCCGATATTCATAGGTTCCATATTTTATCCGCGAAATCCATATATCTTTCCCAGTCAAAGGGGGTGATATCGTGTTCTCCGGAGCGAACGTGGTAAGCCGTCCGGCCCGCCACGCGGGCCTGATTTACAGCCGGTGGAGCGGGATCGCTGAAGGTTTCCAGCCCGAAAAGCTGGTAAACCGGAGCTGCATGATATAAAGATAAATATTCCCCTTTCGGATCGGCCCACTGGTCGTATTCGGCACTGGCCACGTAGAGGGCTCGCGGGGCGATCAGACCCAGCAACATATGCTGGTCCACGGGAAGCTCCCCTTCTTTTTCGTCGTAGTTCTGGAACCGCTTGCAAAACCAATGCGGAAAGCGGTCGTTGATGGCCTTGACCGTTTCGCCATAGGCCCTGCGAGAAAGGGCGGCTCCCCCGCAACCCGAATCGTTGGAGATGACCAGAGAGAATCGGTCGTCTTTGGCCCCGGCCCACAGAGCCGCCTTGCCCATGCGGGAGTGGCCGATCACAGCCACCCTTTGGGCATCGATTTGGGGGTCTGTAACCAGATAATCCATGGCCCTGCTCAGCCCGTATGCCCAGGCAGACAGGGTGCTCCATTCGTCTTTTCCTCCTTCGGCAGAGGCCTGAACCAGCGCGTGCAAACCATTCTCAAAACCATCGTCGTAGTCCGGGTCCAGATCTCCGCTGTATAAGGTGGCCAGTCCGTAACCCCGGGCCAAAATCCGGTGCAGCGGCCATCGGTAAGCCCGCACGCCCCGCGAAAGTTCATCGGCGCGATGATCGAAGATGTTAAAGGTTACATTGTTTCGGACATAATTCTCCGTGATCGGGATCTCCGGATCGGGTTGGACCGTGTGATTGCCGTAAAAATTGAGCCCCAGAAATACCGGTGCGGGTTGCCCGGCCTCAGCCGGTAGCCAAATCACCAGATCCAAGGTCCGGCTCTCGCCCTTGTCGTTGGAGAAAGTCAGCGCGACGTTTTTTTGCGTCGCCAGGCCACAAAGTGCATTATCGTCCTGAGCAACCACTTCGGCACGCACCCGGAGCTGGTCAGCCGGGAAACTTCCGTAGACGTGCTCCTCGAATTGAGCCAAAATTTCCGGCTTTCGCTTGGCTTCCCATTCCTCAGCGCTGGTCACCTCCTTCCCATCCTTCCGGGTCAGGATGTCAGGGAGAACGTAATCGGGAACGTCTTCCTCCTGATAGTTTGCCTGCGCCGACAATCCCGCCAAGCTGATTCCGGAGAGAATGGCGAGGAGGGTACAGGTGGGGATGAAAGGGTGCATACGAGTCGTTGCCTTTTTCAATGTGCAAAGATTTCAACAGGGCAGTTAAGCCCGACTGGATTCCGAAAGAATAACGATTTTCAGGGCGAATACCCTGAATGATTCCCGCCCGGCCTGCGAGCCGGCAAAAGATTGAATCCCGGGAAAACAAAAAGAATCTCATTCCCCTGCGGATTTAAACATTCAAAATATTTTCAAAAAGAGGCTACATGATCTACACACTAACCTACGTCCTTTTTCTCGGGTTGATCTATGCCCTCAAGTCGTCTTCCGACGGTATTTTATCGAGGATCGTTTAGAGCATACGGGCGGGACAGTTGGCTGATGGGTTCCCTCCCAAAGCGCCATCTGCGGGTACCGCCGCCTTCAGGCATGCTCATTTCAAATGAAAGAGCCATGAAAGAATCGAGAAGGAATTTTGTCAGGAAGGGGGCTGTTGCAGGTCTGGGTTCCGCCATGCTGGCTAGCAGCGGATTTACTCCTGCGCATCCGGCAGAAAGCCGCTTCAGAGATACGGATTACTCGGACCTCGACGAAGCCTTGAGCCGACCTGTATTGAAAAAGGAATGGTTTCCCGACCCGGTGATCATCGAATCCTGCGAGTTGCTGGAATACCAGGGAAACTACATGATCCGCGTTCGCAGCAAGGACGGGGCTGAAGGCCTTTGCGTGGGCCACAATATCCGGATGCCTCACCTGTATCCGATCCAATTGCAATTGGTGAACCCCTATTTTATCGGAAAGGACGCCCGCGACCTGGACCAGCTCCTGCACGGGATAACCATGTACCGGAACAATTACAAGTACCAGGGCTACACGCTTTGGATCCCGGTCGCTACCGTGGAAATGGCGATCCTGGATATGCTGGGACGAATGGCGCAGAAAAGCATGGGCGAACTGATCGGTGACCTTCACCATACGGAAATCGCCATCTATCAGGCCAACAACAATCGCGGCAAGTCGGCGGAGGAAAGCATCGAAAGCATAAAAGCGCTGCAGGCGAAGACCGGGGCCGGAGCGGTCAAGTTTAAAATAGGAGGACGCCGGACCCATCCCGAAAAACCGCCCGGCAGAACCGAAGCCCTGATCCCGCTGATGCGGAAGGCTTTTGGAGAAGACACGGCCATCTATGCCGATTGCAATGGCAGCTACGATGCCCGGGAAGCCATCCGCATCGGCAAAATGCTGGAAGAGCACCGGATCGATCTCTTTGAACAACCCGTGCCGACCGACTGGTACGAAGACTGGAAAAAGACAGCCGACGCCCTGACCATCCCCATTGCCTCCGGAGGCGGGGAAGTCAGCCTCCGGAATTTTCGCTGGCTGATCGGCAACGATGCCGTACAGATGGTCCAGCAGGACCTGTTTTACTTTGGCGGTATGATCCGTTGCATGAAGGTGGCCCGGATGGCGGAGGCCAGAGGCTACCCCTGCACACCGCACATTTCCGGTACCGGCCTGGGCTACATTTATATGATGCATTTCGTGTCGGCCGTTCCCAATGCCGGGCCCTTTCACGAATTCAAAGGCGTAAGTGACGAAGTGCCCTTCGAGTGCGAAACCTCTACCCTGATCCCCGAAAACGGCATTCTGCACCTACCCCGGGGAACCGGAAGCGGAGTGGAGATCGATCCAGATTTCATCGCTAAACACCGGATTCTGGAAGGCTGAAGACCCGGTTTCCCCCCGGCATGCAGTCCGGAAGGAAAGATAGCCGGGTTCAGGGAGATTTTACCGAATAAACGTTTACTGATAGGGATAAATGGTAAAGATAACCGATCTGATAGCCAGACATTTGACAGCCGAGTTCTGATGCCTTGTAC
>CAZXIX010000090.1:0-18069 GCA_964640855.1 uncultured Saprospiraceae bacterium
TCCGGGAAATATACGCATTCAGGCGGAAATGGGAAATGGATAATGCCGGTCAGGAATGGAGGGTATCCCGATGGAAAATGCAAAATGTAAAAGGAAGAGAAGAGCTGATCTTTTATCTTTTTATAGCGGCCTCCAGGGGTTTTTCATAGTGTTCGACGTAAAAGACCTGGGAATGCAGGTTAGCAATCCATTGTTTTCCTTCCTGCGTAATGAGCAGGTATTGCAATGCATTCTGGATGTAAGGCCAAATGGTATTCCAATAAAAACCCGCATACCCTCTTCTCAGGTCACCGGGATTCTCATAGCCATATTTTTCATTGAGGCCCAATTCGCTAAACTCATAAAACAGGGCAGGGAGTTTTTTCAGGTACTGGGGATCACCCAACTGGCCAATGAAATCCGAGGCTCTGACCAGGGCTCCATAGCTTTTGGTATCTTTATAAAAATCATCCTGGGGGATAGGAAATCGGGTCATTTCGATGTAGGTGCATACTCTTTCCGTATCGATGTTGGTAAAGGAAGTGTGACTGAATCGCTCCTGAACGAACAATTTTCCTCTATCGACATGAAAGGGCGCAAGCACTGCATCGGTTCCGTCCCCGGAAATTTCAATCGTTTCGTCCTCAATCCCGGTCGCACAAGCATTGGCGGTATCATTTTTACAAATGCCCCGAACAAACCCAATGTCGTGGCAAAGCAGTGCTATCATAAAGTGCAACCAGTCATCGGAAGTTACGCCCCCTTCGCTCAGGTGCTTGCCTTTAAGTATTTCCTGCCCAACCAGGGAAACCATAATGGTATGGTCAATATTATGATAGAGTAAATCGCTGTTGGATATGTTTTCGAGGGCCAGTCTGCCAAACCACGGCAGGATGGATCGGTTTTCAGGCTCCAGCATGCCGAAGGTTTCCAGGTAATATTTACTCAGTTCCGTAACAAAGGTATCTATGAGGGTCTTTTGGATGTTCAGCATGGGCGGCAGTGTTTGTAGGGTAAAATAGCCTTTTTAACGGCTTTCTGCCGGGCAACGAACTGCACGAAAGGTAAAAGGAAGATGCAAAAGGGTAAACGCTCTATCCTTTTACATTTTGAAAATTCTCCTATCCGCGGTAGGCGGGTATTTCCGAATCGAATCTTGTCTCAACCGTTACTCGCTGATCAGGCTCATCTCGAACAGAAAACGGTATTCAATGGGTTCGCTCAGTTTAGCTGTATTGGTCTCGTACACGAGATCATACACTGCGGCTACGCTATTCGAAAATTCAACAAAGACCTGACTCAGTTCGGAGATATCAGAAATGAAGGAAAAATTACCGTTTATGGAAATGCTTTGAAGAGCGGTTCGGTCCACACTGCCTTGATTTCCCTCGTATCCAACGGTATAGCTGGAGATCTGATTGGCATTGAGCTTTTCGATGATGGGTCCCGGGTTTTGATACAGCGGGTCGAATTGAAAATTGCTGACCCCATCCGTAAAGGTCAGGATGCCTTTTCCCCGGGCGTCGGATGATTTCAGCAGTTCGATGGCCAGGTTGATCGATTCGTACAGGGCGGTTTCGTTTCGGCCTTCCAATTCGTAATTGCCAATATCGGGAGAAAGAAAAATGGCATTTTGATTGATGAACTGAATCAGGCTATCCCGATTCGAAGAAAAAGGGAGGAAGGATGCGCCCCGGGAAAATTTTATGACTGAGATCCGTGCATCCGGATTGTTATCGAGGATATCTGAAACCATTTGGCCGGCGTTGATTTTCACGGCTTCGATATTGTCGCCGAGCGAACTGCTCACGTCAATCACCAGAACGATATCCAGGCTTTTTGAAAAGCTCCAGCTTAAAAAATTCTCATCGTCCTCGATCCAGTCTCCGCTGGGCGTCTTTCTCTCGGTGGTCAGATCGTCGATCACATAGACCGACTGCCCTTCCTTGAAGGTAACACCACCGTAATTGAACAGAAGGCGGCCATTCTCTTGCAATACAGTTGGCTCTACCTCAATGTTGATCACATCCGAGGATTCGGCCGTATCCACCATAAGTTCAGGATCTCCCCCCACGGGATTGAAGTAAGTCGCGTAAAGAACCGCATCCGAAGAGACGGAGGGAGGGCCGTCGGGATCCATATCCGGATCGAAATCGTCATCCTTGCAAGCAGAGAAGAGGAGGGGCAACAGCAGGAAAAGGTAGGTCAGTTTTCTCATCACAGGATCATTGGATTTAAACTAAAACAAAAAAGTTTAGCTAAACGTGCGCTGAAAATCCAATTTCACAGGGCTTTTAACCCTGTTTTCCTGCATTCTGGCAGATCAGGCGAGTGGGGTGGGGAACATCGGGGCTTGTTTATCAGGATGAGTAGCCGGCTGGGAGTTCCATCAAGCAGGCTCTGGTCGGGTAATCTCAATGCTCTTCCGGGAGATATTTTCAAGAAAGACCGTTTGAGCGTAGTCTGTCTATCTTTCCTTTTGCTCAAACCAGGAAGTGATCACCTCGCCGCTTTCCGGTTCAACGGCACAGAGGGCTTCGCTCACCTGATCCTGTAAAGCAAAATCAGGTACCTGCAGTGTAAGGATCAGAAAATCCCAGTCGGATCCTTCCCGATGGTCCCCCGGGCACGTGTTCCATAGAGAATAATCCGGGCTTCCGGAATCATCTTATCAGCCGGTTCTTTAACGCGGGTCACGATGGAACCTTTCGTACATGGAAAATAACAAAAGTCAGGCAATAAGTGCAAGAGAAGCCTATGGCATGGGAGGGATGGTTCCTTCGGAATTTCGGATTAATGATTCGGGTAAAACAGGAACCGGCACGGATGACAGGTGCAAGGACCGGCGACTTAATGATTTTCATAAAATAACCGGGCCATTTGGGAACGGCGCGTTCACGCGCCGAAATCATGACCTTCAATCGGCAGCTTATTGACTTTCAGTAAATGATCGTTCAATAGATGTAGCGGCGATCTTTAGTCGCCGCAAGCCTCCCTGCCTGGCGATTGAAATCGCCAGCACTAAGGATATTTTGGAACTAATAATTTCTGAATCTCAATAAGTCGCCGATGCATTTCAAGCCTTAGGTTGAAACTACGGCGAACGGGGGTGTATCAGCATCTCCCTATCTTCAAATCTCCGCATTTGCATATCGAATTCTCCACAGCCTGTAGAAAACTTAGCCTCCCATATGTACCCAGTTTCTCTATTTTTGATGAATTCGGCATTTTTTGGAAGACATTCCGAATGCGGAGGCATTCCTGAAAGGCAAGAGTTTCCTTTGGAGGAAAAGGGGGTGAGAGTCAAGAGTCTGTAAGACAGTAAATTGGGTACAAGCCGCCTCTGCCATAAGCTTCGGCGGTCGAAGGAACCATCCCAAGCAGCCGAATCGTTAACAAACAAAAAACAGCAAGGTAGCCTACCATCTACGGTCTACTGTCTAATATCTGCGTTATGCGACTTAAAAGCCTGGTCGTCAAGGGATTCAAGAGTTTCGCCAACGAAACGCACGTCAACTTCCAGGAGGACGTGATCGGGATCGTAGGGCCCAACGGCTCGGGCAAGTCCAACATCGTGGATGCCGTCCGCTGGGTGCTGGGCGAACAGAAAAGCCGGGAGCTGCGCCTGGATTCCATGTCCTCCGTGATCTTCAACGGCAGTAAATCCCGAAAGGCCGGCGGAATGGCCGAGGTGACCCTCACCTTCGACAACACCAAGAACATCCTCCCCACGGAGTACGCTTCCGTGGCCATCACCCGCCGCCTCTACCGCACGGGCGAGAGCGAGTACCTGCTCAACGGGGTGGTCTGCCGCCTCAAGGACATCACCTCGCTCTTTCTAGATACCGGCATCGGCTCCAATTCCTACGCCATCATCGCCCTCGGCATGGTGGACGATATCCTGTCCGACAAGGACAATGCCCGCGTTCGCATGTTCGAACAGGCCGCCGGCATCTCCAAGTACAAGATCCGCAAGCGCGAAACGCTCAACAAACTCAAGAACACCACCGATGACCTGGATAGGGTAGAGGACCTCCTCCACGAGATCGACGGCCAGCTCACCAACCTGGAGAAACAGGCCCGCCGCGCCAAACGCTTCTACCAGATCAAGGAGGAGTATCAGAACCTGAGCATGGACCTCGCCCGCCTGCAGATCGGTCAGATCAAGGGGCGCCAGGACGAGATCCACAAGAAGCTGACCGGGGAGGAAGATCGCTACCGCAGCACGGAGACCATCATCCTGGGCCTGGAAGCCAATCTCGAAAAAGGCAAGAAGGTCAACCTGGATACGGAGAAAACCCTGAGCGCCCGCCAAAAGGAACTCAACGAATGGGTCAGCCAGATCCGCAACAAGGAGAACGACAAGCGCCTGGCCGAACAGCGCCTCGCTTTCGTGGATCAGAATCGCCAAAAGCTGCTGGAAAACATCAAGCTGGCCCAATCGCGCATCGAACAGTTGGAGAAGAACAAACTCGATTTCCAGTCGCGCCTGGAGACCGAGCAGGCCGAGGAGCAAAAACTGGCCGAAGCCCTGGCCGATGCAGAGGCTAAGCTGGCCGAAGTGAAAGCCTCCCACGGATCGTTGAAATCCGACCTCGACGAGATGGTCCAGCAGCAGCAATCCGCCGAAAGGGCTCTTTTCGAGCTCGACAAACAAAAGGCCATCAACACCAACCGGGCCGAATCCAGCCGCCTCGAACTCGAACGCCATCAGCACGATCGCGAACGGCGCCAGCAGGACATCGAAGCCCTGGACGTACGCCTACGGGAACTGGAAGGCAAGATCAACACCCGCCAAACCGAACTGGAAGGCTATCAGAAAGCCGAGAACAAACGCCGCGAAACCCTCACACAGAAACAACTAGAGCTTGAGCAACTTACCCGCCAGCTGGCTAAGGTCAACCGCGACCTCGACGCCCGGCGCAACGAGTTCAAGCTCACCCAGAGCATGATCGAAAACCTGGAAGGCTTCCCGGAGTCGATCCGTTTTCTGAGCCAGCACAAGGACTGGGACAAGCAGATCCCCCTGCTTTCCGACTGCCTCCTGGTGAAAGAAGAATACCGGGTCGCCATCGAGAACTTCCTCGATCCGTATCTCAACTATTACGTGGTCAAGGACCTCAACCAGGCGCAGGTTGCCATTCAGATCCTGGGACAAAGCCAGAAGGGAAAGGCCAATTTCTTCATCCTGGACCAGTTCGACCACTACGAGCCGCCCATGGTCATGCTGCCCGACTCGAAAGCTGCCATGGACCTGGTGGAAACAGATCCCCCTTATCGAAAGCTGGTGGCCTATCTTCTGGAGAACGTATTGATTACGGATCAGGAAGATGTTCGCCAGGTGCAATCAGGCGATCAGGATGTGATCTGGTTGTCGCGCAGCGGGCGCTTCATCCGCCGCCGCTTCAGCCTGTCCGGCGGATCGGTCGGGCTCTTCGAAGGCAAAAAGATCGGCCGGAAAAAGAACCTCGAAGTCCTGGAAAAGGCGATCGAAAAAGCCGAGCGCGAAGCCAACAAGCTGTCGAGTCAGTACTACAACCTCAAGGACGAGATCGAGGCGCTGCAAAACCAAACCGACGAGGAGCGGATCGCTTCACTACGGAAAGAGGTCAACCAACTCGAGCAGGAAAAGGTCTCCTTCGCTACCCGCCTCGATAACCACGACAATCTCGTGCGGGACCTGAGCGCGCAATGCGAACAACTGGAGGCGACCATCGCCCGACTGGAAGAAGAGAACCAGCAGCTCGAGCAGGAGCACACGCAAAAGGAAGCCATCGTGGCCGAGGTCAAAGAATCGCTGGCCGAAAAAGATTCTTCCTATCGCGAAGTGGCCGACTCGCTCAGCGCAGTCTCCAACGCCTTCAACCAGACCAACATCGAGCACATTCGCCAGCAGAACAAGGTGGAGACCCTGCGCAACGAGCTCGAATTCCAGGAAAAACAATGGGCCGAAACCCAACGGCAACTGGAACAGCATCAGTTGGGCATACAGCAATCCGCCGACGAAAAGGTACAGATCGAGGAGAGTCTGGTCCAACTGGAACAAGAGCTGAAAGTGGACTACGAGAAGCGCAAGGAAATGGAAGCCCAGCTCAGTCTGGCCGAACAGGAGTACTTCCAGGCCCGTGGCGACCTCAACGAGATCGAGGAGCAACTCCGCCAACTCAACAAACAGCGGCAAGACACGCAGATCCTCATCAATCAGCTACGGGATAAGGCCAACGATCTCAAGTATGAAGTCAACACCATCGCTCAGCGCCTCCGGATCGAATTCGAACTCGATATCAACGAGGTGCTCCGGGAAGATAAAGAGGTCGATACCCCGCTGGAAGAGATCCAGATGAAGGTCGAAAAGCTGAAGAACCGGCTCGACAATTACGGGGAGATCAACCCCATGGCGATGGAAGCCTACGACGAGATGAAGGAGCGCTACGACAACATCACGACCCAGCGCGACGACATTCTGCAGGCCAAGAACGACCTGATCCAGACCATCAGCGAGATCGAGGAGACAGCTACCACCCAATATCTCTATGCCTTCGATCAGGTGCGCCTGCACTTCATCGAGGTCTTCCGTTCTCTTTTTACGGAGGACGATAGCTGCGACCTCATTCTGGAGGACCCCGAAAATCCGCTGGAATCAAAGATCGAGATCGTGGCCAAGCCCAAGGGCAAGCGCCCGCAGACGATCAGCCAGCTATCGGGCGGGGAAAAGACCCTTACCGCAACGGCCTTGCTATTCGCTCTATATCTGCTTAAGCCCGCGCCGTTCTGTATCTTCGACGAGGTGGACGCTCCGCTGGACGATGCCAACATTTACAAGTTCAACCGCATCATCAAAAAGTTCTCCAAAGACAGTCAATTCATCATCGTCACCCACAACAAGCTCACCATGGAAGCGGTGGACACCATCTACGGCGTCTATGCCAAGGAAGGGGTCAGCGGCGTGACGCATGTGGATTTCCGCCATCTCGACGAGGTCGGCTCGTTTGAGGCTATCAGTAATTGAGGTAAATCTTGTGAGCCGATGCTGACCAGCGGAGAACCAGTTTCGTACCTGGCACCTTATTTGCTCCAGACCAGGGTTGACCTTTCACGCCCTTTTTTCCACTTGCGTCTCCCGTCTTTTCGGTCTTTCGCTTTTTGGCTTTATATAATGGCTCGGCGCCCAATACGCCCGATTGCTTTGGGGACAAGGCCGATCGGCCAAATATTGTTGTATTTTTATGGGGTAAAAATCGCTTTATGGCGAACAAATAACGATCCAGGGCGTTAACTGCTGTATTTTGTTTGGACGTTATAGGTTTTTTCCTTACAAACAATTTGAAATCACGGAATTAACCTCTTCTACATCTTTCTGGATGTCGCTCTATTCGCATATTTCCATTCCCGATCCTGAGCGTGGCGATTTAATTTAGCGAATCGGAGACAGAGGATCCTATTGCGGGCCTATTTCCTTCATCACCAACCCAAATGTTATGACGACAACCCAAATGAACCGTCGCGAATGGATTCGTTCCATGGGACTGGCTACTGCCGGCATGGCGGCGGCTCCCAATTTGTTAGCCAAATCAGCACCTGCATCGAAAGACGCCTCCTGGTATGCGGGGGTCAGGTCCTGGGAAAAAACCCTGGCCTTCGATCCGGATTTTGACAAGCTCAGCGCTCGTTTGCTGGCCAACGAAAATCCCTTTGGCCCTTCGCCTATGGCCAAATTGGCTATTATGGAGTCGGTGGGTATGGGCAACCGCTACGGTCACGGAGATGCCAATAAGCTCATGGAGATCCTGGCCGAAAAGGAAGGGGTGGATAAGGAGCAGATCATCCTGGGGCCGGGCTCGACCGATATCCTGGAGAAAACGGCTATTGTTATGTTTCGCAAGGGCGGTAATGTCGTTTCTGCCGACCCGGCCTACATGTCCCTGATCAAAACGGCTCAGGCGTTCGAGGCTGAATGGCGAAGCGTCAAGTGCACCAAAGACTGGGCACACGACCTGGAGGGAATGCAAAAGGCCATCGACGCCGACACCAAATTGGTGTACATCTGCAATCCCAACAATCCAACGGGTACCCTGACCGATGCCGGCAAACTTCGTGCTTTTTGTGCGGAGGCAGCCGAAAAAGCTCCCGTTTTTGTGGACGAAGCCTATCTGGAATTCCTGCCTCCGGATCAGCAGCAGTCGATGGTCCAATTGGTGCAAGAAGGGAAAAACGTCATCGTTGCACGCACCTTTTCCAAGATCCACGGCATGGCCGGCTTGCGGTTGGGGTATGGAATTGCCCAGCCGGAGACCCTGGAGAAAATCCGTCGAATGGTCCGCACCACCATGGGGCTGAATGTGACCAGCCTGCGGGGCGGTATGGCCAGCCTGGAGGACAAGAATTTTCTGGATAACAGCCGCAAGTGGACGGCTGAGTCTCGCGATTATACTTTTGAAAAATTGACTTCTCTGGGATTCGATCCCATTCCCTCGCACACCAGTTTCATGCTTTTCCCCCTCCAGGAAGGCATAAATGGCGAGGAGTTTCTGGAAAAAATGTTCAGCCAGGGCGTTGGAGTCCGCTTCTTCGAAATCCACGACAAACCCTATTGCCGGGTGAGTATGGGAACGCTAGACGAAATGGCTCTTTTTGTCAAGGGCTTCAAAAAAGTGATCGGTTAGTAGATGTGAGTTAAAAGTGAATTACCCCCCCTTAACCGTGCATCTCGCAGGTGCGCGGTTTTTTCTTTTTTGCCGGAACGGCGCATCCCCAATTCCGAATGAATCCTGCTTTTGAAAAGACCCTGTCCCTCTTTCTGCTTATTGTCGTTGGGTTTTTATTGAAATCAAAGATCAAGACCAAAGAGCAAAAGAAGGGAGTTAAAACATTGATCCTGTCCATTGCCTTGCCGGCCACTATTTTTGTAGCCCTTCTGAAGGTAGAAATCCGGCTTTCCCTTTTTTACCTCCCGTTATTTGCGCTACTGATCAACCTGGCACTGTTCTTTTTGGTGAAATACAGCATGCGCTGGTTCGGTTTGCAACCGGACTCCGCGGATGGACGCACGGTCAGTATGCTTTTCCCCTCTCTGGCACCGGGTTTATCCTGCTTCCCTTTCATTATGGAGTACGGCAGCGAAAGTGCCCTGGCTTTTGCGGCTTTAGCTGATGTTGGGAACAAGGTTTTTGTATTGGTGATCCTCTACCTGTTAGCTATGCAATGGTACTTTCAGCGAAATGAAAGCGCCGGATCAGTTTCCCGCCAAGCCAGGATCAAAGGCTTGCTCCTGTCCCTGGTGAAAGAGCCGGTCAACCTGGCCATCCTGGCGGCTCTCCTTCTACTGAACCTGGGATGGGATATGAATAGCCTGCCCCTTGCGCTGCAGGACCCCATTCAGCGAATGAGCCTGCTCATGACCCCTCTTGTGCTCCTGTTCATCGGTATGGCGGTGCGGATCGATTGGAATCAGTTCCGGATTCTCGGGAAAATACTGGTTTTCCGTTCTGCGTTGGGTTTCCTGTTGAGCGGGCTGATCCTGCTCCTTTTTCCTGCCGAAATTTCCGTTGCTCTGGCACTGGTTTTTGCAGCCTTTCCGCAGAGCGCAGCCAGCTTCTGGCCCTTCGCACATATGTCGATCGTCCATGATTCGGAAAAAGACAGCCCGGACCCCACTTTCAATGTCGATCTTGCCCTGAATTTCCTTGCCTTGTCCCTGCCTTTTTCAACGGTCATTATCTTAAGCATTGCTGTTTTCCCGGGCTACTTTTTACAACCCTTCTACATTCTTCCGCTGGGGTGCCTTCTTTTGTTGAGTCTGCTGATCCCGAAACTTTTTCCAAAGCTTCGTATCAAATGGCCTGCCCTGGTATTGGCGCAGGAGGATGCTGCGGAATAAGCAAAGGCTGGAGAGCTTGTGCTGGCATCAGGATGATCAGAGGGAAAGAAATCTGGATTCGTGATTTCGGGTGTTGGATCTGGGGATTGTTCGGTCATCCAATCCTGGCCCTAAAATTTCCTAAAGGGAAATCCGATTACTACCTATGGGATGGCTACCGTACTTTGAGCCTGGAATTCTATTTCTTTGGCTCGATTGTTTGCAGGCTCGGACGAAACAAGCTTTTCCCCGGCCTGAATCGACAGCTGGAAATTCAAAAATTCGAATGTTCGAATGTTCGTCATTCCTTCTTCTTCAGTATTCCCACCCATCCGCCGCCGGCAGCCATTTGGATCGGGAGTTTCGAGCCCGCTTCCAGTTCCAGAGTTTCCATTTTGTAATCCGGTGCATACCGATGCGCATTGGCCCCGTCTTTCATGATTTCCAATTGGTAGGTTCCAGCATCCAGGAAGGACAGGTCCAACGTCAGTTCCCGCGGAGTGGCATCCGTCATGGCAGCCAGGTACCAGGTATCTCCTTTTCGTCGAGCCAATAAAATATAGTCGGAAACCGCCGCCTCCAGGACCCGGGTTTCCTCCCAAACGGTGGGGATGCGGGTTATGAAGTCCACCGTTTCCTGCTCTTCGTGGTAGATGGAAGGCGATTCGCACATCATTTGCAGGGGCGCTTCGAAAACTACGTACATGGCCACTTGATGACAGCGCGTACCCAGGCTCATCGGGCGTGTAAAGCTGATGGCATAGTTTTCCAGGTGGACATTCCGCATAGATCCGGGAGTGAAATCCATAGGGCCCGCTACCATCCGGGTGAAGGGGAGGGTGACATTGTGTTCCGGGCTGATGTCGGCGCTCCACTTGTTGTTTTCATTGCCCTTTACCCCTTCGTAATTGATGACGTTGGGCCACTTCCGCCCAATGCCGGCCGGCTTGAAAGCCCCGTGGTAATCCACCAGAAGCCGGTAACGGGCCGCCGTCTCGGCGATCTCTTCGTAGGATCTGACCATGTATTGATCGTTGCGTTGCATAAAATCCACCTTGATACCCTGGGCTCCCCAATCGCTGTACAATTTCAGGATCTCCTCCCGCTTCTCGTCCAGCGGTTTCCACAGCACCCACAGGATGATCCCTACATCTCGCGCTTTTCCGTATTCGATCAATTCCGGCACATCTATCTCGGGATTGGATTCCATGATCTCGGTCGTGGATTTCGTCCAGCCTTCGTCCAGGATCACATATTCGATCCCGTTTTGGGCGGCGAAGTCGATGTAATATTTGTAGGTCTCTGTATTGAGTCCGGCTTCGAAATCCACGCCAAAAATGTTGTTGGCGTTATACCAGTCCCAGGCCACCTTTCCGGGCCGGATCCAATCCGCATCCGGTAGGACAGAAGGTTCGGATAGCTGGGTGACGAGGTTGCTCTCCACCAGGGTGCGGTCATCACCGATGACGAAAACCCGCCAGGGGTAGGAGCGCGGACCCTCAGCTCGGGCTATGTAATCGGCCGTTTCGCTGAGGATCTGGTTTCGGTCCGGGCCATTCTCCTCGTCGGGTACCGCTTCCAGGACAAAGGGCGGGAAAAGAGCCTCAAATGTACCCTTGCCGTTGCTTTCCAGAAACATACCGGGATAATCGTGCAGGGACGCCTCGGTAAATAAGACTTTCGTTTCTTCGACTTCAAACAGGACCGGCAGGCTGCAAAAATCGCCTTTCGGGATGTCGGACACCGACTTTTGCAGATAAAGCCTTTCGTTGTGGGAATACATCGACTCTTCTTGTGGAAACCAGGACATGGCATAGGCCGGAAGATCTAACCTTAATCCTTCCTGCACCACCGTACCGCCGGATCTTTCTTCGACAAAGCGGTAGGCGATCCCGTCGTCGTAAGCCCGGACCAGCAACTGAAAATCGTCGGTGAAGCTGAGGGTCAACTGGTTACACCGGGATGGGATCGCGGCGTCTTTGAAGGGGACCTGGGGCCGGATCGTTTCTTCCAGGGATTCAAGTTGCTGGCTTTCCAGTCGGGGAATTTTGTTCTGCAGTCGCTGATTGCCCATGTTCATATACAGCGAACGCAGCTTGACCAGCGTATTGCCATCTTGCCGGATGGTGATCGATAATTCGTCTACCAGGTTGACCGTGGCTTGCAGGTTCCCGTTCGGAGATTGGACCTGTAGTTCTGAGGCTTGAGCGAAAAGGAAATCCGGATGGATCAAAAAGAGGGAAAATAAAAGGAGCAGAAGGTATTTCATGATGGAAGAGTCTGGCTGATTAAGTGGCATCCAATATTGACAATCCTTTTCGAATTTCGATTGACGATTGTCAGTTCGATCCCTCCGTTCTTCTCTGCCTACGACGGACAAGTATTCCTCCGGAACCTGAACCCATGCTTCGGAGTTATAAAGTCGATGCAAAAAGATACGCTCTATTCCGAACTCCAGTACAAGGCCACTCGCAGCAGCGGTCCGGGCGGCCAGCACGCCAACAAGGCCAATACCCGGGTGGAGTTGTATTGGTCGCTGGAAGATTCGCAAGGCCTTTCGGCTTCGGAGAAAAAAAGACTTCGCCTTGTTTTCGCCAATCGTTTGAATAAAGACGGCGTATTGATCCTCGGGTCGGAAAAGACCCGCAGCCAGCAACAGAACAAGGAAGTGGTTACTCAGCATTTCTTTCGGCTGCTGGAAAAAGCGCTGCGGCCGCCCAAGAAACGAATCAGGACCCAAATCCCTCGCTCCGCTCAACGGAAGCGACTGGAGAACAAAAGAAAACAAGCCGAGAAAAAGGCTCTCCGAAAGCCACCTACTCGTTGATTCCCGTATCCGGAATCCCGCCCGCGCCCTTTGATTTCCGAAAGGGAAATCTGCCCGCAGTTTGGAAAATCCATTGTTCTAATATCCTGATAACCAATACCCGATACCTACTTCCCCACTTAACCCCTCAACTACTTAACCGATACCCGATCACATTCGCATGCAACCTTCCCATTCCTACGATGTCCTTCGTAGAGGAAATTCAAGCTATTTTTTCATCCTCTCAAAAAGCAAATCATGAAAAATGCAATGTTGAGTCTTTTGTTCCTTTGTTTCCTGGCCTCTACCGCCTTTGGCCAAACGGAAAAACGCGAGCTCACCCAAGAAGAAAAGCAAGAGTTAAAAGAGGCCATGGAAGAGCTGAAGGAAGACATGGACCAGCTCAAAACCGAACTGAAGGAAACCTTTAAGAACCTGAAGATCGAAATGGAAGACATCGATATCGATCTCTCCGGACTCGACAGTCTGAAAAACATAGACTGGGATGCATACGTGGAAGATGAAGAGATACGGACTTATATTCAATCCCAGGAGTTCCAGAGTGAAATGGCCCGTGTCCGGATAGAAGTCCAAAAAGCGATGGCGGAAGTCCAGGAAGAATTGAAAGAGGTGCAGGAAATTAACATGAAAGAGGTCCAAAAGGCGATCGAAGAAGCGATGGAAGAGATTGATATTGAGATCTCGAAACAGAAGAAACGGCAATAGAGTGTAAAATGTAGAATTTTAAATTGAAGTAGTCACGACTTAATCTGACAGTTTTGATAAATTTGAGTGTCGAATTCATTAATCATCAAAACGAGATCAAGCCATGACTACCAATGACAAAATTATCAAAAACAAGCTAGGGTTAATTCGATTAGCCAAGGAATTGGGTAATGTCTCCCAAGCCTGTAAAGTGATGGGCTATTCCCGGGATTCCTTCTACCGCTTCAAAGAGTTGTATGAGACTGGTGGGGAGGCAGCTCTGCAGGAAATGAGTCGTCGCAAGCCCAACCGGAAGAATCGGGTCAGTGAAGCTACAGAGCAAGCCGTAACCGACATTGCTTTGGAGTATCCGGCCTTTGGCCAGGTACGGGCCTCGAATGAGCTGAAAAAGCAAGGGATCTTCATCTCCCCCGGTGGGGTAAGAAGCGTTTGGCTTCGCCACGACCTGGAGACCTTCAAGAAACGACTCAAGGCCCTGGAAGCTAAGGTTGCACAGGAAGGGATCATTCTGACCGAGTCCCAGGTGGCTGCTCTGGAAAAGGCCAAAGAAGAGAAGCAGGCCCACGGGGAGATCGAGTCTTTCCATCCCGGTTACCTGGGTGCCCAGGATACTTATTACGTAGGCACCATCAAGGGTGTAGGTCGGATCTACCAGCAGACCTTCATTGATACCTATGCCAAGGTGGCTCAGGCCAAGCTTTATGCAAGCAAAGAGGCAATTACCTCGGCTGATCTGCTCAACGACCGGGTAGTTCCACTCTTCGAAGCCCATGATATTCGTCTGCAGCGAGTGTTGACCGATCGGGGAACGGAGTACTGCGGTAAAAAAGCGGATCACGCCTATCAGCTCTATCTGGCCGTAGAGGATATTGACCATACCCGAACCAAGGCTAAAAGCCCGCAGACCAACGGGATCTGTGAGCGTTTTCACCGAACGATCCAGGATGAGTTCTATGCAGTTGCTTTTCGCAAGAAAGTCTACCGGTCCATTGAGGACCTTCAGCAGGATCTGGACGAGTGGCTGAAGTGGTACAACGAGGAAAGAACCCACGAAGGCAAGTATTGCTATGGTAAAACACCCTGGCAGACCTTCCTGGACAGTAAGCACCTGGCTTTGGAAAAACAGGTCGATGAACTACCTTGGAGGGAAGGGGCAGCATCTTCGAAGGACAATCCCCTCTTAGGCAACAAAACGGAGGGGTTGGCCAGCGAAGATGATGTCAAGGGAGGGCCTGATCGGACATCCGAACCGTCAGACAAATATCAGGCCTGAAAATAACCTACTGTCAGATCAAGTCTCGTTTATTATAATTAAATGTAAAAGTATTCCTGGGTAAGCGTACCCTTTTACATTCTACCTTTTCGATTTTACATTTTTCAGTTTCCCGGGGTAGGGTATCCAGTGGTCTGTGCGGTATAGTGGTGAATCAATCACTAAAACAGATCACCATGAACGCAGTCAAATTATGGATGCCCCCACTCGGACTGCTCCTAGTAGCGGTCCTGTTCTATGCCTGTGAAAAGGCTGCCATGAGTCCCGTTTCAGATGATGTGGACTTGATTACACAGATCCAATCCGCTGAGAACCTGACCAATGTCACACCGGAACAATTGCCCGCTCCGGCACTCAGCCAATTGGAGAATGCTTATTCTGAATCCTTTATTTCCCAGGCCAAAATGGCTCCTGGGCTCGGCTATGAGGTGCAACTGCGCCGTCAGGAAGGCTCCCGGGTTGGAAAACCGGCTAATGCCTATTTCGACATGAACGGGAAGGCTCTGCTTCAGAGCAATGCCCAGCAACAAGATGCCAATACCGAGCGCATCAAGGATTGTTTCCGAATCGAATTCCCCTACTCGCTCAGTTTACCGGACGGCACGATCCTGACTATCGAAAATCAGGAAGACTTACAACAGATTCGTGTCTGGTATTCCGAAAATCCCAATGCGGAAGGGAGGCCTGCCTTCGTATTTCCCATCCAGATCACCTTCTCCGGCGAAAACGAATCCGTTGCCATTCAGAATGAGGAGGAACTGTCCAATGCACAAGCCGTTTGCCACGATCAGTGGGAGCAGAATGCTTGCCTCACCTTCGTTTTCCCCATCTCTTTCCTAACGCCCAATGGTGAAACGCAGATCCAATTGGAGACCCGGGAAGATTGGACACTGATCGAGGAATGGTATGAAGCCAATCCCGATTTTGAACAGCGTCCCGAATTGATTTTCCCGCTTCAGGTGATATTCCAGGGCAAAGAAATTTCTCTTGAAAATGAAGAGGAACTGGAACGATTGCGCCAGGACTGTCGTACTCCCTCTAACTCCAGCCCCTGCTTTCGCCTCGTTTTTCCGATCACATACGAATTACCCGACGGTACGCAAGTGGAAGTTTCTGATCCGGACGACTGGCAGGAAATCCGGAAGTGGTATGCTGATAACCCCAATGCAACGGAAAGACCTGTCTTGGTTTATCCCATCCAGATCGCATTTACCAATGGAAGCCTAGCCACCATAAACAGCGAAGAGGAACTAAAGCGTGCCTCGGAGTCTTGCAACAACCAGCCGGGTTCGATGCCGCCCCCGACCATTCGCCCTTGCTTCCAGCTCGTCTACCCGTTCACGGTCACTTTGCCAAACGGATCGGATGTTACGCCGGAGACTGAAGAAGATTGGCTGGAAGTGAGACAATGGTACGCAGATAATCCCGAAGTCGAGGAACGTCCCCAATTTGTCTTCCCCTTGCAGATTGCCTTAGCCAATAGCGACACTACAACGGTCAATAGCGAAGAAGAACTGCGGAAAGCTTCCGAATCTTGTTCCAATCGCCCCGGTTAAAACCCTCTATGCGTATTTTGTAATCCCAAGACCATGTCGGCGGGTCCCGAAAGGGGCCTGCCTTTTCAAAGAAAAACATTCCTCAACGTACAAATACCGTTTCAAAATGAAAATGACGTATGTAAACGACTTCTTTTTCGCCTACTCCGCGTTAAAAAGCCTCGTCGTAGCTTTGGCTATGCCTGGCTAACCCAGCCGCTTCGCGGTTCACGAGCTTACACTCGCTCATAGCCTTGATTAGCCGAAAATTAAGCTGGTTTCCATTTACGACCTTCTCAATTTAAAACGGTATAAACCAACCCTGGCCTTGACTAAAGAAGACCTCAAAAGGTGTTTCGACGACTGGTTTGATGAACTGCGAAATTACATCACCTACCGATGTTTCGATCCGGAACTGGCTACGGATATCGTTCAGGAAGTTTTTGTACGGGTTTGGGAAAAAGACATCCGGTACCAGGGGAGGCAGACGCGCAGTTTGATGTATAAAATGGCAAGCGATCTTTGGATTTCGCAGTACCGGAAAAAACAGAGTGAATTGAAATACCAGATGAGCTTTCGATGGCAGGAAGGCAAGAATCGGGTGGAGGACGAATTGAATTACCGGGAACTCAAATCGCAGTACGAAAAAGCTTTAGCGGAAATGACTGAGAAACGGCGTAGCGTTTTCCTTATGAGCCGGATGGACGGGTTGAGCTACCGGGAAATCGCCAATCGCCTGGGCATTTCGGAAAAGGCAGTGGAAAAAAGAATGAATCTGGCTCTTAAAGAGCTTCGAAAAAAATTAAATCATGGAAAGTAGGAAACCAGATCCTAATCGGAGTAGCGAAAAAGAGAAAGATCTCTTTTCCTGGCTGGAGGTTCCGTATTCCAGATCCCGGGCTGAAGTTTGGGATAAAATCGAAGACAAAACAACCAGTCGCCCAACAAACCACCCCACTCTGGTTCGGAGTTTGAACTGGAAATCGGTGTCGGTCGCGGCCAGCCTGGTTCTGGCGGTCGGATTGGGCATGTTGGCCCGCTTGTACACCCAGAACGTAACGGCAAAGGAAGGAGAATACCTGAGCCACCGACTTCCCGATGGCTCGATTCTACATTTAAACGCAGCTTCTCAGCTGACCTATGCACCCGGATGGTGGTGGGTCAAAAGAGAAGTTTTCTTGGAGGGCGAAGCTTTTTTTGAAGTGGAGAAAGGCCGTTCTTTTCGGGTAAAAACGGACCGGGGAAACGTAGAGGTTTTAGGTACCACTTTCAATGTCCTGGCCCGCACAGCAGTCTTTGAGGTTTTTTGTTTGACTGGGAAAGTTCTAGCCGAAGATCAAAAAGGTAAAAGCGAAGTTCTCTCGCCCGAAGAAATGGCACGATTGGATGATCAGGGCGACCTAGTCAAGGTGGAAAACCCCCGGCAAGACGTAGTACTGGCCTGGCGATCCCAAAAATTCATTTACAATACGACCCCTCTCTCCAAGGTTTTTAGGGATGTAGAAAGGCATTACGATATCGAGATTCGCCTGGAATCGGATAGTACTTTTTACTACACCGGTCTTTTTGACCGCAGCGCAACCACCGAAGAAGCTTTGGAGATCATTTGCTACAGTTACGATCTAAGTTTTGAACAAACGGGAGAAAGGACCTACGTGGTAAAAAGCTGGTAACGGGGCATCTCCTGTTGTAGCGCATTAAAACCTGGAAAAAAGGTATATCACTCATTTTTAACGTTGATTAATCATTATGAAACAAATTATCTCCATTTTTTTGATCTTAGTTTTAATCATTGCTTGTGATAAATCAAACGATTTATTAATGGACCCTGTAACAACGGCGCCAGAAGAGTTGGTTGTGCAGACGGTTCTTGTGGTATACACGCCAAGGTCTA
>CAZXIX010000091.1:0-17926 GCA_964640855.1 uncultured Saprospiraceae bacterium
GGCCGATCGGTTTCGACCGGACAGGGTAGATGCAGCGTGGCGCGTCGCGGCGCACGCATGCCGCGTTATCAAGCGTGCAACACTTTTAACTGGCAACAACCAGTACGCTCTGGCGGCCTGAGAAGGCAGCCATGGCCGCTCTTCGACGCCCGATAGAGGGGCGGCCAACGATCATCGGGCTGGTTCCCAAGCCGAGCCGCAGGGCTTTGGGGACAAGAAAACACTGCTGCTGGGTCCGCGAGGACGCTGCCATTGGCGGCCGCGCGGACCGAGATCAAATCAATGGACACACGCGTAGAGGCGTTGCGTTGACTGTCCCGGCACGGGGGTTCGATTCCCCCCGGCTCCATTCCTCTGCGCTGCAGGAACTTGCGGAACTGTCCCGCAACTCGCGGATCGTTCCCGAGTTGCGCGACCGCTCCGAGTTCGCGGCCGATTGCACCTTCTCGCCATTTCCGCCCGTTTCGTGCGCCTTCTGCTGCGCATTTCGCTGCGCGCAGGGCGTTGCGAAAGCGCCGGAACTGATCGAGAAATTCCTGGAAAGCCAGAAGCAGAAAGAAATGGAAAACGCCTGATCTCCCGGGAATACGCCGGGCTACAGGCAACGCGTCTTTCGTCTTAAAGGAGGATCGGTGAAATCCGATCCATCGAAAAGGATCCGGGCCGCATTCGTTCTTTGCGGCGAGTGAGGCCCGGTCAGGCGTGTTTCCCTGCCTCTTCTTCCCTCAATTCCCGGCGGAGGATCTTGCCCACGTTCGACTTGGGCAGTTCCTTCCGGAATGCCACGGATTTGGGAACCTTGTAATTGGTCATATTCTCCCGGCAGAATTCGATCAATTCTTTTTCGGAAAGCGACTTTTCCTTTTTGACCACGAAGATCTTGACGACCTCGCCGGATTTCTCATCCGGCACGCCGATGGCTGCCACCTCCAACACCTTGGGATGGCCGGCCACGACCTCCTCGATCTCGTTGGGGTATACATTGAAACCCGAAACGTTGATCATGTCCTTCTTCCGGTCTACGATGTAAAAATAGCCGTCGTTGTCCATTTTGCCGATATCCCCGGTGCTGAGCCAGCCTTCTGACAAACAGCGGGCCGTCTCCTCCGGTTTGTTGTAGTAGCCCTTCATCACCTGCGGCCCCTTGATTTGAAGTTCTCCCACGCTTTCGGGCGGAAGCGGCAGTCCGTTGTCGTCTACTATGCGGATCTCTGTACTGGGTATGGGGATGCCGATGGACCCCATCCGGCCGTTTCCGTCCAGCGGATTGACCGTCGCCACCGGAGAAGACTCCGTCATGCCATATCCCTCATTCAGGGTGCATCCGGTGACCTCTTTCCACTTCCGGGCCACGGCCTGCTGCACGGCTGCTCCGCCCCCGATGGTGACCTTCAGGGAACTGTGGTCCAGCTTCCCGAAATCCGGATGGTTGGCCAGGGCATTGAATAGCGTATTGACGCCGGTCATCAGGTTGATATCGTAGGACTTGAACGTTGTGATGACCGAAGGAAGGTCCCGGGCATTGGTGATCAGCACATTGTGAATTCCCGCACTCATGAGCGCCAGGCAATTGACCGTGAAGGCAAATATGTGGTAGAGGGGCAAAGGGCAAATGGCAATGCCTTCTCCTTCTTTGATAAAAGGCAGCATCCAGGCTTTGATCTGGATCATGTTGGCCAGCAGATTCCGGTTGGTCAGCATGGCCCCCTTGGAAAGCCCGGTAGTTCCGCCCGTATATTGAAAAACGATCACATCGTCGGACGTGCCTTCGTGCTTTTCCAACCGAAACTTGCGCCCTTGTTGCAGGGCCTCCCGAAAAGTTACCGTACTGGTCAGGCCGTGTTTGGGAACCATATTCTTGACGCTGCGGACTACGAAATTCACGATCTGCCGCTTGGGGAAACCCAACATCTCTCCGATGCTGGTGAGAATGATGGTCTCAATTTTGGTAGCCTCCAGTATGGCCTCCAGGTTATGGGCAAAATTCTCCGCAATGATGATGGCCTTGACTCCTGAGTCGGTGAACTGGTGCTTCATCTCCCGGGGCGTATACAAGGGGTTGGTATTGACCAGGATCAAGCCCGCCCGCAAGCATCCGAACAACGCAATCGGATATTGAAGAAGATTGGGCATCATCAGGGCGATCCGGTCACCGGCCCGCAGACCCCGGGATTGCAAATAGGCAGCAAATCGTTCCGACAATTTGTCGATGTCCTTGTAGGTCATCGTTTTCCCCATGCAGGTAAAAGCCGGCTTGTTCCGGTAGGTGGAGAACGTTTTTTCTAGCATAGCAACCAGGCTGGGATATTCATCAGGGTCGATATTGGCAGGTACTCCCTTCGGATAGTTCACTAGCCAGGGGCGTTGATCGCTCATAAAAACTCTCTTTTAGAAGAAAATAAGGTTGGGTCGAGTCGTTGAAAAATGCAAGTTGGTCAACCGCGGTAAAGTACGAATTTTCGCGCGAAATCCAGGTTGATCTGGCCGCCCCAACCCACAAACCTGCCGTTCCTGCATCCTAATTCTTTAAGTTTCAATCACATTGCTTCATTATTCCACATATTAAGCCTACCTTTGCCCCGCTAAAATTTATTCATTAACCAAAAAGCATTCTTTCAATGCTCGAAAAAGACAAAGATCTGGAAAAACAGGAGGCTGAGGTTCAGCAACCTGCAGAAGAAAACGCTCCCGAACCGGAGCAAAAGGAAGAGTCCAAGGCCAGGAAATCGGCCGCTGAATCCAAAAAGGAAGCCGCCGAGGAAGAGTCGACCCCCCAAGAGGAGAAGGCTCCCGAACTGAAAGGGAAAAAGGAAGAGGTCTCCGAGAAAAAGGAGAAGGCGCCTGAGGCCAAAGAAGAAGAAGAAGAACAGGTCCCCGAGAAGAAGGAAAAAGCTCCTGATGTCAAGGCGGAACAGGCAGAACCCGCCGCTAAAAAAGAAGCCGCTCCCGAACCGGAAGAGATAGCCGCCGAGGAAAAGCCCTCCTCTTCCGAAGAAGACCACGAGAGTGAGGAGGAGGAAGAAAGCGAAGTCGAAGAGTTCGTGACAGAAGAACCGGTCGCGTCAGAAGAAGATGATTCTGAAGAGGACGACGAAGTCGACGAAATCGAAGAAGAGGATGAAGAGGTCGAAGCAGAATCGGCACACGACGATTTCGATTGGTCTATCACCAATAAGGTGGGGGTTTCCTATTCGGAGGACGAACGACAAAAGTATTTTGAAGAATACGATTCCACCCTCTCCTCTCTCATGGAGAATGAGATCGTCAAAGGGGTGGTCACTACCATCAGCGACGGCGACGTGGTATTGGATGTCGGTTTCAAGTCGGATGGTCTGGTTTCCCTTTCGGAATTCAGAGATACACCCGATCTGGCAGTAGGCGATTTCGTCGACGTATATGTAGAACAACAGGAGGATGCCCGCGGCCAATTGGTCCTCTCTCGCCGCAAAGCCAAACTGCTCCGTGCCTGGGAAGACATTCGCGAGTCTTACGAGACCGGCAAAGTGATCAAAGGCCTTATCATCAGCAAAACCAAAGGAGGTTTGATCGTGGACTGCGGAGGATTGGAAACCTTCCTGCCCGGTTCGCAGATCGACATCAAGCCGATCATCGATTACGATTCATACGTGGGCAAGACCATGGAGTTCAAAGTGGTCAAGATCAACGAGCAGATCAAGAATGCCGTCGTTTCCCACAAGGCGCTCATTGAGAGCGATCTGGCTGAACAGCGCGAACAGATCATCGCCACCCTGGAGAAAGGGCAGGTGCTCGAAGGCCTGGTCAAGAACATCACCGATTTCGGGGCTTTTCTCGATCTGGGTGGCGTCGACGGACTCCTATACATCACCGATATTTCCTGGGGCCGGATCTCGCACCCTTCCGAGGTGCTCAGCATCAACGAGAAGGTCAACGTGGTCGTTCTGGACTTCGATGAGAACAAAAAGCGGATCTCACTGGGTCTGAAACAACTTCAGCCCCACCCCTGGGAGGTGCTCGAGGAGGAGATCTCCGAAGGCGCGGTGGTCAAGGGAAAGATTGTCAACATCGAGGATTACGGAGCCTTCCTGGAAATCAAACCCGGTGTCGAGGGACTGATCCACGTCTCCGAAGTCAGCTGGAGCAACCAGCCGGTCAATGCCCGTGAATTCTTCAAGGTGGGGCAGGAGTACGAGGCCAAGGTGGTCACCATCGATCGGGAAGACCGCAAGATGAGCCTCTCCCTCAAGCAACTGGCGGCAGATCCCTGGACCGAGATCCAGGCCAAGTACCCGGAAGGAAGCCGGCACAGCGGAGTGGTCAAGAACCTGACGCCCTACGGCGTATTCGTGGAATTGGAAGAGGGCATCGGCGGCATGGTCCACATCTCCGACCTGTCCTGGACCAAGCGTTACGGGCACCCCAGCGAATTCACCAAAGTCGGTGAAACCATCGATACCGTGATCCTGGAAATCGATATGGAGAACCGGAAACTCTCCCTGGGGCACAAGCAGTTGGAAGAGAATCCCTGGGATACCTTCGAAAACGTTTTCCCCGTGGGATCCTACCACCAGGCAACGCTTCTGCGCAAAGACGATCGCGGCGCTATCTTCCAGCTGCCCTACGGCCTGGAAGCCTACTCTCCGCTGAAACACCTGCGCAAGGAAGACGGCACCACGGCCGAAGTGGAGGAAGCGCTGACCGTAAAGGTCATCGAGTTCAACCGAGACGACAAGCGGATCATGGTTTCCCATCTGCGCTACCTGGAAGATGTCCAGCGAGAAGCCGATCAACAGGTCCGCCAGGAGAAACGCAAAGAACGTCAGCAGACACGTAAAGCGGTCCAAAAGACCCAATCCAATATCGAACGCTCTACTTTGGGCGATCTGGATGCCTTCTCTCAGCTCAAGGAACAACTGCAGCAGGGCGACGAAGATGATGAGCCGGAAGCAAAAGGCAAATCCAAGGCCAAGGCCCCAAAGGCCGAAGATCCGAAGGCCGAAGATAGCCTGCAGGAGGAGGAAGCCGCTCCAAAGGAAGAGCCGGATGCCGACGAGAAAAAGGATGAAGGCAGCGAGAATTAATCCCGCCGGCCTTGTCCAAATAACGTGTTTGAAAAGCTCTGTCGCGTAAGTGGCAGAGCTTTTTTTAGCCCCTCAGCGGAGGGGTGTGGTCCCAGCCCCGTCTTCCGGAATCCCTTTATCTCGCCAGCATGCTTTTTTCGTTCGTTGATTTACTCCGGCGACTAGCGCTCCGACCCCCGGAAGAGAAGAGCAACCTGCCGGTTTACCGTGGATTTGACCCATGAAACGCCCAGGCGAAATGCCCTTGCTATTGAACAATTCCGCTCGCTCCCGTTTTTCGTTCCTGATTTTTCTGTTCATGGAATGGATGAAGGATCAGCCCTATTCGTCCTCAGGAAGACAGAGGCTCTCCTCCAATTTTGTAAGTTTGGAAACCGAAGAACATGCCATCCGCAGCCCTCTTACCGCTGCGGTAATCCAAAGGAAATATGAACCACAACCCGGATTTCAACCATATTGAATCTCTGTATTGGGTCTTTACCCAACTGTGCAACGACGAATGCGACCATTGCTATAATCTTTCCGGCCCCCAGGGAGAACGGATTTCCACAGAGGAATGCCTCGCCATCATCGACAACTTGCCGGCAAGCATTGACCGGCTGATCCTTTCCGGAGGGGAGCCGCTGGCCGATCGGAAAAAGCTGTACATCCTGCTGGACCGCCTCCAGGAAGTGTATGGAAATACGCCTACTCAAATTATGCTTCAAACCAACGGGGACCTGCTCAACGAGGAAAGGCTGGATGCCCTGATCGAAAAAGGAGTGACCCGTTTCGACATCACCAGCATTGATCGCTATCACAAAAAAGCCGGGAAGCACCTGGAGCGGCTGAAGGCACTTTTCGAATCCCGGGGCTTTGTCGGTGACCATGAAGAGGCTCTGGTCGAAAAGGAAAATTACCTGACCAAACATCCGTTGAGTTGGGGCTATTGGGGAGCCACAGAAGATCTGTGGCTGGGAGGAAACTGGGCTCGTGGACGGGCTTTGGAAAAAGACATCTGGAAAAAAGATCCCGAGCATAACTTCTGCGCCATCCACAGCGGAGCCCGCAATTTTCTGGGCGGGTACGATGACATCCCGGTGGAGATCAGCATTCAGTTATGGAAGATCAATCCTTGCTGCCCCGGCACCCTTTATCCCATGGGCGATGCACGAAAAGAAAAAGTGGCCGAAGTGCTCGCTCGGGTAGCCGATCATCCGGTCTTTCAAAAGCTGAATGAAGGGAATCCCTGGAAGATGGGCGAACACCTCGGCATCAGCGAAGACGAGGCCCGGGCCCGTACCCGGGAGCTGAAGAGCATCTGTCTCTATTGCGATGACTTCTTCCGGGAACACATGCAGGTGTTCAATTCCGAAACCTTTTTGCAACTGCCGGTCATCCGGTAGAAAAATATCCCACCGCCCGAGGCCCTTGTCCCATCACATCAATATTGAAATTAAAGCCCGCTGTGAGGACTGGCACCCGCTCCACCAAATCCTGATGGCTGCAGGCGCCCGCTATGTCGGGCGGGATCATCAGGTCGATACTTATTTTCGGGTTGCAGACGGGCGGTTAAAATTACGGGAGGGGAATATCGAAAATCACCTGAATCTACTACCGACGCCCAGACCAGGGAGGCCCGAAGCAATCCGACGTTCGATTACACCCGGTTTCGCCGGGATCGCCTTTAAAGGCTTTGTTGGCAGACGCTCTGGGGGTATTGACAGTCGTCGACAAAAAGCGGCGCATCTATTTCATAGAAAACGTCAAATTTCACCTGGATGAAGTGAAAGGTCTGGGAGCTTTTGTGGAAATTGAGGCCTTAGGAAAAGAAATGTCCGCCACCCCAAAGGAACTGGAAGCCCAATGTCGCCGCTATATGGCGCTGTTGAACATAGCTCCGGCGGATTGGGTTGATCACTCGTACAGCGATCTGATGCTAAATTCCTCGGTCCGATGAAACGCTTTCCTGCCAAACTCTTGCTTTTTGGAGAACACACCGTCTTGAAAGGAGCTTCTGCTCTGGCCATTCCCTTTCGCCAATTCGGCGGGAGTTGGAAGCAGGGTGCCGCCCCGGAGGGTCAGCCGGATATAGGCAGCTTTCTGGAATACCTGGGGCAACTTCATTCGGAGGGGAACCTGATCCTTACCCTGGATCTGAAGCGAATGGAAGAGGAGTTGCAGAACGGCCTTTATTTCGAATCCGACATTCCCATGGGCTATGGCCTGGGGAGCAGCGGAGCTTTTTGCGCTGCCGTGAATTTCCGTTTCGGAGAGCCGCCTTCCAAATTGGAGATCAAGCCTTTGCAGGAAGGCCTGGCCCAGATGGAATCCTATTTCCACGGATCCAGTTCGGGCACCGACCCCCTGATCAGCTACCTGCAGGTACCCCTTACCCTGAGTGGCGGGAAGGCCTATCCTCCGCTTTGGCAAAAGCATACCGAAGAGTTGATGGAGCGCTTCTTCCTGCTGGACAGCCGGGTGCCCCGCGAATCCAACCCCTTGATCCAGCAATTCCTCCAACGCTTCGAGGATCCCCTTTATGCCTCCGCCGTGCAGAACCATTTGATCCCGGCTAACGATAAGGCCATTAAAAACCTCCTTTCCGGGGATCCGTTGTCCCTGGAGGAAAACATGGGCTCGATCAGCCGTTTCCAACTGGAACACATGCCCTGGATGGTCCTGCCCGAACTGGAGCGGCATTGGAAGGCCGGGCTCCGCAACCACAGCTTTTATCTTAAGGTCTGCGGAGCAGGGGGCGGAGGCTTTTATCTGGGCTACGCCCGGGATCAGGCAGCGACCCAGAGCTATTTCGACCGGATTCGACAACCCCTGATCTGGCTGGAAGAATCCTGACCGAGGCCGGCGGCAATTTCCCGCCCGGTCTCGGGTCATTCTGCTATTTTTGTGTTTTTCCAACACCCCGTGCTTTTATGTTGTTATACAGGCCTAAAATGTATTGCGGGCTATGAGCAAGTCTTCCTTGAATGGAAATTTCACTGATGGGTTCATTGAGGTGATCGGCGCTCGCGAGCACAATCTCAAGGACATTGATGTCCGGATCCCCCGAAACCGCCTGGTCGTCATTACCGGGATCAGCGGCAGTGGAAAATCTTCGCTGGCCTTCGATACCATCTATGCGGAAGGGCAAAGAAGGTACATGGAAACCTTTTCCGCCTATGCCCGGCAGTTTATCGGTGAAATGGAAAGGCCGGAAGTGGAAAAGATCGAAGGGTTGAGCCCGGTCATTTCCATCGAGCAAAAAACCACGGGCCGAAATCCCCGCTCCACCGTGGGAACGATCACAGAGATCTACGATTTCCTCCGACTGCTTTACGCCCGGATCGGAGAAGCCTACTCCTACCTGAACGGAGAGCGCATGATCAAATATTCAGAGGAGCAAATGCGGACGGCCATTCGAGATACCTATGCCGACAAGAAGATCATCCTTCTGGCGCCCATGGTCCGCGGGCGTAAAGGGCACTATCGCGAACTCTTCGAGCAAATCCGAAAGCAGGGGTACACCAAAGCCCGGGTAGATGGCCATATCCTGGATATCGAACCCCGAATGCAACTCGATCGCTATAAAGTGCACGATATAGACGTGGTGATCGACCGGGTACAGGTCAAACCGGAGCGGGAGGAGCGTCTCGTCGCCTCCCTGCAGACCGCCCTGAAAATGGGTAACGGTCTGGTTTTTATCCAGGATGACGAATCCGGTGAGGTGCGCTCCTTCAGCAAACACCTCATGGACCCCCTCACAGGCCTTTCTTACCAGGAACCCTCTCCCAACTCCTTCTCCTTCAATTCGCCCTACGGCGCCTGCCCGAAGTGCAACGGCCTGGGAACCATTAATCAGGTGGATTTGGACAAGGTCATTCCCGACGACACCAAAAGCATTAACGAAGTGGGGATAGCTCCGCTGGGCGAAGTGCGGGAAAACCTGACCTTCAAACAATTACGCGCCCTGTCCAAAAAATTCAAATTCACCTTCGCCACCCCTATCCGGGAAATGCCGAAAAAGGCCCTGGACGTAATCCTGAACGGAGGGAGTGAACACCTGGAAGTAAAACTGGGCAAAGGCAAAAGCGATTATACCTACAACCTGGTATACGACGGATTGATCCGTATGATCGAGCGCTGGTACGAAGATACCAGCTCCGAAAAGGTACGCCGCTGGGCCGAAGAATTCATGACGATAGCCACCTGCCCGGAATGCGAGGGATACCGCCTGAAAAAAGAATCTCTGCATTTCAAGCTCAACGACCACCACATAGGCCAATTGGCTACCATGGATATTGGCGAACTGGCCGATTGGATGGCTTCGATCGGGGAGCATCTGTCCGAACGGCAGGCCGTGATTGCCACCGAAGTTCTGAAAGAGATCCGGCTCCGGATCGGCTTTCTCATGCATGTAGGGCTGGATTACCTTTCTCTGAACCGGCCGGCCCGAACCCTCTCCGGAGGAGAAACCCAACGGATCCGGCTGGCGACGCAGATCGGCTCTCAATTGACCGGGATCACTTACATCCTGGACGAACCCAGCATCGGCCTCCATCAAAGGGATAATCATCGGCTCATCGAAGCGCTGCGCGGGCTCACCCAGATCGGCAATACGGTCATGGTGGTAGAGCACGATAAAGATATCATGCTGGCCTCTGATTACCTCATCGACCTCGGGCCGGGCGCAGGTAAACTGGGTGGCGAACTGGTGGCACAAGGGCGGCCGGAAGATTTCCTGTCCAAACATACCCTGACAGCCGATTACCTCAGCGATCGGGTCCGGATCGATATCCCGGACCATAGACGAAAAGGGAACGGCCACAAATTGATCCTCAAAAAGGCAAGCGGGAATAATCTGAAGGATGTGGATGTGGAACTCCCTCTGGGCACTTTCATCTGCGTTACCGGGGTTTCGGGAAGCGGCAAATCCACCCTGATCAACGAAACGCTCTATCCCATCCTGCGGCAGCATTTTTACAAGAGCCTGAAAAATCCGATGCCCCACGAATCGCTCGAAGGCCTGGAGCATCTGGACAAGGTCATTGAAATAGATCAGTCGCCCATCGGCCGTACGCCCCGTTCCAATCCGGCTACCTATACCGGCGTTTTTACCGATATCCGCAAGATCTTCTCCGAATTACCGGAATCCAAGATCCGGGGATACAAGCCGGGCCGCTTCTCATTCAATGTGAAAGGCGGACGCTGCGAAGTCTGCCAGGGCTCCGGTATGCGCACCATCGAGATGAACTTTCTTCCCGACGTCTACGTCGATTGCGAGACCTGCCTGGGCAGAAGGTATAACCGCGAAACCCTGGAGGTATTGTACCGGGGTAAATCCATTTCGGATGTACTGGATATGTCGGTCGATGAGGCAGTAGAGTTCTTCGAACCCATTCCGAATATATTTCGCAAGCTGCGGACCCTCCGGGAAGTTGGCCTCGGCTACATTACCCTGGGCCAACAAGCCACCACTCTCTCCGGAGGAGAGGCCCAACGCGTTAAATTGGCGGAGGAGTTGTCCAAACGGGATACCGGCAATACCTTATACATTCTGGATGAACCGACCACGGGGCTGCATTTCGAGGACATCCGGCACCTCTTGCACGTGTTGGATCGGCTGGTGGAAAAAGGAAATACGGTGGTGGTCATCGAGCATAATCTGGATGTGATCAAAGTAGCGGATCATATCATCGACATCGGTCCCGAAGGAGGGAAAAGAGGCGGCACCATCGTGTGTACGGGGACCCCCGAAGAGGTCGCCGGGCATTCCGATAGTTTTACCGGGCAGTATCTTCGTTCGGAACTCAAGAATTTATCGGAAATTTCCTGAACCCTAAAGCCCGTCCTTTTTCGTTGGGCGTGAAGTGTGCCTTCGATCGGGAGCAAGCCCCTTGTGGCCTTCAACACTTTGGGTTTGCCGCTTCAAGCAGGGCTGAATTTCTAGTATAGGAAGGATCCACCCCTAGTGGATAAAACCGCCTGTTGCAACCGAAATGTCTTCCATTCTTTCTTCCGGGAGGGGTATATGGATCGGTCTGCCGGGCCATATCGGCAAAAAAGAGGCGATTTGGCCATAAATAATGCGTTAAAAACGCGCTCTTAGTTATCTTAACAACAGGAACCGGCCGGAACTGCCGGTAAGCTTATGAGGAAAATTGCGAACCTCTTCTTTCGCCAATTTCAGGCCTGGAGATACCAGAATCACATAGTTCCCATGCTGGAACGACCTGTGCAGGTACAGGAAAAATGGTTTCAGCAAATTCTCAAAAAGGGCCAAAAAACAGAATGGGGCCGCCAATATCACTTGTCGGAAGTGAAAAGCCCGGACGACTTTCGGGCGGCGTTTCCGGTGCAGGATTATGAAAGCCTGAAGCCCTACATCCGGAAAATGCTGGAGGGTAAACCCGATGTGCTTTGGCCGGGAAAGACCAGGTGGTTTGCCAAATCCAGCGGTACCACCAGCGATAAAAGTAAATTCATCCCGGTCAGCCAGGATAACCTGGTGAAGTGTCACATCCGGGGCAGTTGGGATACGACCACACTGATCTACCACAATTTGTCCGAGGCAAATCAGTTCGCCAACAAAAGCATGATCATGGGAGGCTCTTTCGCCAACCTGCCGGAATATCCGGAGGCCCAGATCGGCGATGTTTCCGCCATCCTGCTCAAACAAATGCCGTTTTACGTGCGGCCGTTTTTCCTGCCCGATGTGGAGACCGCGCTGATCGCCGACTGGGATGAAAAGCTGGAAAAACTGGCCCAGGCAGCCATTCGTGATCCTCGGGTGGTTATGATCGGGGGCGTTCCCACCTGGACGGTCGTATTGTTTCGGCGCATCCTCGAATTGACGGGTAAGGATCACATGCTCGAAGTGTGGCCCAATTTCCAGGTGTACGTGCACGGAGGCGTCAGTTTTACTCCCTACCGCAAGCAGTTTGAAGAGTTCTTCCCCTCGGAGCGGGTCCGGTACCAGGAGATCTACAATGCTTCCGAAGGCTACTTTGGCGTGCAAGACTGCTTTTCGAAAGAAGGCATGCTGCTCATGATCGACAACGGGATCTATTACGAATTCATCCCCATGGATCAATGGGATTCCCCAGATCCCAATACCATTCCCCTGGCCGAGGTAGAAAAAGACAGGCACTATGCCATGGTCATCACAACGAATAGCGGATTATGGCGGTATATGCCCGGCGATACGGTTCGTTTTACTTCCATTCGCCCCTACCGCTTGACCGTTAGTGGCCGTACCAAACAGTTTGTGAATGCCTTCGGGGAGGAGGTCATCGTCGATAATACGGACCAGGCCCTCGCCCTGGCCTGCAAAGAGCTGGATACCATTGTGGCGGAGTACACGGTGGCACCGGTCTTCTTTTCCGGTAAGAATAAAGGAGGGCACCAGTGGCTGGTGGAATTTGAAAAACCCCCGGCCGACCCAAAACAGTTTGCCCTCTCGCTGGATGCTCACTTACAGGACATTAACTCCGATTATGAAGCCAAGCGATACGGAAACCTGGCTCTCGAACCCCTGACTCTGCAAGCTGTTCCCGCCGGGACATTCCGGAATTGGTTGGCCAAGAAGGGTAAGGCGGGGGGACAGCACAAAGTACCCCGCCTGGCGAATAACCGACAGTACGTAGAAGATATTCTTCAGTTCCTGGGCCAGGAAGTCCGTTGATCGGAGCCCATCCCATCCTGATTTTCTGGATTATTTCCATCCGGGCCCGCCGCCAAGGTCGGGCCTCCTCATTTTTGGACACTCCTCAAAAGTCATAAGTGCCACAATGGCGGTTATGACAAATTTTTACTGTCAAAATGGCGTGTTTGGTTGCTGCTTCCGGTCTGAATAGACCTGGCATGTCCTTTGCAACCAGATAAGTGATTGTAAAACTTAAAACGCGTAAAAATGATATACACGACTCGAAAACTCCGCCCGGTAGATCCGGTGGATGCCCTGCTCAAGGACTATTTCCGCCCTGTGAATCACGGCATCAAAAGCAACTTGGCTTTTCGTCCTACGGTTAACATTTTGGAATCGGACAAGCATTTCCGTCTGGAAATTGCCGCTCCCGGATTGAAAAAGGAAGATTTCCGGGTGGAGGTAGAAGAAGGTCACCTCCACGTAGCCCTGGAGCGCCGGACGGACCTCGCTGAAGGCGAAAAGGTGCATCGGGGAGAATTTATGAGTTACCGCTTTGAGCGGACTTTCCCCCTGGGCGACCGGATCAACGCAGACGAAATCGAAGCTGCTTACGAGGCAGGTCTGTTGCAAATCACGCTTCCGAAAACCGAAAAGGCCCAGCCGAAAACCATTACCGTTGCATAGTTTCGTCCGGCTTTTGACACAAAAAAGACCAAATTGTACAACTTAACTCGCTGAAAAACAGTTTTTGATATGAAACTCTAAAAAAGAAAACCGGACCACCCGGCAAGATCATTGAATACTTGGGTTGAAGACTTTTTCAACCGCGATCTTCTGAATTTCTTCGGAAACGAATCCTGGGCGGCCAGTCCCTCCGTGAACGTAAAAGAGGATGCGAATCGCTTTTTGCTGGAATTGGCTGCTCCCGGGCTGAAAAGAGAAGATTTTAAGATCGAGGTCGATCATCAGGTACTCAGCCTTTCCTCTGAAAGGAAAGAAGAAAAAACCGAGGAAGATGAAAATTACCGGCGCAGGGAGTTCAACTACGCCAGCTTCCAGCGGACTTTTCAGCTTCCCGACGAAGTCGATTCCGACAAAATCACAGCCACCTACGAGGATGGTGTCCTTTTGGTGACCCTTCCAAAAAAAGAGGAGGTTGTTACGAACAAAAAAAGGAAAATTGAAATTTCCTAAAAGAGTATAGGTTAGTTAATAGGGTTTTAGGTGTTTTTGAGGTCAGTGTCTTCGTGACGCTGACCTTTTTTTATTTCTCCTGCCGATCCGGGCTGAGATGGGCTGCCGCCGCTTCCAGTTCTTCATACCATGCTTCGCCGTATTTCCGGATCAAGGCCGACTTGACAAAACGATAAACCGGAATGTTCTCTTTTCTCCCTTTTTCGCAGGCGGCCCGACAAATATCCCACCGATCGTAACGCAGGGTTTCCATCCCGGTATGCTGGTCGGTTTGGGCCCTGACCGGGTATAGATGGCAGCTGACTGGTTTGGGGAAATCGGTGGCTCCCGCTTTCCAGGCCAGCTCGATTCCGCATTGCCCTATCCCCTGCTCGTCATAAACCAAATAAGCGCAGGATGCGTCGGGTTTGAGCGGGGTGCCGTAGGATTTGACCATGCTGTAAAGAGTGAAAGGGCCTTCCTGCTCAATCGTTTCCCTGCCCAAATCATCCAGGAAGGAGGCAATAGCCGGATATTCCTTTTCCAGAATGTGCAACTCCTCCGTTTCGAGAGGAGCTCCCCAGTCGCCCTCCCAGCAACAAGCTCCTTTGCAGGCATCCAGATTGCAGGCAAAGGATTCTTCCAGTAAGTCCTCGTTGACAATGATCTCCTGTATGACAAGCACGGTAAATGAATTTTTAAATGGAAAGTTTATGAGCATCCACGGGGCCGGTTTCTTAGAACAGGCCGGGATTGGGCGAGTGCAGTCCAGGATGTTAACTTCCACCTGTTCTTAAACATCGCCTTTGCCCCCTGAAACAGCACGAAGTATTCTAAAGATCGGAAGCTCCGGAATCGTGACGGATGGCATGGGGGAGAAGCTATGCAATTTTAATGACTTCCCGTTCCTGCCCGGCATTTCCAAAACAGGAAAATACTATTTTAGCGCAGCGCCGCGAAGCTGAACCTTTGGGCAAATGGCCTCGTTTTTATGGAAGGATCAGGTGTCGGAAAATACCGCTTTCTCAAGGAGAAGTCTAAGCTTGAAACGTTCTCATCTCCCGATCAGAAAGGCAAGCCATCTCCCTTTCAAGTAACTCATTTCTAAACAAAAAACGCATTAATCATATGGATCCCCTAAAGCAAAAATTTGCCGCCAAGGCAGAAGCTTTAAGAACGGAAATTAAGCAAATGCTCAAAAAGCATGGCCAAGAAGTGGTCGACCAGGTGAAGTTATCGCAGATCTACGGTGGGGCTAGAGGCATAAAAATGATGGTCTGGGAACCTTCTGCGCTGGATCCGGTCGAGGGGATCCGCTTCCGGGGATATTCCATCCCGGAATTGAAAAAATTGTTGCCGAAAGGACCGGATGGTAAAGAACCCCGGCCCGAGGGCCTCTTTTGGCTCATGCTGGTCGGCGAAATCCCGACCGAGGAGCAGGTGCGCTGGCTGACTCAGCAATGGTTGAATCGAAGCCATATACCCGAGCACACTTTCCGCGTGATGGAATCCCTGCCCCGGGATGCCCACCCGATGACACAGTTTTCCATAGCGATCGCTTCCCTGCAAACGGAAAGCTGCTTTGCCAAACGATATGCGGAAGGCATCAACAAGTCTGAATACTGGGATCCCACTTACGAGGATACCATGAACCTCATCGCCAAATTGCCCCGGGTAGCGGCTTACATTTATCGCCGCACTTTTCATGACGGCAACCAGATCCCGCCGGAAACTACCCTGGATTGGGCAGGCAACTTCGCCCATATGCTGGGGTTCGAAAACCCGGATTTTAAAAGCCTGATGCGCCTTTATCTCACCATCCACGCCGATCATGAAGGCGGAAACGCCTCCGCCCATACCACCCACCTGGTTGGCTCCACCCTCAGTGATGCCTATTATTCCCTGTCGGCCGGGATGAATGCCCTCGCCGGGCCCCTGCACGGCCTGGCCAATCAGGAAGTGATCAAGTGGATCTTTCGCATGCTGGATGCCCTGGGCACCAATAACCCCAGCAAGGAAAACATCGCCGAGTACGTCAACAGCACCCTGGAGGCCGGTCAGGTGATCCCCGGTTACGGACATGCGGTGCTTCGCGAACCGGACCCCCGCTTTATCGCCCAAAAGCGTTTTGCCGAGGCCAACCTCCCGGATTCCGAGTTGGTACAAGTGGTCTGGAAAGTCTTCGAAGTTGTACCCCCCATCCTCAAAGGCCTGGGCAAGGTCAAGAATCCATGGCCCAATGTCGACGCTCATTCCGGCGCTTTGCTGGTCCATTACGGGCTCAAGGAATACAGCTTCTACACTGTCCTCTTCGGGGTGTCGCGCGCCCTGGGTGTGCTGTCTGCCCTGTGCTGGTCCCGCGCGCTGGGATTCCCGCTGGAGCGCCCCAAATCCGTCACGACGGAGTGGGTCCAGGAAACCGTCCAGAATTTGCAGAAGCAGCAAGACGGGGTCAAATCCTAAACTCGGAACCCGGGCTTCGGAAGGGAGTCGCTGCGGGTAGCCGTACGCTTGCTTCCGATCCACATCCCCGGATTGCTGGACGGGTCTCCCCTCCCCCCTTGCAGAAAATCAAAAGCGGCAGTCGGACCAGCCGCGGCTTTTTCATTTCCAAAATTCCATTAAATTTGGTTCGCTGGTTTTCATCCACACATCAAACACCTTTTATTTATGGAATTTCCGGTTGAGCTGAAATATACGGAAGAGCACGAATGGGTCCGCTTGCTGGACGATGGTACGGCCTATGTGGGAATCACCGATTTTGCCCAATCGGAGCTGGACGAACTGGTCTACGTGGAAGTGGATTCCGTAGGTGAAGAACTGGAAAAAAACGAACCCTTCGGTACCGTCGAAGCGGTGAAGACCACCTCCGACCTGTTTATGCCCGTTGGGGGAAAGATCCTGGAATTCAACCCCAAGCTGGACGAGAACGATGGGGACGATCCTACATTGGTCAATCGCGATCCCTACGGAGAAGGCTGGATAGTGAAAATCCAGGTAGCTGATCGGGCAGAACTGGATGAACTGATGAGTTCCGAGGAATACCAAAATCAGGTGAGCTAAAAAAAAATTTAGCCCCACACACCAAATATAAAATCGCTCGCATCTTTAGAGTGAAAACGTTCTTTGCATTTCTGCCTGCAGGAGGCTGGGCGCTGGCCATAGGAGTTTTGTCAGCACTCAGCGGTTTGCGGCCCCCACAGATCCGGATTGGTGTTATCGGACCGGATAAGATCGCCCATTTCGGCGTGTATCTGATCCTGGCTCTGCTGCTTTGGCTCGGCTTTCACCTTTCCAGGAGGAACAAAAAGTGGGAAAACAGGCTTATCCTGGGCGGAGGCTCCTTGTATGGTATGGGCATGGAATGGATGCAATATGCCTTCTTTCCCGACCGTGCATTTGAATATTGGGACATTTTCGCTAATATTTGTGGCATTAGTGCCGGCTGGCTGGCCGGTTATTTGTATAGTAAGTAAAATCGTCAGCATGGATATTTCATTAACCAGTTCTCAGCTTTTGATAGCTGTCCTTGGCATGGCGGTTTTCGTAATCGCGCTGATCTTTGGAATGAAGGCGCTATTTAGAAAACGCTCTGAGCAAGGAGTGGCTGATCCGTCCAAGTACAAGCAGTCTTACACTTCCGGGCGAGCTAAGTACCCCTGGGCCGATTCTTTTCGGAACAGCAGCGTCTTCCTTCGGGTCGGCGTGGTCATGGCTCTCTCCCTTGTGATTTTTGCTTTCAGCTGGACGGAAGTGGAGGAAGTAATCGACATCCCCGAGAATGCTCTCGCCATGGATGAAGACATCGAGATCGAACCTCCGCGTACAGCCGAACCGCCACCTCCTCCTCCCCCGCCTCCGCCACCCGTAATTGAAGAGGTGCCGGATGACGAGATCCTGGAAGAGGACGAACCCGAATTCGAAGACATGAGTGTGAACGAGGAAACCGTTCTGGATGTTCCCGAACCGGTGACGGATGCTCCGCCGCCTCCGCCGCCCCCGCCTCCGCCCCCCGAGCCCAAGGTGGAAGAGATCTTCAAAGTGGTGGAAGACATGCCTCGTTTCCCCG
>CAZXIX010000092.1:0-17681 GCA_964640855.1 uncultured Saprospiraceae bacterium
CCATGCCATTATGCACGGCAAGAACGTAATGGGAGCCTATGCCGATAAATTGAATTACGAAGAACGCTGGCAGGTGATCCACTACATCCGTTCCCTGCAGGCGAAGGAGCTGAAAGTGGAATACGGCGAAACGGCGAACACCCTTAATGAGGAATATGGGATTCCGGACGCTTCGGTTATGGCCATGGCGGCTCCTGCCGATGCGGGAGAGATGCCATCCGCTGCCGAGCCGACCGATTCGGAGGAGGTAGCCCAGGATGAAGACCACTAGATCGGATGGTGGTCACCCTTTAACGAGACAACGAACAAGAAATGAATAGCACTTTTGTTTTTCAGCCTACTCAAAGAAGAGTCCTCGCCGGAGGGATGGCCCTGGGGCTTTTGTGCCTGATCATCACCTTCCTCACCGACGACCCTCTGCATACCCGATTCTGGTCCAACCTATTACACAACAGTGTGTTTTTCGTGGGGATTTCCTTCATGGCCCTCTTTATACAGGCAGCTTTTACTACCTCCTGGGCAGGCTGGTATGTACAGTTCAAAAGGATTTGGGAAGCCTACTCAACCTTTCTGGTTCCCGGCATTCTATTGATGTTGATCTTTGCCATCGGAGTCTGGGGGCATTTTCATCACCTCTATCATTGGGCAGATGAAGCTACCCTGGATCCTTCCAGTGAAGAATACGATCCGATCCTGGCGGGGAAATCCTCCTTTCTGAATAAATACTGGTATACTTTCGGCACCCTGATCATCATGGGAATATGGATCTGGTTTGCCCGCCGCATCCGAAACCTTTCTCTGGCGGAAGATCAGAACGGAGGCCCGGGGGATCTTTCTTTCCACCGCAAGATCCGCCTTTGGTCAGCGATCTTTCTTCCTGTGGCAGGTTTTACCAGTGCTGCCTTGATCTGGCAGTGGGTGATGTCGATCGATGCTCACTGGTACAGCACCTTGTTCGCCTGGTACGTGGGCGCAAGCTGGTTTGTAGCAGCCATGTCGCTGACTATCCTCATGCTTATCTATTTCAAGGCGCTCGGCTACTTCCAAAACGTGACGGCGGAGCACTTGCACGACCTGGGCAAATTTGTGTTTGCTTTCAGCATTTTCTGGACCTACCTGTGGTTTAGCCAGTATATGTTGATCTGGTACGGGAATGTGGGTGAAGAAACCATTTACTTCCGGGAACGTCTGAGCCATTATTCGGTACTGTTTTACGGCAATTTGATCCTGAACTTCGTGGCGCCCTTTTTCATCTTGATGCGGAACGATACGAAGCGGAAGAATGGGTCTATGATCCTGGCTGCCGTTATCGTGTTTATCGGGCACTGGGTCGACTTCTTCCTGATGATCAAACCCGGGGTGTACCACACTGCCCAGGAAGCAATGGCACACAGCGGTGCGGAGGCTGCAGAAGGGGGGCACCATGCTTCTTCTATCGTAATGGGATTCACCATTCCCGGCTTGTTGGAGTGGGGAACCTTCATCGGCTTTGCCTGTTTCTTTACTTACTTCGTTTTTCAAGCGCTGACGAAAGCCTCTTTGGTACCTCAAAACGATGTTTATCTGAAGGAAAGCCTTCATCACCACGTTTAGGTTATTTAGATTTACTCTAAACAAGGTTTCGGGAAAATCATCTCCGGCTGCACACTGTTAATTTTGTATAAGAGTCGGAAAAAGATAATTCATTGAGCATGACTATTTTATTTGCCATTCTAAGCCTGATATTGATCGCCATTGTCGTGGTCCAATTGGGCAGGGTCACGGAGCTTTCCTCCAAAATCCGGGGAGAGGAAGAAATGCAGTTCGCTTCCAACAGAAGGAACGGTTTCCTTTCGCTGACATTTATGATCGTTTTCCTGTTTGTTTCCCTGGGTACCGGGTTCTATTACAGGAACTGGTTTTTGGGATTCGGGCCTCATACTGCGGCCTCTGAACACGGTGTGGAACTGGACAGCATGTTTGCCCTCACCCTGTTTTTCACAGGTCTGGTATTCGTGGTTACTCACATTATGCTTTTTTATTTCGCCTGGAAATATCAGGGAAAGAAGGGAGGTAAAGCCGAATTCGTTTCGCACGATAACCGTCTGGAGATAGTCTGGACCATCATTCCCGCTCTTGTCATGACTTTCCTTGTTATCCGGGGATTGGATGCCTGGAATACCGTGATGGGCGATGTCAATCCGGAGGATGATTACATTGAGATTGAAGCTACGGGCATGCAATTTGCCTGGTTGCTTCGTTATCCCGGCCCGGACGGGCAGTTGGGTAAACGGGATTACCGGCTGATCGATGCCTCTAATCCCTTGGGGCAAGATTGGGAAGACCCGAAAAACTGGGATGATATGCATCCAACCGATATTTATCTTCCTGTCAATAAGAAGGTTCGCGTGCGAATTACCTCACGAGACGTGCTACACAACTTCTATCTTCCTCACTTTCGGGTAAAAATGGACGCTGTGCCCGGTATGCCGACCTATTTCGTATTCACTCCGACCATGACTACGGAAGAGTATCGGCAGGAATTGAGCGAGTATCCGGAATATAATGTGCCGATCGATGATCCGTCCGACCCGGAAAGCCCGCTGAAGTGGGAAGCATTTGACTTCGAGTTGGCTTGTGCCGAGCTTTGCGGTAAAGGGCATTTCTCCATGAAGAAAGTGGTGAAGATCGTCTCGGAAGCCGAATACGAACAATGGTTGGCCTCTCAACCTTCATTCTATGAGAGCACTGTTAAACCCTCGGCTGAACCGGCAGAGGAATCCGGCGAAGAAGAACCTGCCGAAGAGGCTACTGAAGAAATGGAAGCGGAAGAACCCGCTACCGAAGAATAATGGGTACTAAACCGACAAACATTAGTTGTTATATTCATGTTTGTTTGGAAAGATAACCTGATTCCTATTTTGGATTAAACTGATTGAAAATTCTCAACCTCAAATGGCTGACGTAGGAATATCTACTGTTAACAAGAGCTCGAATCAGGAGGATGTACTCATCCAGGATCTTGGATTCGACGATCATTTTCATGAGCATCACCATGGCGACAAGTACCAGTCCAATTTTGTGACGAAGTACATTTTCAGCCAGGACCACAAAATGATCGCCAAACAGTTTCTGATCACCGGAATGTTTTGGGCCGTTGTGGGTGCTCTGATGTCCTTGGTTTTCCGTTTGCAACTCGGGTTTCCGGAAGAAAGCCTTGCCTGGCTGAAGCCTGTTCTGGGCAAATGGATCGTTGTAAATGATGCCGGCATCGGATCTCTGGCGCCCGAATTTTACTATGCATTGGTCACTATGCACGGTACTATCCTGGTATTCTTTGTATTGACGGCGGGCCTGAGCGGTACGTTCAGTAACTTGCTCATTCCGTTGCAGATCGGAGCTCGCGACATGGCCTCTCCTTTTCTGAACATGCTCTCCTACTGGTTCTTCTTTCTGGCGGGTGTGGTTATGTTCCTTTCCCTTTTCCTGAATACAGGACCTTTTGCCGGGGGTTGGACAGCTTATCCTCCGCTGAGTGCCTTACCCCAGGCTTCTTCGGGCTCCGGGGCCGGTATGACCTTGTGGACCATCAGCCTGGTTCTGTTTGTCGTATCCGTACTTCTCGGAGGGATCAATTATATTACGACCATTCTGAACCTGCGTACGAAGGGAATGAGCATGTGGCGTTTGCCCCTGACCATATGGGCTGTTTTCGTAACGGCAATTATTGGTCTGCTCTCCTTTCCGGTATTGGTTTCCGCCTTCTTCCTGTTGGTGTTCGACCGGGAGTTCGGGACCAGTTTCTTCCTGAACGAGATTTTCATCAATAATCAGGCCCTGGATTATTCCGGTGGTAGTCCGGTTCTGTACCAGCATTTGTTCTGGTTCCTGGGGCACCCTGAGGTATACATTATTATTCTCCCGGCCATGGGTATAGTATCGGAGGTACTTTCCGTGCACTCTCGGAAGCCGATCTTCGGTTATAAAGCGATGGTCTTTTCGATATTGGCGATTGCCTTTTTGAGCTTTATCGTCTGGGCGCACCACATGTTCATGTCGGGTGTGAATCCTTTCATCTCGAATTTCTTTGTGGTTTTCACCCTGATCATTGCGGTGCCGTCTGCCGTGAAGGTATTTAACTGGATCACTACTCTTTACAAGGGAAATATTCGATTCAATTCCGCCAGTTTGTTTGCGATCGGCTTCGTTTCCATGTTCATCTCCGGTGGTCTGACCGGTATCTTTTTGGGTAACTCAGCCATTGACATTCAGTTGCACGATACCTATTTCGTAGTAGCCCACTTCCACATTGTGATGGGTGTTGCGGCCTTCTTTGGTATGTTCGCCGGTATCTACCACTGGTATCCCAAACTTTATGGCCGCTTCATGAACGAGACACTCGGTAAGATCCACTTCTGGGGAACCATGATCGGAGCTTACGCCATTTTTTGGCCCATGCACTATCTGGGTATGGCAGGAGTGCCGCGTCGGTATTACAGTTTCGACAATTTCGAGACCTTCGGGCATTTTGCCAGCATGAACCAGTTCATTACGATAGGCGCTGTCGTCACTTTCGGCTTCCAGATCCTGTTTATCATTAACTTCTTTTACAGCATCTGGAGTGGCCGCAAGCAGACGGTTCGCAACCCGTATGGAGCCAATACCCTCGAATGGACCACGCCGATCGAACCCGGACACGGTAACTGGCCCGGAAAGATTCCGGCCGTACAGCGTTGGGCTTACGATTACGGCAAAGACGGAAAGGAGTTCATCCCGCAGATCCAGCCTGTCCAGGAAGGAGAAAGCGAGGTGCACTGATCCGATTTCTGAAAATCATTTCCGGGTTTCATCCCGGTCTTTCTGGGGGGCGGTGGAAGGACCATCGCCTCCCAAAAAATATAAAGTAACAGGTGAGAGAAAAGGCGAAAGCAGGTATTGTGACTTGGTGGGAACTGGCGGCAGCCAGGGGGAGAGACTATCAACAACTGGTCAAACTCCGCCTCAGCCTCACGGTCGTATTCTCTTCCTGGATGGCCTTTCTGATCGGTAGTCCCGATACGATCCTGTGGATGGATTCGCTTGTTTTGGTTCTGGGTGGTTTTTGCATAACCGGGGCCGCCAACATTCTGAATCAGGCTCTGGAGCGGGATTACGACCGTTTGATGAAACGAACGGCGGATCGGCCTCTGGCAGCGGAAAGGATGGCATTGTCTGAAGCCGTTCTTATGGCCGGAGGTATGGCAGTCGCCGGGATCATATTGCTGGCTTACCTGCATCCTCTTGCTTCTTTTTTCGGCACGCTGGCGATGGTGATCTATGCCTTCGTTTATACGCCTCTGAAGCGCATGGGCACTTCTGCGGTAGCCGTAGGTGCGATTTCCGGAGCGCTACCCACTTTCATCGGCGTGATGGTAGCTCAAAAGGAGATCACGGCTTTGGCCTTGATTCTTTTTGCCGTGCAGTTCTTCTGGCAATTCCCCCATTTCCTGGCCATCGGATACCTGGGGCATGCAGACTACCGGAAAGCCGGCTACAAACTAGTGCCGGCAGACGAGGCCGGCCGTCCTGTGCGAGCCATTGCTGATCAATCGGTCTGGTATGCCTTGCTTTTGGTACTGGTCAGCGGCATGCCCTACGGACTCGGCTATACCGGGTTGATTTCTTTCCTGCTCATTTTGGTACTGAGCCTTGGATATGCAGCCATGGGTTGGCAGTTCCGTCGCCGGTTTGACCGCGGCAGCGCCCTTAAACTTATGTTCTATTCCTTTTTTTATATCCCTATTACGCTGATCTTGTTGTTTTTGGATAAAGTATAAGCAGACGAGAATGGAGATGACAACCAACAAGACTTATAGCAGGAGCAAAATCCATCCCATAAAATTTGCGCTTTGGGTGGGCATAGCGAGCATTGCCATGATGTTCGCCGCCTTCACGAGCGCCTATATCGTTCGGAAAGCAGCCGGCAATTGGCTGGAATTCGAATTGCCCGGCTTGTTCTGGGTCAGCGCTGTGGTGATCCTGATTTCAAGCCTGACCCTCCATGCGAGTTATCTCGCATTTTCGAAGGGGAACAAAGGTCTTTATCGATCTATGCTATGGGTGACCCTGGGCCTGGGATTAGCCTTCGTGACATTGCAATACGAGGGTTGGATACAGATGATGGCCTCCGGCGTAGAACTGACGACCAATCCAAGCGGTTCTTTCGTCTACGTACTGTCAGGGCTGCACGTGGCCCACGTTATGGGGGGGTTAGCGGTTCTGGCTGTGGCTCTGATTCACGCTTTGAGCCTGCCTTTTCGTCCGAGCCCGGCCCGAAAACTTAGACTGGAACTAACGGCGACCTACTGGCATTTTGTAGATTTGCTGTGGTTATACTTACTACTGTTTTTCACATTTCAATAGCGACGGCGGCCCTGGCGCCCTTTTAAATCACTGTGATGGCTACTGAAGAAACTATAATCGAACAACAACAAGCAGAATCCCACGAGAACGGGGTTGAGAACTGGGAAGGAGGGGCTTCGCCTTTTCGGGTAAGCTACGGCAAGCTGATGATGTGGTATTTCCTGCTTTCGGATGCGTTCACCTTTGCCGGTTTCCTGATCGCCTACGGAGCGCTTCGTTTCAGCAGCCCGACCTGGCCGGTCCCGGATTTTGTTTTCAACACGGCTCCGCTGGGGCTTCATGAACTCTTTCCCAACGGTCAGGCTCCTCTGATCTTCGTAACCTTTATGTCCTTTTTGCTGATCATCAGTTCGGTGACCATGGTCCGCGCAGTACAGGAAGGACATCGTGAAAATCAAAAAGGAGTCGCCTTCTGGCTGTTGATGACGATTCTTGGGGGAACCGGGTTCCTGGCCTGTCAGGCCTGGGAGTGGACCAACCTGATAGCCGAAGAGCATATGTCTCTGAACACAGACCCGTTCGGCACCTGGACGCGGGACGGAGTCTATTTGGACGACGAACACGGCCATGCCTACGAAGCCGGAGCAGAAAAAGAAACCTTCGAAGCGGGAGAAAGCTATCTCATCCATCAGCATGAGGGCGAATGGATCCAGCGGCGGGTCCAGTTTGCAGATGGTTCTACCGGACAAATGGAATTCGGCCCTAAGGCCTTTGGGGCCTTGTTTTTCTCCATTACCGGTTTCCATGGTTTTCACGTGACTACCGGCGTGGTTATTCTGCTGATTATTCTGGTGAATACCCTGAGTGGCCTCTATGTCAAGCGGAAAAACGGATATGAGATGGTGGAAAAAGTGGGTTTGTACTGGCACTTCGTCGACTTGGTTTGGGTATTCGTATTCCTGGTTTTTTACCTCCTTTAACTAACAGATCGAATAAGAACTTCCTGATATGGCGTCTCATCTGACATACGAACAATCTAAAAAGCGCGTCTTTCAAGGTCTTCTCCTTTTGGGTGGAGTCACTCTGATCGAAGTATTCCTTTCCTTGTTAGGCAAGGGTTATATCATCTCCGGAGCAGAAGATTATGCCGTCGTATTCTTCATCATCGGTCTGGCCTTAATTGTTCTATCGCTTTACAAAGCCTATTTCATTGTGTATGAATTCATGCACATGCGCTATGAAGTGAAAAGCCTGGCCCTGACGGTTCTCATGCCGATGTTGCTGCTGATCTGGGCGATCATTGCCTTTTTCCAGGAAGGTAATTCCTGGAAGGAGCGCCGTGAATTGATTCAGGAAAAAAATGAGGAGGAGCCGGTTCAGGAAGAGCAACTGCAAGGATATAAAGTTGATGAGACCTCCGATGTCCTGATCAGCGGATAATTTGGATGGTTGATATCGGAATAGGGTGGGGGATTGTATTCTTCCACCCTATTTCCATACCGGCGACTCCCGTATTTGACCCTTCTATGGCGGATTGCACCAACCTTCCCGTTGCTCGGCTGTTTGATTAAATGAAGCACTGATCATGAAAACAAGGACCATACTTCAAACGCTGGCTTTGCTTTTGTTCCTGGTGGTTTTGCCGTTGGGTTCCTGGTATTACCTCAAGCGGGGCGCCGATTACCGGATCGAGATGATCCAGGAATTGGGAGCGTTCTCCCAACTTTCCTCTCCGGAATTAAAAGAGCAGCTGGGCGAAGATTGGCCGCCGGAAGAATGGAATACCAAGGTAGGGGTATGGGCTTTTTTGCCAGAAGATGAAGATCTGCAAGCCAAGTTTGGGCATTATCTGGCGGAACTGGCTGATCAGTTTGAGGAAAAACAGGAGCAGGTTCGCTTCTTTTTGATACCTGCCGAATCCGGAGTCGATGTAAATGGATTTCTTGAAACATCTGAGCTCTCGGGATTGATGCATCCACCGATCGCCCTTTCTGCGACGGATGCCCAGAGATTGGCTCTGGAGGAGTTCAAGTTGCCTCTCGAAAATACCCGTTTTGAACGGAATCCCTATTTAGCCCTGACCGACAGCTTAACCGTCAAGCGCTATTACGATGTAAGGGAGCCGCAGGAAATGGCCCGGCTGGTAGAACACATTGTATTTCTCGTGCCGGCAGAAAAACAGATAACCGAAATAAAAAGAGAGCCCGAAAAGTGAGTACGTTATCCACATTACCCCCGAATCAGGCCTTGGAAAGGAAAATGAACATTGCTGCCTGGATTATCTCGGCGGCGGTATTGGTATTGGTCGTGATGATGCGTTACATCAAGATTCCCCTGCCGGATGGCTGGGACCTGAGCTTCTTACCCGGCGTACACGCCATACTCAACGGTCTGGCGGCAGTTTCGCTGATCCTGGCCCTGGTTATGATCAAACAGAAAAAGGTAGAGGCACACCAGCGATTCATTCTTGCGGCCATGGGCTTTTCCGTTTTGTTTCTGCTGGGATACGTAACTTATCATTTTACTTCTGAGCAGGCTCTGTTTGGCGATGCCAATCACAACGGAATAGTGGAGCCGGCGGAACAGGCGGCGTTGGGATGGGTGGCTCCGGTATATTATGTTTTACTGATCACACACATTGTGCTGGCGGGCGCTACCCTGCCGTTCATTCTGCTCACCTTCAATCGGGCCTATACCCGGCAGTTTGAGCGGCATAAAAAGCTAGCCAAAAGAGTTTTTCCCTTCTGGCTGTATGTAGCCGTAACGGGGCCGATCGTATATTTGATGATGGCGCCCTATTATGGTTGAGTAGGGAAGTAGTTAGGTGGTTGAGTAGGGAAGTGATAGATTAGTTATTAAATTAAGTAATGGAAATTTTAGGTATGCGAATTCACAGGGTTTTTTATATAGTCGGAATTTTAGTCCTCTTGACGGTTCTTTTTGTTCCCGAGGTAGAAGCACAGTGTCCGATGTGCAGGATGTCTGCCGAGAGCAATATGGAGAACGGAGGTACAGCAGGTGCCGGGCTCAACAACGGCATTCTTTACATGTTGGCGCTCCCATATCTGATCGTCGGAACCATTGCTTTCCTCTGGTGGCGGAATCGCCGCAAGAACAATGAGCCTGAGGATACGATGGTTTGATCAACAAAGGAAAGAGCTTGAATTATCCTCGTTTTCCTTTCGCCAAAGCTTCAAATTTCCCTTTTGCATAATCCATAAAAGCGCTGAAATTCAGTGTTTCCCCCGTTACCTTTTTGCACAAGTCTTCTGCATCATACATGCGTCCGTGACGGTGTATATTCTCCCGCAGCCAGTCCAATAGCTCTTTATAATTTCCCTCTGAAATTTTCGCTTCCAGAGAATCAATGTCCTTCCCGGCCTGTGCGTAAAATTGGGCCGCGTAGAAGCTACCCAACGAATAAGTAGGAAAATAACCCAGCCCGCCATGCGCCCAGTGGATGTCTTGCAGGGGACCCTGCTTGTCATCGGGCACGTCCATATTCAGATATTCCTTGTACATAAGAGACCATACCTTGGGAATATCGGCGACCGCCAGGCTACCTTCGATCAGCTGCTTTTCGATCTCATACCGGATCATGATATGGAAATGGTAGTGCAACTCATCCGCTTCCGTGCGGATAAGATTGGGTTGTACCGCGTTGATGGCCCGATAGAAGTGCTCGAGACTGATGTCCTTCAAGTTGGCGGAAAATCGATTCTGGAGCCCGGGATACTCAGCTTTCCAGAATGCCAGACTCCGGCCCACGTGGTTTTCCCACAGGCGGGATTGGGATTCATGGATGCTCAGAGAAACGGCCCGTCCGCTGGGCAGGCCATAAAATTCTACCGGCAGGCCTTGTTCATACAAGGCATGACCCCCTTCGTGAATGCAACTCCAGGTCATGTTGGCGAGATCGTGCTCGTCGATTCGGGTGGTGACGCGCACATCCTGCGGTGAAAAAGAAGTAGTGAAAGGGTGGGGGGAGAGGTCCTGCCGACCGGCTTCGAAGCGGTAGCCGATCTTTTTCAGGAGATCCAGCCCGAACTCCCACTGTTCGTCGCGGGGATAAAATCGGCGCAGAAAATCCGTGTCGGGTTGGAAGCGATCCCGTATGTCAGCCGCAAAAGGCGTCAACTGCGATTGTACATCAGCGAAAAGGGGATCTAGCATGGCAACGGTGGCATCCGGTTCGTAGTGGTCGAGTAAGGCATCGTAGGGATGCCCCTCGTAACCCAAGCGCTCCGCCTCCTCCTTTTTCAGGTCGATCAGCTTTTCCAACTTCTCACCGAAGATCTCGAAGCGGTTCTCCTCCCGCGCTTTCAACCAGGCATGATAGCCTTCCGACACCGCTTGCGACATGCGCACCACAAATTCCGTATCCAGTTTGAGTGTTTTCTGGAGGTCTCTCCAGGTCAAAGCCACGTTTCGCCGCTGAACCGAATCCAGCGAACTCTTTTCTCCCTGCAAGGCTTTCACCAGGGAAACAAATTCTTTGGAGGTGCTTTCTTCGTGGTGAATCCCACTGAGGGTAGCCACCTGCTGGGAGCGAAATCGAGCACCTTCCGGAGGAAGATTGACCTCTTTATCCCAACTCATGACGGCGATGCTGACCTCAATATCGGCCAGTTTACGAAGATGCTTGGCGTAGGTATCGTAGGATGAGCTCATGTGTTATTTCCTGTTTTGGAAGCGGACGAAAAGGAATAAATGAGGATCAGCAGCCAGCCGATCATGAAAAAAAGTCCCCCGATCGGGGTGATGATACCCAGCATATTCCACCAGATACCGAGGACTTCGCGGGTAGCCAGCAGATAAAGTGAACCGGAGAAGAAAAAGATCCCGGTGATGAAACAGTATCCCGCCTGGGTCAGGCGGGAGGATGGGTGCTGCTTCAGCCAGATCGCTAAGCCGAACAGTGCCAGGGTGTGATAAAACTGGTAGCGGACGCCGACCTGGTAGGTTTCCAGCATATTCGGCGTGAGCAAACGCTCCAGGCTGTGGGCACCAAAAGCGCCAAGAGCAACGGCCAAAAATCCGGAAATCGCGGCTATTCGGAGGAACAGGAAGGCTTTATTCATGGGGAAATTACAATTGCCAGTTAATCGGCTCTTTTCCTTGAGCAGACAGATAATCGTTTGCCCGGGAGAAATGGCGACAACCCTGGAAGGCATCCCGGGCCAGCGGAGAGGGATGAGCCGCTTCGAGGATCAAATGCCGATTGCCGTCGATGAGGTCGGTTTTGCTTCGGGCGAATCGTCCCCACAACAGAAATACCAGCCCTTCTCTTTTTTCGGACAGCCTCCGGATCACCGCGTCGGTAAAGTTTTGCCAGCCGATCTTCTGGTGCGAACCCGCCTTGTTCCGCTCTACGGTCAGCATGGCATTTAACAGGAACACACCTTGCCGGGCCCAGGGCGTCAGATCGCCGTGATCCGGTATCGAAAAATGGAGGTCGGAATGGAGTTCCCGGTAGATGTTCTTCAGCGAAGGAGGGACGCGTACGCCTTTCGGAACCGAGAAACACAGGCCCATGGCCTCGCCGGGATTGTGGTAGGGGTCCTGCCCCAGAATAACCACCTTCACTTCTTCGAAAGGGGTTTGCTCGAAAGCCTGGAAAATGAGCGAACCCGGAGGATAGATCGTTTTTCCGTTCTTTTTTTCGGTGCGGAGAAACTGGGCTAGCGCCTGGAAGTAAGGGGATTCAAATTCATCGGCCAACACCTCTTTCCAACTGGGCTCAATTTTAACATCACTCATGAAGGCTGATTGCAGGTCGGTTCTTCGAATCGGGTCGGGCCGAAAAGGTAGTGAAATCTCCCACGACCTTCAAAAGAAAGCGCAATCCTTCTTTGAGTTCAGCGCGCTGGGTCCACATCAGGTCGTGACCCTTGCCCGGAAACATGCGCTTCCAGAGAAAGGGGGCGTTTTCCAATTTCAAACCGGCATACTCGGCATTCTTCGGGAAGATCAGTTCATCGGCCGTACCGTGAAAGATCAAGGTTGCGGCGCGAATGCGATCCCAGCCCTCTTCCATGGCCTTCAACTCTTTATAGTGAGATAGTTTTTCTTCATTGGCTACTCGAAGGGTGGGGGGGATAAGCCATTCCAAAGACCAATGACTGGTAGGATAAGTGATGTCGTAAATGGTCTCTTCTCCCGGGGCAACGGAGGAAGATTGGAGCAACAGACCATCGACCAGGTCCGGATAATCCATGGCGAGCCGGGCGGCAACCGTGCCTCCGTAAGAGGAACCGTGCAGTACAATGCTGGAGAACTGTTCGCGCAAGGGCTCCAACATGCGGGCCAGGTAACCCGCCTGCATGCCGACAGAAGTTTCGGCTTTTCCAAAGCCGGAATAGCCATAGCCCGGCCGATCGACGGCCATGAGTGTGGCCTGGTTCAGCAGGCTTTGGTCCGTCAGCATAGACTTCCAGAAACCCATTGAACTCGGTGCGCCGTGTACGAAAACGATCAGGGAAGACTTCTTTTCCCCTACCATCAAGTAGCGAATATCGCGGTCCTGCGTTTCCAAATAATGAATTTCCGCAGGAACATTCGGAACCCGGGATGCCAGATCAGACAGTAGAGTGGCATCCGATTCCCGCAACTCCAAAAAGCCGTACAAAAACCAGAATAAACCCACAAAAGTGAGGGAGAAATAGAAACGTTTGTTCCGAAATATTCGTAGAAGTGCTTTCATCCTCAGTTATATCGCTAAGCTTGTTGACCTTTCTAGGAATTTGAACATTTGCCTGCAACAAATGGTTTCCAGGCATTTCTGCCGAAGAATCAAGGGATTGTTAAAATCTTTCCGGGAGATGAATTATCGACCAGCGCTCTCCCGGATTCCCAATGCCAGGAGGGTAATGATTGATTCCCCAAATGTAAAACCACAAACTTTGTCCCGCTCTCTTATGCGTGGAGGTGATGCCATCCAAGTCTCAATTTCCTTTCCGGACCTGGAGGATTGTACCCTGTGCCATCCTTGTTGATTCCGTTAACAGCAAGGTAGCCTATGGTTTTATCCCGGTGGTTTATATCCGTCGGAAAATGAAAAAAGAGGCAGGAAAGAGCAAGCCGGCTTACTTTTCTGCAAAACCAGATTTTCATTTTAGTAATATTATTATTCACTATTTTTAGATTTTTTCCCGCTCTGGCCCATCGGCCCGGTAGAAATCCGAAGTTCTTCAGAACTGGCTTATGTCATTTCCCGGACTCGGAACAGGCTCCCGAAAGGGGAACTTCCCGATTGGGTCGCATCAAATGGTATCCCGGCAGCATCAAGGCAGAATCCGAGGAGTAGAATTGCCTAACTTTACTCGATACCACTTCTTGAATTCGCCTGGATAAAGCAGCGATGAACCGGAATTCAGGATTGCAGAGGCAAAATCGAAAGACCCAACATTACGCTTCCGTGCGCCAATCTTTTTTGACACGGGCCTTCCTGGAGCTTAATCCTCTGAGATGACCGAAAAAGCGATCTCGTTCGCGCTGGGGACGGGATCCACAGATATAGCACAAACCTGTTGACACAAAAACCATGAAACCCATTTTCCCCGGTATTTTACTCGTCTGGCTGTTTTTGGTTTCGGCTCATGCCCAGCAGAACCGGCTCATTTTGTCGTATCCTGAATTCGTAGAACCGATCATTGGAGGTATCACGACGGTTTTGGATCCGCCGCTTGCGGGTATCGGCCGGTTGGGAAACGGTAAGATCCAGGAAGGCGACAGCATCTTCTATTTCGATCGTTCGAGTGGGACGGTCGAGGATCGGAACTGGACCTTTTCTGGAGGGAATCCTTACACGGCATCCGACTCGGCCCTCTGGGTCCGGTATGATACCGCCGGCAATTGGGGCGTGGAATTGGCCGTAAGCAACAACGGCGGATCGGACCAGACAACGCTCGATTTTGCTGCCCAGGTGACTCGTCCCGGCAATGCTCCTCAGATCTTCCTGGGCGACTTTTTCGTTGATCCGAGCGGAGGCAACGACAACAACAACGGCACTTCCTTTTCTTCTCCCAAAGCTACTTTTGCTTCCGCCCTGGCATTGGCTTCTCCGGGAGACACCATAGCCATCGCCCGTGGAGATACCTTGTTCGAAGAGATCAATCTGGGAAAACCTGTCACCATTCTCCCATACCCCTACAACGGAACGGAGCCGGCCGTTCTCTCAGGATATGAGACGCTCAGCGATTGGACGGACGAAGGAGGCGGCATTTACAGCGCGACTGTTTCCACCCGACCGATCACTTTTTATCCCAACAGCCTGTTGATCCGGGGAAAACACTACCGGCAAGGCCGTAAACCCGAGACCGGTTTTTACAATATCGATGCCGTCAATACAGGCTCGAACTACCTCGATGTCAGCGAGGTGTCGGGGTTGGGACTTTCCACCCAGGCGGAGGCCATTTTGCGAACCAGTTTTCGCTTTTTTTACTCCAACATCAACTCCATCAGCGGCGATCGGGTGTTTTATACCCGTTTTGACCGCCGGGATACCTTTCAGAAGGACGTGGAGCCGGAACAGGATTATGGGGTAGCCTTTACCCGAGACCGGGCTTTGTGCGACGATTTTGGGGAATGGGCTTTCGATCGAAACACCAACACGCTTTATGTCTATTTCGGAGACGAAGGTCCCGTTACCGCATTGCTGTCGGTTTTAGACCAAGGGATCGACATCCAGGCCGGGGGCTCCGGTTCAACCGTCGACGGCCTGCACATCATCGGCTTTAACCGGTCCGGCTTGGACACGAGGAACTCTGACGGGAACACCATAAAGAACTGCCGGCTCGCAAACAATGAGATCGGGATTGACTTTTCTTATTCTTCCGATGTCGTCATCCGGGACAACCTCATTGAAAATTCATCCACCAATGCGATCAAGTCTGAATTCGGCGGGCAGAACAACGATGGTGGGGTGCAGATCATCGGTAATACGGCCCGAAATACGCATCTCTGGGACCAGATGATCCAAACCGGAGCCGGCGGTGAGCCCGTTTTCAACGTGAAGAACGACGACGCCGTAGTGGATTCGAACACCCTTCTCAATTTTGGTTATGTCGGGATCAATTACCTGGGGTCTAACATCAGGGTTCGCTACAATCGGCTGGATAGCGGCATGCTGGTACTGAACGACGGGGGAGCGATTTATTCCTTTGAAAAGGGAGATATCGATGAGCCGGGCATGTGCTTTGTTCAGAACAATACCATTTCCAACATTCTGGGGAATTTCGAGGGTACGAAAGACAATCAGGAGCAAGCCTTCGGCATCTATCACGACGATGGCTGCGATGAACATACGGTCGAGAACAATCTCATTACACGGGTAGCCACGGCTGGCCTGTACCCCCACAATGCCAACCGGATATTCTACACCGATAACCGGATCACGAATTGCGGTCGCAGTGCTGTGTTCATTTTTTCCCATGATGATTCCAACCCTACTTTCGAGCTGCACTTCAACGGCAACTACTTTCAGCACGGTCCCGATAACGAACTGCATCGCCTTTTCGGCGCCTGTATTCAATTTGTGTATTCCCAATCGACTTCTTCGGTAGCCGAGATCTGGCGAGGTGACAACAATATTTACTGTCTCAATAATGGGGCAGACCTGGCCCAGTGTTGCAGTTTCGGCCCGGCTCCTACCTACGATCTGCAAGGCTGGAAGGCCTTCACCGGAGACGAAGCCAACAGCCGGCTGAATGATGAGGATTGTAACAACAACTAAAGAATATTCATATGCGATATGCGATCTGGATTCTTTTTCTGGCGAGCCTGACGGCTTGCGGCCTGTTCAACCGGGGAGGGGGAGGACAGCCTTCCGAGCCTTGCGAACCCGAGGTGATCGTCCGGATAGAGCGAGACACGGTGACCGAAACGGTTGTGGTGCGGGATACCGTGGTGATCACCCAGAAAGAATTCGTGCCACTCAATTTTGGTCTGGATACGTTCACGGTGGGTGAGGATACCTATTTCGTCTTTGCCTGGGATACCTTAAAAGTAGACAGCCTGGACGCGATCTTTGAGGCGGTGAAAACGGAAAACGGGGACTTTTCGGTGCAGGAGTTCGGAAATAAGTGACGTTTCTCTTCCTTTGAGCGGAGAAGGAGGGATTATTTGCCGTGATCCCCGAAGTGGGGGGCTTCCTGAATAGAAATGTAGGACAAGCACCCGAAACCATCAGTAATCAGAGGCTCAACGAATTCCTGATAGAACTCGCTCAATTAGCGGGCTTTGACCAGGAAGTAGAGGTGATGAACCCGTGGAGGGAAACACCTCAAGTAGATCTATCGTAAGTGGGAAATGATTTCTTCCCATACTGCCCGAATGAGTTTTGCTACCAATGTCTATAAAAGTGGGATCCCCGCTCCCGACTTCATGAAGTTCACGGCACACACCTCTGTTGCCAGTTTCATGAATTACATCAAGGTCACTGGTGAGGAAACAGCAGGCCGTTTGGCGGATCCTTCCTTTTTTACAGGGGAGCCGAAGCTGAAGAAAGTTGAATAACCGCCCATTCCATTTTATCCTAAGCCATCTTCTTGAACGTTTCTTAAAATCATATGTATAAGACCTATCCATATTATTTTATCCCAATTGTTTATTAACTTGATTTGCGCTCTAAAGAAAAAAATTCTAACCCTGGTAGGAAGATGCCTGAACCAGTCAAAACGAATAAATTTGAACCTTTCTTTTTTATCAACTCGGCTCGTTCATATGAACAGGCCCGGGTGAAGTTTCTCCTGGAAAATAATGACGCCCGTTTTCTTGATCAACCTCAACCAGCAGACATCAATGCATTGGAGGGAGAATCCTTCAAATATTTTGCTGTTGGACCTTCTGCAGCTCTTTCTTTATCCGGCTCCACCTTTGAGGTAACGCCAATTGACTACTACAATTCGCAGTATGATGCAGATGATCCGGACAACAGCCAAAAAGCGGACCTGGAAAGGGTTGCGGATATTCTGGGGGTGGAATTGGATGAGCAAGACCTCCTCTTGGTTTCTTTTCTCAAAGAAGGTTCATGGGCCCTGCATCGGTTGGGACTTCCATCGGAAGAAATCGATCGCCTGAGAAACAGATTTCTATCTCTGAAAAGAGATGGGGACCTTTTGAAAAAGGTGAAAAATTACTATGCCCCTGAAAAGAATGCGGGAATTGTAAAACCTGAAGAAGCCGACGAATATTTAATCCTCAAAGAGCCATGGAAAGAATCCGGAGAAGGTATCCGCTGGGAAAATGACCTTCGCTCGGTCATCGATTTCCTGAGATTCAAAAGCAAACAAAGGCATATTCTTTTCGGTAATGGGTCAAATTGGTTGATCAAGCTCTTAAAGCGCCAGCAAATTGCCCGT
>CAZXIX010000093.1:0-17571 GCA_964640855.1 uncultured Saprospiraceae bacterium
ACGGGCAATTTGCTGGCGCTTTAAGAGCTTGATCAACCAATTTGACCCATTACCCCCAAAGCCAAATTAGGCGGGATAAAGACTTGGGTGATGCGCATCACAGGCAAAAAAACGGATCCTGTCCTACCTTTGCACCCTAATCGGAACATTCTCATCCATGAATCTCAAGCAATACCTCCCCATCCTCGAATGGCTGCCCCAGTATCAAAAAGAAGACATCCGCGGCGATCTGTCTGCCGGTCTGACGGTAGGGGTCATGCTGATTCCCCAGGGGATGGCCTACGCCATGATCGCAGGCCTACCGCCCATATACGGTCTTTATGCCAGCACGATCCCCCTTATCCTGTATGCTGTTTTCGGCACCTCCCGCCAATTGGCCGTAGGACCAGTGGCCATGGTAAGTTTATTGACCGCTGCCGGCGTGGGCGCACTGGCGGAAGTAGGATCCGAAACCTTTATCGCCCTGGCCATCGCCCTGGCCTTGTTTGTCGGTTTGATCCAGTTTTTACTGGGGGCCTTCCGACTGGGATTTCTGGTCAATTTTCTCTCCCACCCGGTGATCAGCGGCTTTACATCTGCCGCCGCCTTGATCATCGGCTTTTCTCAGCTCAAGCATTTGTTGGGTGTCGATATCGAACGCAGCCACCACATACACGAGATCATCTGGAACGCCATCCAGCAATTCGGGGTCATCAACTGGGCCACTTTTGCCATAGGGACCGTCGGTATTCTGCTCATTTTGGGTGTCAAACGGATCAACAAAGCCATACCCGGCCCGCTGCTGGCCGTCATCTTCGGTATTTTGGCCGTCTGGCTCCTAAACCTAGATTCCACTTCCGGGGTCCTGATCGTGGGCGAAATCCCGAAGGGCTTACCCGCTTTTGGCCTACCCGATCTGAATGCCGAAACCTTCAGTTCCCTTTTACCCATTGCGCTGACCATCTCTCTGGTGGGCTTCATGGAAAGCATTGCTGTGGCCAAAGCCATTCAAGCTCGACACAAAAACTATAAAGTGGACCCCAACCAGGAACTGATCGGACTGGGCGTAGCGAACATCGGAGGCGCTTTTTTTCAGGCCTTTCCCACTACCGGAGGATTCAGCCGTACAGCCGTCAATGATCAGGCCGGTGCCAAAACCGGTTTGGCCTCCATCATCAGTGCTCTCCTCATTTTATTGACCCTCTTGCTGCTGACGCCTTTGTTCTATTACCTCCCCAAAGCCATACTGGCTTCGGTGATCATGGTCGCCGTTTTCGGCCTGATCGACTTCAAAGAAGCCACCCATTTGTGGAAAAGCGACCGCGTCGATTTTTGGATGCTCATCATTACCTTTCTGGCCACTCTCAGCCTGGGCATCGAGCAAGGTATCGGAGTAGGTGTGGTGCTTTCCCTGATCATGGTCATTTACCGAACCACCCGCCCGCACGTGGCCGTACTGGGAAGGATACCGGGGACCCGGCATTATCGAAACATAGACCGTTTTCACGAAGTAGAAGAGCGGGACGATCTGTTGTTGCTGCGCTTCGACGCTCAGATCTATTTTGCCAATACCAACTATTTCAAGGATGTGATCGACCGCGAAACCGAAAAGAAAGGAGATTCCCTGAAGGCCGTCATGCTGAATGCAGAGAGCATAAACAACCTGGACAGCTCTGCCATACACCTGCTGAACGAAGTTCTGAACGAATTAAAGGCCTCGGGAATTGAGTTTTACATGACCAACGTGAAGGGCCCGGTGCGGGATGCCCTAAAGCGAGGTCACATCACCGAAAAGATCGGGGAAGATCATTTCTTTATGGATCTGGAAAATGCCGTCGCACATTTTGACAGCCAATTAAAAGGGGAGGACAGAAGCCAACTCAAGCCTTATACCCTGCAAACCAACGTCAAGTAAGTCGGGCAGCGGGCAAGCCGGACTCGGAGAGGCCCTAGTACAGGCCCATCAGGCCTCTTCGAGTTGCTTCTTGAGCTGGGGAAGACTGTGAACGCCCATGGAGCGCCATTTCAACTCTCCCTGCCGGAAAATCATGAGGGTCGGAATGCTCTGGACCTGAAGCTTTTGTGCCAGAGAGGGATTTTTGTCGACATCCACTTTCACGATCCGGATCTCATCCCCCATTTCCGATTTCAATTGCTGCAAAATAGGCGTTTGAGCTTTGCACGGACCGCACCAATCGGCATAAAAATCGATCAGAACGGGTTTTTCCGAATTGATGATATCCTGAAAGTTGGATTTGCTCATACCTTTTCAATTTTCATTAATAACCTATATTGCGGTCTCGTGGTTCAGAGGATTAGATCCTCGGTTATTTGGATTATCAAGGCTACGAATTTATGTCGATCATTCTCGCCCGGAAAAAGGCTTTTTTCCTGTCCGCACTATCCGTCCTCCTCCTGTCTTCCTGCGGCTCCGGCGATGCACCCGTGGAGAATTCCGCTAAAAAGCAAGTCACGCTTTCCGAAGCGGAGGAAGATTCCCTGTTCATGTCCCTTTCCGTTTACCTGGTCCCGGATCCCCAGACGACGGCTGAAAAAGAAAATAACCTTCTGGTCAACTACGCCATGGACAAACTCCTGGAGGTGGAACGGACTTCTTCCGGCTTGTTTTATCACATCCAGAAGCCGGGCGAAGGGAATCTTCTTCAGTGGGGAGATCGGGTCAAAACCTTTTACCGGGGCACCTTTCCCGACGGGCAGGAGTTCGATAATGCCTACAAAAGAGGAGAACCTTTATCCTTTTACATCGGCAATGTGATCGACGGGTGGAATGAAGGCTTGCAACTGCTCCGGCCGGGAGGGAGAATGACCCTTCTCATACCCTCGCACCTGGCCTACGGAGAGAAAGGCCTCAAAAACAGCGACAGGAAATTCCTCGTCCCGCCGGACCAGCCGCTGATCTTCGACATTTATGTATCTGACCTTCTGAAAAAAGCGGAGGAGGAGTAGGGAAAGGGGTTGGGTAGTTGAGTGGGTATTGGGTATTGGGTATCAGGTATCGGGGATCGGGTACCAGAACACTGAGCTTTTCGGAAGTGCGGGCAGGCCATCCCTTCAGGGAATAAAAGGGCGCGGGGAGGTAATACGGTACCGGTCACCTTTTTCCCGTGGAGCATGGGCACCTTTTTATTGGCCTGAGCCTACGGGAATATTAGGTCTGTACTTAGTTTTGACCTTCTTCTCCCTCCCCTTGTTTTTCATCTTGTTCGGCCTTGTCCTCCTTGGCCGGATTTTTTTTGAACAGGAAAGGGATCATGATGAAAAGGCCCAGCATGATGCTCATGTCCGCCACGTTGAAAATACCGGTCCGGAGGCTTCCGATCCCCATGTTCATGAAATCGATCACCTTGCCATCTACGATCCGGTCGTACACGTTGCTGAAGCCGCCGGCCAGGATGAAGGCAAAAGCGATCCGCTGTATGCGATCCAGGTTTTTATTGAAAAGCGTGTAAACAAACAAGGCCAGCAAGATGACAACGGGAAAGAAGGTGAGCAGGATGGTCCGCAGGCCGTCCGACAGATCGGAGCCCAGGCTGAGAAAGGCCCCCTCATTCTCGACAAAAACAAGGCGAAAGGTATCGCCCAGGTAGCTTTTCCCCGGAGCACCGCTGAGTGTATTCAGGGCCCATATCTTGGTTATCCGGTCGAGTAGAATGCTGAAAACCAAGATCCCGCCTATGTAAGCCGCCCGTATGCCGATCGCTCTGTTCATTCGAAAAAGTATCTAGTAATTCACCTTGTTTTCCTTATTCCTCCATTCTTCGAAGGCCACCAGCGCCTCCAGTCGGAGGATTTCCCTGGCCGGTATTTGTCTTTGATCCGGACTCAGGCTCAACTCCTTGTATATGTGTGCATCATCAAACTGGATCAAGCCGGCGTCATCTCGCCGGCAAGCGTAAAATAGCCGTTCGGGCCGGGCCCAATAGATGGCTCCCAGGCACATCGGGCAGGGTTCGCAGGAGCTGTAGAGGGTGCAGCCGCTTAGCTGATAGCTGCCCAATTTCCGACAGGCTTCCCGGATGGCGAGTACCTCGGCATGGGCTGTCGGGTCGTTGAGCTCTAAAACCCGGTTGTAAGCCTGCCCGATGATCTCCCCCTGATGCACAACGACGGCGCCGAAAGGACCCCCGGCATTTTGGCGCATGCCTTCGAAGGAAAGCCGGATGGCCTCCCGCATGAAATCCTGGTCGCTCATGAAGTCGGTTTCAAGAGGCGCCAAGATAGCCAATTTTGCTATCTTGACCGGAAGCGAAAGACCGACCGCATGGCACCCTTTTTTACCAACGACGCTTCCATCCTGGGTGTGCTGATAGTTGTGCTGGCCCTGATTTTCTATACCGCCAGCAGTGAGAATCCTTTTTGGAAAAAGTTCTACACCTACGTCCCGCCGCTCCTTCTCTGCTATTTCGTACCGGCTCTGTTGTATTGGCCTTTGGGGCTGATCGCCCCCGCCTGGTACGACGCTGGGCTGATCGCCTTTTTGCAGGAACGCGGACTCGAACACGAAGGACTCACCACCGTTGCCCGGATCGAATCCTTTTTGCAGGACAACGGCATCGCTTTGAGCGAAGTGAAGGCCTTCAAACACAGCTCCCAGCTTTATTTTGTGGCTTCCCGCTATCTGCTACCGGCCTCTCTGATCCTGCTTACCCTGAGCATTGATTTCAAAGGTTTGATCAATCTGGGCCCCAAAGCACTGATCATGTTCTTTGCGGCTACCTCCGGCATTGTATTCGGGGGGCCGCTGGCTCTTTGGGTGGTCCTCAACTTCTTCCCCGATATCATTCCGGCATCGCCCGAAGAGGTCTGGCGGGGATTGAGCACCGTGGCCGGAAGCTGGATCGGCGGTGGGGCCAACCAGACGGCGATGAAAGAAATTTTCGAAGTCAACGACAACCTTTTCGCGACCATGATCGTAGTCGATGTCGTGGTGGCCAATATCTGGATGGGCTTCCTGCTGTATGGGGCCAACATCTCGCAGCAGGTGGATCGCTGGCTGAAAGCCGATAATTCCGCCATCGAAGACCTCAAAGAAAGGGTCAAGGATTTTCAGGCCAGGGTGGCGCGCATTCCCACGACCACCGAAGTGTTCATCATGCTGGCCATCGCTTTCGGCGGAACGGGGCTGGCCCATTGGGGCTCCGATCAGATCCTGCCCCTGCTGGAAGGGGTGCGGGAAGCTTTGACCTCCGCCGGATTGAATTCTCTCCTGTCCGGTTTCTTCTGGCTGATCGTCATTTCCACCACCCTGGGCCTGGCCCTCGCTTTTACCCGTTTCCGAAACCTGGAGGGCATAGGCGCTTCCCGCTGGGGCAGCGTTTTCATCTATATCCTGGTTGCCACCATCGGTATGAAGATGAATTTGGCCGAGGTCTGGCAAAACCTGGGGCTTTTTGCCGTGGGGCTGATCTGGATGCTGGTGCATGTCAGCGTCCTCCTGCTCGTCGCCTGGTGGATCAAAGCACCCTTTTTCTTTGTGGCCGTCGGTAGCCAGGCGAATGTGGGCGGTGCCGCATCGGCGCCGGTCGTGGCTTCGGCCTTCAGTCCCTCGCTGGCGCCGGTCGGGGTACTGATGGCCGTATTGGGATACGCCTTGGGCACCTATGGCGCCTTGTTGTGCGCTTTCCTGATGAAGTGGGTAGCGGGCGGATAAGATGGATGCCGGGCAAAGGAATCCTTGCCCGGAGATGAAAGATCGTTGAAACGAAAAATCCAAAGACAAGCTTTCCGAAAAGGGTTTGAGTGATTCATTTTTGAAACATAATCTATGCCCGTCCATTCGAACTTTACATTTTTTATCCGGGGATAGGCAAGCCTTTTCTTACCCATTCAATCTGAACTCATGAAAAACGTACTCCTGACCTTTCTTTTGGCCGGATGGGGCGCTCTGATCCAGGCACAGGATATCGGTGCTTCCAAAAAGGCCGTCCTTCAGTCCATCGATCGGCAATACCCCGAACTTACGGCTCTGAGCGACCGGATTTGGGAATTTGCCGAAATCGCCTTTCAGGAGTCCCGGTCTTCAGCCGCCCTTGCAGACTATGCGGAAGCACAAGGCTTCCGGGTTCGGCGAGGCGTGGGCGAGATCCCCACGGCCTTTACGGCCGAGTTCGGTTCCGGAGAGCCGGTCATTGGTATCCTGGGCGAGTTCGACGCTTTGCCTGGTCTTTCCCAAAAAGCCGTTCCCGAAAAAGATCCGCTTCAGGAAGGCGCTCCCGGCCACGGCTGCGGGCACAATCTGTTCGGAGTCGCATCCCTGGCTGCGGCCACGGCGATCAAGGAACTGATCGAAGAAGGCAAGATCCAGGGTACGGTCCGTTTTTATGGAACGCCTGCCGAAGAGAAGTTTTTCGGTAAGCTCTGGATGATCCGTGCCGGCCTATTCAGCGACCTGGATGTATGCATGGACTGGCACCCGAGCGCAGAGACCAAGGCCGCCGTCCAGACAGGGCTGGCCCTGGTTGACTTCATGGTGGAGTTTTACGGTCAGGCAGCCCATGCGGCGGGTGATCCCTGGAACGGCCGATCGGCTTCCGACGCGCTGGAACTCTACACCACGGGGATCAATTATTACCGGGAACACGTGAAACCTACGGTTCGGATCCATTACCACATACAGGATGCCGGCGGAGTCGTCAATGTGGTTCCCGATTATGCCCGCATATGGACCCGGGTCCGGGACGGCAAGCGGGAGGGTATGGAAAAAGTCTGGAAGCGGGTGGAAAAAATAGCCGAAGGGGCTGCCATCATGGCTGACGTGGACTATAAGATCTCCTTGATCAGCGGCGTGCACGAAGTATTGGTGAATCGCACCGGCGCTCAGGCTTTGCAGCAAAACCTGGAGTACCTGGGGCCCATTGAATATACCCAGGAGGAGCAGCAATTTGCCAAAAGCATTCAGGAAGCGACTGGCAAGGAACAGGTCGGTCTGGTGGCTCAGATCCCGCCGCTCGAGGAGCCCGAGCAATTCCCCACCGGTGGCTCGACCGATGCCGGCGATGTGAGTTATGTGGTGCCTACCATCCGCCTTTCCGCTACGACTGCGCCTGCGGGCACGCCCTGGCACTCCTGGGCAGTAGTCGCCTGCGGAGGCATGTCCATAGGCCACAAAGGAATGGCCTTCGCCGCCAAAGCCCTTTCCATGACGATGGTGGATTTGTTCGAACAACCCCAACTGGTGGAAGAGATCAAGTCCGAATACCGCGAACGCAAAGGAGATTATCCATACAAGGGCTACGTACCGGATGGCCCTCCGCCCGTAGATTCCGAAAATTGAAGCGCAGCGTATAAGGAAGGAATTTCGCTTGAGCCCTTTCCTAATCCACTTTCCGCCAAACGGAAGTGACCTGGGGGCCTTTGCGAAGGGTCAGGCGATTGTTGGCGATTTCATAGCTGCTGGCTTCGAGACTGGTGCGGACCCGGTCGGGATCTTCCATGTCCGGACAAGCCATGAGGGTACCCATCAAGGGACCCATTCTCCAAATGCCGTATCCGGCTTCCAGGGATCCGCGGAGGCTGTTGCAGCCATCATGGCCCAATAGATTCCTTTCCTCCATATTTAGTTCGATCCGCGGAAGACCTTTCTGGAAGTCCTCTTCCCTAACCGGGTCTCCATAAAGGGATTCCAGCACCCAGATGTCGGTCAGCCGAAAGTCGGGCACATACCGGCCGCAGCCCTTGAAGGTGGTAAAACCGGGATCCCTACCGCGCTTGATGTCAACCGTGACGAGGAAGGGAAAGACCTCGCCAGACATGGGATTGGTACAGGCTTCTTCTGCCAAACGTATGATCATCTCCCCTGCTTCGACCTCTGCCCGGTAACGCCGTACGGGAGCATCCTGAGCCTGAGCTGGCTCCACGGACGGAACGTACATTTCACCCGTTTCAGCCAGGGTATGGAAATGAAAATTTTTCTCAAAATCCATGGAAAGTGTCCAGTCCGGTTCGCTTCCCATGGCGTAAAAATCAACGCCCTCCCGGTATTTCTTAAACCAGATGGAATACCCTTGTTCTTCATCGGCCGCAGGGGGCTCGAGCACAGAGGATGATGCTTCTTTTCCTCTTGATTTTGCAGACTGACTGTCGGAGGGGGATTGGCAGGAGAATCCCAAGGTCAGGATGATAACGGCCCAAACCGTCAGGGGCATGTTCGAACTACTCACAGGACAAATATTGAATTTGAGGTTTAAATTATAAAAAACCGGGATGTGAAACCAATTTTAATCCGAATTCTAAATAATTGTTTTTTCATCAAACGTTTGCGAAAAGGGTACTTTTTTCTTTTAAATCACCTCATCCGAGAGTTACAATGCTGGCGGATAAACGGTTTAGGAAAGGCTTTCGCCCACCGGCAAATGTTATCTTTCGGTACATACAATTTTACCATCCGGCCCAGCCAAATGTCCGAAAACCCAGTAGAATTCGCCACTTCATAAACTCAGACAGCAGAACTTAGCGAAAAAAGAAGCCGAAACTTGCAAGGTAAGAAATAAACCCTTTATTTTGTAAGTGATTACTTACACGTAATGACAGAGAAAAAAGAACGGATACAAGAGGCGGCATTGCAGTTATTTGCAGAACAGGGCTATGCGGCTACTTCCACCAGCAAGGTTGCGAAAGAAGCCGGTGTATCGGAAGGCTTGATCTTTCGTCATTTTTCCAGCAAGGAGGGGCTGCTCAAAGCTTTGCTGGAGGAAGGGAAAGAGCGGATCAAAAGATACTTTGCGAACATCATCCTGGAAGAAGACCCCAGAAAGCTCATTCGCAAAACCATTGATCTCCCTTTTCACATAGTGGTCCGGGAACGGGACTTCTGGCGACTGCAGAAATCCTTGAAATTACAGCACCCGGACCTCTACCACAGTCTGGATATGAGTTCCACGGATCTGCTCTTGCATGCCGTCACAAAAGCCTTTGAGAAAATGGGTTACCAAGATCCCGGAAAGGAAGCCGTCTATCTATCGGTGCTTCTGGAAGGCGTTGCCCTGGGCCTTTTGCTCGGAGACCTCCGCAATCCCGACGATTTGCAGGCTTTTATACGGAACAAATACGAACTGTAAATTTTTTTGGCCTAAATAATAAGTGATTACTTACTCAATAAATGATCGAAAATGAAAAAGACCATTCTGATTACCGGCGCCAGTACCGGCATAGGAAAAGAGACTGCGCGTTACTTTGCTGAAAAGGGTTGGCAGGTAGCGGCCACCATGCGAAAGCCGGATAGCGTGACCGATCTGGCGGAAACAGCCCGTCTGAAAAAACTCCGGTTGGACGTACAGGATACGCACAGCATAGAACAGGCGGTACGAGCCACCCTGGAGACTTTCGGGCAAATCGATGTATTGCTCAACAACGCGGGCTATGCCGTCTATGGGCCCCTGGAGGAAGCCACGGAAGATCAGATCCGCCGTCAGTTCGACGTCAATGTGATCGGCTTGATCCAGGTGACCCAAGCGGTGCTTCCCCATATGCGCCAACGCAAGAGCGGTACCATCATAAACGTCAGCTCGGTAGGAGGCCGGATCACGACTCCCTACGGAGCTCTTTACCACGGTACCAAATGGTCGGTGGAAGGCTTGACCGAAACCCTGAAATACGAGCTCGAACCGCTCGGCATCACCCTCCGACTGGTAGAGCCCGGTGCGGTAAAAACGGATTTTGGTACCCGGTCCATGACGCTTACTCATGGGGAGATCGAGGATTACCAAACCTCCTTCGGAAAAATGAAAGAAATCATGGGCGATAACAACCGTTGGCCCAGCATGCCCCTGGATATTGCCAAAGTGATCTTCAAGGCCGCCAACGATCCGGGTAAAAAGCTTCGCTATGTGGCGGGAAGTGATGCGAAAACCTTCCTTCGTTTGCGCTCCCTGTTGGGATCTGTAGGAACTCAGTCAATTATCAAGCGATACCTGAAGTTGTAACGGGCATACAGGAGGTCTTCGGACCTCCTTCTTACCTTCCTTCCCTTTTGATTATTTCTACAAGGGATTCCCCTTCGACAACCACATCAAAAATAACCGACTGCCCATTCAGAATGCTGACCAGGGCGTAGGCTTGTGTGCTGTCTGAACGGGTGTATTCCCGATACCTTTCTTCTACCGGTTTGGCTTTCCCTTCTTCGAGGTAAAAACGCTGAAAAGGATAATCGATATAGACCCGGGTCGGTTGCCCGGCGACCTGATCCCAGGCATTCACTTTGGCCTCCAAATAGTCTTGCTCTCCCGCAGGAGGAGTGCGACTTCCGGTTTGGATCAGGGCTTCCCCGGTTTGGGGATCGCGTTCCAATATCAGATATACCTTTTCATCGTAGGACCAATCTTTGCGATCGGGGTCCTCAAAAAACAGATTTTTAAAGTTGAGGTCGATGTATTTTCCCCGAAAAGGGTCAGAAGGGTCCACCGGCGCGCAGGCAAAGGCATAGACCTCCCCTCTTTTCAGGATCCGCTCCTTCCCCGCAATGGTTTGATAAGGGACATACCACTGGGCCCCTACCAACAGGATGAAAGAAATCCAGGCCAAGCGTTTAGGATTCATTCGCTTTTCTTTTTTTCACCAACAGATAATTGGCGCCGAAGAATCCAGTTCCCACCAGTACAAAGACAATTCCCCGCCAAACAAAACTGATCTCCGTATCGAAGAAGCGGCAGGCTATCAGAGCGGTAATGATCAGCAGCCCCATATTCAATATCCACAAACTGTCTTCTTCCGCTCCACGCCAAACCGTATAGACTCCGATACCCAAAATCAACAGATTGATCCCGATCTGGGCCAACCAAAGGTTGTATGAAGTCAGGAAAAATAAGATGGGGAATATCAGAAAGGCCAAGCCCGTCCACTCCGGTTTCGTCAGGGACCGGGTCCGGATTCGATAAACCAAAAGCCCTACACCCAAGGCGCTTAGAAATAGCGCGGCTATCCATTCGGGTGCATACCCCCAATACGGATCCGTTTCCAGCCAGTTTTCCATAGCCATATCGGCCAGGATCTCCTCAAAACTCAGGACCAGCAACACCACAACGGTGCCCAATACGCCCAGGATCAGATAACCGTTGCTCCGAAGTTTCCGCTCCTCGAAATAGCGGGTCCGTCCCAAATGGTACATAGCTCCGAAAAGACTGACATAGGCCAGGGTGATCAGTTGGCCAAATTCCGTAACGAAGGCCCCCAGCACAAGAGTCAGGGAGAGCGGTACCAGCCAATGATGAAATACGGTAAAATTACTTTCCGGCCGATTTCGGAACAGGTACAGATAGTAGGGTAGAAAAAGCAGAAAAAACAAAAGAAAAAGATAAGGTTCTCCGCTCTCCATTCGGCTATATCCCACCCAGAAGGCGTAGTAGGTGATCCCGACCAAAAACAGAAGCGAAGAAACTGAGGACCGCATGATATAGGCCAGCGGAAATACCAGGGCCATCCAAACCCGCAGTAGGTCATCGACCTCCCCCGGAATGTGATAGATCTGACCAACCAGCGAAAGGCACGCCCCTACCGAAAAGAAAAGGAAGGTGGCAGAAGCCTCGCGCCAAACCAGCGAATCTCTTTTTTTCAGCAGGGTGTATCCACATAGAACCTGGCCGATAGCCAGTGGCAAAAAAGCAAAGGCCGTCTTGGCCGGCCTCCCGAGCTCATCCCAATTATGGGCAACGATCAGGATGATGCCCAGGCCTACCAGCAAAGCTCCCAGCACTCCAAATACGACCATCAGTCGGTTGCCGCCGTCCGGCGCCTGGTCGCGATAATAAGCCCGGATCTTGTCGGCCTGTTCCGGGCTGATCAACCCTTTCGACACCCAGGTCGGCAACTCTTTGATTACAGCTTTAGACATATGATTTCATGCTGGACCGTCAAACCTGGATCATTCTCCTTCTTTTTCTTCCTTTTCCTTCAGTTTCCCCCTTCCGATGGGAATATGGACCAGCAACCGAATGGACCGATTCCGCTGGGTGGGGTAGATATCCCTTAAATCGCTGTTTTTGAAAATATCAAGAAAACCGTGGTAATATCGCAGGTTCACTTCGATTCCCTGACCTTTGGCGAACTTGTAATAGGCTCCCAGAGATGCCCCAAAATCGAAAGGTCGGGTCTCGCCCCCGATTTCCCGCCGCACATCCACTTCGTCACCGTTCACGTCAACACTAAACTCGTCCACGTGTCGTCCTTTAAAACGGATGGTGGTCACAGGACCGAATTCCAAACCCAAATGACTTGGGAATTTATAGCGGACCAAAGTCGGAACGTGAATATAACCCAGGATTCTTTCCACCTGGCTCTCGCTGAAAACGGAATCCAAATTGGCATCACCCAAAGAGTAGGGAAGAATTTTGCGTGCCCCGAGTTCGGACTTCGGAATGGCTGCCGCATGTAAGAAAAAACGCTCTGAAAGCTTGATGTCAAAATACAACCCAATAGCCAGCGAATTTCTCCATTTCGCTTCCTCTACCCCGCTCAATGTGCTGAAGTTCCCTCCTACGGTCAATCCGAATTCCAGGTTATCGGACTGCAGCTTATCGCCAAACAATATGGATATCAGAACCTGGCCCGAGGCTCCTGCGGGTGTCAGAAGCAGAAAAAGGCAGATAAACCCATAAAGTACAAGGGATTGGAGAGAAAGCAAGGGCTTATCCGTGTTTTCTCGAGTGTCTGATAGAGTCATAGGTTAGTGTTTGGGAGCGAATTTACCCAAAACACCGGAAAGCCGGATCATTCGTTTCGGGCCTGCTTTTTATCCCGTTCCCATGATCGCCGCTGCATCTCTTCCGGTGAAACCTCTTCGAACCGGGTCCCGATCCACCAGTAGTTTCCCATGGGGCCTTTTATCCCGGCATCCCGGGCGCCATAAAACTGGTCGGTAGGTTCCATAAGCGATTCTCCGCCGGCTTCCAGGGCAAGGGCGTATTGGGCATCCACATCCTCGACATACAAATACAGCATGCTAGGCAGAGCCGGGAAGCTTTCCTGGGCCTGCCCCATCATGATATGCGAATTGCCTACAACAAGGTCGGCGTGATTGATCCGGCCATCGGCCTTGCTGAGCTTGTGGTGAACGACTGCGCCGAAAGCTTTCTCCAAAAAAGAGATCATAGCTTCCGGATCATCGACGATGAGGTAAGGCGTAATGGTGGCGTATCCTTCGGGGATGGGAGAAACGGACATAAAATGATTATTGTGGTTTGGCGCCTGACCTTCCCGGATGCATTTTCGTACAATACCCGGTCCGGTAAAAAGCGCGTTCGCGTAAATTGGATTCGTTTCAGGATGACCTCCTGGTCATCTGTCAGGCTGGAAAGGGATGGTGCCGATCACCTTCCTCCCGGAACGGCTCCTCAATTCGTTTTTCGAAGTACGATCCGGCTTTCCTGCTTTTCCATAAAGCGATCAAAAAAGGCTTTGATCTCCGGATATTCTTCCGGCTCAAAATGCAATTGATTCAGCTGGAGTTCCAGGATCATCTGCAATTGTCCTTCCTTATTTTCAAGCACAAAAAACTTCAGCTTCCCTCCATTCTCAGGAAGGCTAAGATCTACCGGTTCGGGAAACTCGTGTACGGTGTATCCGGCCGGAATGTCCAGTTGCAAATATTGTTCCTCCCGGAAGGGAAAGGGCAGATCCACAGGAAAATCCCGGCTGGGGGCCTGAAGCGGGTTTTCATTCCAGAAGGGAAACAGAACCGGGTATAAATACATCAGGCTGTCGGTCATTTCCACCAACCGGGGCAGGGTCAGATCAAGCCGGGCTTGCATTCGGGAAACCGGGCTTTCTCCCTTACTCAGGCTGACCTCTCCCACTTTCCCCTCGGGATAATATTCCTGCACCCATTCGCTGTAAAAGTTTTGAGGATCCTTTTCCCCCAGATCCTGCTTGAGAAAATAGGTCTGATATCCATCGTAGGTGTACTCCAGCCTTCCTTGCAAGGTTCCGCTGGAATCGAGCTGAAGGGTCGTATGCACCGAAGAGCGGGTCAGGGGAGCTTTCAGATCTACCCATTGCGCCAGTTTCATGTCTACCAGGAAGCCGGAATCGTTCAGGGCCTCAATGGCGGGATACCCGATGGGCAGAAGAGGATCCCCGAGATCCATGTACAAAAACTGCTCCGACGGCCGGGCCAGCACAACGGGATAGTCAAATTGATTGACCAGCGGGTATTCCGGATAGGGCCTTCCCCGGCTCCGTGTGCGAACAAGCACGGGCCAGGCCGGAATACCGGATTCCCGCAATAAGGCAATGAACAAAAGATTGAGTTCCGCTTTGGATCCTCTTTTTCTTTGAAAACAGGTGTTCGGGTTGGATTCGGCATAAACTCCATAGGTGCCGTCCCACTTCATATTCTGCGACAAATAGCGATACAGCGTATCGAGTCTCCCCACCGCCGTCTTTTCGGAACCTATCTGATCGGCTACGGACCTCCAGGCCCGGTCGTAATTGCGGGGGTTGGTAAACAGCTGACCGAAGTCCTCTGCGCGGCTCAGCTCCCGGGCAGCATTCTCCCAGGTAGTGAACAGGAAGCTGCGCGAACTTCCCTCACCCACAGCTCTCAGAAAAAACCGGATGTTGGCCCGGTAATCATCCAGGGTCGTGATCAAAGGAGCCGGCAATAGTGCGGGTACATCCTTATATACGATCCTCCGCTGCAACACAGAAGAGGGACCTGTAATGGAAAAGCCCTTCTCAACCCGGGCACTGTCGTTGATGGTGGGCTTGCTGCCCCGCAACAGTTCCTCATATTTATACCAGGACGGAATTTCGAGCACATACTCGCTCCAGCGTACCGGTATATCCTCCTGGAAAAACCAGGGCGGCAATTCTTCGATCAGGGACGAATACTTTTGGTATTGGTATTCGATTATGGCCCCTTCCACCAGATCCGGAAAAGAAAAGGAAAGCGTAGAAAGGTATTCGTCCACCTTTTCTTCGGAAAAATCCCGGCGTCGGAGAGAAACGATCTCGCCCGTCGGCAGGATCATCTGGGCCTTCACCCTCCGGATGGTTTCCCAGTCGTGGTAAAAGGAAAGGGTAACCTTGCCCCGCTCAAACCCCTCCTTATTCAGGATCTTTACCCGGCGATGCCTTTCCAAAACATGACTGACCTGTTCGGATCCGGACTGAAACCTCAGATACCCGAAGTCAAAGAGGACCAGGGCTTCGACCCCCAGATCCGGGACCGGTGTCAGGTCACGCGGGGGAACCTTTCCCCAGGGGGCCGGAGGTTCCTGGCCTGCCAGGAAAACGGGAGATAAGCACAACATCTGCAAAAGGAGCAGAATAAGGGGGAGCCGTTGTGCCGGGAATATGGAAAATGCGATCGTACCCAATAGAAAATCGGTTTTGTGTTTCTCCCGATTTAGATAGGAAAAATTGTGAGAAAATGAAAGCTGAACCGCTTATTGAAGGTACGGATCTTCGATTTATCCGATCCCGGAAAAGGGAAATACAACTTTCACTTTCTCACGCATCTGACCTCCGCATGAGCCCACCTTCGCATCCTGCTATCCCGAAACCCGGTTCGACTGCCAGCGCCAATAGGTAGCGGACCGCCAAAGCCATTCCATGGGGCCGTACCGGTAGTATTTGAACCAAAGGGGCGACCACCACAATTCCAGCGCCAATACGGCAAAGACCACCAACAGTTGGGCAGCGTAGCCCATGGTGCCGAAAAGGCCTAAGCCTATGCCGTAGAAAAGAAGCGTACAGATAACGGATTGCATCAGGTAGTTCGTAAAAGCCATCCGCCCGAAAGCGGCCAGCCGATCCTGAAATCCCTGCCAGAGCCCGGAGCGAGACCAGAGTGCGATCAGCCCAATGTAACCGAACACCACCCCAAAGCTTCCCCAATAATTGAACTGATTACCCAGAAAAAAACTGTATTCGAAAGACCACCCTTGCTGGAAATTCTGGTACAGGCCATAACCTATTAGAGGCAGCCCGATAGCCAGCCCCCACAACAGGCGCCGGTAAAAACGATCCGTTCTTTGACCGGTGATGACACCGGTTTTGAAGAGGATCATACCCAGCAGGATGTTTCCCAGTACGCGCGTTCCGAAAAACAGAAAGCCCATGCTGTACATGAAGGCATTGGTCTTGACCCGCTCCTGGAATTGTCCCCCATACCCGTTTCGAAATACGGCTGTCTCCCGGGCCACTTCCTCGGCAGAGGGCTCCCAGAAGGATTCCAATCCGGCCCGATCTTCGGCCGGCATCTTATCCAGGGACATGCCGGAGGCCAAGCTCAACAGAGAGGGGATCAAAAACAGAAGGATTGCGATGGGAATGAGCCAGCCGACTTTCAGGTTCCTGAACAGGTAGGCGATCATGCCGAAGGTGGCATAGAATACCAGAATGTCGCCGTGCCAGATCCCGTAGGCATGGATCAGGCCGATCGCCAGCAGGACAATCATCCGTCGGTAATGGTAGATGGCTGATTTGCCGGTCCGCTTCTTGACCCGCTCCGAAAAAAGAATAATGCCCGCTCCAAACATAATGGAGAAAAGGGTCAAAAACTTCAGATCGAAAAAGACCGAAGTAAAGCTGAAGGCAACAAGATCCAGGGGAGACTGCCAATCGTAAATAGTGGGATTGCCGTAGGCCGAAAAGATCATCGCGAAGGCACGGATGTTCATGAATAAAATACCGGCGAGAGCAAACCCGCGGAGGACATCCAGGTAGGCAATTCGCTCCGAGGCTTGCACGGGAAGCGCCTGAGCCGAGGAAGTCGTCAAGGCAGCCCCCTCTTGAACGGGAACAATTTCAGGTCCGGACATAGAAATAAAGTTTAGGTGTTTGAACACTCTATTTAAAACAAAAAATTTAAAAAGTAAAGACAGATTTGAAAATATTTACCGGAAAAACACGGCATTTAGAGGCCGAAGATCTCAGCGTATCGGGCGATTCGGAAGCCCTCCCGGATAACCTTCTGCGAAGCTGAACTCCGCGGATCCAGCAGGGGATTGGTGTGATTGAAGTGAATGAAATGAATCTTCTCTTTATCATAGGGTGAAAGCCCTTGAAAAGTCTCCATACTCTCCTGCACAAAGGGATGGGGAATTTCGCTCATATCCCGGCCGGGCAACTCATTGGCATCAAAGAAAGTGGCATCCAGAAAAGCGTAATCCACGGCTTTGACGAGCTTAACTATGGACCGGTTCCACTTACTCCACTTGTCGATATCCGGAATGAACAAGGCGCTCTGTGAAGGTCCGACGATCCGGAACCCGACGGTTTCCGAATATTCGTCCCGGTGCGGCACCCGGAAAGGAATGACCTGCAAACGTTCGTTGAGCCGGACGGCCGAATCGGCCTTCATTTCGCGAAGTTCAATATGATCCAGTCGAACCAGTTGGTCCCAGGGCCCATTCTTCTGCAGAAAGGATTTCATGCGCGGCATGGCGTATACCGGCACCTGATGTGCACCCAGGGCCTCCCGCCCCAGATACATCAGCCCCGTATAATGTCCGATATGGGCATGGGTCAGAAAAATACCGCTCGGCAATCCTTCCTCTGAGCCGCCGGTTTTCGCCAGGAGCCGGATCTGGTGAGGGAGATCGGGAACTGATGCAGTGTGATAAGCCGGTGATGACC
>CAZXIX010000094.1:0-17569 GCA_964640855.1 uncultured Saprospiraceae bacterium
CTTGTCGGTTTTGATTTCGGTGAAAATGCAGATCATGGGTCGGTCGTAAAGCTGCAAGGCCTCCTGGAAAAAAGGTTCCAGGCGGGCGAACAGATGGAGTCGATCGGGTTGGTCAGGCTCGGGTTCAAACGGAAAACCGGATTGCAGGAGTTCATCCCGCCGATCCAGCAAAGTTGCCGCGGTTCCGATCTGATCGGCTTGAAAGGAAGATTGGTAGAAGGGAGCGTTCTGGAATGCGCTCAGGCCTCGTTCGAGAGCCATTCGGTAGGCAGCCAGACGCAAGTGATCGATGTCGTCGGGCGGGACCGACAGGCCCAGAAATTGTTCCAGAACCTGGAGGAGCCGACCGGGGCCAATGGTCGGAAAGCGGGTTTCCCGAAAGCCGGTTTGGTTGTCATCAAGTTGCAAACCCAGGGTGAAGGCATACATAGAACAAAAATCGGAATCAGGCGTTTTTTAGTTTGATTGTGGAGTAAGCCAAAGCCAGGCCAAGTGTTCCAATCCCTTTCGAAAGGAGTTACCCACCTGTGGCTTTGGCGAGCTGATCCATTTGGCTGGACCAGTAGGAAAGTTGATCGTCCACCTCGTCCTCGTCGCAGAAATCCGTGATGTTGAGCGTGGTTTCTCCTGTGACCGGAGAGGTAGACATGTGGAATTCAAGAAATTCCTCATCTGAATCGGCCTCTTCCCACTTGAACTTAATTTTCTCGTTTTCAACGTCTTCTACCAGTTCGGCCACTTCTTCGGATCCGCTCCACATGAAGGTGAAGGTGTGACCTTGAATATCTACTTCGTCACAAAACCAACGGATGAGGCAGGCAGGAGTGGTAAAGAATTTATACAGGATGGCCGGGGAAGCACGGAATAGAAATTCAGACTGGATTTTTACGCGTTGCATACCTTTCTTAAATACAGGCAGGCGATAATCCTGCATTCATTCAATAGGGACAATAAAACGGAAAAAAATGGTTTTTCCAAATGAAGGGAACTTGCCGGTTTTTTTCCCGGTTCCATATAAGAAAACCTTATTCCTTGACTTCCTTGGATGAATAGCCTACTTTTGTTGGCTATTAGGGTAATTATCACACTATCTTAACCGCTCAAATCACGGTTAATGACAATCAGCCGGATCATTCCAAGTCTGGAAAAAACTCCAACCCGAAACTGCTTTAGTTAACACCTGTACTCGTCTGAATCATTCAGACAGCATGATTTTTATTCTCTAAACGCGAACAGTAGATGAGACAGCTTAAAATTACCAAGTCGATCACCAACCGGGAAAGTCAATCCCTGGAAAAGTACCTCCAGGAGATCGGCAAAGTGGACCTCCTTACCCCGGAAGAAGAAGTGGAACTGGCCAAGCGGATAAAGCAAGGTGATCAGGCCGCACTGGAAAAACTGACCAAAGCCAATTTGCGATTCGTTGTATCTGTCGCCAAGCAATATCAAAACCAGGGCCTTTCTCTCAGTGACCTTATCAATGAAGGCAACCTGGGGCTGATCAAAGCGGCACAACGCTTTGACGAGACCCGAGGCTTCAAATTTATCTCCTACGCCGTCTGGTGGATCCGCCAATCCATCCTGCAGGCTCTGGCAGAGCAATCCCGCATCGTGCGATTGCCCCTCAACAAAGTCGGCTCCCTCAATAAGATCAATAAGGCCTTTTCCGAACTGGAACAGGAATACGAGCGGGAACCCAGCGCCGATGAATTGGCGGAAACCCTGGAGATAGCCACCGAAGAAGTAGAAACCACCCTGGGTGTAGCAGCTCGTCATGTTTCCATGGATGCTCCTTTCGTAGAAGGCGAGGACAACTCCTTGCTGGATGTTCTCGAAAACAGCAGTACGCCGGACACCGATAAGGAATTGGACTACAACCAATCCCTGCGTCAGGAGATCGAGCGTTCGCTCAGCACCCTCACCGAACGGCAATGCGATGTTATCAAATTGTATTTCGGGATCGGAGTAGAACATCCCATGTCTTTAGAAGACATCGGAGAGAAGTTTGGTCTGACCCGCGAGCGCGTCCGTCAAATAAAAGACAAGGCCATCAATAAACTCCGGACGGCCAACCGGAGCAAATTGTTGAAAAACTATCTGGGAGCTTAAAGCGCTCCCCTCAAAATACCTGGGGGCTGTTCCCATTTCCATGGGGGCAGCCCTTCATACTTTCTCCTCTTCATCCAGGATCTCCAGCGGGCGATTAATACTTTCCTCCAGAGAAATAAACGTTTCGGTACGTTGGATGCCCGGAATGTGCTGGATCTTGTCGTGCAGTACTTTTCGCAGATGCTCGGTATCCCGGCACATGATCTGGGCAAAGATATTGTACAGTCCGGTCGTGTAATGGGCCGTGACGATCTCCGGTATGCTGCTCAATTCTTTCGCCACATCGTCGTACAGAGAACTTTTGTCCAGGTAGATGCCCAGGAAAGCGCAAATGTCGAAACCCAGTTTTCCGGGATCTACGTTCAGCTTTTGTCCTTTGACCACGCCGGCTTCTTCCAGTTTCTTCATCCGGACGTGGATCGTACCCCCCGACACATACAGCTCCCGGGCAATCTCGGTATAGGGCTTCTTGGCATTCTGCATCAGGCAGGCCAAAATTTTTTTGTCTAAAAGGTCTAATTCGTAATCTTTCTTCATCCAATCGAGTTTAATCCTGCAGCTTCTTCAACGAACAAGCGCATGGGTTGAAAATATGCAAAAATCCTGCACCCTTCATCAGGATTCGCTATTTTCAAAAGGAGCATAGAAAAGGGATAAGCCAGGAAGGCCGATGTTAGCCTTTATTTGGCTAAAAAGGGGAGCCTGGACAAACAATATTAGGTTTACTTTTGTAAGTATCTCATCCGTGGGCCTGAGCCGAAGCGGGTAAACCCTCAAAAAATTATGGAGCAAGGAAAAAAGGCGACGAGCGGCAAGATCGGCATTTGGCTCCCTCTTCTGTTTTCCATCGTTTTGATCGTCGGTATGCTCATCGGTCTGCAACTCAGCCGTGCCGTGCCGGTGGTGGTGCTCGATGAAAAAGCTCACCTCTCCCAATCGTCCCATCCGGGCAAGTTGGAGGAATTGCTCCGGTACATTGAATCCAAGTACGTAGACAGCGTGGATCGGGATCAGTTGGTGGAAGAAGCTATTTATCGGATCCTGGACCAGCTTGATCCCCACAGCAGTTACATTCCCGCCGAGGACCTGCAGCACGCCAATGAGCAACTGGAGGGTAATTTCGAAGGGATCGGCGTGGAATACATGATTCTGGAAGATACCATGGTGGTGGTTACCCCTCTTCCGGGAGGTCCCTCCGAAGAAGCCGGTTTGCAGGCCGGCGATAAGATCGTGGAGGTCGATGACTCCTTGATCGCCGGGGTGGGTTTGGGAAGAAAGGATCTGGTCAGTTTGCTTCGCGGGCAAAAAGGTACCCAGGTCGTGGTGGGCATAAAAAGAGGTCGGGATAATCGTCTCCGCAGGTTCACGATCACCCGCGACGAGATCAACATGAATACGGTGGATGCCGCTTACATGCTGGATGAAAAAACCGGTTACGTCAAGCTGAATTTTTTCAGCGCCACCACCTACGAGGAATTTATGCAGGCTCTGGAGCACATGGTGGATGAGGAAGGTATGGAAGATCTGATCATCGACCTGCGCCACAATCCCGGGGGCTACCTTCAGCAAGCCACTCAGATCCTGAGTCAATTGTTTCGCAAGAAAGGAGAGTTACTGGTCTATACCAAAGGCTATTCAGCGCATCGGACGGAATACAAAACGCACGGTCGTGCTCTCTTCGAGATCGGAAAGATCGCCGTGCTCATCGACGAGAATTCCGCTTCTGCCAGCGAGATTATGGCAGGCGCCCTGCAGGATCACGACCGCGCCCTTATCGTAGGCAGGCGGTCTTTCGGAAAAGGTCTGGTTCAGGAGCCCTACATGCTGAGCGACGGTTCTGCCCTTCGGCTTACTGTTGCCCGGTTCTACACCCCCTCGGGCAGGTCGATCCAAAAGTCTTATGAGGACATCGAGAGCTATCGCGAGGATGTTTGGCAACGAATCGAAAGCGGGGAACTCACTTCTGCGGAAAAACAAATTGTGCTCGATTCCACTCCTTATTACACCGATGAAGGCAGAACCGTCTATGGCGGAGGCGGCATCCAACCCGATGTTTTCGTTCCCCTGGATCCGATCTACTACGAGGCGGCTTTCCTGGATGTGCGCCCCCATGTGCAGGAATTCGTTTACCGTCAGAAAGAATCGGGATTTCTGGAGGGGAAAGAAATCCGCCTTGCCGATTTGAATGCCGATTTTGCATTGCTTGACCCCTTGTATCAGGAACTTCAGGAGTTTATCCTTACCAAAGGGCAGAATCTTATTGAAAACGAATGGGCGCTCATCGAAAAGAGAATCAAGGAGCAAATTCTGGCTGAGGTAGCCGATCTGTATCTGGGAAAAGAAGCTTATTTCCGGGTCCTGGGAGAAGTCGATCCCGTACTCAAGGAGGCGCGTGCTTCCCTGCGCCAAAACCGATCCATCAGTAAGAATAACGGCTAAGCCGGTATCAAAGGAAAAGTAACTCCCCGCTATCTGTATAGGTGATGGCCACCTCCTCCTGATTACCCTCGCCCGGCCGGGCTTCCTGGAGCACGCCTTGCAACCAGTGATCGGCCCAATCCAGAACCTTCCCTTTTCCGTTTGACTTCAGGGCAATCCGCATAACGGCCAGAGGCGGATGCGCAATTGAGCCTAAATAGGGGTGAAAAGCCGGGGGGCTCAATTGGACCATCATCCGTCCTTTCGAATCAGCGAGTAAGTCCGGCAAGCCTAGCCATTCCCGGCAATGAACGACCAGTGGCCTTTGATGATAAAATAAGAGGGTTTCGACCCGGGGGTGGAGATGAGGAACAAAGGATTTCCACTGCTCCAGGGAAGACATCCAGATTACAGGTTCTGAAAAGGCAGGGTAAGTTGTCTTTCGGCGGAGAAGGCGTTCTAAGGCCACAGGATTGCGCGCATGGCAGCCTACATAGCAGTGGCCGGGATCTCTCCAGCCGAGAAGACCATCGTCTTTTAGTATTTCGGAATTTTTGCCGGCCTGCCTGTTCCGCATGTGGCGCACTTAGGTTTCCGGTAAATAAGTCTTTTATCTCTACTTTTGCAAACCTGGAAAAGGGGACGTGGCCGGAAGCCGTCGGCAACCTTACCCAAAGCCAGAGTACCCCCTGGCGGAAATACTAGGGGGATGCGCTTTCCGTTCCTTATTCAGGACATTTGAGGATTGCTATAGGTAATTCCTTAATAAGGCTTCCAGAATAGAGGGGAAACCCATTCCCGGTCAACAATCCGAGATCATTCCCCTATTAAAATCTGGATAAAGGACTATAGCTGTCCCGTATTTTTAATCGGGTTATACGGGCCTTGTATGATGGCATATTTCTGGAAAATAGGGAGCAGCGTTCGGGTTTCGGCCCTACTGGTATGCCTGTTTCTCCTGGGTAGCAGTCTGCCTGCCGGGGCCGAACACATCATCGGGGGCCTGATGACCTATACTTGCCTGGGCTTTCTCAACAATGATCCCACAACCAACATCAAGGTCTACCGGATGACCTTGCGAGTATATCGCGACTGCCAGGGAGGCGGCTCGGATTTTGACTCCACAGGGGAGCCGGCTCCCACAGCAACCATTACCGTTTACAGGGATGGTGTCTTGGCGCCCTTTGAAACGGTGGCCTTGCTCCCGCCCCAGGTACGTTCGGTAGACCCCGATCCCGGAAATCCCTGCCTGGAGGTACCCGGCTTCATCTGTGTGGAAGAAGGGGTATATGAATTTGATCTCGAATTGCCTGTAGCCGACTCGAGCTATCAAATCGTTTATCAACGCTGTTGCCGGACCGCCACGCTCAACAATCTGGTGAATCCCGCTGAGGTGGGCGCCACTTTTGCCGTTGAGATTACCCCCCAGGCCCAACAACTTTGCAATGACGCGCCGGATTTTCAAAATCTGCCGCCGGTTGTTTTCTGTGTGGACAATGACTTTTCCTTCGATCTGTCTGCTCTGGAGTCGGACGGCGACTCCCTGGCCTATGCTCTTTGCAGCCCCTGGGACGGGGGCGGGACCAATACGACCCCGATCACCGATCCCAGTGGCCTGGCACCGGATCCCGACCTGCCGCCTCCCTTCCCGTTCGTGCCCTTCATCAGCCCGGAGTTCAGCGCGGATCAGCCCCTGGGGACGGCCGCGCAGTTCGACCTGGATCCCGTGACGGGTCTGCTTACCGGTATTACTTCCCGGCAGGGACAGTTCGTGATCGGGATCTGTGTGCAGGAATATCGGAACGGGCAATTGATCAGCGAAGTGCGCCGGGAAATTCAGATCAATACCACGCTTTGCAACCCGGCTTTGACGGCCGAGGTCCAAAGCGATAGTCGGGGGCCAAACGGGGAATTCCTGGTTCGAAATTGCGGATTGCAGGATTTTTTCCTCGAAAACCTGAGTGAAGACCAGTCTCTGATCACCGACTACCGTTGGGAGATCAACCTGGATACCGGTCTGTTTCTGAGTACCGGGCGGGATTTGCAACTTGACTTTCCCAATCCGGGGCAGTTTACAGGCCAATTGATCCTGAATCCCGGGGCTACAGCCAACTGTCAGGATACGGCGGATCTGCTTTTCGACATTTTCCCGTCTGTCACCGCTGCGGCCGATGCTCTTTTTGAGCCTTGTCGATACGGCCCCGTTTCTTTTTCGAGTACGGTGACGGCGCCCGCCGGAGGGGTCCAATCGGCCTGGGATTTCGGAGACGGCTCTCTTTCCGATCAAGCTTCGCCCACCCATATCTACGCACAAGCGGGAGACTATCCCGTCCGCTTTTTTGCGAGCGACCTAAACGCCTGCGCTGATACGGTTGACCTGGCCGTAGCTTTCTTTCCCGTACCCGACGAAGTAGCATTGGCAGACCAGTCGGGATGCGCGCCCCTGGTATTCCGTCTGCCTCCTCCGCCGGATTGGTTGGTGCCGGGTTACAGTCTGACCTGGGATTTTGGAAATGGCGTACAGGCGGATAATTGGCCCGCCGAAATTATTTACCGGGAGCCGGGAAACTACGATGTCAACCTGGTGCTGGAGTCTCCATCCGGTTGTCGCCTGGATAGTTTGTATCCGGGGGCCGCGGAGGTATCGGAGTCTCCCGAGGCAAATTTCACCTTCCAGCCCGACCCGCCTAACTTTCTGGATCCGACGGTCAGCTTTCAGGATCAGTCCGTCGGTGCCGTTTCCTGGCGGTGGGATTTCGGGGGAGCAGGCAGTTCCCGCTTGCCCAATCCGGTTTTCACTTTTCCCGGGACGGGCAATTACGATATCCGATTGATTGTCGCCTCCGCTTCCGCTTGCCCGGATACCGCTACTACCCTTTTGGCAATAACTCCCCGGAACACGTATTTTCTACCAAATGCATTTACGCCAAACGACGACTTATTAAATGACGTTTTCGTCGGGGAGGGAATATTGGATGGTGTCCAATCTTTCGATCTTTCCATTTGGAACCGATGGGGAGAAACCGTTTTTCGGACCGAAGATCCTCAACAAGGGTGGAATGGCAAGAAAAACAACACGGGAAATCCGCAGCCTACCGGATTGTATGTTTACTTGGTTCGTTTTGTGGATATTAATGGAGATCCGGTTCGGCAGAAGGGCGAAGTTTTGCTCCTGCGTTGATTTCCCCTTTAACGATGCAGAAGGATGAAGCAACTTTTTACAAGAATCAGTTTGATAGGCCTGGGGATTTTGATCGGTCTGCTGGCCCTACCTGAATCAGGCAGCGCCGCCCACATCGTAGGAGGCGAGTTGACCTACGAATGTCTGGGAGGCGGAGACTACGAGTTTACCATGCGGGTGTATCGGGATTGCAATTGTACCAATTGCGCCAATTTCGATCCCAATGCCGTATTCAGCATTTTTGTCTGCAACGGTAGCGACTGCAATTCGCTTATACAGGGAAGTTCGCTGTATGATTTTACCGCGCCTTTGCTAACGGTACAAGAGGTGGAGGCTCCGGATTACCCCTGTCTGATCCCGCCCAATGTCTGTGTACAAGAAGGGCTGTACCGTTTCCGATTAAGCGACTACGGGATTTTGTTACCGCCGGGCAATGTAACCTATCACGTCACCTATCAGCGGTGTTGTCGCAACATTACGATTACCAATCTGTTGGACCCCTCCAACACGGGTTCTACCTATACTGTGGAGATCAATCCCGAGGCTCAGGCCAGCTGCAACAGCAGCCCGACCTTCAATGAATTTCCGCCGACCATCATTTGCGGAGGTCTCCCGTTTTCCTTTGATCACAGTGCCACAGATCCCGACGGCGACTCGCTGGTCTACAGCTTCTGCAGCCCTCTGGTGGGCGGTGGTCCCAGCACCAATCCCGAATTGCTGAATACTTGCTTCGGGGCTTTGCCCAACCCGGCTTGCCCACCTCCCTACGGATTGGTCCGTTTTCGCGAACCTGCCTACTCGCCGGGAGAACCTCTGGGGGGAGATCCCGTGGTCCGGATCGATCCTTCCACCGGAATGATCACGGGCACACCCGAAGTACTGGGCCAATTCGTGGTGGGCGTTTGCGTAGAGGAATATCGCAACGGGCAGCTCATCGGAAAAGTTTTTCGAGACTTTCAGTTCAATGTGGCGAATTGCGATCCCACTATTGTAGCCCGAATTCAATCGGATACGTCGCTGGGGGGCAAATCATTTGTAGTCAATTCCTGTGGCAATAATGTCATTCAGTTTGAGAACGAAAGTTTTCAAAGGCAATTTGTGGAGAGTATTGCCTGGAGTTTCGGCATTGGGTCGGATACCCTGGTGAATAGCAACTGGGAACCGCAGATCACCTTTCCGGGAATTGGCCAATATACCGGGCAATTGGTATTGAATGAAGGTACACTCTGTGCCGATACCGCGGACATTACCGTGAATATTTTCCCCGAAGTGCGGGCCGATTATGCGTTTGATTACGACACCTGCAGGCCCGGTCCGGTCTTTTTCGAGGACCAGTCCACCACGGGCAGCGATACCCTGGTCGCCTGGCGTTGGGACTTCGGCACCGGGGAAGGGGATAGCCTGCAGAACCCCACTTACTCTTTTCGAAACCCCGGCTCCATTCCCGTCAGCCTATCGGTGACCGACATCAACGGTTGCGAGGCCGAGACCGTCCGGGAGGTGCCTTATTTCCCGATCCCTGCCCTGCTGATCCTGGGGCCCGGCCCCTATCTGGTGTGCAATCCGGCAGATGTGTTTTTCGACAATCTGTCCGAGCCGATCAGTGAAGAATATGACATCCGGTGGGAATTTGGCGACGGGGGTACCTCGTCGGTCATCAGCCCGACCCATACTTACACGAATCCGGGCATCTACACGGTGAGCCTGGAGCTGACCTCGCCCCTGGGTTGCCGTACAGATACCATTTTCAATACGCTGGTCACGGTCCTGGAATCACCCGTTGCAGCATTTACCTACGAACCGCAGAACCCAACTATCCTGGATCCCGAAGTGAGCTTTCAGGATGAGTCCCAAAGAGCGGCTGCCTGGTTCTGGAGTTTCGGGAATGGAGATAATTCCCGGGAGCAAAATCCGGTCTACACCTATCCGGATACCGGCGTTTATCAGGCTTTGCAGGTAGTCACTCACCCCAACGGCTGTACGGACACCACGGCTGCCCGGATCGATATCCGGCCGGAAGTCCGTTTTTTCCTTCCGAACGCCTTTACGCCTAATGGAGACGGACTCAACGAAGAATATAAAGGGGAAGGCATCATGGAAGGGGCGACTGACTTCGAAATGACCATCTGGAGCCGCTGGGGGCAGCTGATGTTCAAAACCACCGATCCGGACCAGGGTTGGAACGGAAAAGAGAGGAATACCGGCCGGGAGGCTCCCAACGATGTCTATGTAGTACGGGTCAATTACCTGGACCCCCGAGGCAATCCCGTGGAACTGCAAGGCTTCGCGACCGTCGTGCGTTGATTTTTCAACTTACTTTTTTGCTGTCTGCCTGAAAATTTGGGTAAAATACTATACCTTTGCACCGCTATAATAATAAGTACTCCCTAAATCGGTGTAAGATGGATGCCATTCAGTTTGTGCAAGACCAAATGAGTCCCAAGCGGGATTTCCCTGCTTTTCGGGCTGGTGACAATATCGAGGTAAGCTACAAGATCGTTGAGGGAAGCAAGGAACGGATACAGAAGTTCCGCGGGAATGTCATCCAGGTGAAAGGAGAAGGAGCGACCAAAACCTTCACGGTTCGGAAGATTTCCAACGGCGTCGGCGTCGAGCGTATTTTCCCTCTCAGCTCTCCCAGCATCGTTGACATTGTCGTACTGAAACGCGGTAAAGTGCGTCGCTCACGCCTATACTACCTCCGCGAGCTCGTAGGTAAAAAAGCGCGTATCAAAGAGCGCAAATTCATCAAGAGCTAATCTTAAGCCCCGGAAAGGTATTTTCCGAAAAAGCCCGGCTTTACAGTCGGGCTTTTTTATTTTGCTTTCTTTCAGAACGGTGCTTTTCTATGCGGTATACCCTGTTTCCTGCTTCCTGCCTCCTTTTCCTGACCCTGATGGTCGGGGTATCCTGCCAGGGACAAGTTCCGTATGGAGAAAAGCATAAAATGGTTTTTACCCGCGCCGATACTCTCCGCGGGATGCTCGGGCCGGAGCGGAGCTGTTACGACGTCACCTATTATCGTTTGGCTATACAGGTTGATCCGGGCAGGCGTTTCGTGCAGGGAGCCGTGGATATTCACTTCAGGGCCATGTCTGATTTTGAGTGGCTGCAGATCGATCTGTTTGAAAACATGGAGATCGAATCCATCCTTTACGAAGGTGAAACCCTGGATTTTACCCGGGAGCAAAATGCCGTCTTTATCCGCTTCCCGCCCATCAAATCAGATCACAAGGGCTTTTTTCAGGTTCGGTATCAGGGGCATCCGCGGGAGGCGCCGGACCCGCCCTGGGAGGGAGGCTTCGTCTGGTCGAAAGACCGACTGGGTCGCCCCTGGGTGGGGGTTGCCTGTCAGGGGGTCGGGGCCAGTCTCTGGTGGCCAAACAAAGACCACCTTTCGGACGAACCCGATAGCATGGATATCCTGCTCACGGTGCCCGATAGCCTGATGGGCGTTGCCAATGGCAAACTGATCGAAGAAGTGGAAAACGGAGCCTGGACCCAATACCATTGGAAGGTAAGCTACCCGATCAACAATTACGGGGTTTCCGTTAACGTAGGCCATTACGCTCACCTGAAGGATACTTACACCTCCCTGGAAGAGAAGGATCTGGACCTGGACTATTACGTCCTTTTCCACAACCGGAGAAGGGCCAGGCCCCATCTGGAGCAGGCCAAGGAAGTCCTTCGTTGCTACGAAACCTATTTCGGTGCTTATCCTTTCTGGGAGGACGGATTTGCCTTGATTGAGACCCCCTATCTGGGTATGGAGCATCAGAGCGGGATCGCTTACGGCAACAAGTTCATGCGCGGTTATCTGGGGGGCATGATCCCCCCCAATATGGACTGGGATTACGTGATCGTTCATGAAACGGCCCACGAGTATTTCGGGAATGCGGTGTCAGCCGAAGATATGGCCGAGATCTGGCTCCACGAGTCTTTCGCCACCTATTTGGAATCTCTGTTTGTGGAGTATAAGTTCGGTAAACAAGAAGCGCTGAAATATCTGAAGGGACAACGCTCCTTCCTGGAAAACCGGCGGCCTCTGCTGGGACCGAAAAACGTGAACTGGGACGATTGGTCCGCTCCCGATAATTACTACAAGGGGGCGCTCATGCTAAACAGCCTGCGGCATGAGATCGGATCGGATACCTTGTGGTTCTCCCTGCTCCGCGGATTTTACGAAGCTTACCGTTATCAAACGATCACTACGGACGATTTTACCGCATGGGTGTCCGCGAAAACGGGTCGGGAATACCGACCTTTTCTCAATCAATATCTGCTTTATGCGGAATTGCCCGTACTGGAGTACATGCTGTTGGAAAAGCAAGACGGACTGGTCTTCAAAGCCCGATTTGATTCGGACGAACCCGGTTTTTCCGGGCGGGTCTTCTTGACGGTCGGGGAGGAGCAGGTCTCCCTGGGGGTGAATGCCCGCTGGCAGGAATTTTTTCTGAAAGAGGGCACGCTCCAAAACCTTCGGATCGAGGAGGAAAAAGGATTATTTGTCACCCAACACCCCTGACGGTAGCTGTTGCCGGGATTATTTACCCGTATCGAACTGAAGGCCCCAGCCGCAGCTCTCCTTCTGGTCCGGATCCAAAACGATGAGGCCATCCCTGCTTCGCAGAGCGTTGATGTTGCCGGTCATCGGCTCGATAGCCAGCGACTCCCGATCCGGTGGAATAAAGAGTTGAAAGAAGGGATAATTCCCGGGCCCGTTCTCCTGGGAATAGATTAGTTGTTCAGCACCGGAGCGAAGATGTATCCGGGGCTGATCTTCCTGACTGGACAAGGCAAAACAATTGTCCAACACCTCAGCACCCAAAGCGCGGTATGCTTTGAAGCGATCGAAGGGATATTTTTTTCCGGTCGGCAACATGCGTTTGTCTACCCCCACCATTTCACAGGCGGGGAGCTGAAGCTCCCAGGTGGACAAGGGGCCTTCAAGCCGAAAATAGGGATGCCAGCCCCAGCATACAGGCATGGCTTTTTCCCCCAGGTTGGTCACTTCGGTCCGGATCCGGATCCCGTTTGTGGAATCGAGCTCGAAAATCAATCGAATCCGATTGGGAAAAGGGTAGGGGACGGAAGGGGATTGGTCTTCCCGCACAAAAACCAGCTTTCCGAAGGAAGGCTGCAAATCCTTGTCTTGTAATTCAAAAGCCAGATTCCCGAAAAACCCGTGCAGGGCCGTATGCGTATCGGTCTCGTTTACGGGGAATTGATAAGATTTACCTTCCCATCTATACATCCCGGCATCGAGCCGGTTGGCAAAGGGAAACAGGAAGTTCCCCTTTGCCCAACGGTTTAATTGAAGTTCGGCTCCATCCTGTACCGTCGCCAGCAGATCTTTTCCCTTCAAACGCAGTTGAAGCAGGCTGCCGTGAGCGGGAATAAAAGCGATCGCATTCCGGCCGTCCGCCGATTCCAGCAGATGGCAGTCATAAGGGGGAAAAGAGCGGATCTGGTGGCGGTACATCTCCATTATCGGATAACCAGTTTTCGGGTTACGTATTCGTCTCCCAGGAAGATACGCAATTGATAAAGGCCGGAGGGCAACGACCCCAGCTCAAGGGTCTGCGTCCAAGGCCCGAATACATGGGTCTCCCGGCGCTGCCAGACCCGCTGCCCTTGCAGGTTGAAAAGCTCCATTTGCATTTGACGAGGCTCCTGCAGCTCTATGCTCAGGGTGGTCTGGTTTATAGCCGGATTCGGGAACAGCTCAAGACGGTTGACGACTCGGGGCAGGCGGGTGGAGGTGACCGCTTCATCGGTTTGAGTGACCTCCACACAGAACTGTCCGCTGGCAGGGGAACCGTTTTCATTGAATCCATCCACCATCAGGAAGTATTCGAAGCCATCCTCCGAATCGAAAATGAGTTCACCCGGGCCTTCATTTCCCTCTCCGCATTTCACGGCTTGCAGATCGCTGCAGTCCGTACCCGTATACAGAGCCAGTTGGGTGTTGTCCGCATAGGGGTTGGCATTGCAATTTACGGTCTTTATCCGGTAGCGGTTTCCGTCGCCGGTGAAATGATACCAGAGGGTATTGTCGGGCCGGCCGTTGTTATCCTCAAAGCAGGCAATTCCAAAGGAAGGGTCAAACTCGTCTGAGCCGGCCTGCCGGTTGTCCTGTAGGGCGGAGATCCGGACTTCATCCAATGCCCCTCCGATCAGATCATTGATATCCGAACTGAAGAAGCAGATATCGTTTTCGACCCGGGAGGGAAGCGACTGGTAGAAAACATCGTCTATGTAAAAGCGGTAATCCAGGTTGAAGGGGAAGAAGTTGATGGCGCCCAGCATGGTACTGGGCCCCTGGCTTCCAATGCTGAAATCCCAGGCAAAAACGGCCTTGCCGTTCACCACGAGTCGGGTTTTCCCTTGCTCCAGGTCAAAAAAGTGACGGACTTCAAACCAGGTATTGACCGGGTATTCAAACTGTACCAGAGGGGTCGGAGCATCCGGATCGAGCCGGAAGTTTGCGATGCCGCTTTCCTCAAAGAAAACCAAGCCGGCATAATTCCCGAAATCCTCACTGTGCTGGATGTTGTAATAAGCTCTTTTCCCAGAAGGCATGAACATCCGCCAGCTCAATTCGTAGGCACCCGTTGCCTGATCGCCCAAAAGCAACAAGACATCCTGGCCCGCTACGGTACCGTCGATCAGCATGGACTTGTCTCCGCTGCTGGATTCCCCCGAAACGACCAGCCCTTCATTGGATCGGAATAGATTGGACCAGTGGGCAGCCTGGGGGCCAATCGGCCCGGGCTCGTATTCTTCCATATCGTCGCAAATGATGGAAGTGGGACTGCCGCAGGGAAATCCGCTGCAGTTGTCGCAACTCGAAAAACAGACAGACTCTACTTCGGTATCCGAGAACCCCATAACGACCTGGCGCGCGAGCACATCGTTTCCGAAAAAGGAACTCGAAACGCCGCAATTGGCAGGCACGGTTTCGTATTGGGCCGGAAGGCTGCCGTCTCCGTTCACAAACAGATAACTTACCTCGTCAAAAGACTTGACGGGAAGGGCAACCGAATACGTGCCCTCTCCATTGGCGGTCAGGTTCGAAAGCTGTGGATCCCCCCCATTTATCTTCCACAAAAGGGAAACTTCGGAAGCCAGCCCTCCGCCGGCGATCAGGTCGTTCATATCGACGGTGAGCCTAAGCTGCTGACCCTGAAAATCGTTGCTTAATCGGATACTGAGGGTTTCCCGAGCCCCGGTCTCTTCGATCCGGGTCCAATTGGCCGCTCCGGTCTTGAACCAGATCCGGTTGGGGAAATATAGGTCCCGGGATCTTCCCAGCAGGATGGTCTCATCATTCTGGACCAGGTGAGCTACGGCAAAGAGATATTGCTGACCCGCCTCGACGGTGAATCCGCCATTTGCGGACTCCAGATTGAAAATGGTCAGGCCTTGGCCAGTCCGGGAAAGGGTCACTTGAGGGGATTCGGCCAGCAAAGCGCCCGGCTCATTGCCGTCGTAGGCATATACCTGCAACTGCACTACATCTCCCGCGCTGCCCCCAAAGATCAGGGCGGTGGCGGAGCGGATGGTATCGCGGCTGAAGAAATCGAAAACCTGGCCCTGGGTCAGGTTTTGATTGCTGGGACCGCCCGCCACGGTGGAGCTGGGGCGATCCATGGCGTAGATGACCCCGCTGACTTCGAGCTCAACCAACAAAGTGTCGTTTCGGGCAAAACCGTCGTTACCGTTTTTGAGGATATACTGGATGAAGTAGATGCCTTCTCCAGGAGCCTGCCAGTTGAATACGGAGACTTCTTCGACCTCACCGGCCGGGATGTCTCCGGTATTTCCGGTCCCGCTGGCCAGTACCGCCCCCTCTGCATTCAACACACGGGCTTCCAGGCTAGCGCCCTGCAGGGGCTGAGGACCGTTGGATCGGACCAACCCGGTAATGGGAAACCCGGCATTGGCCTGCTGCAGGGGTATTGAGGTGAACGGTACCCCCCCGACGGGCTGCCCGTCCGCTCCCTGTATGAAGTCAAAGGTCCAGGAAAAGGGAATCGAATCCCAGGCAGCCGCCCATTCGATGTAGTAGGTCTCACCCCCGGTTATCAGGAGGCCGGATACAGCAGCCGCCCGAAAGATCTCCTTGCCGCCCGGACCGATCTCCGACAGGCAAACGTCGTCTTCCAGTTCGGGTTTGTTCCGGATTTCGAGGCTGTCGCAGGTGCCGGAAAAAATGGTCAGATAGGTATCGGAACCGTTGCCGCAGGAGGAAACATTCAGCACCCCGTCGGCGGGAGCCGTGAAGCGGTACCAGTCGGCCGAAACGGTCTGATTGTAAACCGGGCTGGATCCCCCTCCGGTGGAAGGGCCGTCGGAATCAATAACCAGCGAAGTGGGCCCGATAACGGAAATAACTTCCGCCGTAGAGCAGAAATCGCCCTGGCCGCTAAGGGGAACGGTCCAAAGGACAAGCGACCCGAGGACGCTTCTCAAGAGTAAGGATGTTGAGTTCATGGATATTCATGGATTTGTTAGTAGGCAGTTTGGGTAAGAGAACTGAGTGGTCAATCTTCCATCAGCAAGCTCAATAAAACGCCGTTGGTCCAGCCGAATCCATCCTGAACGGGATATTCTCCTCCGCCGGCTTCCAGCGACATATCTTCCACATTATACTTTTCCACCATTTTGCCGGTATTCTCGTAAACGCGCAGGTTCAACTCTACCCACCGATTCTTGATCTCGGCGGCGAGTTCCGCTTGCCCGTAGTTTCTCAATCCCTGGATGCTGACCCACTGGAGGGGCGCCCATCCGTTGGGGGCATCCCATTGCTGACCGGTATGCCGCTGGGTGGTGACCACTCCGCCGGGACGCAACAGGCTGTCCTGCAGCGTTTGGGCGGCTATGGGCGCTTTCTCGGGCGCCGCCATGCCGGTAAAAAAGGGAAACATGCCCGCGGCCGACAGCACTTCTGTGAATGCACCCTCTTTCCAATGGTAATCCCGGAAAAACACGGTTTGCGGATCCCAGCAGTATTTTTCGACCGCAGCCCTTCGCGCTTCGGCCAGTTCGTCCATCTGTCGGGCTTCCTCGGTTTGGCCGTTGATTTCGTAAGCCTCGGCAAGCGTCTCCTCGAGCAGGAAGAGCAAGGCGTTGAGATCTACGGGAATGATCTCGGTGGTTTCAATGGTGGGTAAGGTTTGCTCGTCGGCCAGCCAGCGGCTGCTGAAGTCCCATCCGGACTCACAGGCCGATCGGAGGTTGCGGTAAAGGAGGGTGTCGGGTTGTCCGGATTCCTCGGCCGTCAGCAGGTCATCGGCATACATTTCGGTCCGGGGAGAAGGGCGGGCGTCCCAATAGCGGTTGAGGATCTCTCCATCAGGCATGCGGACCACATGCTTGGCTGCAAGAACGGAGCCAAGTTGTTCTTGCCCGTCCATCCAGAAGGCATATTCCTTCTCCAAAGCGGGCAGGTATTTCTGATAAACGGCCGGGGGATCCGGCTTTGCCCGGGCCAATAAGTTGACCATGGGGGCGAAGAAGGGAGGCTGCGACCGGCTCAGGAAATAGGTGCGGTTGCCGTTGGGAATGAATCCCACCGAATCGATGAGAAAAGCGAAGTTATCCACCATGTTTTCGACCATGGCGAGTCGACCGGACGTTTCGAGTCCCAGCAGGGTGAAGTAGCTGTCCCAGTAATAGATCTCGCGGAAGCGGCCGCCCGGCACCACGTAGGGGCGGGGCAAGGAGAGAAGCGTTCCCCGGCCGGGAGCGGCCGGTGCCCGGGTCAAAACATCCCAAAGGATTTCGAGATGCTCCACCGCCCGGCGGTCCGGGTCGCTCTTGAATTCGGTGGCGATTTGGGGCGGAAGTTCGAACCAG
>CAZXIX010000095.1:0-17118 GCA_964640855.1 uncultured Saprospiraceae bacterium
TCTGGCCGGGGCCTTTTCCCGGTAGTCCAGCGCATAGTACCGGTCCTCGTGGCTGGCCAACAGAAAACCGCCCCCGCCGATGTTGCCTGCCCGGGGCACGGTGACCGCCAGGGCGAACTGAACAGCTATGGCAGCATCCACAGCTTTGCCCCCCGATTGCAAGACGGCCAGGCCGGCTTCGGTGGCCAGGGGATGGGAGGAAACGACGGAGACCGAGTCGGTGACCATCTGCTTTTGACTGACGTAATCCGGGCCGGCCGGCTTGCAGGAAGCCAACAACATGATGAGCAGCAAGAGGAAGCAGAAGGGAAAGCGATGCATGGGCCGGATTTTCGTTTCGCAAAGGCTCAAAATAAAAAAGTCCGGCCAAAAGACCGGACCCTTCAAAAACAGTCGGGTGCTCTCATTGCGTAGTTCTCGGGGCGTCAACCTTCACACCCATCTGGGAAAGTAACTTCAGGGAATTCGCCCGCACGTTGGCCGGCGGATCCAGGGAAAGGGATTTTTTCAGGACCGGGATCGCCTTTTCGTATTGCCTCAGGTCGTATAGTTGACGAGGGGGATGAACAGATGTTTTCGAAGGTCGAAATACTCCAGTTCATCCCAACGGGCAAGCCGGAGATAAACACTCAGGCAGTAGAGCATGCCCAATGCCAGCCCCAGCAGGATCATCAAAGGATAGGCGATCGACCGAAAACGGAGTTTCATAGAACAAAGAAAAGAAAATGATCAGGCAGTGGCCTTTCCTTTGGGTCGTAAGGCGCAGGCAGGGCCAAGCGGTTGACCGGCGGGGGGAAACAGCCGGATCGGGAGTGGGATCCGGCTGCCATTCCGTTTTATTTCTCCTTCAGCAGATCGCGCGAGATGACCAGTTTCTGGATCTCGGACGTACCTTCGCCGATGGTGCACAGCTTGGCGTCGCGGTAGTATTTTTCGACGGGAAAGTCTTTGGTGTATCCATAGCCACCGTGGATCTGGATGGCCTCGGTAGCGATGCGGACTGCGGCTTCGGAGGCGTAGAGCTTGGCCATAGCGGAGAGCCGGGTGGAGCGTTCTCCGGCATCTTTGAGCCGTCCGGCTTTGCGCGTCAATAACTCGGCCGCTTCAATTTCGGTGGCCATCTCGGCCAGTTTGAAGCTGATCCCCTGGAAAGCGGAAATGGGTTTCCCGAATTGGTGCCTTTCCCTGGAGTAGCGCAACGAAGCTTCATAAGCCCCCTTGGCAATTCCCAAAGACAAGGCCGCGATGGAAATGCGCCCCCCGTCCAGGATCTTCATGCTCTGGATGAAGCCTTCACCTTCCTTACCCAGGAGCTGGCTTTCGTGCACCCGGCAATTATCAAAGATCAACTCGGCGGTTTCGGAAGCCCGCATACCCAGTTTATTCTCCTTTTTGCCGGCGGAGAACCCGGGCGTATTCTTTTCAATGATGAATGCGCTCATGCCGTGGCTGTCCAGCAATTCGCCGGTGCGGACCACGACCACGGCCACGTCGCCGGATTTACCGTGCGTGATGAAGTTTTTGCTGCCGTTGATCACATAATGGTCGCCGTCTTTTTCCGCGACGCACTTCATGCGTCCGGCATCGGATCCCGTATTGGGTTCGGTCAATCCCCAGGCACCGATCCATTCGCCCGAGGCCAGTTTGGGCAGATAGCGGAGCTTTTGCTCTTCGCTGCCGAACATGAGGATGTGGTTGGTGCACAAGGAATTGTGGGCAGCCACCGACAGCCCGATGCTACCGCAGACCTTGGAGATCTCTTCGATAAGGGTGATGTAAGCCTGGTATCCCAGTCCGGAGCCCCCGTAGGTTTCCGGGACCAGGACGCCCATAAAGCCGTATTGGCCCATGTCGTGAAACAGCTCGACCGGGAAATACTGGCTTTCGTCCCATTCCATGACGTGAGGTAAAATGTTTGAGTGTGCAAAATCCCGGGCGCTCTCCCGGATCATTTGCAAACTATCCTGCATTGCAACATCCATTTCAGTTCTTTTTTTGGATTTGAGTGGTTCGGTCACTAAAAATAACACCAAACCTCCTGGAAATGATGCGAAAGGATGCCAAGTTGTTCCTGGAAGGCCAAAATTTAACGGGCAGATGGGAATTGGGCGTTCGCCGCGCTCTGTTGATTCAGGGACAGGGCTTCTTTGATCTTCTTGTAGATATCCGTATTGTCGTAGACCCCCGAAAAAAGGTGGGCGCCGGGGCCGTAGGCAAAAACGGGTATCATGGTGGCGGTATGGCCGTTGGTAGTGAATTCACCCTGTATCTCTTCGGAGGTGGAACCCGGATTGATGGCATAGCCTCCGCATTCGTGATCTCCCGTGACGATGACCAGGGTGTTCTCCCGATGGCGGGCAAATTGCAGCACATTGCCCAGTGCCCGGTCGAAATCGAGCATTTCGTTGATCAGGTATTCGCTGTCTGTGCCGTGGCCCCCCCAGTCGATCTGGGATCCTTCGATCAGGAAGAAAAAACCTTTTTTGCTAATCCGTTCCAGAAATCGGGTGCCGAGTTGACTGGCATAGGGAAGATAGGTGCGCCCAACCGTGACCGGCAGCGGTTTGGTATCGGCGGTGAAATAACCGAAGCGCTGATTGTAGGGAATCGGGGCTTCCTGAAGAGGTGTTTCCAGGTAAGAACTGATGCTATATCCCTTCCACTTGAGTTCATCGATCAGATTGGCGTTGTCGCTTTCCCGATTGTCGAAATACCGCTTTCCGCCCCCGACAAAGAAGTCGATCTCCGCTTTGACCAGGTCGGCGGCAATATCTTCGTAATAAACGCGGTTGGCCTGGTGGGCATAAAAGGCGGCCGGCGTGGCATGGGTGATCGGAGAGGTAACCACGATGCCGGTGGCGTAGCCGCTGGCCTTCATTTCTTCGAGTATGGTTCTGCAAGGTACAGACTCGGCGTCCATGCCAATGGCAAAATTATAGGTCTTGCGCCCGCAGGCGATGGCGGTTGCCGCGGCTCCGGAATCGGTCACCAGATTATCGGAACTATGCGTCTTTTGCAATCCCACGACCGGCATGCGTTCCAGGTTCAAACCCCGGCGACTTCGGTGCAGAGCCGCGCTGATCTGGGCCATTCCCATGCCGTCGCCGATCATGAGAATGACGTTTTTGGGAGGCCCCGAAACTTCGGAGATCACGCTCGTTTCCGGCGAGCGGCAGGTCAAAACCAGCGAAATCAAGCCCGACAAGGCTAAAAAAAGTCGAATTTTTTTCGAGAACATCTTTTCGAAAAGCCCCAATCCGACCGTAGAAAAATTTCTGTTCACTGGTATCAAAAGTGATCGTTTCAAGTTAAGGAATCAAACAAGTCGCCTGGGCTCTAAGGCCTGAACATAAAGGTAAATTATTGGGTTTTACAATAGTTTTGCAGTGGATTCTTAATTAATCCAATGATTATGACTCAATTAAGAAAACAAATCTTTTTAACCAATAACGGCCTTTGGAGCCTTTTCTTGTTAGGGGTTGCACTCGCTTTCCCTTCTCTGGTTGGGGCAAATGAGGTGAATTCAGGTAAAAATACGGAGGAGGAGAATATTTACCAAACCAGCCTGCTGGATTCCCTTCTTTCGATGGAGGAGGTCTTGTCCGTACGCCTGGAAGGGCCTTGGTCTTCTATGGACTCTCTCCGATATACGGATGAGTATCAAAAGGCTACCTTTCATCTGGCTTTGCCCAACGGCGATAGCTGGGAACTGGATCTCAAAGTCCGGCCACGGGGAAAGTACCGCCGGAAGATCTGTGCTTTTCCGCCCCTGAAGCTCAATTTCTCAGACAAGGATCTTCGCAAACAGGGTTTCAACGACCAGTTTGACAAGTTCAAACTGGTGACGCGCTGTACCGAGGACGAGGCGGGTGAAGATCTGGTGCTCCGGGAATACTTGGCTTACCAGATGTATCGAGAACTGGAGCCCGAGAAGAGCTTTCGGGTCAAGCTGCTCAACCTAACCTTCGTGGATACCGAGACAGGTGCTCTGTGGAATGGTTATGGTTTCCTGATCGAGGACGACAAGGAGCTGGCCGCCCGGGTGAACGCCACATCTTCCGATTTGATGAACGCTCAGCCGGATTCCCTGGATTCCGGTATTGAGGCTAAGGTCGCTCTCTTCCAGTATATGATCAGCAACTCGGACTGGTCATACGGCGGTATGCGCAACCTGCAGCTTTTCCGAAATGAGGACCCTTCCGCTCCTCCTTATTTCGCGGTTCCTTACGATTTCGATTTCAGCGGGTTGGTCAACGCACCTTATGCCATACCTTTGAGGGAAGTGGGCCAAACAAGCATCCGAGAGCGTGTTTACATGGGCCGGATGATGGACAACGACACCCTCTGGAAGGGCCTGCAGGTGTTTTTTATGCAGCGCGATGCCTTGTTCAAGCTAATAGAGGGAAAATCCTGGCTCAGTGACGGCTCGATGGATGACCTGACCCAATATCTGGGTTCCTTCTACACCGAGCTGAGAGGGATTCTGAAGAGTCCTCCGACTGTGGTCACAGCGGCCTTTACCCAGCCCGTTCCCTTCAAGAACAAACCGCAGGCGGATCGGGTACCTTCCGGTTCGCGATGGCCCTAAGTCTGCGAAGTAAAGGTAGAAAAAGACAGATCTGACCCGGAGGAGTTGCCTGGCAACTCCTCCGGGCTTTTTAATAGCCGTACTTTTCCCGCCAGAGCGTTTTCAGGTGTTCGCGCATCCTGGATTCGGCCGGGTTATCTCCGGGTTCGAACAGGGTCTGGCCGGTAAGTTCTTCCGGCAGGAATTCCAGATCGGTAAAAGCTCCCTCGTAATCGTGCGCATATTGGTAATCTTTTCCATATCCCAGGTCCTTCATCAGGGAAGTGGGAGCGTTTCGAAGATGAAGGGGAACGGGTAGCGTCCCCGTCTGCTGCACGGTTTCCTGCCCTTTTTTTATGGCCCGATAAGCGGAGTTGCTTTTGGGGCTACCTGCCAGATAGATGGCTACCTGAGAAAGGATGATCCGGGCCTCCGGAAGGCCTACGGCTTGACAAGCCTGGAAGGCTGTGGTGGCCATCAGAAGGGCATTCGGGTTGGCCAGCCCGATATCCTCCGCCGCGGAAATCATGAGCCTCCGGCCAATGAACTTAACATCTTCGCCGCCTTCGATCATCCGGGCAAGCCAGTAAACGGCCCCGTTGGGGTCGCTGCCCCGTATGGATTTGATGAAGGCGGAAGCTATGTCATAGTGCTGGTCGGCGCCTTTATCGTATCGGGTAAAATTTTGCTGGATCAGCTTTTCCACCCGTTCGTTGGTAACCTCCAGCGGAGTATCTCCCTCCTGGACAGAGGCCAGCAGCTCCAGAATGTTGTATAGCCGCCTGCCGTCTCCCCCGGAATATCTTAAAATGGAATCGAATTCCTTAAACCGTATGGGTTGATCCTTCAGGTATTCATCGTGGGCCAGTGCATGTTCCAGCATCCGGATCAGCTCGTCGCGCGAAAGACTTTTCAGCACATAAACCTGGCAGCGGGAGAGCAAGGCCGGAATCACCTCGAAGGAAGGATTCTCGGTCGTTGCCCCGATGAGGGTGATGGTCCCGTTCTCCACAGCCCCGAGCAGGGAATCCTGCTGGGACTTGGAAAAGCGGTGGATCTCGTCGATGAACAGGATGGGGCCGGGTTGGTCGAAAAAATGCTGCCGCCGAGCTTTTTCAATGGCTTCCCGCACGTCTTTCACCCCTGAATTTACCGCGCTGAGGGTCTGAAAAGGGCGCTCCAGAGTATGCGCCAGCAAGCGGGCGAGCGTGGTCTTTCCCACGCCGGGAGGCCCCCAGAAGATCAGCGAAGGCAATCGGTTATGCTCAAGAGCCTGACGCAATAAGGCGCCTTTCCCGATCAGGTGCTCCTGCCCGACGTAATCCTCCAGGCGATTGGGGCGCATTCGTTCAGCAAGTGGTTGCATAAGCATGGTTTTCTGAAAAATTCGACGAGAAAACGGCGGATTAGCATTTCCTGTCTTACAATCTGGAAGAAATTTGCTTAATTTAATAATCCCCTTTGATCCTGTGCCTATTCCGCCCGTGCGGGAGGGGCATCAAGTGTGCCGAGTATGTCCTATTTCCTGACTTCTGGCCGAGGTGAAATGGCTTACCCTAGCCATGGGTTCACCCATTCTCGCTCCTTTCGGATCAATCCCGGAAGAGAAACCCTGCTGTACGGTCCCGGTGATATTCGCCTCACCATACCTCCTCAATTGGCGTCCCGGGAGATTAAAGAGCCAGCCACTTCCGATCGCCTGGATATGAGCATTCGCGTGTTGGAACAGCCTATGGATCTGTTTTCCACGGGATTGCATACCTGGGTTGAGGGGCATTGGATGGGGCTTTACAAAGCCTTTCAGGTGGTGGAGACCCATGCCAGACCCCAAAAATACAGACCCCCTCTTCTGCTGGATATTCCGGAGCCGCCTTTCCGTTTGAAAAAATCCGGTCTGCAGGTAGCACGCTGGCAGGAAACCGAGTTGAGCCTGACCCAATCCTCCGGTTGGGTCCTCCGTTTTCCGGATGCCATCGAAAGGGTCCGTTCGCTCGGCCAAAGCCATCTCCGGATACAGGTACCCGATAATGCCTGGATAGGCATGTTTTACCCCATCGACAAATCGGAGGATCGCTGTATGGTGACCTTGCACCTGGCGGGGTCTATTCCCGCCGGACAGGTAAGAATGTATGTCAGCCTAAAGGATGTACAGTGTTTTGGCCAAATCCTTTTCCACGGGGACCGCTGGGGCGTCACGGGATTGCCTGTGGGTTTGCCGGCTACCTTTTTCGCCATGGGAATGGTGGAGGGAAGCTGGCAATTCGGTGAACTGAGTGTAGCCCGTCTTCAGAATCAACGCCTGACCATGGATATGAAGCCGATAACCGAATCTGAATTGGCCGAATGCCTGCAACGGATATTGAATTAAACCGGAGGGCCTGGGCCCAGGCCTTGCGGGAGAAGTTCGAAGCGAATCGGCATGCAGGCAATGCCGCTCACATGTCGGCCTACATGAAAGGGCAATTTGCCTTTTTCGGCATTAAAACGCCCTTGCGAAAAGAACTGGTCCGACAAACGATACAGGAACTGGGGCTCCCGCCTGTAGAGGCCTTACCCGACCTTTTTTTCCATTGCTTCGAGCAGGAAGAACGAGAGTTTCAATACGTAGTCCAGGACTTGGGGCGTCGGTGGCTCAAAAAGATGCCGATTGCTTTTCTTGCGCATTTCGAGCATTTAATCGCCCGGAAATCCTGGTGGGACACCGTCGACTTCCTGGCACCCAAGCTGGCCGGAGGACTCCTGAAGCCACATCCGCAACGCTTGGCCGAAACAGCTGGCAAGTGGATCGAGTCCGAAAATTTCTGGTACCAGCGGGCTGCCATTCTGCTCCAGCTCGATTACAAAGAGCAAACCCATGCCGAACTCCTTTTTCGATGTATCCAGAGGCGGATCGGATCTTCCGAGTTTTTTGTACAAAAGGCATCCGGCTGGGCTTTGCGCCAATATTCCAAAGTAGCTCCCCAGGATGTCGCCCGATTTATTGATCAGCAACCCCTGCCTCCGCTGGTCGCCCGGGAAGGGATGAAGTGGCTCAACAAGAGACCCTAAATAGCAGAAGCAGGAGAGCAGAATCCTCCAGATGCCTTGGCACAGCGTACCCGCCTTCCGGTCGCAATGGATCAGAACAAGCCGCTGATATTGCCCTCGGCGTCGATATCGATCCCTTCGGCAGCCGGGGTAGCCGGCAGACCGGGCATACGCATGATGTCTCCGGTGATGGGGATCAGGAAACCGGCACCGGCGGCAATCTCGATCTCCCGTACCGTGACGACGAAATCCTTGGGCCGGCCCAGCAACTTGGGATTGTCGGACAAAGATTTCTGGGTTTTGGCTATGCAAACGGGCAACCTGTTGAGGCCCAATTGATCAATTTTTCGAAGATCCGATCTTGCTTTGGAGGTATAATCGATGGCTTTGGCTCCGTAGATCTGGGTAGCTACTGTCTCGATCTTTTTCTCAACCGGCCAATCCCAGTCGTATAAGGGCGTAAAAGGGGTGGAATGGCCTTCGGCCACCCGGACCACTTCTTCGGCGAGATCCAAAGCGCCGTCCCCTCCTTTGGCCCACACATCGGCCAATACCACGGGAACGCCCTTTCGTTCGCAGGCTTCGCGCACCAGCCGGATCTCTTCTTCTGAATCTGTGAGGAAGCGGTTGATGGCTACTACAGGAGGAAGATTGAATAAACTGATATTCTCAATGTGTTTCTCCAGATTTTCCAACCCTTTGGCGACGGCCTCCTGATTTTCTTCGGTTAAACTTTTGAGATCTCCTCCGCCGTGGTATTTCAGCGCCCGGATGGTGGCCACCAAAACGACTGCCGACGGGGACAGTCCGGCGCCTGCGCATTTGATATCGAAAAATTTTTCGGCGCCCAGATCAAATCCAAATCCGGCTTCTGTAATGGCGTATTCCGACAGGGACATTCCCATCTTTGTGGCCAGCACCGTGTTGGTGCCCTGAGCGATGTTGGCAAAGGGGCCTCCGTGGATGATGGCCGGCGTTCCTTCGAGGGTTTGCACGAGATTGGGCTTGATGGCATCCTTGAGCAGGGCCGTCATGGCCCCCTGGGCATTCAGGTCGCGGGCATAGACTGGCTTTTTGTCCCAGGTAAAACCGACAAAAATATTCCCCAGACGTTCTTTTAGGTCGTTGAGCCCGCTGGCCAGGCACAGAATTGCCATGATCTCGGAGGCTGCCGTAATGTCAAATCCGGTTTCGCGCGGCATGCCAAAGGTGGTACCTCCCAATCCGACGATGGTTTTGCGAAGCGCGCGATCGTTCATATCCATGACCCGTTTCCAAAGTACGGTGCGGGGATCGATACCCAGGTTGCGTTTTTTGCTTTGGAGGTTGTTGTCTATCAGCGCAGCCAGCAGGTTGTGAGCTTTTTCGATGGCGGCGAAATCGCCGGTGAAGTGCAGGTTGATATCCTCCATGGGCAGAACCTGGGCATATCCGCCTCCGGTAGCGCCGCCTTTAATCCCGAAGACCGGACCGAGAGAAGGCTCCCGCAAGACCACCGTGGCCTTTTTCCCGATCTTGTTCAGGCCCTGGCTCAGCCCGATGGAAGTAGTGGTTTTTCCTTCGCCGGCCGGCGTGGGAGAAATGGCGGATACCAGGATGAGTTTGCAGTTCCTGAGCTTTTCCGGATCGATCAGATGCAGGGGCAGTTTGGCTTTGTATTTCCCGTACAACTGGAGTTCTTCTTCGGGGATGTTGAGTTGGGCGGCAATTTCGCGAATATCCCGAATGGGCGCCGAGCGGGCAATGTCAATATCGGTCATGGCAGGGCAAGAGTTGGTTCTTGCCGAATATAGGAAATGAAGGAAAAGAGCCGAGCTTTCCCGGAAAAAAAGGTGATAAGAGGACCTCGGTCCGAAAAGAAAAATTCACCCGAAAACGGAAGGGGAATTACAGATGCAGGGCATCTTTGCGAGCCAGCAGGACTTCATCCGATTCCCGTCGCTCCGGATCGTCGACGCAGCAATCCACCGGGCAGACGGCTGCGCATTGGGGTTCTTCATGGAAACCCTTGCATTCGGTGCACTTGTCGGGAACGATGTAATAAAAATCATCGGATACCGGCTCCTGTTGTTCGTCGACACCCACTTCGCGTCCGCCTTCCAGGGTGTAGGTTCCGCTCACGGAGGTACCGTCTGAAATGGCCCATTCCACGCCGCCTTCGTAGATCGCATTATTCGGGCATTCGGGCTCGCAAGCGCCGCAGTTGATGCATTCGTCCGTGATCATGATGGCCATAGCATATCGTTTTTATGGGTTAAAAAAACCCGGTATTTTCGGTTATTCTGTAAAGATAAACTCATTGGACTAACTCCCCAATTCCAGGGATTGTTTTGATTTTTTCTTCCCCTTCTAACCTGTATCTTTATTTGCTTCAAGGAAAACGAAGTACCGAGAATCTATAAATCCAGTCGCTGTTTTGGCAAAATCGAAAGCTTCCTCTTCCAAGGTCACCCCTCTGATGAAACAATATGCGGAGGTAAAATCCAAATATCCGGATGCCATTCTTCTGTTTCGGGTGGGGGATTTTTACGAAACCTTCGGGGAGGATGCCGTTTCCGCTGCCGATATACTCGGCATCGTGCTGACCAGCCGCAACAACGGCGGGAGCGATGTGGAACTGGCCGGTTTCCCTCACCATTCCCTGGATACTTACCTGCCCAAGCTGGTAAGGGCCGGGCATCGCGTGGCCATCTGCGAGCAACTGGAAAAGCCTTCTCCCCAAAAGAAGATCGTGAAACGGGGGGTGACGGATCTGGTGACGCCCGGCCTGGTCATTTCCGACCAGGTACTCGAACAAAAAACAAATCATTTTCTGGCCAGCCTGTCCCTGGGGCGCAAAGGAAAAGCCGGCGTGGCCTTCCTGGACCTGTCAACGGGGGAATTTCTGATCAGCGAAGGGCATTTGCAGGAAGTCGAAAAACTCATGCAGAGCTTTAAGCCGGCCGAAACCCTTTTGTCCAAGGGAGAAAAAAAGCACTGGAAAGAAAGACTCGGCGAAGACTTTTACCAATACCCCCTGGATGAATGGGTTTTCACCCCGGACTTTACCCGGGAAAAACTGCTGGACCATTTTCAGGTAGAAAGCCTCAAGGGTTTTGGCGTGGAGGATCTGGTACTCGGCCAGATCGCGGCAGGAGCTATCCTGCATTATCTCGAAAGTACCGAAAATCACCGCTCCGAGCACATTTCTTCCCTTTCCCGGATCCAATCCGACAAATCCGTCTGGCTCGATCGCTTTACCATTCGGAACCTGGAGTTGCTTTCCGGGCCTTATGGTTCAACGGCCACCTTGCTTCGCATTCTGGATAAAACCGTCAGCCCTATGGGCGGCCGGCTCATGCGCAAGTGGGTGATCTTCCCGCTGTTGTCGATCGAGGAGATTGAAAAGCGACAGGAAGCGGTGGCCTGTTTCCTGGATCTGCCTGCCCAGGCGCGCGAGGTGGAGCAGTCCATCCAGCAGATGGGCGACCTGGAGCGCCTGATCTCCCGGATTGCGATGCAAAAGGCCAATCCCAGGGAAGTCCGGCAATTGGCACGGGCCCTGGAGGCCATGATCCCGCTGAAGTCCTGGCTCGAAAGCAGCGAGAACCGGTATCTGAAGGCGATCGGGCAGGAGTTGGATCTGTGTACCCCGGCCCGGGAGCGGATCGAACAAAGCCTGGTGGCGGAGCCTCCGGTCAATCTGAGCAAGGGTGGGGTGATGGCCGACGGCGTCTCCGATCGCCTGGATGAGTTGCGATACCTGGTCAAAAACAGCAAGGAGATGCTGAGCGGCATCGTGGAGCGGGAGAGCCGGCGAACGGGGATCAAAAACCTGAAATACGGTTTCAACAATGTGTTCGGATTCTATCTCGAGGTGACCAACAAGCACAAGGGGGATGTGCCGGAAGAATGGAATCGCAAACAAACCCTGACCAATGCCGAACGATACATAACCGAAGAATTGAAAGAGCTGGAAGCCAAAATTCTGGGTGCCGAGGAGCAGATTCTGGTCTTGGAAGAGGAGATGTACGCCGAGCTCCTTCGTGCTCTGGCCGCCTTCATTGTGCCCATCCAGCAAGATGCCCGTCAGATTGCCACCCTGGATTGTTTGCTTTCCTTTGCCAAGGTAGCGGGGCGGCATCGGTATTGTTGTCCGGAGATGCACGCCGGATCTTCCATCGAGATCCTTGAGGGACGCCATCCGGTCATTGAGCAGCAACTGGCCCTGGGCGAGGCCTTCGTTCCCAACGATGTTTTTCTGGATAGCGACAAGTACCAGATCCTGATGATCACCGGGCCCAACATGTCGGGTAAGTCGGCTTTATTGCGCCAGACGGCCCTCATCTGCCTGATGGCGCAGATGGGATCTTTCGTCCCCGCCAGGACCGCGCGTCTGGGCATGGTCGACAAAGTTTTTACCCGCGTGGGTGCGTCCGACAACATCGCTTCCGGCGAGTCGACCTTTATGGTGGAAATGAACGAGACCGCCAGCATCATGAACAATATTTCGGACCGGAGCCTGATCCTGCTGGATGAGATCGGCCGCGGAACCAGCACCTACGACGGGATTTCCATCGCCTGGTCGATCGCAGAATACCTGCACAACAACGGCCTGTATCGCCCCAAGACGCTGTTCGCCACCCATTATCATGAATTGAATGAGCTGGCCGGCAAACTGGATCGGGTCCACAATTTTCACGTCTCTACCCGCGAGGCCAACGGAAAGGTGATCTTCCTGCGGAAGCTGGTATCCGGGGGAAGCGAGCATAGCTTCGGCATCCATGTGGCCCGCATGGCGGGCATGCCCCGCAGCATCGTCGAGCGGGCAGCACACATACTCACGCAGATGGAGCAAAAACATCTTGAAGGGGAGGGGGCGCCGCCCGTTTCCGTGAAGGCAGCCTCTACCGAACAGATCAAGCCGTCGGCCATGCAATTGAGCATTTTCGAAACGGTGGATCCCCTGGCCGGAAAATTGAAGGAAGCCCTGAAGGAGGCCAACCTCAACAGTCTGACCCCGATCGAATGCATGCTTAAGATCCAGGAATGGCAAAACTGGCTGGAAGAGGAAAGCTAGGGAGTTGAAAATGGCTGCCGGACCCGCAGCCGGGCCGGGTTCCTTTTTTTGGCAAGCTCTGGGCAAGCCGGTGTTTTGGGCTCTCGGCCGGAATATGTTTATCCCAATATTTATCTTAGTTTGTAGGCCTACTAACCCTCCAACACATGACAATCGGATTTCTCGGCTACGGTCGGATGGGAAAGGCGATTGAGGAATTGGCTGTAGCAGCCGGCCACGAAGTCGCTCTTCGGGTCGATTCCCAAAACCTGGAATTGCGCAGTCCGGATAACCTGGCCCAGTGCGATGTGATCCTTGAGTTTACCCGTCCGGAGAGTGCCGTCGAAAATATCATGGCCTGTTTTGAGGCCGGCGTTCCGGTAGTTTCGGGTACAACGGGCTGGCTGGATCAAATGCCGGAAGTCCTGGGCATGTGTTCGGATAAGGACGGAGCCCTGTTTTACGCTTCCAACTTTTCCATTGGCGTCAATATCTTCTTCGCCCTGAATCACTACCTGGCTCAATTGATCCGTGACCTCCCCCAGTACCATGCTTCCATGACCGAGATCCATCACATCCACAAAAAAGATGCCCCCAGCGGTACGGCCATTACCCTGGCGAATAGCATCATCCAGGAAACTCCGGGCCTGAACAGCTGGACTCTGGAAGAGAATCCCGAACCCGGACAACTGCCCATCCGTTCGATTCGGGAGGGAGAAATACCTGGTACTCACCAGATCCGCTTCGCCAGCGAGGTGGATACGCTGGAACTGACGCATACGGCCCATTCAAGGAGAGGTTTTGCGGAAGGTGCCCTGCTGGCGGCCGAATGGATCCCCGGAAAACAGGGGTATTACGAAATGTCCGACCTCTTGGGTTGGCGGAAAAAGAGAAGCTTGCGTTCGGAGGACGCATAAGCTACCTCAGTTCTTATTCGAAAATCTCCAGGGCATCGACCCTTGAAAACTTGTTTTCGCAGCCATGGATATCCAGGGATTCAAACGGCAGTTATCCGAGTATGCGACGAACGGAGAGCCCTTCTTTTTTGTGATCGATTTTGAAGGGCGCAAACCCTTTGTATGTCGATTGAAAGAGGCCGCCGACGAGGGCATCTTTTATGACCTGAAAGGAGTTGCCAATGTCAAAACTAAAAATATTGACAAGGAGATCGAACTCCGAAGCTCGCCTATTGGGAAAAGTATTTTTGTGGAAAAATTCAAAAAAGTAAAGAAGGAACTGGAGTTGGGGAATAGTTATTTGCTGAACCTCACCTTTTCTTCCCCAATCGATATCAATCTTTCCCTGGAAGAAATTTTTCACAAAGCCCGGGCCCCCTACAAGCTGTTATTTAAAAATGAATTTGTCGTTTTTTCGCCTGAGTGTTTTATCAAAATAAATAAGGGCGAAATTTTCACTTATCCCATGAAAGGAACCATCGACGCCCAAATCGAGAACGCAGTCCATAAGTTGAAAACCAATAAAAAAGAAGAATGGGAGCATAATACCATAGTTGACCTCATGCGAAACGATCTGGCCATGATAGCTTCGGACATTCGGGTCAGCAAATACCGGTATATCGAAAAGATAAAAACAAACAAAAACGAGATCCTGCAAAGCAGTTCTGAAATAAAAGGCCGCCTGAAACCGCACTGGCAGCAGACGTTGGGCGAGGATCTGTTCCGGCTTTTGCCGGCTGGCTCCATCAGTGGCGCTCCCAAAAAGAAAACGGTGGAGATCATTCGGGAAAATGAGTTGTCGGACAGGGGGTATTATACCGGGATCTTTGGTGTTTTTGACGGCCTGCATTTGGATAGCGCGGTAGCCATCCGGTATATTGAAGAAAAGGACGGAGGGCTTCACTACCGGAGCGGAGCCGGGATCACCGCGCAGAGCGAGGCTGAGCAAGAGTACGGTGAATTGATTCAAAAGATCTATGTACCCACTTTTTGAGACATTATGCGTGCAGGATGGCGTCATTCGGCATGTCGAGTGGCACCAATGGCGGTACGAAAGGTCCTATTTCTCTCTCTACGGGAAAAAGCCGCCGGGCCATCTGATGGATGGGGTGGCGGGGCCGCAGAAATCGGAAAAGGGAAACTTTAAACTCAAAATAAGCTACAACGAGCATTCAAAAAAAGTAGAATGTGAAAAGTATATTTTGAAGCCCATCGATTCCCTGAAATTGGTCATCCACAATGAGATTGACTACAATCTGAAATTTACCGACCGGAGTTTATTGAATGCTCTTTACCGGCAAAAGGCCGGATGCGACGATATTCTGATCGTCAAGAACGGTAGGATTACCGACAGTTCCTATTGCAATGTGGTCTTCTTTGACGGGGCAGACTGGGTTACGCCATCGACTCCCTTACTCCGGGGGACAGCCCGTGAAAGGCTGCTTCGAAGCGGGCGGATCCGGGAACAGGACATCGATATGCGCAGCCTATTCCGGTTTGAGAGCCTGAAACTCATCAATTCGATGCGCGATTTCGAGCAAGTGGATGAGATCCGGACCCAGCACATCGAAAGATGATCCTTGGAATGGAAACAGGGAGGGGGCGCTGGATTTGCCCGGAATTTTGTTTTTTCGCGCTTTCAGAAGGCTTACCTTTTGCAGAGGGATGCCCGTCGTCCAGATAAACCTAGGCACTATGAAGAACCGGATTTGGAAAAGCCTTCGATGGCTTGGGCTTCTGCCCGGCCTTTTCTTGCTGTACGTACTGGGGACGATCCTTTACGGTACCCTGACCGATTGGCAACCCGAAGAAGAGCTTCCCCTGGCGGAAAACCGGCATACCCAGTACTCTGCCTTTCAAGACAGTATATTTTCGGTGCTTATCTGGAACATAGGCTATGCCGGGCTGGGAGCAGAATCGGACTTCTTCTTTGATAAAGGCAATATGTGGATATCCCGGGGAGCGATGGCGCGCCCGCCTCGATCGATCTCGGAAAGGAATCTGGAGGGGATCCGCACTTTTTTGAGTGCCGTCGAAGCCGATTTCTTCTTTTTGCAGGAAGTCGACCAGAGCTCCAAAAGAAGTTACTACCTGGATCAGGCAGACAGTCTGAGTTTGAACAAGCCCGATCTGTACGCCGGTTTCGCCTCCAATTACAAGGTTGATTTTGTGCCCACCCCGGTGTTGGAACCCTGGAAAGCCTACGGGCAGGTCCACAGTGGATTGCTGACCCTGTCGCGTGTGGAGCCGGCCTCTTCCGCCAGGCTTCAGCTCCCGGGAGAATACGGATGGCCTACCCGGGTTTTTCAACTGGATCGTTGCCTGGCCCTTCACCGGATCCCCATCGCAGGGCGTGAGGCTGAGCTGGTGCTGATCAACGCCCATTTATCCGCCTACGATGCCGGTGGAAAACTGAAAAAGCAACAGATGGATTACATCCGTGCGCTGGCATTGGAGGAATATGAGCAGGGCAACTACGTTCTGATCGGCGGAGACTGGAATCATTGCCCTCCATTTTTCCGATGCGACGGTTTTTTGCCGGACCACCCTTCCGCCGAGAGAATGATCAGCGTGGATCCCGAGCTTTTCCCCGCCGACTGGGTTTGGGCTTACGATCCTACTTTGCCGACCAACCGCCATGTGGACGCGCCTTACCGGCCGGGCGAGACTTTTGTGACTCTGATCGATTACTTTCTGCTCTCTCCGAATCTTCAGCTCAAGCAAGTCAAAACCCTGGACCAGAGATTTCGGAACAGCGATCACCAGCCCGTTTGGGTGGAGGTGGAAATGAGTCCCTGATTATCCTCCGCTTTGGGGTTCCAGTTCCTTCAATTTTTCCAGCAGCCAGTCGGCCGAAGCCACGTGAGGGGTGCCCTGAATCTCTTCTTTTAGTTTTCGAATGTCTTCTTTGGCCCCGGGAGGCAGGGTAGCGAGCCGTCGGGTGAATTTGATCAGGTCGAGGTAACTCTGTCGGCGCTGGGTGGGAAGGTCTTCTCTGCGCGACAGGAATTTGCGGAAGCTTTCCAGCAAGGAAAACAAGGGTTCTATTTCATTGATCTCGTAATAGGTGAACAGAAGCGTGACCTTGGAATTGAGATTGTAGGTGAGGTCGTCGTAATCGATATGTTGCAGGAGGCCGATCACCTGGTCAAACTCTTTTCGATAAAAGTACAGCTGGGCCAGGTTGAAGGAGACGGCGTTTTCCCGCAGATCCTGGGGCAGGCTGTTCTCGTACTTGCTCAGGAACTGCTCGACCCACTCGTGTTCGCCGAGCCGGAGGCCGATGGTGACGATGTTGCGAAAGTACCAGGGGGTCATGGTTTCCCGCAAGAAGCCCTTATCGAGCATATCCTGGAAGAGGGCAAATAACTCGGCCAGGAAGGCGCGGTCACCGGCATTGATCTTTTTCACGCAAAAGTTTTGGGCCGCGTTGTAGAGGGTGTCGACGGCCTCCTTTTCCGGGAAAAGATGACCAAAACGATTCAGCAATTTTTTGAGGGCGAAATAATGTTCCTCCTTATCCTGGTACC
>CAZXIX010000096.1:0-10949 GCA_964640855.1 uncultured Saprospiraceae bacterium
GAGTCTGGATAAACCTCCTTTAATCAAACCAGACACACTTAATTGAACTATCCCCGATCACAAGTGGTTCTCTGTTGCATACTACTTGCCAACCACTTGCCGACGCGGCGCCAGCCGCTGCCGACCACTTGCTCACCACTTGCATACGCGGCGCCAGCCGCTGTAAGCAACTTGTGAACGCTGCGGAGCGTCAGCTTGCTACTTGCAAACGCGGCGCTAGCCGCTGCCCACGACTTGCTCACAACTTGCCAACGCGGCGCCAGCCGCTGCCAATCACTTGCTCACCAATTGCATATGTGGTGCCAGCCGCTTTCTTGTGCAGCCGCATCACCTACCGTCAGGCGCTAACCCCCTACTTGGGATCGGGTCTGTTGCCGGATGAACCCGATCATAGCATCCCGGGCCAGACTCGCTTCACCCTTCGAAATATTCCGCCACAGTCCTCCATGATCGAAGTTCAGCAAGTGCAGAATCTGACAATCCCGATACTCGGAGGCCCAAATGAGCTCTTCGAAATGCTGAGTGTATTCAAACAAAGCCCCTTCGGAAATGAGCAGCATAGGCGCTTTTAGGTTGCCCAGATAGGTGGCCGGAGAGGCTGCCTCAAAACCGTCGGGATCGCCGAACACATCCTCTACATGCGTTACGGCCATAGCTCTAACTCCGGCCTCTTCGTGATTTTGGAAAACGGCGTAATAAGCCTCGATATCGTAGGTGCCCGCTACGGGTAAAATGCCTTTGATCCGGTCGAGGTCCAGACCGTGTCGAGCCAGGTATCGGTCATCGGATGCCAATAGAGTCGCCAGGTGGGCACCCGAAGAAAAGCCGCCCACAAACATGTAGTCCGGATCGTAGCCGTATTTCCCGGCTTGCTCATGGAGCCATTTGAAGGCTGCCGCCACATCTTCTACATGGGCGGGATGTTGGACGCCCTCTTCTTTCTTCTTGGGAGAAAAGCTGCCTTTGCTGAGCCGGTGCCCAACCGAAGCCACGGCTATGCCCTGCCTGGCGAATTGCCGCGCCAGGTCCATTTCCATATGCCGGTTGACGAAGGACCAGGCACCTCCGCCGATCCATATCAGCAAAGGGGGCTTTTCTACCACCTCGGGTACCACCAGGTTGAGATGCTGAAGGCTGTCTGTTTCAACCCCCTGCGAAGGCAGATAGGAGAGGTTATTGATTTCCCGATAAGCATAGAGGTCGGATACCTGGGCAGACAGGCTGACAACCAGCAGGGAACCCAGGGCAAAGAACAGGAACTGCTTTTTCATGACTCGGTTTTTATGCAAATAAAATTAGCCCGGATTTCTCATCACCCGGCTTTCCATAACAGAGAAGGGCAAGGGACCATTTTCCAGTATTTTTTGATGGAAATCTTTTAGGCTGAAGTTGCGCCGTTCTTCCAGCTTTTCCTTCCACGCCCATATCCGCCGGGCCCCAAATTTGTAGGTGATCACCTGACAGGGCCACCGAAGCATACGGGCAATTTCCCTGCGCCCGATATCGTCTTGTCCCTGTATGTGTTCGCGCCAGAAATCCAGCGCCTTTTCCGCACTCCAACCGTAATAATTCAGCCCTACGTCCAGAGGCACCCGAACGGAGCGGATGAGGTCCCATTCCCATTTTCCCCATTCATCGTACTCAGTAGGATAGGCTCCGATCTCGATTCCGACATCTTCCACGTAGGCTGCCCAGCCTTCGCCGTAGGCAGGCACCCAAAACAGGCTCTGAAGAGGAGAAAGCTGCCGGCTGCGATCGATCTGCAGCTGGTAATGATGGCCCGGTTCAGCCTCGTGCAAGAAAAGAAAAGCCACCTGCCGCTTGTTGAAAGGCTTATCGGACAGGCAGTAATAGAAGGTATTGTTGCGGTAGTATCCCGGGACTTGATTCAGATCGGGATCGGTATTCCGTCGGATCTCCGCTTTCGGAATGCGATCCATATGCGGAAAATAGGTGGGAAGGAGGAGACGTACTTCCGCTGCATATTGCTCAAAAGCGGATTGAACCTGCTCGGCTTCCTGGTACAGGAATTCCGAACCATCCAGGTGTCGCTGAAACGATGCCGGAGCCATTCCGATTTCTTCCTGTAAAACGCGCATTTCGGATTTAACGCGATCGATCTCTTGCAGGCCAAAGGCATAGAGCGAATCCGGCTCGACGCTGAGGTCGATCCACCTTTTGAGGAAGTAGCGGTACCAGGGCCTGGCGTTGGGGAGATGTGCCAGGCCATATTGAGGAATGGTTTCCGGCGGGTCGGCCAACCACTGCTTTTCCAGTAGAATTCGCTCCCGGTTCAGTTGCAGCAGATAGTCGAGCAGTTCGTATTCGAGTTTTTGGGACTGGGAAAGCGATTGCGGGTCGAACTGCTGCAGAAGGTTCTCTACGGCATCGAAAACCCGGCTCTGCTCCTCCACGGAGGCCTGATCCCGGATCGCATGAAAATTATCCAGGTAGGCGATCCGCAGAGGGGGCAGCTCCAGGCTTGCCAATTCGGCAGTGATGCGGTCAAGGGAGTCCTGCCAGGCATGGGTTTGGCTGAACCCCGGCCAAATGCCAGCCCCTAAAAGCAGTCCCATGACACAAACACCTTTCATAATCGGGTGATTTCGATTATGCTAAGATGCAGGGAATTCTCAGGTAGGATTTGTGAAATCTTGCGGAATTTGAAGATGGCCGAGGCGTATTACCAACCATCATCAGGAAGAGGTTGCCGTCTGACCTCCAGGTTGAACTCAATCCCGGAAGATCCGCCTTCCGGCCGGATTTTCTGCCGCAGCCAGGCAGGCAGCCTGGCGCCGATTAAAGACGTCTCTCGTAAGAATGAGATGTATTTCCGGAAAGAAGGAGTCAATTTTTTCCAGAAAACCGAAGGGAATCCCGACCGGATAAGCCTGCCTTTCGCATCTCCGAAGGTGGCTCGCCGAAGTGTTTTTTGAATTGGTTGGAAAAAGCGGCCAGATCCGAATACCCCAGTCGATAAGCAATTTCTGAAAAACTTACTTCTTCAACCGCTAGCCATTTCAGGGCCTCTTTCATCCGGAGTTCCGTCTGCAACTGTTGCGGGCTCTTTTGGAAACACGCTCGGAACAGGCGGGAAAAATGGTAGGCTGAGATCCCGGTTTCCCGGGCCAGGTTTTGCAGCCGGATCGGTGACCGGTAATGATGGTGGATGTAGTCTCGGGCAAACATCAGGCGCGATAGCAGATCCCGTCGGGTGGAATTCCGGATAGCCTGGCTCTCCAGCCGGGGCTGGATCTCGCCTATCCATTTGCCGAAAAGCCCAACGGCCTCCTTTATGTGGAGCAGGGTCTCTTCTCCTCCGGATGGGTCGGCCGGTTTTTCCGCCAGCTGCTTCAGAGAGCGACCCAAAGGGGAGGAATGGCTGCACGTGAAAGGCAGGCCGAACAGCAGATCCGGAGTGGATGGATCGAAAACCTCCTTCCAAAGCGGATCCGGATCGAGATCGATGCAAATGCCCAGGTTTCCGATGCGGTTTTTCCCGGACCCCGCTTCGTAGTCTTGCCGCTCAGGCAGCAGGATAAACTGGCCGCCGGAAACGGGAATGTGCGATTCCCGGATCCGATAGTTTTCCTGCCCCCGGCTCACATACTTTAATGCTATGCCCGGAGTGGTGTTTCGAAAAACAGCGCGGTCGAAGGCTTCCGAAAAGCAGATCGATCCCAGAGGACCCCGATAGGTATGTTGAAGTGTAAACATGGTTGATGAAACAAGAAAGAGCTTATTGGAGCTTCAGGCAAATGCCCGCTCCGCTTATTAGACAGGTGGCGCTGATTCAACGATAAGCATCCCCATCAAGTACAGGGGGCGATGGTCGCCTGCCTGCGCCCCGGACCGTAAGGGAGTCCTAAGCGCTGTACAAAACGAATAACCTTCGCCACTCGTCTTTAGCCATTCGCAGCAAATGAATTATCTTCCCAGACAAAACAAGCCAAACGCCATGAAACTGCACCGCCGCCAATTTTTGGCCACCACGACCAAAGTAACCGCCGCCTCTTTACTGCTACCCGCCTGGGCCTGTCAGGGCGGGGGATCCCGGAAATCATCCGATTCGGATGGGGAGGAGGAAAGCCAAGCCGCTGAAATGACCTCTTTGAATCTCGGAGCTTTCGGCATTCAGCTGTACACTCTCCGGGATGTGATCGGGGAAGATCCCACCTATACCCTGGAGCTGCTCGGCAAAATGGGATATACCCAGATCGAAAGTTATGAAGGCCCTATGGGCATGTTCTGGGGTATGAGCCCTTCGGAATACCGGTCGTTTCTGTACGACAATGGCATGCGCGCACTTTCCTCCCATGCGGATATCAATAAGGAGTTCGAACGCAAGGCGGCAGAAGCCGCAGAAGCGGGTATGAGCTTTCTCGCCTGTCCCTGGATCGGCCCGCAGGAATCCATGGATGATTTTAAGCGCTATGCCGAGCGCTTCAACGAATGCGGCGAGATCTGCAAGCAGAACGGCCTTCGCTTTGCTTACCACAATCACGCCTATTCCTTCGAGCCCCTGGCTGGCGAAATGCCGCAGGACGTGATGATGGAAATGACCGATCCTGAGCTGGTCGATTATCAAATGGATATTTACTGGGTCGTCACCGCCGGTCAGGATCCGGCTGCCTGGCTCCAGAAGTATCCCAATCGGTGGAATTCCTGCCACGTAAAAGACCGCCTCAAGGATGCCGACCCGGAGGAACGCGAGGCCTCCTGCGATCTGGGTACAGGCTCCATCGATTATCCGACCATTCTGGCCGAAGCCCAAAAGCAGGGCATGAAATATTTCATTCTGGAGCAGGAGCGTTATGACAATTCTACGCCCATGGAAAGCGCCCGGGCGGGGGCGGAGTATTTGAAGCAGCTGGCGTAGCGATTTCGGCGGGGTTGACCCTTCGGGCCTGGGGATGTGCTGCTGACGCCGCTTTGGATGATGGGATGTGCGGCTGACGCCGCTTTGGATGATGGGATGTGCGGCTGACGCCGCTTTGGATGGTTGGATGTGCGGCTGACGCCGCTTTGGATGGTTGTTGGAGATAAAGGCCCTCCGGCGAGTTAAGCGAGCCCATCCCGAAGGGAACATACTTTTTCCCATCGGTTACCAGTTAAAGGAAATAGCCACTGGCTGTGAAATCGCCAAACCGCGAAACTGTGAACGTCCACGTACAATCCCTCACGAAGATTTACGGCTCTCAGACGGCCGTGGATGCCATTTCTTTTCAGGCAAAACCCGGGGAGATCCTGGGATTCCTGGGGCCCAATGGTGCCGGGAAGACCACAACCATGAAGATGCTGACCACCTTCCTGGAACCCACCGATGGCACCGCAGAGGTATGCGGTTTCGACATTCTCGAGCAGCCCATGGAGGTGCGCAGGCGGATCGGCTACCTGCCGGAGCACAATCCCCTTTATCTCAATATGTACGTGCGGGAGTACCTCCGATTCATGGCCGGGTTGTACCAACTGAAAAATGCCCGACAACGGGTCGAAGAAATGATCGAGCAGACCGGTTTAAGCCTGGAAAGCCGCAAGCCCATCCGCATGCTGTCCAAAGGTTATCGCCAGCGGGTCGGACTCGCCCAGGCTCTGCTGCACGATCCGGAGGTGTTGATCCTGGACGAACCCACCTCCGGGCTGGATCCCAATCAACTGACCGAGATCCGCAACCTGATCCGCAAGCTGGGCCAGGAAAAAACGGTCATTTTCTCTTCCCATATCATGCAGGAGGTGCAGGCGCTTTGCGATCGGGTGATCATCCTGAACCGGGGAAAAATCGTAGCCGACGATCCCATCGATCAGCTGCAAAGCCGGTTGAAGGGAGAAACGGTCGTGTACCTGGAATTGGGCCAGGAAGTGAAAGCCGAAGATTTGGAAAAAATCCCGGGAGTGCGGTCCGTCGAGAAAGGGGAGGGCCTGAGCTGGCGGCTTCATGCGCATACAACCGAAGACGTTCGGGAAGCCATCTTTCATGAGGCGGTCAAACAAAAGTGGGTGATCCTGGGTATGCAAAAAGAAAGCTACAGTGTGGAGGATGTGTTCCAGGAGTTAACCCGGGGGTAGGGGCCGCTCGGTTTGCTCGCGGGGAAGGCTGCTGACGCAGCGGGAAGGGCCCTGCGGGCCTGGATGCAGCCCTTCGGGCTGGGCTGACTGGGTGTGCGGCTGACGCCGCTTTGGCTGACTGGATGTGCGGCTGACGCCGCTTTGGCTGACTGGATGTGCGGCTGACGCCGCTTTGGATGGTTGTTGGGATTAGAAGTTGTCAAGTTTTGGGGTATCCCGACTGAACACTACCCAAAGCCCTCCTCGCCGAAGGCGACCTTCCCCAGCCGAACGCAGTGAGGCCCTCCAGGCGAGCGAAGCGAGCCCTTCCAGAGCCGAACCTGTGCTGACATCCCGAAGGGATCGTCAGTAGGTGCCTTCAACGAACGCAGCGGGCTTCCAAAACAGTGTTGTACCTTCACCGGAGATTTTCCCTTGATGAAAAGGCTTGCCGAGAAAGAAATGAGATTACTGCTTTTCCTCCTGTCCCTGCCGATGATCGGTTTGGCCCAGCCGGATAGCTTGCTGGTGACTAAAAACTTCAAATTCAAAGATGGGCTGTACGCTCGTTTCGAGCAATTTCAGCGGGACCAACCCGCCTACCTCTGGGAGGACATTCGCATTTCCCTGGCCAGCAATCCCCAGACTTTCCTGATTCAGGTCGAAAAGGTGCAGACCCGGGACGGCGAACCCATTCCCATAGAATCGCTCTGGGGCCTAACGGTGCAGGGCATCCCCTACATCCGGGTTGACCCGCAGCTATCCGACAAGCCTTTGCCCGCTTTTTCGGCTTTTCGGGTGAGGGGAAAGCTTTGCTTTTTCGAGTTCCCGGTGGATACCGTGGAGCGGGTATCCATATCGGCCTATAATCCGCTTACCGGCAAGCCTTTTCGGGAGGGGGTGGTCGATAAACCCATCACGCTTTGGTACAAATACCTGGTTCCTTTTGCCACCGGCGAGGTGATCCCCTTTACGCTGGACCATTTCCTCGACCTTATCCAGGACGATCCGGTCCTGCACCGAACCTATCGCAATCTTTCCCCTGAAGAAGCGGAAGAGCGATTGTTCAAGGGAATACTCATCTACGACGACCGGAATCCGGTGTATTTGAGGCGCGAGGAAGAATAAGGATTTCAAGAAGCAGACGAAAAAGGAGGCAAGCGCGTTTCCTTTTCTGAATAAAAGGATAAAGTTCCAATAGTCGGCGAACAGATATCGGGAGCGTTCCCATCAAAAATCATCTATTCTAGATCCTGGACGCCTTCTTTAAAGTAGGTGTAAGTCTTTTTTTATGCTGACCATTTTTCGCAAAGAACTGAATCTCTTCTTTTCATCCCTGATCGGTTATCTGGTGATCGGCCTGTTCATTCTGGTGGTCGGTCTGTTTTTATTCGTTTTTCCGGATACCAGCATTCTGGCCAATAACTATGCGACACTGGACCCTTTTTTTGACATTACGCCCATGATCCTGGTTTTTCTGATCCCGGCTGTGACCATGCGGAGCTTTTCGGAGGAATACCAGGAGGGTACGCTGGAGTTGCTGGCAACCCGACCGGTGACGGATTGGGATATATTGCTGGGAAAATTCCTCGCCAGTTTTTTGCTGGTGTTGTTTGCCTTGCTTCCCAGCCTGCTCTATTTCTACACGATTTACTCGCTGGGTTCGCCGGTGGGTAACCTGGATGTCGGAGGCACGATCGGCTCTTACATCGGTTTGTTCTTTCTGGCAGCGGCCTGGGTGGCTTTGGGGGTCTGGTCCTCCTCCTTAAGTCAAAACCAGATCGTTGCGTTTTTATGGGCGACTTTTGCCGGTTTTATCCTGTATTACGGGTTTGATTTTTTGAGCCGCCTTCCCGGGGTAGCCGGCCGGATGGAAACTACCCTCCAAAAACTGGGCATGGCCTACCATTATGACTCCATCAGCCGGGGCCTGGTGGACAGCCGGGATGTGCTCTACTTCATCTCGGTCACCCTGGTATTTCTCCTGCTGGCCCGCCTGCAAATGGAAAACCGCAAACGCTAATCCCATCGGACGATCCTCATGGATGAAAAAGAGCCAAAAAACCGGACGCCTCTTGCTTATCGTACCTTGCTCCTCATCGGCGGGATCCTCCTGCTGAACGTTCTGGGAAACCTGAATATAGGTGATCAGCCTTTTTACGTTAAACTGGACCTGACCGAAGAAAAGCGCTTTTCGCTGACCCAACCTACGCGCGAGATGATCCGGGAGGTGGATAAGACCATATTGGTTCAGCTTTTGCTGGACGGCGACCTCCCGCCCGGCTTCGAACGCCTGCAGGAATCCATGCTCGATCTGCTGAGTCAGTTCCGCTCGGAGAACAGCCGGATCGATTACATGGTCCTGGACCCCAACGAGGGCACGGTAGAGGAGATCAACGAACGACGCGAAGAGCTTCGCCGCTTCGGCGTAGCGCCGGTGACCCTTTCGGAAGTGCAGGCCGACGAACGGTCGGAAAAACAGATCTTTCCCTATGCGATGGTTCGCTACCAGGAGCGCCTGATCCCCGTCAATCTGCTGGAAAACAGCAATCCGGGGGTGAATCCGGAAGTACCTCTGAACAACTCCATCGCCTTGCTGGAATTCAAATTGGCCCAGGCTATCCGAAAAGCCCAGCGGGCAGAAAAGCAGATCGTAGCCTTCACTACCGGGCGGGATGAGCTTCGGCCGATTGAAACCTACGACCTGGAAAGGAGCCTTCGGACCTATTACAATACGGGCCGACTACATCTGGACAGCCTGACGGTCATCCCCCCGGAAATTAGTGTTTTGGTGGTGGCCAAACCCCAAAAGCCCTTTTCGGAAACCGATCTTTTCAAGATCGATCAGTACGTCATGCAGGGGGGGAAGGTGATCTGGATGCTGGATCCGGCTGCGGTCACCCTCGACAGTCTCCAACAGCGGCCGGAGTTTTACCCGGTACCCTACGAATTGGGTTTGGACGATCTGCTTTTTCGCTATGGCGTCCGTCTGGGATACGACCTGGTCCTCGACATCCAGGCTTCCCGTATCCCCCTCGCCACCGGTGAAATGGGCGGGCAGGCCCAGTTCGAATTGTTTGCTTACCCTTATCATGTCATCGCACTGCCGGAGGCGGACCACCCGATCGTAAAGAACCTGGACCCCGTCAATTTTTTGTTTACCGGTCGGGTGGATACCAGCGTGCGAACCCGCCCGGCCCTGGAGAAGACGGTTCTGTTGCAGTCTTCTTCTCATTCCATGATCCAAACCTTGCCTCAGGGACTCAGTTTTGAGTTTTTGCGATATGGCCTCGATCCGGATCGCTTCGATCAGGCCCCCCAACCGCTTGCCGTATTGCTGGAAGGGAGGTTTACTTCCCTTTTCGCCAATCGTCCCTTACCCCTGGCCCCGGAGGAGCTGAATGCTGCCGCGAGCCCTTTTCGGGCGGAAAGCCCCCCGAACGCCATGCTGGTGGTTGCCGACGGCGACCTGGCCAAAAATCCGTTTAACCCCAGGGAACAACGACCCGAACCCCTGGGGTACAATCCCTATGAACAATTCACCTTCGCTAACAAGGATTTTCTACTGAACGCGATCGAATACCTGCTGGACCCGAACGGAGTGATCGAAGCCCGGGGCAAGGAGGTGAAATTGCGGCTGCTGGATAAGGCCCGCACACAGCAGGAAGCCGGTTTTTGGCAGTTGATCAATATAATATTACCTCTTGCCCTGTTGTTGCTCTTTGGATGGGTGTACAACTGGATTCGAAGAAGGAGGTATGCTCGTTGAGGAGGTCAGGGACAAGAGCCTGGAGGCGGAAGCTGAAGTAAGGTTTTGCCCCTTTAAGAAGAAAATGGTATTACTACATGACTGAACTTTTCTGAACTCCGGTCTTTCCTCTGGAGCGAAAGTTGTGTTTCCGTCGTAATAGACCGCGTATTATCTTTAACGGATTATGAATGCACGGATTCTGGCTTTCCTGTTGGTTTGTCTGGTCTTGCCTTCGCTGGCGAGCGCACCCGCCCAGTCGGAATGGGGTTTTTATGGCCATCGGATGCTGAACCGGATGGCCGTTTTCACACTTCCTCCCGAGTTGATCGTTTTTTTCAAAAAACACATCGAGTGGATCACCGAGCACGCCGTCGATCCGGATAAACGCCGTTATGCCACGCGTTTTGAAGCGATCCGGCATTACATCGATATTGATCATTGGGGGGAATATCCCTTCCCGGACGTGCCGCGCGAATGGCCCGATGCCTTGGGGCGTTATCTGGAGGTTTTTGCCTTAAAAGAGAATGGCGATACCCTTCGGCTTTGGCATTACGAGGATGCCGAATGGAGTCCGGACAGCCTGTATTGGTCGGGGAGCGGGGAGATGTACCGGGAAAAACCCTATGGCACCTCCAGGAAAGATCTGAGGGTTATGGTCCAGAATCTGGTGTTGCCGCAATACTACGAGGAGGAATGGGCCATTCCGCCCGATACCTTTGGGGTTTTGCTCGGATTGGACCTCCCGGGGGATATCCTGACGATACGTGCGATCGACCATTTTTCCGAGTATGGGATCGTTCCTTATTTTTTGCCGCAAATGCAAAATCGCCTGACGGCCGCTTTTCGGGAAGGCCAGCTCGATCGTATCCTTCGGCTTAGCGCCGAGATAGGCCACTACATCGGGGATGCCAGTGTTCCTTTGCACACGACCGAAAATTACAACGGTCAACTCACCGATCAGGTAGGGATCCATGCTTTTTGGGAAAGTCGCATACCGGAACTTTTTGCCGAGAAGGAATTCAATTCCTATGTAGGAAAGGCGGAATACATCGAGAATCCCAAGGACTATTTCTGGGATATTGTTTTGGCCAGCCATTCGCAGGTCGATTCGGTGCTGCTGATCGAAAAAAGGCTTAGCCGGACGTTCCCTTCC
>CAZXIX010000096.1:10959-17000 GCA_964640855.1 uncultured Saprospiraceae bacterium
CAATTCTGCTACGATCAGCGGCTGGGTCAAACGGTTCGGATACAATGTCAGGAATACGCCGACGCTTATCGCCGGGCTATGGGGGGCATGGTAGAAAGCCGATGGCGCGCTACGATCAAGTCGATCGGCAGCAGTTGGTACACCGCCTGGATCGATGCCGGCCAGCCTGATTTATTGAAGATCACCCAGGAGAAGATCCCGGAGCGGGAGAAAAAGGTTGAAGAAGAACTGGAGGCGGCCTATCGGACGGGTCTGCCAAAAGGGCGAAAACACGAAAACTAGAACTCGGAAAACCCGGCTCGAGGCTTATTTTTGCCGCATGAACGAACGAATTTCCCTTATTCTGAAAGGCATGGCCATGGGCATGGCCGAAGTGATCCCGGGTGTTTCCGGGGGTACGATCGCCTTCATCACCGGCATTTACGAAAAGCTGATTGACACCATCAAGGCCTTCCTGGGAACTACTGTGTGGCGCACCTTATCCCGGGACGGGCTATCGGAGGCCTGGAAGGCGGGTAACCTGGGCTTTCTCCTGCCGCTCCTGTTGGGGATGGGCGCCGGGCTGGTTTCCGGCGTATTTCTGATCAGCGATCTCCTGGAACGATACCCTCCCATCGTGTGGGCTTTCTTTTTCGGCCTGATCATCGCATCGGCCATCTTCGTGGGGCGCCAGATCGACAGATGGAGCCTGCAGCAAGTTGCAGCAGTCCTATTGGCAGCCATCGTGGCCTACCTGATCACAACGGTCAGTCCGGCAGAAGGACCCCAGACGGCCTGGTTTGTTTTTTTATCCGGAGCCATAGCCATCTCGGCGCTTATTCTGCCCGGGGTTTCCGGAAGTTTTATCTTGTTGTTGCTGGGCATGTACCAGTTCGTAATCGGCTCCGTCAAGGAATTCCTGCAAACCTTCTCCTTCGATAAGCTGATCGTCATTGTCTTCTTCGGACTGGGCTGCCTGGTGGGCCTGGGCACCTTCTCCCGCATCCTGTCCTGGATGTTCAAAAACTACCGGGATCTGACCCTGGCTACCCTGACGGGCTTCATGATCGGTTCGCTCAACAAGATCTGGCCCTGGCGCAAACCCATACTCGCCATGACCGAATCCGGTGAGATCGTTCGCCCGGGTCCCGGGGTGGAAATGGATAAAATCATCCAGGAAGTGAACCAACTGCCGGCGCAATATGCTGTAGAAGTGGGGGAACCCTTTTTACTGGGCGCTCTGATCATGATGTTCGTTGGATTTTCCATCGTTTTCGTACTGGAAAGAGTCGGGTCCCGCACCAATATGCAGGTAGGTGTATGAATCAACAAGAGGTCAAGCGGTTATTCGGTTTGATAGGCTATCCGCTTTCCCATTCTTTTTCCCGGAAATTTTTTTCTGAAAAGTTCCAAAACGAAGGTCTGCACGACCACGCCTACCGGCTATTTCCCCTGGAATCGATCGATGGGTTTCCCGCCTTGTTTGATGAGTATGCGAATTGGGTAGGCCTCAACGTCACGTTGCCCTATAAGGAGCAGGTGATACCCTTTCTGGACCGGTTGAGTCCGGAGGCTGAAGAGATCGGCGCGGTCAATACCATTCGTTTGAACCGGGGGATCCGCGAGGGCTTCAATACGGATGTATACGGATTTGAAAAAAGCTTGCTCGATTGGGCCCCCCGGGAAAAGCTACAGGCCGGGACGGCCCTCGTCCTGGGTACGGGAGGAGCCAGCAAAGCCGTTTGTTTTGGATTGAAAAAGCTGAACGTCCCCTTTCGCCGGGTTTCGCGCTCCCCGCATCGCGCGGATCTTACTTATGAGCAGCTCGAAGATGTCGATTGGGAAGAAGTCCGACTGGTTGTCAATACGACCCCGGTCGGCATGTATCCCAGGGTGTCGGCTGCTCCCGCCTTACCTTACGAAAGGTTGGGCCCCGGTCATTACCTTTTTGATCTGGTTTACAATCCGGAAAAACCTCTATTTTTGCAGAAAGGAGAAAAACAAGGCTGTTTTATCCAAAATGGCCTCAAAATGCTGTACTTGCAGGCTGAAAAAGCCTGGGAGATATGGACAGAATAAGCGGCTGAACGTCCTGAGACAAGATTTTAAAAAGATTGCGCCGGTAAAAGACCGGCAACCTAACCAATATTATGGATCAACTGATTAACCCCTCTCGTGCCGTAGTGGATTTCAGCGACACGGAGATTGCGTTTGCTTCCAAAAGCGACAAAGAGCTTCGGAAGATGGCTTGGTTGTTTGGTCTCATGAACAAGCATTGGCTCGTAGGGATCGGCTCCAAGGTGGGCATAGCCGCCATCCGGCTTCATCTGCCATTTGTGGAAAGTGTGGTTAAGAATACCATTTTCGAACAGTTCTGCGCCGGAACCACTCTGGAAAACTCGGTGGGCACCATCCAGAGACTCTATGAAAGCGGTGTTCGATCGGTGCTGGATTATGGGGTGGAGGCCAAGGATAGCGAAGAAGAATTCGATCGGACCATGGAGGAGAACCTGAAAGCTATCCGATTTGCCTCCGAACATGAAAGCGCAGGTGTCATAAGTATTAAACTGACCGGATTGGCCCGTTTCGGTCTCCTGGAAGCGCTCAAAGGAGAGGTGCCGGGCCAGGGGCCGTTGCGAGAAGAGTGGGATCGGGTGGTTCATCGCCTGATCAACATCTGCGAGACGGCTTGCCGCCATGAGGTGATGGTCTATATTGATGCCGAAGAAACCTGGATCCAGGATTCCGTCGACTTGCTGGTCAACCTTATGATGAGCCGGTTCAACCGGGAGCGCGCGGTGGTCTATAACACCTTTCAACTATACCGAAAGGATCATCTGGATCACCTGAAAGCGTCTTTCGAACGGTCTCGTTCAGAAGGCTGGGTGCTGGGTGCCAAACTGGTGCGGGGGGCCTATATGGAGAAGGAACGCGCCCGGGCCGAAGAAAAAGGATACCCCTCTCCCATACAACCGAACAAAGAAGCTACGGACCGGGATTACAACGAGGCCGTCCGTTTTTGTGTCGAAAACCATCGGGAAATGGCGAGTTGTAATGCCTCCCATAATGCAAACAGCAACCTGTTGCAGGCTCAGCTCATCGAAGAAAAAGGTATCCCGAAGGATCATCCGCACCTGCGCTTTGCCCAGCTCTACGGCATGAGCGATAACATCACCTTCAATCTGGCGCACAAAGGTTATCAGGTAGAGAAGTACCTGGTGTACGGAGCTGTGCAGGATGTAGTGCCCTATCTCATCCGACGCGCCCAGGAAAACAGTTCGGTGACCGGAGATATGAGCCGGGAGCATAAGCTGGTGCATCAGGAGATGAAGCGGAGGGGGCTTTTTTAATGTGCTGATGCTGCAATGTAATGCTGTAATGTACTAATGCTGTAATATTTTGATAATGAGTAAATTACCGCATTAACACATTGTCAAGTGGCCAGCAGCTTGATGATGAACACCAGCAGCACGCTTACCACCAGACCGATAAATACCTTGAACAAGTCGGAGAAAACCATCTTGCGGATGCGGGCCGTTACCGTGCCCTCGAGCCGGATGCGTATGCCCAGTTCCCGGCCGGCCAGAAGCCCGATGAAGACCCAGGTGGTACTCATTGGCAAATCGCTCAATTCCTTGAAGATGAACAGGATGATGCCATAGATCAAATCCACAAAGGTGGCTGAGCGAATGTCGTCGGTATTGGTTTTCTGGCGCACCACTTCCTGGACGGCTCCCCCGCGATTGTAAAAAATGTAGGCGAGCAGGCCATTGATGATCAGGAGAGAGATCCCGAACTCCGTGACCGACAGGTCGTAAGCTCCTCTCAGGAAAACATAGATGTTGGCCAGGTCCTGGATCAGCCATTGCGACCAAAGGAAGCCGGTAGAACACCATTGGGCAAAGGTCCACCAGGGGCGCCGCTCCGGCCGGATCGGATTTTCGATGAAATACTTTTCGGTAAGCTTACTGATGCCCAGATAGATAAGGATGGCCGCGGTAAAGGCCACCAGATAGCCGACCAAGGACTTGACGATCATTCCGCCCAGTTTGGAGTTGGGGTCGACCAGGCTGCTCAGCATTTCGTTGATCTCATTCGGGATTCCCTGCAAAGAGAACAAAGTCAGGATCATGAAGGTAGTACTGACCGGAATCCCAAGCCGAGTGATCGACAACAGGACAAGGGGAGGCAGCAGATAGTACCAGGCGTAATTTTCCGGAAAAGTAAATCGGTCGAGCCTGCCATAGGAAACCCCTCCTTCCGCATAACCGTAGCCGTAGATCAGGGCAATGGTCATAATCCCGGCAGCGAAGATCCAAAGTATGTACCAGGGGACCCGCCTTTCATTCGAAGTGAGGAAAGTACCCAGAGTCTGGATAACGTCATTTCCAACAACGGAATAAGAGGCAAGGAGAAAACCGAGCCACATTACGGCAAGGGAGAGATCCATGGACTTTCAGGTGTTTCCTTATGAGGAGGAAAAATAAGGCATTTAAGCGGGTTGGCGCTATCTGTTGCCTCCTTATTTTGAAAATAAGCGGCCGGTCATTTTTCTTACCGCTTCTCTCTGAGAAAAATCCGTTACCTCTTTTTTTGCATTCTCTGGATCGCAGCAGGGAACCAATTGTGTAAATTAAAGGTTTATTAAATGTTAATTTAATGTAAACCACTTAAAGATTTTCTACCTTTATATGCTAAGTGAAGGCTCAGGCTTGGATGTGAGAAAAGATAGGGGAGATTATGAAAGCCACGTTTATTTGGATCGGATTTTTATTCCTCTGGGTACCAATCGGATTATCCCAGAATCACCCCAATGGGGTAGGGGCGAATGGTCTCTACGACTCTTCCGAACCCGAAAAGTTCATCGCTGTCTCCTTTGACCTGGTACAGGGTGGCATATTGGTGGAAGCAGAGATCAATGGTATGCAGGGGGTATTCCTCTTTGATACGGGAGCTCCCACCCTGATAATAAACAGTGCCAGGCAGGAAGGGGAGGAGGCGTCGATGGTGTCCCTTTCGGAATCGTACGAAGCCTTTGCCATTCGGGTGGAGTGCTTTCGCTGGGCAGGCATCAAACTGAAAAACCTCGAGGCCCTGGTCCTGGATATGAGCCATTTGGAAACCTATTACGAGAGGGACCTGATGGGAGTAATCGGATTCCGGGTTTTCGCCGATCGTGAGCTGTTGCTCGATCCCGCCAACCGGCAGATCTATGTATCTCAGGTACCGGACCAACCCTTTTCGGAATTGGTCCGCGTGGAGCAGATGATCCCCTTTTCCATGCAGGGGCACCTTCCCGTACTGGAGGTCCGGTGGGGAGACTCAACTTTTCGATTTGGTTTCGACAGCGGAAGTTCCGGCAATTTGATTGATACAGAGGTATTGCGGGTGCTCCCCGATTCCGGATTCCGGGAAGTCAGCAAGCGGAATTTGCACGGATTTTCTTCCCAACCCAAGTCAGTCTCAATGGTTACCCTTTCCATGCTGGAGGTGGGCCCGGTCCGCGATGTAGAGATGGAGTTTCTGGTGGTTGATTTTTCGCAAATTAACGAAAGCGGTCTGGCGATAGATGGCCTCCTTGGTCTTCCTTTTGCTGAGAACCGTTTGTTATCGCTGGATTATTCCAACAACCGTTTGATCTTCTACGAGAGGTTGCTACCCATGCTTTCGATCGCCGTGCCTTGAGGGGGGCTGATTCTGAAGATCTTTGCAGCAATAAAAAAGGAGCGACCGCTGGCCGCTCCTTTCTTCAGACAGGATATCGCTTCGGTTAAAAACTGTGCGCGAAGGTCAATCCGAAGCCAACGCCTGGGTTTACACTGCTGAACAATTCGTCTCGCGAAATGAATTCCTCGTCATTGGTTGGATTGAAGAGGCCATCTCGGGTCACGAGATTCTGGAATTTGGCCTGGATCACCTGATTGGCAATGTTATTGACTTTAAAGGTAAAAGAAGATCGTAAATCCTTTCCAAAGCGTTTTATGATACTGAAGTTTAGACTGTGGACTGGATGTACGTCCCTGATATAGGTTGACCGGTAAAGCGTCAACTTATGAAGGCAA
>CAZXIX010000097.1:0-16312 GCA_964640855.1 uncultured Saprospiraceae bacterium
GGTATCAGGTATCGGGTCGGAGCGGAGATCCTGACAAGCGGGTGGATAATGCGGTAATGCTGTAATGTTTTAATGCGGAAATGCTTGCGAGCTGGCCTTCCCTTTAGGGAATTAAAGGGCGCGGGTGGATCATGCAGTCGATTCGGTATCAGGTTGCTGTTTAAAATCAATCCTTTCAAACGCTTGAACTTCTCTCTTCTGGAAGTCAGGGGTTATTTTTTGCCACTGGCTCTTGGCGTGCTTGGCGTCTTCTTCGTGCACTTAGCGGTGAAAGGCGGCTTTCCCTTTTTACCGCAAAGGACGCTAAGGAGACGCAAAGGGCCGCGAGAAAGCGGGTATCAGGTCGGAGCGAAGCGGAGATCCTGACAAGCGTGGGAAATATCCAAATCCTGGAAAAACCAAGATTCGCTTCGTCAGTATAGCATAAGTGGGGGCATAGGAACGCCTTCCGGATGGCGGCACGAATTCCTCCCCTCATACCTCCGGGTTCGAATCAGGTTGCTGGGGATGGGTTAGCCGAAATTGAGCTCCGGATAATCCTTCCAGTATTTGACTTCTCCCTGATGAACGGCGTCCAGAGCGATCTGCACGCATTTGGCCGTAGTAGCTCCCGTCTGGATATCGGAAATAACCGGTTTTTGGTGCCTAACCGAATCGTAGAATTGCTGCAGGGCATCGAGCGTGGGATCATTGCCCGGCGCCTTAATCGGGACGCCTTTTCCTTGTTCCCAGGCTTTGATCGTTGCGCCTGAGACACCGTCTACGATGCCTTTTTCCTTGTCCTGCAGATTTTCGGCATAGATCTCGGCGTGGTCATAACTCAGTATGATAGTCCCTTTGGAGCCCAGGACCCGGATCTGGTAATCTTCAAATCCGTTGGTGGTGGTGCAACTGAAGGAGGCATCCAGGCCCGAAGGGTATTCCATCAGCAGATGGATATTGTCGTAGGTCTCCCGCCCGTCTTTCCAGTGATCGATGCCGCCAAAGCCGGAGAATTTGGCCGGATGGCTCTCCGTGACCCAATTGATGAAATCGATCTGGTGGGACATCAGTTCGGCGACGAGGCCACCGGAATATTCCCGGTACATCCGCCAATTGATCATGCGCTCATATCGGGGATCGGGTACGGGCCGGCGCCAATCGCCGTTTCGATTCCATTGACAATGAAAGGCCGTTATTTCGCCGATGTACCCGTATTGGATGATCTCCCGGACTTTCCGGTAGAGCAGGCTGCTGTGGTATTGGTGCCCGGTCTGGAAGATCCGGTCCGTGCCCGCAGCTTTTTCCAATACCTGCTGGATCTCCCGGATCCCCTTGACCATGGTCTTTTCGCAGTAAATGTGCAAGCCGGCCTCCATGGCGGCTATGGCTACCTCGTCGTGCGTGCTGAAAGGCGTAGCGATGAGAACGGCATCCAGGTCTTTGTGCTCCAGTAGCTGCGTATGGTTCTCATAGCCTTTTGCTCCCGGGGCTTGTTTCAAAGCCTTCTCCAGCCGGAAGGGAAGGGGATCGGCGACAGCCCGGATGTCGAAGGAACCGATTCCGTTCATCAGGTTGATCAGCCCCGTACCCCGGTCGCCGGTTCCGATCACGCCCACCTTCAGCTTTTCGGCCGGTGAAAAAAGCGAATGCCCTTTCATCAGAGCGCTGCCGGCCAGAAACCCTCCGGCAGTCAGGGCGCTTTGACGTAAAAAGCTTCTGCGATTATAAGTCCTTCTCATAGCTTAATTGAGTTCTCTGATTTTGATGCTTCTGAAGCTGACGGTATCTCCGTGATCCTGCAACAGGATGTTACCTTCCGGCCACTGGCCGAAATTTTCCCATTGCGCATATTTGGAATAGGCGACCAGAGCCCGGAACAACTGAGAAAACCGATCGTACTCCACCACCTTGAAATGATTGAGCCAGTGTTCTACTTTCCCGTTTCGGGAAACGATCCGGGCCTGGTTCCACTGACCCACCCCCTTGAATGACTTCGGCCAGCCGGGCGCGGAGAGGTTCTCAGCCCGGATCAGGTCGTACAAGGAACCCACCGTCCGATTTCCGTTTACTCCCATTTGAGCATCCGGATGCCTTTCATCGTCCAGGATCTGGAATTCGCAGCCGATGGCCGACCCCTCTCCTTTGTTCAGATCCGGGTCCACGAAGTACTTGATCCCGCTGTTGGCTCCCTCTGTGATCCGGAATTCCAGCTCGAGTTCGAAATCGGAAAAAAGCTGTGTGGTGACGATGTCGCCCGGACCGGTGGATTCGCCGCCGTCGGTAGCTTGCACGGTGAGTACGCCGTCCTCCATGACCCAGCCCTTTTCCGGAAAACGATCGAGCTTGGCGCCGCGCCATCCGTGGCTGGTTTTGCCGTCCCACAGCAAGCGGAAGCCGTTGCGGGTTTCCCATTCCGAAAGGCGGTTAACCAGGTAACTGATTTCCGGCGTTGTGGGATCCGGGGAAAGACGGTGGCTTTCCAGGTCCTGAGTCAGGATGCGAATGTTCCGCCATTTCACCTCCACCCCTTCCAGATGCTCTTCGCCATGGATGCCGTGTACCTGCAAACCGATGAATCCTTCTGCAGTCATATCATCTACCAGGCGGGCGCAGTGAATGCCGTTGATCCAGGTGTTGATGCTGGAACCCACCGCTTCGATCCGCACCTGATTCCATTCCGCTTTTCGCAAGATGGATTGTCCCTTTTCATTTCGGCTCATCGGATACAGCCAACCTCTTCTTTGCTCATCGTAAATCCCGCCGCTGTAGGCCGTCGGGGCGGCGTCGATTTCCACCTGGTAGCCGTGCACGACCCCGTTTTGATAAGCCGGATCGGTATTGGAGCGGATCTGGATGCCGGAGTTCAGGTCGGAGTCCAGGTACACCTCCAACTCCAGGATGAAGTCTCCGTAGGCCTGATCGGTGGTCAGGAAACTGTTGGGGCTGTTGGGCACGGCCGTGCCGATGATCTCGCCGTCCCGGACTTCATACGGTGCTTTTCCTCCTTGGGCGGTCCAGCCGCTCAGGTCGCGGCCGTTAAAGAGTTCGGTCCATTGCGCCTGGGTGGTAGTGAGGAGTAAAAGCCCGGCAAAAAGTAGCCCCATTGATTTTTTCATGGTGTAGCGGTCTGCTTTTCGATGGAAAGTTTGTTCGGATCCTGATCAGCGGTACAATATATTCAAAGCCGCATCCTCCGCCAATTTTATCCGGTAAAACGATGTTTTGATGTCATGATGTTTTGATGTCATGATGTTGCGATGTCGCGATGTTGCGATGTCGCGATGTCGTGGTTTCCCGGTGAAAAGGAAAAAGAGGATATTAAGTACTTCATTCACCAAACATCTGCGGATTGCGCCTCCCGGACCTGTATTATCGACTCCTGCTATTGGGAGCTTTGATCCTTGTGGCCCTATTCGGACTCAGCCTTGTTATGGACGGTGAAGGGTTACAGGGACCCTTATCGATTCTTTCCTTGCTTTGCCTCGCGACTGGGATCCGGGGTTATGCCTTTTGGAAAAGCTTTTCCTATACGGTGTTCATCTTCGCGGCCGTAGCGTTGGCCATGCACTATCCCCAATACTTCCGGGCCTGGGGTCCTTTCGATCTCAAGGGGTTGATCGTCCCATTGCTGCAGGTGATCATGTTCGGAATGGGCTCGCAGATGAGCCTGGAGGATTTTGCCGGGATCATCCGCACGCCCAGGGCCGTTTTTGTGGGGCTGATCTGCCAGTTCAGCCTCATGCCTTTGATGGCGGTTTTATTGACCCGCGCTTTTCAATTTCCGCCGGAGGTGGCCGCCGGGATCGTTCTGGTGGGTACGAGCCCCAGCGGACTGGCTTCCAATGTGATGTCGTTTCTGGCCCGGGCCAACATCGCGCTGAGCGTAACGCTGACGGCCGTAGCCACGCTCCTGGCTCCTTTTTTAACCCCTTTGTTGATGAAAACCCTGGCTGGCGCCTACATTCCCGTCGATTTCTGGAGCATGATGCTGGGGATGATGGACATCGTGATCCTGCCGATCGTAGGGGGACTGTTGTTCAACCGGGTAGCTTATCGGAAGGAGGGAGCGAGCCCGGGCGAGGTCCAGTATTTGGTCCTGGGAGGAATGATCGTCTTGAAGAACGCCCTGTTTTACTTTTCGGGGCAAGGCGCCTGGGAGGTTGCCGCCTGGCGGTTGCTTCTGGATGGATTTTGGTTTTTTGTCCTGCCGCTGCTGGGTGCCTGGCTGTTCAAACGCTGGACCGGCGGCGACAAAGAACTGCTGGACCGGAGCCTGATGCTGGTCAGCATGATCGGGATTGCCGTGATCATCGTGGTGATCACCGCCGCCGGGCGGGACAGCCTGCTTCAGATCGGTGCCTTGCTCATTCTGGCCTGCCTCATCCACAATCTCTCCGGCTATGCGCTGGGCTACTGGATCTGCCGGCTATTGGGCATGGACGAGAGATCCTGCCGGACCATCGCTTTGGAAGTCGGCATGCAAAACAGCGGGCTGGCTTCGGGCATTGCCGTCCAGATGGGAAAAGTGGCCACGGTAGGACTGGCCGCCGCAGTCTTCGGTCCCTTGATGAACATTACGGGTTCCTCCCTGGCGATTTGGTGGCGGGGAACGGCCTCTTAGCGAAATTCATTAGATTTTCGTTGCATAAAGAACCGCTGAATCTTGTACTCACACCGTATGCCGTCAGTATCCTCCACTGAAAGGGCACTTGAGCCGGTGGTAAACCCCGGCGCATTTCCCTCCCTCGGGACGGAAGCAACCGAACCTTTTTGTATATCCTTTACCAAGCTAGCTGTACCTGGATACGCATACCTTTTCCATTCCAGTTTTATTTTTCCATCGCGAAATACCGATATTCGGAAACCAAGACATCAACCAATTCTCATGCGCTTTACCTTATTTCTGCTCTCCGGACTCTGGTCTCTTGCCTTGCTCACGGGCTGCACCTCCGAATCCGCCTACACCAACTGGCCTGCCTACCAGGGCAGCAAGAAAAGCAACCAGTACTCCACTATCAATCAGATCAATCGAGACAACATTGACCAACTGCAAGTCGCCTGGACCTATGCCACTGGCGATGCCGATACCGTGAATAACCGGACACAGATCCAGTGCAATCCCTTGGTCATTGAGGGGACTTTGTACGGAAGTACGGCTCAGGTCAGGTTTTTTGCCCTGGATGCGGCCACGGGGGCGGAAAAATGGGTATTCGATCCCCAGGGGGAAGATCAGGAAGGGCCTGCCGGTGTCAATCGGGGCCTGGCTTACTGGACCGATGGCAGTGAAGAGCGCTTGTTCGTCACCGCCTCCTACTACCTGTATTGCCTGGATGCGAAGACCGGCCGACCAGTGTCCTCCTTCGGACAACAAGGGCGGGTCGATCTGCACGACGGCCTCGGCCGCGACGTCCGGGATTTCTACATTGTAGCCACCTCGCCCGGTATTGTTTATCGGGATAAGCTGATTTTGGGCGGCCGGGTATCCGAGAGTACGAAAGCGGCACCTGGCCACATCCGCGCCTTCAACGTGCACACGGGCGAGCAGGAGTGGATTTTCCACACCATCCCGCATCCCGGGGAGTTCGGCTACGATACCTGGCCGGAAGATGCCTGGCAGCGCTCCGGCGGGGCCAATGTCTGGGCCGGCTTCAGCCTGGATGAAGAGCGGGGCATTCTCTATGCCCCCGTTGGCTCGGCTTCTTTCGATTTCTATGGTGCCGATCGGATCGGGCAGAATTTATTTGCCAACTGCCTGCTGGCCCTGGACGCCGATACCGGGAAGCGGATCTGGCATTTTCAGGCCGTGCACCACGATCTCTGGGACCGAGATCTGCCCGCCCCGCCCAATCTGATCACCCTTACCCGCGACGGAAAGGAGGTCGATGCCGTGGCACAGGTCACCAAGTCCTCGCTTATTTTTCTGTTCGATCGGGAAACCGGTGAGCCGCTGTTTCCGATCGAAGAAGTGCCGGTGCCGGCATCCGATCTGGAGGGCGAACAGGCCTGGCCTACCCAGCCCGTACTCGCTCTGCCCCAACCCTTTTCCCGGAGCCGCATCACCGAGGCGGACATCACCCAACGCACGCCCGAGGCTCATGCCTTCATCCAAAAGGCGCTGGATACCCTTCGCCACAGCGGCGAATTCGAGCCCCCCAGCCTGACCGGCTCCATCATCTTTCCCGGACTCGACGGCGGCGGCGAATGGGGTGGGGCAGCCTTCGATCCCGAAAGCGGCAACCTGATCATCAACGCCAGTGAAATGGCCTGGGTATTGCAGATGAAACCCTTCGCGAACAAGCTCAGCGGCCCCGTAGCCCTGGGCAAGAGCCTGTATCAGGTTTACTGCCAAAATTGTCACGGCAGCGATCTTGAGGGCGGAGAACTCTTCGGCAACGTGCCTGCGCTCACCGGGCTGAAGGATCGTTTGGAAAAGGACAGCGTGGTGCAGAGGATACGCCAGGGAAAGGGAACCATGCCTTCCTTTGCTCAATTGAAGGCATCCGAAATAGAGGCCCTTGCCGCCTTTTTGCTGGATATGGAAGAGGTAGAACAAAAAGAGGTTCTGGAAATGTCGGATTGGCCTTATCCCTATATTTTCGGAGGCTACAAGAAATTCCTCGATCCCGAAGGTTACCCCGCCATCACGCCGCCCTGGGGCACCCTCAATGCCGTCAACCTGAATACGGGCGAACTCAGCTGGAAGGTCACCCTGGGGACCTATCCCGAGCTGGAAGAACAGGGGCTTCCGCCCACCGGATCCGAGAGCTATGGTGGCCCCCTTGTCACGGCCGGAGGGTTGGTTTTCATGGCCGGCACCCTGGATGAAAAATTCCGCGCTTTCGATAAAGACTCCGGTGAGTTGCTTTGGGAAACCCAACTTCCGGCGGCAGGCTACGCGACTCCGGCGACCTACGCCGTTGACGGCAAACAGTACGTAGTGATCGCCTGCGGGGGCGGCAAGTTGGGGACGAAATCGGGAGACCGATATGTCGCTTTTTCGTTGGGTGGAAAATGAATAATGAAACCGTGAAGGAATGAAAAAAGGGGCGATGGAGAATTTAATACAGGCTTCCCGGGGCGGGAGGTTGTTTGTGCCGGGGAGGGTACTATCGACCTGGAGCTATTTTTGATGCAGCTGCAAAGGCCGGGGTGGAATACTGGTTTGTGGAGATGGAAAACGGGGCGAATAACCTCCCTTGTGCCCAGGCCTCAATTGATTATATTAAGATCATCTTATAAACCTGTCCGATGAAAGAAATGAAAAGAAGAACGTTTCTGAAAAAAACCGGGATAAGCCTGGCGGGTACGAGTCTTATGGGCACCTATGGAACAGCCGCTTTCGGAGCCACCCTCCGAGCTTCTGCCCTCGAAACGGTGAACGTAGCCCTGATCGGTTGCCGGGGCATGGGATTTCACATCCTGAATCAGCACCTCAAAATGGCAGACGTTCGTTGCATCGCCCTGTGCGACGTCGATCGTAAAGTACTGGATGAAAGAGCTGCCGAACTGGAAAAGGAACACAATCAAAAGCCCCGGTTGTACGATGATTTCAGAAAGCTTCTCGAAAACAAGGATATAGATGCGGTGATCATCGGCACCCCGGATCACTGGCATTGTCTTCCCTTCGTCTATGCTTGCCAGGAGGGAAAGGCCGTCTATGTGGAAAAACCCATGGCCAACTCCATTGCGGAATGCGATCTGATGGTGGAGGCGGCCAATCGCTATGGGGTGGTTGCGCAGGTGGGACAGCAGCAACGATCCGGGGAGCAATGGAAAACGGTGATGGACAAGATCAAGTCAGGGGATCTGGGTAAGTTGCGCAAGGTCGAAATATGGGCAAATTTCAATTACGGGGTTGGGCCGGAGAAAAGGCCGGTCACGACCGTTCCCGAAGGAGTAGATTATGATTTTTGGCTGGGGCCGGCGCCCTTCCGGAGTACGTTCAATCCGGCGCGCTTCCACGGCAGTTGGCGTATGTTCTGGGATTATGGCGGGGGCCTGATCACCGATTGGGGCGTTCACCTGATCGACATGGCCTTGTGGGCCGGCGATATCAACGATGACCCGACCACCATTTTGGCTGCGGGTAAAAATCTTTCTTTCGAAAACAACGACCATGAGACCTACGATACCATGTCTGTCCTCTGGCCTCAGAAGGACTATCTGATCTCCTGGGAGCATACCGCCGGCACCCAGAACGGCTATGGTAAAAAACCCTACGGGCTTCGTTTCATTTGCGATTTGGGTACCCTTCAGGCCGATCGGGGCGGATACACCATTTTCCCGGAGTGGGATAATGAGAAGAAAGCCGACAAAGTGGAAGCGTTCGAGTACAAGGAAGGACGGGAAAACCATGACCTTCACAGCCGCAATTTTATCGAATGTTTGAAAGCCAACGACCCGAACACCCATTGTCCGCCGGCCATAGGGCGTCAGGTTGCCCTCTACGCCCATGCGGCCAATATTGCGGTTCGATCCGGGGAATATAAACTGGAATGGGACGCGGATAAGAGAAAGTTCAAGCGTGCCCGAAAGGCCAATGCCTATATCGAGCCGGAATACCGGAAACCCTGGGCATTGCCGAAGTTGTAATGCAGAGGGACAATGGAGGGTTTTGACAGTTGAAGAAGCGGCTTATCCAGGGGAGCCAACATCGGAGCCGGATGCTCCCGATGGCTGATTTATCGATCAAACGTCAATAGCGTGGACAGTCGGGCAGACTGGTAGGCCCAGTTCTGGAAACCGTATTGGTATTGCACCTGAACCTGCAGAGGGCCTTTGAACCGGCTGCGGAGGCGCAGGCGGTAGGCGGTAATTCGATCCCGGTTGCCGAGGTAGCCGGAATAACCGGTAAGCTGATTTTGCAAACGCAGGAAGGGGAATTCCAGATCCAGCCCGGCCCCGAACAAGAAGCAGTCATTCTGTCGTTGTTCCTGTTCTCGGAAGCTGGACTGGTACACATAGAAGCCGGCCATCAGGTAGGCCCGCAACACGGGCGCTTTGGGGTTTGAGCTTCGGAAAGACTTTCCGGCTGTCAGATCGAAAAAATAGCCGGGAGAATCCAAAAAGCGGGCTCCGCTCAGCTTATTTCCTGAGGCGGTTCGGAGATTCAGGCGCAACATCAAATCCGGTCGCCAGCCTTTTTCCGTTAGAATTTGAATAAAGGTGCCGATGTTCAGGTCCCCGACTGCGGTACCTTGCGGAACTCGTTCGCGGGATCGCCTTTCGTCGCGGAGGAGGGTATCGGTCTCGTACCATTCGAGGGGGACCATTTCCAGATTGAGTCCCACCCGCTTGGAAAAAAGCGGGAAGTAAGCCCTGAAAAACAGATTCTGCGTGTTATCCCGGTTTTGGCGACGGAAATGCAGCTCGCCCGCCAGTTCAATGGTGTATTGCGAATCGATGCGGCCGGGGAACAATTCGGGGATCGGGAGGGCGTTGGGCCCAAAAAATCCGGGGGAGGGGATCAGGTAGTATTGCCAGTGCGTGATCCCATCCCAGTTGTGCTTTTGATTCCACCAGGCGAAGTCGGTTTGAGCGTTCAGGGCCGGCAGAAAAAGAAAAAGCAGGAGTTGCAGGATGGAAACGGATCTGAAAGATGCCCGTATGAGCAAGGAGAGTCCGGTCAAAGACATGGAAGGAGCTTGAAAAACAGTAGGGAAGCCTTTTCCTTTCGGATGAAGATAAAGGAATTTGGCGCTGCATTCTTTTAAATCGTGTGGCCCGGAGTTCCCCGTCCTCATATCCTGGATTTTATTTAACTTATCAACTGAGTAATTTCATCCCTTATGCCATCCATTTCCTTTTCCATCAACGGCCAAAAGACTGCGGTAGAGGCCAGTCCGGACACCCCCGTTCTCTGGATCATTCGTGAGCAATTAGGCCTTACCGGCACGAAATACGGCTGTGGCCGGGCCTATTGCGGTAGCTGCACCATCCACCTCGATGGCAAGCCTGTGCGGGCCTGCGTTACCCCGGTTTCGGCTGTTGAGGGGAAAAAGGTAATGACCATCGAAGGACTTTCGGAAGACCGTTCCCATCCGCTCCAAAAGGCCTGGATTGCCGAAAGAGTACCCCAATGCGGCTATTGCCAGCCCGGGCAGATCATGCAGGCCGCTGCTCTCTTGCAACAAAACCGCGCTCCCAGCCGGGGGGAAATCCTTCAATATATGAAAGGCAATCTCTGCCGCTGTGGCGCCTACATGCGCATATTGAAAGCCATTGAGTCCGTCGCCCAAAAAGGATAGTAATGAATCATCCGCATACGATTTCAACCGTGGATTCCTCCCGACGCCGCTTTTTGCAGCAGAGCGGCGGCATCTTGTTTTATGTATCGACCTCCCTATCCCTCTCCTCCCTGGTTTCCTGTTCAGAAGAGGGCAGACCAGAAAACGAATCCTCCTACGAAGGCAAGACCGTGAATTTGTGGGTTCAGATCCACGAAAATGATCAGCTCACCTTTATGAATCCGGCTTCCGAGATGGGGCAAGGCAGTATGACGGCCCTGGCATTGATCCTGGCCGAAGAACTGGACGCCGACTGGTCGAAAGTGCACATCGAACATTCCCCGGTCGAACCGGAGCAGTATGGATCCGGAAGTTGGGGCGGTCGCAAGCGTATGATCACCGTGGGCAGCCGGACGGTGATGAGTTATTACGATCAGCTGAGGCAAGCCGGCGCGCAGGCTCGTTATGCCTTGTTAGCCAACGTGGCGCGCCATTGGCAAGTGCCGATCAAGGAGCTGAGCACAGCACCCCATCGGGTCTTGCATGCCCGGAGCGATCGTCAGGTATCCTATGGAGAAATTGCCGCTTTTTTTCAGCCGCCTGCCGAAATTCCCGAGATCCCGGAAGATCAGCTGAAAGACCCCGCCGATTTTCGTTTGATCGGGAAGGTGACTTCCCGTTTCGATATCCCGGCCAAAACCGATGGCAGCGCTCTGTATGCCAGTGATGTCCGCTTACCCGCCATGGTTTACGGCGCCATCTCCCGGGCGCCCGTTCATGGTTCCAGCCCGATGCTGCGGAATGAAAAAAGTATCCGGGGTATGGACGGTGTTTTGGAGGTCGTTTCGCTGGATCATGGCATAGGGGTAGTGGCGGAAACCCTGGAAGCCGCGCTGAGAGCCAAAGACGCACTGGAGATCGAATGGAGTGAGGGAGGCTCGGCAGAAACGCACCACAGCGAATCGGCCTTTATCCAATATGCGAAAGAAGCCTCGCGAGAAGGAGGCGATGGGCGTGTTCTGGAAGAAGAAGGAAGTGTGTCATCCGCATTTTCCTCCGCTGCCAGGACCTATTCGGCGGACTATCTCAACGATTACGTTTATCACTGCCAGATGGAACCGCTCAATGCGGTTGTCTCCGTCCGGGAAGATGGATCCGGAGCGGAGGTCTGGGTGGGGACCCAACATCCCGACGGTGCCCGTTCAGCCGTAGCGGAGGCCTTGGGCATAGATAGAGCGGACGTTACCTTACACCCTCATTATCTGGGTGGCGGTTTCGGTCGCCGGTCGGCGGCGGATTATGTGGTGGAAGCTGCCTTGTTGGCCAAAGAAATTCAGCGACCGGTCAAGCTCATCTGGACCCGGGAGGACGACATTCAATACGGAATGTTCCGTCCGATGTCCTTGCAACGCATGCAGGCCAGCGTAGATGAGGAGGGGAATGTCACCGGCTGGAAACACCTGATCATCGGTACCGGAGGGGGTTTGCTGAGCTCAGGGGCCCGCCCGGAGTTCTATTCTCTGCCCAGCAGACGTATCGAAGTCCGCAGTACGGACCACGGTATCCGCACCAAGCATTGGCGTGCAGTAGGTCACGGACCCAATAAATTTGCTATCGAGGCCTTTTTGGATGAGATCGCTGCTGATCAGGGAGTTGATCCGTTCGCATTCCGAATGCGGTTGATGAAAGACAACCCCCGGGCGCAGAGCGTACTAAAAAAGGCGGTAGAATTGGCCAAAGCAGCCGGTCCGCCACCGCAGGGCAGGGCTCGTGGAATGGCTTTTGCCGAGCGAAGCAGCTCGCTGGCTGCTTGCGTATGCGAGATTTCAATGACCGAGGAGGACGAGATCAACGTTCACCGCATCTGGGCTTCCCTGGACGCGGGTGTGGTCGTACAGCCCGACAATGCCATTGCCCAAATGGAATGAGCACTTCTCATGGGCATGAGCAGTGTGCTCAAGGAGCGGATCACTGTCGAGGGGGGCCGGGTCCGGCAAAGCAACTTTCACGATTATCCCATCTTGCGGATCGATGAGATCCCGGAGGAGATTCAGGTAGAATTGATCCCTTCCAGGGAAGCGCCGACCGGGATCGGGGAATCGGGCATTCCCATCATAGGCGGGGCGATCGCCAACGCTTTCGCTGCCCTGACCGGCAAGCGCTTGCATCACATGCCTTTTACGCCGGAGAGAGTGAAGAGGGTGATGGAGGCTTGAGGAAAGGTGTTCCTGTTCCTGACGAATGCTCTTTTCCGGGAATGAAAATTGCTGTAATTGTCCGGTTGAATAAAACCATCATTCTCAAGACTATGGGCAAAACCTATTCAACAGGGGTCGTTCTTTCGGGAGGCGGAGTAAAAGGAATGGCCCACCTGGGGGCTTTGAAAGCCTTGCAAGAGAGAAGGTTTCGAGCCGAAAGTGTTCTCGGGTAGCAGTGTAGGAGCCGTCATCAGCGCTTTTTTGGCTGCCGGATCTCCGCCCGATGCCATTTTGGAGTTTTTTCAAGAGAACAAGACCATCTTTCGTTGGCAGAACTTTTCCCTGACCGGGCCCGGGATCATGAACACCGAACGCTACGAAGAGATGTTCGAGCCCTGGTTCGAAGGCAAATCGTTTGAATCCCTGGATCATCCTCTTTTCATATGTGCCACGGACATCCTCAACGGCAATTTTCGCATCTTTTCGGAAGGCGATCTCATTCAGCCGATCCTGGCCTCTGTCGCGGTTCCGGGCTTTTTCACACCCGTTGAGATCGAAGGGGCCTGGTACGTGGACGGGGGCGTTATGAACAACTTTCCTATTGAGCCGCTGCAAGATAAATGCCAGACCCTACTCGGAATTTTCGTAGCTCCCATTCGAAAGTTTGATAAAAAGGAGATCACCAATTCCATCCGCTTATGGCAAAGGGCCACCAATTTGAGCTTTGCAGCAGCTTCTCTCCAAAAGTTTGATCATTGTCATTGCGTGATCTATCCCCAATCTCTTTGGAACTACGGCTTGTTTGATACTGGTAAACTCGAAGAGATCTATCAATTGGGCTACCAGTTTACGAGAGACCATATGGATCGTATTCTCAAGGCTTTGGATTCCTCCTCTAAGGGAAAACTGATCGAGGAAAAGGTGTAGGCTTATGGGCAATCCATTTTTCCTCCGGCTATCCTTGGTTTTTTTGTTGAGGTGTAATGCATGGCATCTCATCAGCGGACGGCAGTCAATACTCCCGATCCTATTCCACTTCATACAAGAACACCTCCTCGATTGCCTTACCGAAAAGCCGGGCCATTTTGAAGGCCAGGGGTAAACTGGGATCGAATTTCCCCTTTTCGATGGCGTTGACCGTCTGTCGGGATACTTGCAGCGCTTTGGCCAAATCAGCCTGGGTCAGGTTCCGCTCCGCGCGAAAAACCTTGATGCGGTTTTTCATTTGTAGCGCATTTGGCCGGCGAAAACACTGACCAGGTAGGTTATGCCGATGCTCATCACCAGAAAGGAGATCTCCGCATCGAAAGGCATCAGATCGACGATATCCAACATGGAGTAACTGATGCCCCCAACCAGCGCAACGCCCAAGGTTACACCCATCGCTTCCAATTGGATGCGCCGCTGCAGCTCATCCAGCGATTGCAGGTATTTTCTGTTGGCCAGAAGCATACCTACTCCCACTCCCGCCGAGAGCAGGATGGCCAGGAGGCTGTAGATCTTCTGGTCGGTCCCCCAGATCAGGAGCGGGCCAAAGGTAGCCAAAGCAACGGTCAGCAGCCAGCTCAGGGTCCAGGCGGCAAGTTTGCCCAGGTAATGATGATTTGGGTATTCTCCTTTCGCTTGTTTCATCATTGGTCGTGTCATTTTTACAAAATGTAAAGTTTAATTGACACAAAGCTATGGGTTTTTGTCGAAAAAGTAAAGTTTGCTTTACACTTTTAATCACCATTGATACCCTGCACCCCAATATTCATTCCTTCATTCTTAAATATTTACCTCCCCTCCAGATACCGATGAATGGCCGCAACATTGAGTTATCAGATTCGCTTAACTGGAGCTAAATCAAGGCCCGAAGATAATGGACAGTATCCTTGAGCCCGCTTCTTTTCAGGGCATCCAAAACTGCAAATTCATCCATATTTGGGTTTCTTCGATTGGCGACTAGTCTTTTGAATGCTGTTAAAGCCCTGTAGGGATCCAGGTCAATGATATCTGCGCAAAAATCATCTGCGTTTTTTGCGCTAAGGCCGAATCCTGCCAGATATAGCTCCGGGAAGTCTTTGAGATTATTGGTGACGATCAGGCTAGCATTGCATTTTATGGCCGCAGCCAACACATGCCGGTCATTTTCATCGGGCAAAGTCAATGTGTCAACCAATTTTTCATAATTGGTTACCAATGCGTCTGGAAAAGCGAGGTTGGCACGTTCTAAGCGCTTCCTCCTTTCAGCTTCAAGAATACCTTTCCGTTCCATTATCCGATCCCATTCGGAGAAGATACCCCCGCTCCATTTAGGTCTATACAGATCGGCATCTGCAAACCAAAACAGAAGATCACGGATTTGCAGGGGATAGATGACATGGGTATCCAGGACACAAGTAAACTTGTCAGTCGAGATCATAGAGTCCGCTTTCCTCGTCCTCTTGCATCATTTCGCTCAATAATTGCCGTCGGTTGACTTGCATCTGCTTTTTGTAGGCGACCACATCTTCAAACTTGACTCTACGATGTCGCCCTACTTTGAAGTAGGGAAGTTTGCCATCTTCAAGCAGCTTAACCAGAAAGGGACGGGACACATTGAGCATATCTGCAGCTACTTGAGTAGATACCTCCATGTCAATGGGTACAACCTGGACCGGCTTACCTTCGCTCAAACCTTTTAAAATGCTTGCCAGGAGTTTAAGAGCTGTTAGTGGGACACGTATCTTTTCTCCACTCTCCTCGATTTCGATTTCGGGATTGTCTTCATGCAAACTTTCTAGTGTAGCAGCCAGGGCATCATAGCTTTCCATAGCAGCCCTGATTTCTTCTTTATTCGGCCGCTTGATATTTTTAGCCAGGTTCATAGTCGTTCAATTTGGTGACGTATACGAAATAAACGAAACCTACGAAATAATTGTTCCGTATCGCAAATAAAACTGCCAAACTGAATTTTTTTAAAGCCCTACTTCCCCTCCAGATACCGATGAATGGCCGCAAAATCTTCCCGGCCCAAGCCTTCCTGGACGGCTGCGGCATACACTTCCTTGGCCAGATTGGCCAGGAACAAGGGTTGCCCCTTCTCGTAGGCGGTCTGGGTCACCAGGTGTAGGTCTTTCTGCATAAGTTCCAGTGGGAACTGCGTATCGTACTCGCCGCTGCGGATCATCTCGGCCTTGAACTTGGTGAAAGGAGCCGAAACGACCAGATTGGGTAGGGTATCGAGCAGGAACTCCCGGTCGAGGCCCATTTTTTCGCCCAGCAGCACGGTTTCGGAAAAGACAATCATGGATTGGGCCAACAGTCCGTTGACCAGCATTTTGAAGGACGCCCCTTGTCCGCTTTCGCCGATGTGAAGCACTTTCTGCCCCATGGCTTCCATAAAAGGCCTCGCCTCCTCCAGGTTTTTTTCATCGCCGCCCACAAAGAAGGTGAGCTCGCCCTTCTCCGCATGCGGTTTGGTACCGGCCACCGGGGCGTCCAGGAAGCGCATGCGGTCTTTCCGGGCCAGGTTGGCGCTGCGCAGGCTGAAGGAGGGGTTCACCGTGGAGCAATCCACCCAAAGGGCACCCGGCTTCATGTGGTGCAAGAACCCATCCTCGCTCAAGGCCACCTCTTCTACGGCTTCCGGTTTGGCCAGCATCGTGAACACAATATCGGCATTGTGTACGGCATCAATGTAGGTGTTGGCTGCTTTGGCGCCCGCGGCCACGAGCTCCTGCACGGGTTCGGGTGATCGATTGGCGACAGTCAGGTCCACTTCGGATTTCAGCAGATTTTTGGCCATGCGGCTTCCCATGATGCCGAGGCCGATAAAGGTGATTTTTTTAGCAGACATTAGATGATTAGATTTTTGACAGTAGATGAAAGAACGGATGTACGTCCCTGATATAGGTTGACCGGTAAAGCGTCAACTTATGAAGG
>CAZXIX010000098.1:0-16290 GCA_964640855.1 uncultured Saprospiraceae bacterium
ACCGTCGCCGCCTACATGGGCGGAGGACCCGGCACCGGCTTGTACCGGAGTTCCGACGGCGGCCAAAGCTGGGAAGAACTCAAGAAGGGATTGCCCCAGTCCGACATGGGAAAGATCGGTCTGGCCATCTCCCCGCAAAACCCCGACGTGCTCTATGCCGCCATCGAACTGGACCGGCGCAGCGGTGCCGTCTATCGCTCCGACGATCAGGGCGCTACCTGGGAAAAACGCTCGGAAACGGTATCCGGAGGTACCGGCCCGCATTACTACCAGGAACTGTACGCCTCCCCGCATGCCTTCGATCGCCTCTATCTGATGGATGTCCGCATCCAGGTTTCGGATGATGGCGGAAAAACCTTCCGGCGGCTCCAGGAGCAAAACAAACATTCCGACAACCACGCCATAGCCTTTCGCCAGGACGATCCCGACTATTTGCTGATCGGTACGGACGGCGGGTTGTACGAAAGCTTCGACCTGGCCGAGAACTGGCGCTTTTTCGCCAATATGCCCATCACCCAATTCTACAAGGTAGCCGTGGACGACGCCGAGCCTTTCTACAACATCTACGGAGGCACCCAGGACAACAACACCCAGGTAGGGCCTTCCCGGACCGACAACTACACGGGCATTGCCAATCGGGAATGGTCGATCACCATTTTTGCCGACGGCCACCAGCCGGCTACGGAGCCGGGCAATCCGGACATTGCCTATTCCGAATGGCAGCAAGGCAACCTGGTAAGACTTGACCGGAAAACGGGTGAATGGGTATACATCCAGCCGCAACCTGCGGAAGGAGAACCCGCCGAACGTTTCAACTGGGACTCCCCCATCCTGGTCAGTCCGCATTCCCCTTCCCGCTTGTATTTCGCATCCCAGCGAGTGTGGCGATCCGACAACCGCGGCGATAGCTGGACGGCCATTTCCGGTGACCTCACCCGCGACCAGGAACGCATCACCCTGCCGATCATGGGCAGCACCCAGAGCTGGGACGCCCCCTGGGACTTCCTGGCCATGTCCACCTACAATACCATCACCTCCCTGGCCGAATCCCCCCAACAAGAAGGATTGATCTATGCCGGTACGGACGACGGGATCATACAGGTGACGGAAGACGGGGGCGAAAACTGGCGCAAGATCGAGGTGGGAACCTTGCCGGGCGTCCCCGAAACGGCCTTCGTCAACGACATCAAAGCAGATCTCTTCGATGCCAATACGGTCTATGTAGCCCTGGACAACCACAAATACGGCGATTATCAGCCCTACCTGCTGAAAAGTACCGACCGGGGGGCTACCTGGACCTCCATTTCCAGTAATATCCCCGACCGAACGCTGGTCTGGCGATTGGTTCAGGATCACGTCAAGCCGGAACTCCTGTTCGCAGCCACCGAATTCGGGATCTATTTCACGATCGACGGAGGAGATCAGTGGACCATGCTCAAAGGAGGAGTACCGACCATCTCCTTCCGCGACCTGGCTATCCAGCGGCGGGAGAACGACCTGGTCGGCGCTTCTTTCGGAAGAAGTTTTTATGTCCTGGACGACTACAGCCCCTTGCGGGAAGTGACCGGGGAGATGCTGGCCGAAGAAGCCACTTTGTTCAAACCCCGGAAAGCCTGGTGGTATGTACCTCGCCCGGCCCTGGATTTTGAGGAAGGCCCGGCCAGTCAGGGGGCCGGTTACTACGTAGCACCCAACCCGCCCTATGGAGCAGTCTTCACTTACTACCTGAAGGAAGGCCTGAAATCACAAAAGCAGCTCCGGCAGACTTCCGAAAAAGAATGGGCCGAAAAAGGCGAAGCGATCACTTTCCCGGGCTGGGATGCCGTGGAAGCCGAAAGGCGGGAACCGAAGCCCGGTATCTGGTTGACCGTTTCCGATTCCGAGGGTAAGGTGATCCGCCGCATTCCCGGTAAGACCGGAAAAGGTTTTCACCGGGTGGCCTGGGACCTGACCTACCCCAGCCCCCGAGCACTGCGCGAAGGAAGTACCCCCAACCTGGAAGCTTCCGGGTTTAAGGTGGCTCCGGGTACCTACACCGTGTCCTTGTCCAAGGAGGTCAACGGCCAGATCACCGAACTGGCTGCGCCCCAAACGGTGGAAGTCGTCCGGATGACGGAAGGTACCCTCGAAGGGAGCGACCCCGAGGTCCCCGCCGCTTTCTGGCGGGAACTGGAATCCCTGCAAGGCATGGCCTCCGCAGCCAGCCTGGCCTTGTCCAGCACTCTCGACAAGGTAAAGACCATGAAAAGCTCCCTGGCTGTGGCGCCCGTTTCTCCGGGAGAGTTGGACCGCCGACTGCACGAGCTGCACCAGGACCTGCTGGATATGGAGGAACAACTGAGCGGACATCCCTCCAAGGACGAAGTAGGGGAAAAATACCCCCCGACGATCTCCTCGCGCCTGGGCGTTGCCGGGCGGGCCTCCCAGAGCACCTATGGCCCTACCCCGCTAGCGAAGGAGAATATGGCCATTGCCAAAAACCAATTGGATGAAATGATGGATAAAATGGAAAACATCCTGAACGACCGCTTGCCGGAATTGGAAAAGGCCCTCCGGGATGCAGGCGCTCCCTGGATCGAAGGCATGCCGCTTCCGGATACCCGGAGGCATTGATCCCCCGACCCGACCCATTTAACCGGTTTGGATGGCAAGCGCCATTCGAACCGGTTTTTCTTTTCCGGCCGGGCCAAATCGTCTAATTTACCCGGCATCAAGCTACGAATATGCTCCACACATCCGATCTGACCTACTGTTATCCCAATGGATCGCCCTTATCCTTTCCTGACCTGAATTGCAAAAAAGGAGAGCATTGGCTGCTGCTGGGCGCTTCGGGCAGCGGAAAGACAACCTGGCTCCACCTTTTGGGCGGCTTGAGAACCCCCTTGAGCGGAAGCATCCACCTGGACGGAACCGAATTGAGCAAGCTACAGGGTTCGGCCCTGGATGGCTTTCGGGGAAAAAACATCGGAATCGTTTTCCAGCAACCCCATTTCGTGGGCTCCCTGACGGTGAGGGAGAATTTGCAACTGGCCCAAAAACTGGGGCATTCCGAAAAGCCTGGGCTGATCGACCCTTTATTGGAAAAGCTGGGGCTTTCCCACAAGGGAGACGTTTTGCCTGCCGCCATGAGTGAAGGGGAAAAGCAGCGAGCCGGCATCGCCCGGGCCCTGGTGAGCAATCCCAAGCTGATCCTCGCCGACGAGCCCACCTCGGCCCTCGACGACCGGAATGCAAGCAAAGTCGTTAAACTGCTCAAGAAACAAGCATTGGACGCCCAGGCGATCTTGCTGATCGTGACCCACGACACCCGGCTGAAAAGTGCTTTTCAGCATCAAGTGATCCTCAGGCAGGCGGTTCATCCCGATTAACTGACCGTGTCCATTTTCAAACGCAATTCTCTTTTCCGAATATGAACTTGTTCAGACTCAGTTGGAAAAACATCTTCTTCAAGCCCTGGTCCACCGCCCTGACCCTGATCCTGTTTTCCCTGGGCGTAGGATTGATCTCCCTGTTGCTATTGTTGCAGCATCAGCTCCAGGGTAATTTCGAGCGCAACCTGGCCGGGATCGACCTGGTCGTCGGTGCCAAGGGTAGTCCGCTGCAGCTGATCCTGAGCAGCATGTACCACATCGATGCGCCTACGGGAAACATCACGCTGGGTCAGGCCCGGCCCTTTCTGAACCCTAATCATCCCCTGATCAAAAAAGCCGTTCCTCTATCGCTGGGCGACAGCTACCGGGGTCGGCGTATCGTCGGTACCGATACCGCCATCCTCGGCCTCTACCAGGCCGAATTGGACGAAGGGAAGATCTGGTCCGCCGACTTCGAGATGACCATCGGCGCCGAAGCGGCTCAGACCCTGGGGCTTAAATTGGGCGACACTTTTCGGAGCACACACGGCCTTTTGGATGAGGAAGGACTGGAACATGCCGATAGCGAACCCTTTCGGGTGGTAGGAATCCTGAAACCCACAGGCTCCGTGATCGATCAACTCCTCCTGACCACCAACGCCAGCTTCTGGAAAGTCCACGAGCACGAAGCCGAACACGAGCAGGAAGAAGGACATGAAGCAGATCATGAGTCGGAGCCTGCTAACTTACTGGAAGCCAGTCCAGAGCGAGAAATTACTGCCTTGTTGATCCAATATCGGAATCGAAGTAATTTCCAGGCGCTGAACCTGGGCCGCAACATCAATGAGAATACGGACATGCAGGCAGCCAACCCGGCCTATGAGATCAATCGGCTGTTCAGCCTGATGGACACGGGCGAGCGAGCCTTGCGCATCCTGGCCCTGGTGATCGTCTTCGTTTCGGGACTCAGCATTTTCATTTCCCTCTTTGCTTCCCTGCGCCATCGCCGCTACGAATTGGCCCTGATCCGGGTCATGGGCGGGAGTCGCAGCACCCTGTTCCGGCTGATCCTGCTCGAGGGCATTCTTCTTGCCGCCTTCGGCGCTTTGCTGGGTCTCCTGCTGGGGCATCTCGGCATGGAATTGGCCGGGGGGCTGTTGGAGGATAACTACCGCTATCGCTTTACCGGTCTGACCCTGGTACAGGGAGAATACTTTCTATTGGCGGGAGCCATCCTGCTGGGATTGATAGCAGCTTTGATCCCGGCCTGGCAAGCGGCCCGTACGGACATTTCGGATACGCTGACGGGAGGGAAGTGAAGCAGATCGGCAATCTCCCATTAAAGAGATAGAGGATTTTAGTCCGCATTCTCACAGGTTTCCACCTTACCATCGAGTAACCTAAAATTTCGGTTTCGGACGTGAAAAACGGAAAAGTTATTTTATTCCAATCTTCGAATAAGGAAAATTGGCAGATATAAGCCTTGGAGAAAACCTGCTCGAGGAATATATTTAGCTAAAGGGATTAATACTTTAAAATATTTCCTTTCAGAGTTATTCCAATCCTCAAAGAATTGAAACGTCAAGCCTGGTAGTAAGTCCAAATTTCAAAAGGGTCAGGCTAACTGGAAAGATTTACTCGAGATGAAACCCCGTGAACGTACCATTCAGGTTCTCCTCAGGATTCTAAATCATCCCTATCGTTTTACCAGGCGAGAGTTGGCCCAACACTACGGTGTGAGCCCAGATGCCATTGGAGAGGACTTGAAGGCTATTGAAAATATTGGGTTGAGCCTGGAGTATAATGGACAATACCGTTTAGCCATATTGCCCGAAAAAACCTTCCGCGAATTAAAACACCTTCTTGCATTCTCTACAGAAGACAAAAATCTTCTGCAAAGTCTTTTCCGATACCTACCTGAAAGAGAAGCCATGTACTTGAGAAAGAAGCTGGACAGCCTGTATGATTTTCAGCAGTTGGGTCTTCGTGCTCTCCGCAAACCGGCACTGGATCGAATCGATGCCCTTTCGATGGCGAGAAAGAACAAGGTAAGAGCTCTTCTGAAAAACTATCGGAGCCGGAGTAATGAGATAAGAGATCGATTGGTGGAACCTTTTCACATCAACCCGGAAATGGATACCCTTCAGGCTTATGATGTGGACAAACGGGAAACCCGTCATTTCAAATTGGCACGGATAGAAAGGGTAGAAGTTTTGGATTCAGCCTGGCGGTTTGAATCGGACCATCGGGTGAAGATCACCGACGTATTTCGAATTGCGGACAATAATCAGGTCCCGGTACATCTGGAGATCAATGTTTTCGCTTACAATTCCCTAATAGAGGAGTTTCCGCTTACCCTCACCTACCTGGAAGCAGGAGCTAGACCTAACACGTTTGACTTCCAATGTCCGGTAAACCACGAATTCAAGGGTTTGCTGAATTTCATCCTGAGTAATGCTCAGCATGTGAAAATCCATTCTCCGGATAAGCTCCGACAAAGGGTAGCAGAAGAGGCCCAAAAAATTTTGGAAAGGTTTTCTTGAGTGTGAGGGGGGTGGGGTGGTTTTCACCCTATCTCGGCCTTTATATTGGAGCCAAGAGTGTTATGAATGGATCGATTCTCAAAGTCCACATAATAGCCTAAAGCACTTTTCAAAGAATTTAAACTCAAATCTATGCGGATAAAGTTGATGTTAACTCCCAATTTATCGATAGTCCCATTCGATTATCAGCATCATATTACCGGTGCTTTTCATCGGTGGATGGGAGAAAATCACCTGCATGACTCGACAAGCTTGTATTCCTTGGGCTGGTTAAGCAACGGTAGAGTAGTTAAGGATGCAGGAATTGTCTTTGCGAAAGGTGCAACTTGGGAGGTTAGTTTTTTCGATGACAAGTTAGCCACTTATTTCATCGGCAGAGTTAATTCTGACCAACAGTTTGCATTTGGAATGCGAGTTCATAAAATGGAAGTCATCCCCACTCCATCTTTTAGTTCAACTTACAGATTTGGATTCAACAGTCCGATTCTTGTCCGCCGGAACTTAGAAAATGGTAAAAAAGAGCATCTCAGCTTTGAGCAAGGCGAAGCAGATGAATTGTTGACACAAACCTTCCGATTTAAAATGCAACTGGCCGGTTTCAAAGGAGAGCACCTCGATTCGTGGATGGGGTTTGACAGGAGTTACTCAAAAGCTCGTACCAAAGTGGTGTCCATTAAAAACATAAAATTAAAAGCCAATCAATGCCCGGTAATAGTCATGGGTACTCCTGAAGCAGTACAATTTGCCTGGGAAGTTGGTGCTGGGCATCTGACGGGTTCATGTTTCGGACAGTTAAAAACAGCCTGATGAGATATTATAAAAATTTCGATGAAGCCTTAAATGCAAAAAGCTTTGAAGAGCGAAGCCCTGGCCAACGTCGAGTATTCGGTGCTTTTAGGGCTGGTAAACATATTATTCTTAAAGCGCCGACAGGTTGGGGAAAGACTTTTGCGGTTACTTCGGCCTTAAAGGAGGGGCACGCAATTTATTCGCTTCCATTGAGGGTTTTAGTTGATTCGCTTGCCAAAGATGTAAGTGAAGGCTCCTTTCCCAAAAGAATCGCCGTACAACATGGAGCCCGTAAAGAGCATACCTTTCTTGATAAGGGGCAAGATGTAGACAATCCCATTGATCTAATTTTTACAACGCTCGATCAATCGTTGAGTGCATTTTTAGGTATTCCCATTGGCGTCGGTTACCGGCAGGGCAATATCCTCCCAGCTGTTATTGACGCCAGTCACTTAATTTTTGATGAATTTCACTTGCTGGAACCGCAGAGAAGCATGAGCACCGCTCTTTATGCTATTAAGCAAAGCCATCAAAATTGCATAATTCTTACTGCAACATTAAGCAGCACTATGCTCAAATTTCTTGAGGCTGAGCTATTAGAATCTCCAGTTGGTAAATCGAATGGAGTTGAAGTGATCATTGGTGAACGCCCCTTTGTCAACTCTAAAGAAATTCGGCAAGGTACTAGCTTTGATCACATTGAAAATTTACTGCTAGGGGAGAAAACAATCATTATCAGGAATCGGATAGAATGGGCCAAAACGACTGCCCGGCTTTTACGAGACTCTGGGCAAGATATTGAGGTTCACTTACTCCATTCTGAACTCCTGCCGGATGATAGAACAAAAATCGAAGAACGGGCAAAAGGCATTTTTAGAAAAGATGCTCCTCCAACTGGGAAAAAACAGGTATTAGTAGCCACTCAAGTAGTGGAAGCTGGTATAGATATATCCTGTGATGTAATGCATACGGATCTTTGTCCGCCTGCGTCGCTCATTCAACGGGTAGGGCGAAGTGCCCGCTACCAAGGTGAATCGGCTACTATTTACTGGCACGATGTAGAAAAAGGCAGCTACTCGCCATATGCATACGCAAAAGACGATATTAATAAATTACGGGCCCTTCTACAAGAGAATGATGGGCAGCAACTTGATCCCGAGTTAGAGGGGCGGATTGTGGAAATCCCACAGGAAAGCGACCAGGCATTTGTGAAATTTTTCAAGACGAGGAATCCCAAAGAAGAGACTTTAGAGCTTAGAACGTTACGCGATTATGAGCAATACCGGGAACGTATCCGGGATATTAACTCAATAAATGTTGCAATAGGTACTGATCCTAATTTGAATTATAAATTTTTAAGCGTAGCAAAGAGTAAGTTTTATGGTAAACGCTTCGAGAAAGTTCCAAAATCTTTTTACCGGTTTAATTCTGAGACAAAGGCGAATGAACCAGTGTCTAGTGAAAATGTTCAAATCGCGGATATGGCCCTGTTAAGTCCGGAAGATATTGGGTATGCCCCTACGATTGGCTTGGATGAATCTATTGAAGGCGGGGAAGACTATTTTCTTGATGAAAGTCATAGGCAGCAATGGGATTACAGCTATAGATTAGAACCATACGAGGCTCACTTGCAACTACTGCATAGGGAGAAAAGCAAAGTAAGATGGATGGTAGAGGAGTTGGCAAAACTGCAAGACCTTGGTGGTGCAGGTTCTAGTTCCACTGAGCAATCCAGGGAATTAGCGGAGGGTCTGGTTGATTTCGTCATCTGGGCACATGATCTAGGAAAATTAACCCCTGAATGGCAAGCTGCTCATAACGTTCTCGATCCACAAGGCATCTCTCCTTCCGAGAAACCTTTGGACTTTTTTGCTGAACGGTTGGGCTTAAAGCTCCTCAACAGGAAATTCCCCATTGCTCATTCCGAAACGGGGGGGGAATATGCCCGACAAGATGGTGCAAAAATACCCAGTCACGCTTGGATAAGCGCCTGGGCAGTGAAGGATATGCTTATTCAAATGGTTCAGCAATCCGAACTGCTTTTCTATCCTGTGATTTGGGCGATCGCGGAGCACCATGGTTATCTACGAAACTTTAGTGGCGACCTTAGCACCAAGAGATTTGAGTCATATGAAATCGGTTATCTCGACTATTTAGATAACATGAGTATGCAAGCTCCCTGGAAGGAATATGGCTGGAACAGCTCTTATTTAAAAACAAGCATTTCCAAAGAAGAGGCTAAGGAAGCTCATTTGTGGTTCGACAGCCATCCTCTACAAAAAGAACATGCTGTATCGGTATATTATATGTTAAGCTACATTTTGAGGCGATGTGATCAGTTAGCTACAGCTCATGTCTCCTCCGCAAAATTGAAGGCTTCGGCTGATTCTACTAAACAAGAAAATGGCTCCATTTTATGACGACCCGAATAAGATATATAGCTACCACTCCTTTCAGCTTCCGAAGGGAACAAGCTACTACAAAATTTGCTGCAACCTACCCCTGCCCAACGGCCTATGCCGCCAAGGTAGCACTTGTTGTTGGCACTATCCGCGCCGGTCTTTCTCCAGAAGATTTTGTAAAGAAACTGAGAAAAGTGCAAGTACAAGTTCAACCATGGGGAGAAGGGGTAATCAACACACATATGGTGAAACATTATGAAGTGCCTCGTTCAGATGGAAGTGGAAAGGGGCTACCCTCTGGGTATTTAAGTTCAACTGTGGTATTCCGGGAGTTTTTGTACTTCGATGGCGGCGTGGATTTATTCGTTCCAACAGAGGAACTGGAATGGCTCCGACCAGCTTTGCCGGGGGTCAATTGCTTCGGAAAGCAAGGTAGCTTTTTTAGTCTGCATAGCGTAGAAGAAGCGGAACCGCTAGACGGCGGAATATCTTTTACCGGAAGCGATTTAAAGTCCAATGCTACTTGGCAGAAGATCTCTAATTTTCAAGGAGAAACAAACAAACCGCGCGAAGAGGTAGAATTTAAAGTCAATATGCAGGTTTTGGGCGGCGGCCAGAATTACGTTCACATAACTTTTGGTTCCTGATGAAAACATTTACGATACCTAAAAAAGAGCCTGAAATACAACTCCAAACTGAAAGGTTGCCGGTGCTTGACAATGGATACTTTGATGTCTTGGTTGCTGTAGGCTACGCTGCTCTGACAGATGCTTATTATGAAGGCCCTTCTCCTCAGATCAGGCAAATGCCAAATGGCTTTGAAATCCTTCATGCAACTAAGTTAAGAGAACGACCAAATTTGAGTTGGTTAAAGTATTCCTTTGCTGGAAGTTGGAAGAGCCAAAAAGGATTTAGAGAAGGAAAGGTAGTAAAGAAAAGTAAGACATGGGATAACAATACTATTATTAATCACAACGGAGCGGTTGTTGACACTGGAGAAAAACCTCAAATATCAGTAGAGATAGGTGATAAGTTAACTTGGATTAGTACCCCAAATAGAGATTTGTACGGGATTATCAATGGTTTTTTGGGAAAAGATATTGCCTGGTTCAATGCCTGCGTACAGGCTTGTAGAGAATTGGGTGTTGAGTTATTAAATAATAAATTCCAGCATACTATTTCCATCAACTCTTTAGTTTTTCCGCAAGGGTCAAAAGGTGCAAATAGTAGTAATAGTTTTTCGATTAATAATGGAAGTTTGGCTGGTAGGTTTAAAGAAAAGTTGAGCAGATATACTTGTTTAGGAACCGCTGGATTAATCTATTCAGCTAGGGCTGCAAGAGAATATAAAGTTGCAGTACCAGTCCCTAAAAACATATCACTATCGTTGTTGAAACATCTCGTTTCCCGAAACAGAACAAGGATTGTCCCAAATGACTTTTTCTTTCCTTTTGACAATTACCTTTATTACTTAAAGTTATTGTTAGGCTATGGAGAGAAAGGGAAAAAAATGTTGAGCGCGGTATGTGGGGCTAATTATATCAAGTTCAGTAATAAGCCATCTCCTGCGGGTACTTGGAGTATAAAAGTCCCATCATATATTTATTCCTTGGAAAGTGTAAATCGACTACATGCAGTAATAAATAAGTGGAGATCACACTCATTTTCAAAAAACAAGAAGACTCTCAGTATTGATCGTCTTTCTGTGGTGCGATTAATCCAAGGATTTGAGCATGGCAGAATCGAGTCTTTTGTTGAAGGATATCACTCTTACCTGGAAACAGTAGGTTTCACATCGCAATATTTACCCATATTACATCAACAACAATTTTTTGAAATCATGAATAGCAATTCCAAAAAGTATCAGGAACTGGTAGAAACACTTCGAGGCCCGGTTATAAAGCCTATAATAAATCTAATAAGGCAGGACACCTATAATCGTGTATTCAAACGTGAAGGGGAAAAATCCGAACAACCTGATTATCAAATGATCAGAAAACTCCGGGAAGTGCAAAATAGTGAAGATTTAGTTACAGCCATCTGTGAGATTTCAATTAAACGCGGCATCGACAAAATGGCATCCCAAAACACTCAGGAAAACGCCAGGGAGAAGCAAAACATTTCTACACAGGACGGAATCGCCAAAATCATCGAATTGGGTGAAGATGAGAGATATTCTCCCAAACTGATTGCGCAGTTGATCCTTGCGCTGGCGCTTTCAAAAGCACCTCCTACTTCTGATGAATAAACTTTTTCTTCATTTGGACTTAAAATAATCAATAATATGTCAACAGTAAAAAACTTAAGCCTTGTAGGGCGGCTGACCATCAATCTTGCCAGCCTTAATAATGAAGGGTCTGAAGGTAACGCAACACAGCCTCGTACCGCTACAGTAGTTCAAGATGGGCAACTCTATTCTGTTCCGGTTATCAGTGGAGATATGCTTAAACATTGGCATGCGGATCATCTATCAAGAATTGCTCAAGAGCGAAGCTTGTTATTGAGTAGGAACTCTAATCGAAGAAACCCCGATCCTAACCGAATAAAAAGTGAATTAAATGATATGAAATGGGTTGAGAAAAATATTCCTGAGTCGGAAGGGTTATCTGGTACAATCGAAGCATATCGACAGCCTCTCGAGAAGGCCTTATATAGAGAAGTCGCTAGAGGATGTGTTGTAACTGACGCACACGGCCTTTTGATTACAGAGATTTCGCCCAAAGGTGAAGATGGAAGAGATGTTTTCAACGCTAGTGTAGCAGTTGCAAGGACAAGTCGGGTTCAAGTTGGCTTTATGGTTGGGGTTCCTTCCAAGAGTGTGACGAAACATTATTTTCATACCAAATTTGTGATTACACGAACAGGGCAGCAAGCTCGGGAGAGCGGTTCCAACGAAGGACAAAACATCTTCACTCGTCCCGCTTCGAGCGCTGAATATGCCGTTGTAATGAATCTAGACTTAGCAGGGCTGGGATTTGATGATGCTTTGAATGATTATGTTATTGAGGAAGAAGAACGCCGGAAAAGACAAAAAGCAGTATTGGATGCTCTAAGCTATACCCTGTTGAGCCAACCAGGCGCCAACTCCAGCCAGCAATTTCCGCATGTCATGGATTTCAGGGGAGCTATCGTGACTTCAAAAAATCGTTTGCCAGCACCTACTGTTAGTCCTTTAAAGGAGAATTACTTGGAAGTATTAGAAGACTTGGTCAAAACGGCAAATATCATGAATGACACGGCCTCAATTGAGATTAAATCGGTTCAAGGGCTGAATGAGGCGGTGAACTTTCTGACCGAAGTTGGGGCATCACTGCAAATTTTCCAATGATCAAGTATTACACTGGAAAAATGCCTGATTTCTCCGCAACCCATGTTTCTTACTATCACCTCTGCCATCGGAAACTCTGGTTGTTTCACCGAAAAATCAAAATGGAACATACCAGCGATTCTGTTGGTGAAGGAAAAATGATTGAGCAGCATTCATACCGTCGTCGCCCCATTCACTGGCGAGGGCTCAATCTCGGCTCTGTGAAGATCGACCACTTCGATCCGAAGGAGCGGCTGGTGCGGGAAGTCAAGAAAAGCCCTAAGCTGGAGCACGCGCACGTAGCGCAGGTGCAGTACTACCTGTACGTATTGGAGCAGGCCGGGGTGCGGGGCGCGAAGGGTCTGATCGAATACCCCAAACAGCGCCGCAGCCAGCAGGTTGGGCTGACGGCGGCGGATCGCAGGGCAATCGAGGGCTGGTTGGCTGAGATCGAGCGGATCACGGCGCTGCCAGACTGCCCGCAGCTGGTTCGCAAAAGCTATTGCCGGCAGTGTGCCTACCGGGACTTTTGTTTCATCTAAACCCAAAAATCGTGAAGAAAGCCTTTTATCTGTTTAACCCGGGCCGCATGAGCCGCCGCGATAATACCCTGAAGTTCGACCCGGTACCCAGTGAAAAGGATCCGCAGCCCAAGCCGAGATTCCTGCCGGTAGAAAGTGTCAGTTCCTTTTATGTGTTCGGCAGTCTTGATTCCAATAGCGCCTTGTTCAACTTTTTGGGACGAAAGCATATCCCTGTACACTTTTTTGACTACCATCACCACTACACGGGTTCTTTTAGTCCCCGGGAATACCTGCTAGCTGGTCAGATGCTCATCGCACAGGCCGATGCTTACCGAAACAAAAGAAAGCGGCTTCAAATTGCCGGGGCCCTGGTGGATGCGGCCTTAGTTAATATGGTTAAAAACCTACGATACTATCTTAATCGGGGTAAACAGGTGGAGTCATCCATCCGTCAGATCGAAGTACTGACTAAGCAGATCCTGGAGGCGAAGTCGATCGGTAACCTCATGGGCTTGGAGGGTAATGCCCGCCAAACTTACTATAACGCTTTTGGAAAGATCATTGAAACTTTCCCATGGAATGGACGACGAAAACAACCACCTACGGACGAACTTAACGCGCTGATCAGTTTTGGCAATTCTCTGTGCTACACCGTGGTGCTGGATGCTATTTACAATTCGCAACTCAATCCGACATTGAGCTACCTCCACGAACCCGGAACACGCCGCTATAGTCTGGCACTGGATATTTCGGAGATCTTCAAGCCGATCCTGGTTGATCGCCTGATCTTTCGGTTGTGCAATCGACGGGAAATCCGCCCCGAGCACTTCGACCGGGTGGACGAGGCCTGCTTCCTTTCGCCATCCGGACGGCGGATCGTGGTGGAGGCCTGGGAAGATCGCCTCCAGCAAAGTATTCAGCATCGAAAGCTTAACCGAAAGGTTAGTTATCGTCATTTATTGCGGCTTGACTGCTATAAATTGGCCAAATACTTGTTGGGAATTGACCCCCATTTCGAACCTTTTAAAACCTGGTGGTAATGTACGTGATCGCCGTCTATGATGTAGCCGCAGAGCGAACAGTCAAGATGCTCAAACTTTGCCGGAAATACATGCACTGGATACAAAACTCTGTTTTTGAAGGCGAGCTAAGCGAATTACAAGTTAAAGAGTTGGTCGCCAAGGCTAAGGAGATTATGGATGAACGCGACGATAGCTTTATTCTCTTTAAAAGCCGGCATACCCATTACATGGATAAACAGCTGATCGGTAAGTCATTAAGCGATACCGGTCAGATTTTGTAGTCGTCGATCCTTTGTCGGCCCAGGCAAAACCCTTAAAATGATCTTTGACATTTTGGTATATAGCTGATTATCAAATCATTAGTGCATCGTCGAACTTAGGTAGTTTTTACCTTATTGTTGAGCGACAAGTAAAACCCATTCTTTATTGTTACCTTTGTCACTACAAGTCATTGGCTAACAGCTCTATATGTATTTAATTACTCGCTGCTTTAATCGTACCTATTGGAATTGAAACTCCTTCTTTTATTTTGTTCCAGCCATATGATTAATGCTTTAATCGTACCTATTGGAATTGAAACTCGGTCCGAATAGCTTTTTCCAGGAAGTGTAAAAATGCTTTAATCGTACCTATTGGAATTGAAACAATCATGCCTTTTAAATGCGGGTCAAAGGGCAATTCGCTTTAATCGTACCTATTGGAATTGAAACATATTAGCAAGGGGGGTGGATCCAATTTACATGCCGCTTTAATCGTACCTATTGGAATTGAAACCATTGTATATGCTTTCAACGTAGGCCAGGCGGCTTTGCTTTAATCGTACCTATTGGAATTGAAACTACGGTTGCAACATCGGCCCACGAAACCGAAAAACCGCTTTAATCGTACCTATTGGAATTGAAACCGGCTAAAAAGGAAAGGTATGTTATCCTTTTAGCCGGCTTTAATCGTACCTATTGGAATTGAAACTGTCAGATAAGTGATTCCGTCTTCCGTGTAGCTTGCTTTAATCGTACCTATTGGAATTGAAACTGGCAACAACGGTTATTTTAAAATCTGGATAAACGAGCTTTAATCGTACCTATTGGAATTGAAACAAGGATAGCGGTTTTGGAGAATTTCAAATCTTCCAGGCTTTAATCGTACCTATTGGAATTGAAACAAAATCATGACCGATGACTCCATACAGGTAGACATCGCTTTAATCGTACCTATTGGAATTGAAACCCTTTCCGGCGGTAGGAACCGGCAGCGCTGATGGCGGCTTTAATCGTACCTATTGGAATTGAAACCTGGATAAGCATTATCCGGAGTGCTGAAAAAGGGAGGCTTTAATCGTACCTATTGGAATTGAAACCTTCTATGATCCTCCAAGACACGCTATGGGCAAGCGGCTTTAATCGTACCTATTGGAATTGAAACAGGTGGGGTATGGCATTGACGAAAGCGGAGATGTCCGCTTTAATCGTACCTATTGGAATTGAAACTCTTTTGGATTTGTGGCAGCAGAAGGGTCTTCTGGCGCTTTAATCGTACCTATTGGAATTGAAACACATCGCCGAAACCCTGGGCAACATGAGCGATGAGGGCTTTAATCGTACCTATTGGAATTGAAACCAATATAAGGTTAATATTTCAGACTTGCAAATAAAGCTTTAATCGTACCTATTGGAATTGAAACGGGTTTGCAGTTGCGTGCCCACCGTGGTAAAATCACCGCTTTAATCGTACCTATTGGAATTGAAACCGGGTTGAAAATTATTATGAATGCGGCCGGCAATGCGCTTTAATCGTACCTATTGGAATTGAAACTGCTAGAAACCGAAGATGAGCAATTCCTTCACCAGGGCTTTAATCGTACCTATTGGAATTGAAACAACGTAGTGCCAATAGCCTGGATCCGCGTTGCAAATGCTTTAATCGTACCTATTGGAATTGAAACTTAATTGTATTGGTCGCCTCGGTGTACAGGTTGTTTGCTTTAATCGTACCTATTGGAATTGAAACGGATTTTCCGCCCGGTTATTTTATTCGTTTTTCCGGCTTTAATCGTACCTATTGGAATTGAAACTATTTTAGTTCTGTAGAAGAAGATAGGGTAAGTCTGGCTTTAATCGTACCTATTGGAATTGAAACAAAGAATGGGTGAACATAAGTCCGAAGCACTCCGGGCTTTAATCGTACCTATTGGAATTGAAACTAGTTCTAACTTTAACGCCAGGTCTTCTGGAAGGGCGCTTTAATCGTACCTATTGGAATTGAAACCGCACCCTGGGCCCGCTGTACTGATCGCAGCTGGCTTTAATCGTACCTATTGGAATTGAAACGCGCATAGCCTCATCGCCTATACCAC
>CAZXIX010000099.1:0-16161 GCA_964640855.1 uncultured Saprospiraceae bacterium
CGCCGGATTTCGGCCCTGGGACCCGGTGGTCTGAGCCGCGAACGGGCGGGCTTCGAGGTGCGCGACGTACACTATTCCCACTATGGGCGTCTCTGTACGATCGAAACGCCGGAAGGACCGAACATTGGTCTGATCTCCACGCTTTGCGTACACGCCAAAGTCAACAAGATGGGCTTCCTGGAGACTCCCTACCGCCGGGTAGTCGACGGGCAGGTCGATATGGACAGCTCGGTAGAGTATCTGAGCGCCGAAGGGGAAGATTTCAAGCGGATCGCTCAGGCTAATGCCGAAATTGACGAAAAAGGGAACTTCCTCTCCGACCGGATCAAATCCAGGGACCACGGCGAATTCCCCGTCCTGAACCCGGACGAACTGGAGTATATGGACGTGGCGCCGAACCAGATCGTTGGCGTTTCGGCTTCTATGATCCCCTTCCTGGAAAACGATGATGCCAACCGGGCCCTGATGGGATCCAACATGCAGCGTCAGGCAGTTCCGTTGGTCCGGCCGAGCTCGCCCATCGTCGGTACCGGATTGGAAGGCAAAGTCGCCCGCGACAGCCGAATGGTGATCAATGCGGAAGGAGAAGGCGTCGTTGAGTTTGTAGATGCCAATGAGATCCGGATCCGCTACGATCGTTCGGAAGAGGAGCAACTGGTTTCCTTCGAAGACGATACCAAGACTTACAAACTGGTCAAATTCCTGCGAACCAACCAGGGAACTTGCATCAACCTCCGCCCGATCGTCCGGCGCGGTATGCGCGTGACCAAAGGCCAGATCCTGTGCGACGGGTACGCCACCGACAACGGCGAACTGGCGCTGGGCCAAAACCTCAAGGTGGCTTTCATGCCCTGGAAAGGATACAACTTCGAGGATGCGATCGTGCTGTCTGAGCGGGTTGTCCGGGAAGATATCTTTACCTCCCTTCATATCGAGCATTTCGAAATGGATGTTCGGGATACCAAGCTGGGAGAAGAAGAGTTGACCAACGACATCCCGAACGTCAGCGAGGAAGCCACGAAGGACCTGGATGAAAACGGTATCATCCGCGTAGGTGCCTGGGTGAAAGAAGGCGATATTCTGATCGGTAAAATCACACCCAAGGGAGAATCCGATCCGACGCCGGAAGAAAAACTGCTGCGGGCCATCTTCGGTGACAAAGCCGGGGACGTGAAGGATGCCTCCATGAAGGCTTCCCCCTCCACGCGCGGGATCATCATCGACAAGCAACTCTTTGCCCGCGCCAAGAAAGATAAAGTACAAAAGGCACAGGAGAAGGATCTGTTGGGTAAACTGGACGATCAGCACAAGATCGCCTCCAACGAGCTCAAGACGATCCTGATCGACAAGCTGATCATCCTGCTGAAAGGGAAAGTTTCCCAGGGCGTACGCAGCATCTACAATGAGGAATTGATCCCCAAGGGAGTCAAATTCACCAAAGAGGTACTGCGGGGCATCGACTATTCCGCCATCGACTACAGCAACTGGACCAGCCATGAGCACACCAACGAATTGGTAGCTCGCCTGCTGCACAACTACAGCATCAAGTCCAGTGAGGAGATCGGGCGCTACAAGCGGGAGAAATTCAACATCAGCATTGGTGACGAACTCCCGGCCGGAGTCCTCAAACTGGCCAAGGTCTACATGGCCAAGAAGCGTAAGTTGAAGGTGGGCGACAAGCTGGCCGGGCGCCACGGAAACAAGGGGATCGTATCCCGGATCGTCCGCATGGAAGATATGCCGTTCCTGGAGGACGGAACTCCGGTGGATATCGTACTGAATCCGCTGGGAGTACCTTCCCGGATGAACCTGGGGCAGATCTTCGAAACGGTCCTGGGTTGGGCCGGTGAAAAGCTCGGGCTCAAATTTGCTACCCCGATCTTCGACGGAGCCAGCCGGGAAGAGATTGAGGAGTACATCCAGCAAGCGAATCTTCCTTCGCTGGGTCAGACTTACCTCTACGACGGCGAGACCGGTGACCGCTTTCATCAGCAGGCTACCGTGGGCGTGATCTACATGCTCAAGCTGAGCCATATGGTAGATGACAAAATGCACGCACGTTCCATCGGTCCCTACTCGCTGATCACCCAGCAACCTCTCGGAGGTAAAGCCCAGTTCGGTGGCCAGCGTTTCGGTGAGATGGAGGTTTGGGCGCTCGAAGCTTTCGGCGCGGCCAATATTCTGCAAGAGTTGCTGACCATCAAGTCGGATGATATCAACGGAAGGGCAAAGGCCTATGAAGCCATTGTCAAAGGGGACAACCTCCCCGAACCCAACATTCCGGAATCCTTCAACGTATTGGTTCACGAACTGCGGGGACTCGCCCTGGACGTAAAATTTGATTAGGAAATCAGACAATAGACTCTCAGAATGCGGAGCACTGAGGATCCCATCATCCGGGCCCCGCTTCTGAGGATCTACTATCTCAAATAGATACGATCTATGCCTTTTAAAAAGAAGACCCAAAGTCAATCGCAAAATTTCGATAGCATCACCCTCGGTCTTTCTTCTCCGGATGAAATTCTGGAGCGTTCCTACGGTGAAGTATTGAAGCCCGAAACCATCAACTATCGCTCCTACAAACCGGAGCGCGATGGTCTGTTCTGCGAAAGGATCTTTGGTCCGGTCAAAGACTACGAGTGCTATTGCGGAAAGTACAAGCGTATCCGCTACAAGGGCATTGTCTGCGATCGATGCGGAGTGGAAGTGACGGAGAAAAAGGTTCGACGCGAGCGTATGGGCCACATCAAACTGGTCGTACCGGTCGTGCACATCTGGTTCTTCAAATCCCTGCCCAACAAAATCGGGTATCTGCTGGGGCTTTCCTCCAAAAAGCTGGAGTCCATCGTTTACTACGAGCGCTACGTTGTCATCAATCCCGGTATCAAAGCCGACGATGGCCTTGAGAAGATGGATCTGCTTACCGAGGAAGAATATCTGGATATCCTGGACGCGCTGCCGGCAGAAAACCAAATGCTGGATGATCAGGACCCCACCAAATTCATCGCCAAGATGGGGGCTGATGCGGTAAAGAATCTGCTTGAACGGCTGGAACTCGATCAGCTTTCTTACGACTTGCGCCACCAGGCGGCCAATGAAACTTCCCAGCAACGGAAATCCGAAGCGCTGAAGCGCTTGCGCGTGGTAGAAGCTTTCCGCGACGGACAAACCCGCCAGGAAAACCGGCCGGAATGGGCAGTGATCCAATACCTGCCCGTCGTACCGCCGGAACTCCGTCCGCTGGTGCCGCTGGATGGAGGCCGCTTTGCCAGCTCTGACCTCAACGATCTGTATCGCCGGGTGATCAACCGGAACAATCGCCTGAAGCGCCTGCTCGAGATCAAAGCGCCGGAGGTTATCCTGCGTAATGAAAAGCGGATGTTGCAGGAAGCCGTCGACTCCCTGTTCGATAACAGCCGGAAGTCCAATGCGGTGAAAGCCGAAGGAGGCCGGCCCCTTAAGTCGTTGAGCGACATTCTGAAAGGAAAGCAAGGTCGTTTCCGCCAAAACCTGCTGGGTAAGCGGGTGGATTACTCCGGTCGTTCCGTGATCGTGGTGGGTCCTACCCTCAAATTACACGAGTGCGGACTGCCCAAAGGAATGGCGGCTGAATTGTTCAAGCCCTTCATCATCCGGAAACTGATCGAGCGCGGTATCGTCAAAACCGTGAAATCAGCCAAGAAACTGGTCGATCGAAAAGATCCGGTCATCTGGGAAATCCTCGAAAACATTCTGAAAGGACATCCCGTGCTCCTCAACCGGGCTCCGACCCTGCACCGCCTTTCGATCCAGGCCTTCCAGCCCAAATTGATCGAAGGTAAGGCCATCCAGCTCCATCCGCTGGTGTGCGGCGCCTTCAACGCCGACTTTGACGGTGACCAGATGGCCGTGCACGTGCCACTGAGCAATGCCGCTATCCTGGAAGCGCAAGTGCTGATGCTTTCTTCACACAACATGCTTAACCCGCAGGACGGCTCACCCATCACTCTTCCTTCGCAGGATATGGTCCTGGGATTGTACTACATCACCAAAGAGCGTAAATCCGAAGGTGACATCGGGGTCAAGGGGGAGGGACGGAGGTTCTATTCTCCGGAAGAGGTTATCATCGCCTACAACGAAGCCCAGGTCGATCTGCACGCCTTGATCAAAGTCCGCGTCAAAACGGAGGATGAAGAAGGAAATCCGGTCACCAAGCTGATCGATACCACCACCGGCCGCGTGATCTTCAACGAAGCGGTTCCCCGTGGCGTACCTTATATCAATGAACTGCTGACCAAGCGTAACTTGAAGAAGGTCATCGGAAGAGTGATCGAGCGAACCGACTTCACGGTAACGGCAGACTTCCTCGATGCCATCAAGGAGATGGGCTTCATGTGGTCCTTTAAAGGCGGTTTGTCCTTCAACCTCGGGGACCTGATTACGCCTACCGTCAAAGCCAATACGCTCGAACAGGCTCAATCTGAAGTAGATGAGGTGTGGGACAACTACAATATGGGTCTCATCACCAACAACGAACGATACAACCAGATCATCGATAAATGGACCTTTGCGGATAACCGGATCACCGACAACCTCATGAAGGAACTCCGGGAGCACAAGCAGGGATTCAATTCGGTGTTCATGATGCTGGACTCCGGGGCCCGGGGTTCGAAGCAGCAGATCAAGCAGTTGTGCGGTCTTCGGGGTCTGATGGCCAAGCCTCGTAAATCCGGAGATACCGGAGGGGCGATCATTGAGAACCCGATCCTGTCCAACTTCGTAGACGGTCTGTCCGTACTGGAATACTTTATTTCCACACACGGTGCCCGGAAAGGTCTGGCGGATACCGCTCTGAAAACCGCGGATGCCGGTTACCTGACCCGCCGTCTGGTGGATGTAGCCCAGGACGTAGTGATCATGGAGGACGATTGCGATACCCTGCGCGGTATCGAAACTTCCGCCCTGAAGGACAATGAGAAGGTCGTTGAAGGCCTCGCCTCTCGTATAGCCGGCCGCTTCACCCTGCACAACATTCTCCATCCGGTAACCGAAGAGGTGATTCTGGAAGCGGGAAAGTACATCAGCGGTGCCATGGCCGAGCATATCGAAGAGATCGGGGTGGAGACCGTAACCATCCGGTCCGTCCTGACCTGCGATGTGAAGCGGGGCGTTTGTGCGAAATGCTACGGAAAGAACCTGGCGACCGGACGGATCGCCGAGATGGGAGATGCGGTGGGAATCATCGCGGCTCAATCCATCGGTGAACCCGGAACGCAGCTTACCTTGCGGACCTTCCACGTCGGGGGTATCGCATCCGTTTCGAAAACGGAATCCGAGATCGTTTCCAAGTTCGACGGCAAGCTGGAGTTCGACTCCATCCGCACGACCTCCTTCACCAACGATGAAGGCGTAACCAGCCAGGTCGTCCTTTCCCGGACCGGTGAACTCCGGATCGTGGACCCCGAAAGCGGTCGCCAGTACGTGTCTCTCCATATACCTTACGGATCTACCCTGTTTGTCAAGGATAAACAAAAGGTCAAGAAGGGTACCGAGATCTGTAAGTGGGATCCGTTCAATGCCGTTATCATCTCCGAGTTCGGCGGCATCGCCCGCTTTGAGTCCATTGAAGAAGGTATCACCTACCGGATCGAACGCGACGATCAGACCGGGTATGCCGAAATGGTCATCATTGAAAGCAAGAATAAACGGAAGATACCGACCATCCAAATCGAGAATGAGGACGGCGAGGTACTGAAGAGCTACAACCTGCCGGTCGGGTCCTACGTATCCATCAAAGATGGAGCGAAGGTGATATCCGGTCAGAAAATCGTGAAGATCCCGAGAAAACTGGGTAAGATCCAGGATATCACGGGTGGTTTGCCCCGGGTAACCGAGCTTTTCGAGGCCCGCAATCCCTCTAACCCCGCGGTGGTTTCCGAAATGGACGGCGTCGTTTCCTTCGGTAAGATCAAGCGGGGTAACCGTGAGGTGATTGTCGAAGCCAAGGACGGCCAGGTGCGCAAATACCTGATCGGGCTTTCCAAGCACATTCTGGTGCAGGACGGAGACTTTGTTCGGGCCGGAACGCCCCTCTCGGACGGTTCCACATCGCCCAAGGACATTCTCCAGATCAAAGGTCCTTTCGCCGTTCAGCAATATCTGGTAAACGGCATTCAGGAAGTGTATCGCTCACAGGGTATCACCATCAACAACAAGCACATCGAAGTGATCGTCCGCCAGATGATGCGTCGGGTGCAGATCGAAGATGCAGGGGATACCAGTTTCCTCGAAAGAGAAGCTGTGGAGAAATACGATTTCCTCGAGCAAAACGACTGGATCTTTGACAAAAAGGTGGTCACCGATGCCGGAGATTCCAATAAGCTGAAGCCGGGCATGTTGGTTACTTTGCGCCAGTTGCGGGAGGAAAACTCCATGCTCAAGCGAAATGACCTCAACGTGGTTCAATACCGCGATGCCGTTGCGGCTACCTCCAGTCCCTTGCTTCAGGGAATCACCAAATCTTCCCTGGGTACTACGAGCTGGATATCAGCGGCTTCCTTCCAGGAAACCACCAAGGTGTTGAGCACGGCTGCTATCGGAGCCAAGCGCGATCAGCTGCTGGGATTGAAGGAAAACGTCATCGTCGGTAAGCGCATTCCGGCAGGTACCGGTTCGCGCGAATTCGAGAATATGATCGTGATGACCCAGGAAGCCCATGAGGCCTCTGGAGCTCGTCGCGCTGAAATGGAAGAGATCGAAGACCTTTAGGAAGGTTTTCGAAGCACGCTTCCTGATAAACAAATCCCCCTGTGGTCATGCCGCAGGGGGATTTTCTGCTTTGGCGTATTTCAAACGATAATAGGCTCAAGCCCTTGGGTCCGCTCAGCCTTTTTTCAGATACAACTCGGCGTAACGAGCAATGTATTTACCCAGGATATCGAACTCCAGATTGACCAGGCTGCCTTTTTGCAGATCATGAAAGTTGGTGTGCTCGTAGGTATAGGGAATGATCGCCACGGAGAAGGTGTCGATCGTAGGTTCTACAACAGTCAGACTCACCCCGTCCACACAAATGGACCCTTTGTCAACCAGGATGTGTTCCGGACTCGAAGCGTACCGGAACCGGTAATACCAACTCCCCTCTACTTCCCGGACTTCCAGGCACTCCCCGGTAGCGTCTACATGCCCCTGGACGATATGGCCGTCCAGCCGGCCGTTGCTCAGCATGGCTCGTTCCAGATTGACCTGGTCGCCGGTTTTCCATCGCCCCAGGTTGGAGCGGTTCAGGGTTTCTTCAACAGCCGTGACGACATGATGCCCCCTGGGCTGATCGACTACGGTAAGGCAGACTCCGTTGTGGGCCAGGCTTTGGTCTACCTTCAACTCGTCGGAAATAGACGATTTCAGGGTGAAGTGCTTGTTGGTGCCCTCCTGTTCGACCCGGACAACCGTGCCCAGCGTTTCAATGATTCCTGTGAACATGGAGAATTCTCTTATCTATTCAGCCCTCGAACCAATTGAATGTATCCGCTCAAAGGGGAATAGGGCGCCAACTGATTGCCGTCGATCGACTGCTCGAAGACTTTGCAGGTATAAAAGTACACCCCTTCGGCCAGATCTTCTCCCTGGCGGTTGGTTCCATCCCAATTGAGTTGCGGATCCGAGGTTTCAAAAACGATTTCCCCCCAGCGATTGAACACCTGGAATTCCACTTCGATGACCTGGCAATTGGTTATGGGTACGAACAAGTCGTTGTTGCCGTCGCTGTTGGGCGTGAAGGCATTCGGCAGCTCGTAGAAGGAGCAACTGGAAACGCAGGCTATGGGGCTGGATTCGCTTTCATTGCCCATGGAGTCCAAAGCAGTTATGAAATAACAGCCTGCCAGACCGGTGGGCGGTTGGTCCTGATAGGTGGTATCGGTTGCCGAACTGAAAGTCTGAATAGGTTGGTAGTTTCCTTCCAGGGTCGGACTGAAATACAAAATATAGCCCGCTGCATCGTCCGTGTCTGCACAGACTTCGTTGGGGTTGGTCCAGCTCAGGAAGTTGGTCCCGGCATTATCGCAACTGACCCCATCGTCGCAAGCATTGGTGGCCGACAGATCGGGAGGGCAGGGCGGTACGTTGTCCAAAGGCGTGCCGCAGGCTTCCTGGGAGAAATTGATCAAGGGGGAGGGCACGTTGTCGATGTTGTAGGAGCCCAGACTCTTGATCAGGTAACAGTATTGAACCCCGTTGGTCAGCCCGTCATCCAGAAATTCCTGTTCGGGACTGGTGACCAGCGCGATGGAATCGAACGTGCCGGACGGATTTTGGCGGAGGACCACAAATTCTTCATTTTCCCAGGGGACCAGGAAATCCCAACTGAGGGTATTGGCCATATCGGTGGGATTGACTGTCAGGAATACGGAAGAGGCCGCATTGGTAGCCCCCAGGAGTTCCTGCTGCGGGCCGGTTAAAAAGTTGATCCGGTAGGAATAGGGCGAACCGCTGGTATTGAGTCCGCCGTCCAGATAACAGGTATCATTGGCCCCGGCAAAGGTCGGACTGGTGAAGCTGGCACCCGGAATGGGACTGAAATCGGCCGGGTCATTGGTGATTCCCTCCGCCCGGAGTACCTCGTAGGTGTAGGGCCCTACGTTCAGGAGCGTATCCAGGTCGTCGGGCAGGGGTTTGGTCCAGCATACCTCGATTTGCCCGCCGTTGGGGTCGGTAGACTGGACATCGACTTTGATGGTCAGAGGCAGATCGCGGGCCAATTGCACGCAAACTTCTTTTGAGGGAAGACTTTCTACCAGGTTAAAGGGGAAGTTGCTTCCGGCAGCCGTTTGCGCAAATTCGCCCAGCACCCGGTAACAGTAAGTTCGGCCGCGCTCCACATCCGGATCGGAGAAGAAAAAGCGCCCGTCCTCTTCCTGGATAAAAGCTACGGTGGTCAGCTTTTCGTAGCCCCGTCCTGCCAGGCCCGGATTACAGGTGTCGATGGGGAAATTATTGGAATTCTCCCTTCGCCAGACGGTGAAGCCGCGGAATCGATCCATCGGCGTTTCGCAATCGTAGGGGCTTTCCCAGGTCACCTCGATCGCGTCCGGCCGGGGCTGGGCCTGCACATCTTCCGGAGGCGGCCCCACTACTTTTATACGAAAAGATTTTAGCGTGGCCAGACCGGTCGTATCCCCGAAAAAGTTGTCCGTAGCCTTGAAGACAACGGTGTAGAATTGATCGGAAATATGGTCGCAGGTCGTCTGCCACTGGAACGTACGGATGACGATGCCGGGCTCGAACTGCTTGGTGTCGGGGATGAGTTCGGCAGGGCTGACCTCTACTTCAAAGGGCAGACCGAAAGCTTCCACCCGGGTGCGTTGGGTGACTTCCACTTCGGGCGCGTCGGCCCGGATGCGCATGGAAAACAACTCCCCGGCCACTACGCAGACCTCTTCCTGCTCCAGGACGAGATTGGGAGGCAGGTTATTACATTCTTCGATCAGGATCTGCATATCCCGGATGACCGTGTCCAGCGGGAAGCCATTTCGGAAAGAAACGATGGCGATCGCCAGATTGTATTCCCCCGCCCGGGTGGGCGCATTCCAGCGTATATCGCCCGTTCGGGCATCTATGGTCAGGCTGTCTTGCCCCGGAATGGGATTGATCTGATTGGGGAACAAATAATTCGGGACCTGCAGCCCCTCGTCCTGCAAGGGTACGATGAAGCCGTAGGATAGACTATCGCCGTCGGGGTCGAAAGCTCCGGGATTGTGGGTAAACACCCGGCCGACGCAGCCGATGTCCACCGGAGGGACCGTGAGCCGCGGGGAGCTGTTGCAACCGTTGAACTGGGGGTTGGGTATGGAATAAACCGTCTCGATGTGAAAGCGGATGGCGTCCGAGTTGGGGGGGTTGACATTGAGGATGCCGCCGTTCCGGTTCGGGTCTGTCATGGAGACCCGATAGACGCCGAAGAATCCGTAGGTGTGGGTGGCGACGTAGGTATTGAATTTTACGTCGTTTTCGAGCGGAACCCCCTGCGGTGGATTGCCGGCACCGTTGCTCCGGGCTACGCGCTCGCAAAAGCCGTCTCCCCAGCAAATGGTCAGCGTATCCCGGTCGGCCGGTACGCTGGAAGTCTTGGTATAGGTCGTAATGACAGCCCTTACCGTGAGCGGGTTACCACAAAGCGGGTCCACCGGTGAGATCTCGATGTGACCGGCGCGGTTGTGGGTCGCGAATAAAGTCGCGGGAAGGACTACCATCATCAGTAGCAAAAGCCTGGTCAAAGCGTTGGGCATGTTGTTGTTGCTGTTTCTGGATCAATAAGATAACGACAATAAAACGTATCCGGGTACGGCGGAAAAAAGTACTTGTATAACTCCTTACAAAAATCGATTGTTTTGGTTGGCATCCGACGCAAGGGTCAGCTCTCGGGCTCTGCTCGCAGACGTTGCAGGCAGTGCCGAAGGCTCGTCCGCCAGTGGGGAATCGGCTTGCCGGAAAGTTGTTTCCATCGCGTTTTATCCATGATGCTGTAGGGCGGACGCCGGGCTGCGGTAGGGTACATCCCGGTAGAGACAGGCGTCACCTCGCATGCCAGCCCCTCCTCTTCCATGGTGGCGAAAGCGAAATCGTACCAGCTGCAAACGCCTTCGTTGCTGAAATTCAGGATCCCGCCGGGGCGTTCGGGCAAAGCCAGTAGCGAAAGAATGCCCTCCACCAGGTCCAGCGCATAGGTCGGGCTACCGATCTGATCCCAGACAATGGTGAGCTTTTCCCGCTCGGCCCCCAGCCGCCGCATCGTTTTGACAAAGTTATGGCCGAAAGGAGAGAAAATCCAGGAGCTTCGGATGACAAGGGCATGGGGATAATCGAGCACCTGCAGATCGCCGGCCAGTTTGGTGCGGGCATATACGCTTTGGGGAAGGGTCGGGTCGTCTTCCCGCAAAGGCCGGTTCAGACCGTTGTGGTAAACGTAATCCGAGGATAAGTGTACCAGAAAAGCACCATCCGTGCGGCAACGGTCTGCCAGATGGGCCGGGCCGGCGGCATTGATCCGCTCGGCCAGCTCGGGTTCGGATTCGGCCCGATCTACGGCCGTGTAGGCGGCACAGTTGATGCAGACGGTAGGCTTGAAGTCGGAGAAGATGCGGTCGATCTGCCCGGGCTCCGCAATATCGAGCTCTGCCTTGCCGGCGAACCGCCATTCGATAGAGGGATGGTTCCGGGCTTGCTCCTGAAATTCCCGGCCCACCTGGCCCCGGGCGCCGGTTACCAGTATCCGTTCAGATTCGATGTTCGCCAAAGAGGGGTAAATTTAGGTCGCGTTCCGAGAGGATCAACTCTTCTTTCGGCAAAGGCCACTCCAGAGCCAGCCGGGGATCGTTGAAACGGATGCCGCCTTCGTGATCCCGGGAGTAAAAGTTGTCGCACTTGTAAAAAAATTCGGCCGTTTCGCTCAGCACCAGATAGCCGTGGGCAAAACCCCGGGGAATGAATAGCTGCTTTTTATTCGCCTGACTCAGAACGATGGAAAAGGACTGCCCGTAGGTATCGGAGTCGGGTCGGATATCGACGGCTACGTCCAGTACTTCCCCTTCGAGGACCCTCACCAGTTTGGCCTGGGCAAAATCACCGGTCTGGTAATGCATGCCCCGCAGCACCCCCTGGCGGGATCGCGCCTGATTGTCTTGCACAAAAGCGACCTCAATACCGGCCTCCTCGAAGACCCTTTGGTTGAAAGCTTCGAAAAAATAGCCCCGGTCGTCTTCGATGACCCGGGGGGAATAGACCGAAAGACCGGAAATGGAGGTGGGCTCAAACGGCATGTAAGCTGATCTTTTCCATGATGATGCGTTCCCCTTCTCAGCCCGAAAATCGGAAGTCGGATCGGAAACCAAAAGAAGAGGGCCGAAAAAGTCATTTTTTCCGGAAGAAAAGGCGGATGGGGACGCCGCTGAAGTCGAAGTGCTTGCGGAGCTGGTTTTCCAGATAGTTCTTGTAGCTCTCCTTGATGTGCTTGGGGTAGTTGCAGAAAAAGGCAAAAGCCGGTGAGTAGGTGGGAAGCTGGGTCACGTACTTGATCTTGATGTGGTGCCCCCGGTGAGCAGGCGGAGGGTATTTTTCGATGGCTTCCAGCATGACCTCATTGAGCTGGGAGGTCTTGACCTTCCGGATCCGGTTTTCGTGCACTTGCAGAGCCGCGTCGATCGCCTGGTAGATTCGTTGCTTCCCGGTGGCGGAAATAAAGAGGATCGGCACATCGGAGAAAGGAGCGATCTTTTCGCGGACCTGTTTTTCGTAATCCCGGGCAGTATTCGTTTCCTTTTCGATCAGATCCCATTTGTTGACTAGAATGACTACGCCTTTGTTGCGGCGTTGCGCCAAACGGAAAATGCTCATGTCCTGAGCCTCAATGCCGGTCTGGGCGTCGATCATTAAAATACAGACATCCGCCTCTTCCAGAGCCCGGATGGCCCGCATGACCGAATAGAATTCCAGGTTTTCCCGCACCCGGCTTTTTTTGCGGATCCCGGCCGTATCGATGAGGAGAAACTCTTTGCCGTATTTGCTGTAGGTGCTGTGGATGGGGTCGCGGGTGGTGCCGGCCACGTCGGTTACGATATTTCGTTCTTCCCCCAGCAAAGCATTCGTCAGGGAGGATTTCCCGACGTTGGGCTGCCCCAGGATGGCGAATTTGGGAATGTCGGACTGGGATTCCGGCTCCTCACGAATGTGCTCGGTGACGGCGTCGAGCAGTTCGCCTGTGCCGCTGCCGCTCATGGAAGACAGGAAAAAGGTCTGTTCGAAGCCCAGGCTCCAGAATTCGTTGGCCTCCAGCATGCGGTCGTGATTGTCCACTTTGTTCACGACCAGGAAAACAGGTTTATCCGTGCTCCGCAGCAGATGGGCCACCTCCTCATCCAGGTCGGTGATCCCCGTGGTCACATCCACCATGAACAGAATCACCCCGGCCTCTTCGATCGCAATGACCACTTGCGAGCGGATGGCCGCTTCAAAGACATCGTCGGAATGCTGAACGAATCCCCCGGTATCCACAACGGTGAAGGTCTTGCCGTTCCAGAAAGAGGAACCGTACTGGCGGTCGCGGGTAACCCCGCTGACGTTATCGATGATGGCTTGCCGTTGCCCGATCAGCCGGTTGTACAGCGTGGATTTGCCTACGTTCGGCCGCCCGACAATGGCTACGATATTGCTCATGCCTGATCAGATTTCAGAGGAAGATAAATAAAATGACGCTTTGCGCGGGGAGACTGGCCTTGCGGCCCCGTTCGCAGCGGCTAAAGCCGCGTTGACAAAGAGCAGGCGGTTGCTTTTAGCCGGATAAGTTCCATGCTGAAGTCTCCAAACAACCTGCATACCATTTGTTCAAGCCAGCCCCTGAAATCAACTTGTCAACAGGGCGCCAGCCGCTGAAACCTACTTGCAAACTTGGCTTCAGCTCGGCCAACAACTTGTCAACGAGGCACCAGCCCGGAAAACGGGGCGCCAGCCCCGGCCAACGCGGCGTCAGCCGCCGAAACCCACTTGCCAACGGTGCGGCAGCCCGGCAAACGCGGCGTCAGCCGCTGAAACCCACTTGTCAACGGGGCGTCAGCCCGGAAAACGGGGCGCCAGCCCGGAAAACGGGGCGTCAGCCCGGTCAACAACTTGTCAACAGGGCGCCAGCCCCGGCAAACGCGGCGCCAGCCGCTGAAACCCACTTGTCAACGGGGCGTCAGCCCGGTCAACGGGGCGTCATCCCGGAAAACCGTGCGTCAGCCCGGTCAACGGGGCGTCAGCCCGGGCTAGCTCACATAGCCGAAACGCTTCAGCATCTGATCGTTGTCGCGCCAGTTGTCCTTGACCTTGACGTGGAGATCGAGAAAGACTTTTTTGTCCAGGAAGGCCTCCATGGATTTGCGGGCATCGGTGCCGAGCTTTTTGATGCCCGCGCCGCCTTTGCCAATGAGGATGCTCTTTTGGGTAGGGCGGGCGGTATAGATGGTAGCCGCGATGCGCACCAGGGGATCGCCGGTTTTGGTCTCCGTCTCTTTGAAGGATTCCACCTCCACTTCTACCGAATAGGGGATCTCCTGATGGTAAAGCTCCAGGATCTTTTCCCGTACGATCTCACTGATGAAAAAGCGCTCTGGGCGGTCGGTCAACTGGTCTTTCGGATAATAGACCGGACCGGGCGGCAGGTTGGCGAGGATCTTTTCCAGCACCTCGTCGGTGCCCTGTTTCTCCAGGGCCGAGATGGCCAGGATCTCCTGGAAGACCATGGATTTGTTCCAGGCGCCGAGCAGCTCTTTTTCCTTGTTCTTATCCAGCAGGTCCGCTTTGTTGAGGATGAGGAAAACGGGCACGTCGAGCAGTTCGAGTTTGTTCCAGAGCGGATGATCTTCCTCCGGCGCATCTTCGGGATCCACCACCAGCAAGACGAGGTCGGCATCTTCGAAAGAGCTGTGCACGTACTGGTTCATCACCTCCTGCATCTTGTAGGCCGGGTCCTGGATGAGCCCGGGGGTATCGGAGAAGACGATCTGGAAATCGGGACCGCTGAGCAGAGCGATGATCCGATGCCGGGTGGTCTGCGGTTTGTTCGTGATGATGGACATGCGTTCGCCCACCAGGGCGTTGAGCAAAGTGGACTTCCCGACGTTGGGCCTGCCGATGATGTTCACAAATCCGGACCGATGATTCTTTGGATACTCCACTAACTCGTGTTTTTGGCCGGTTAATACCTTCGGGAGAACAGAAAAACGCGTTTAAAGGATCAGTATAAGGCTTTTCGGTGGATTGAAAACGGGAAAATGGTCTGACTAATAGTCGCCCAGGGTTTTGGTTTGTTCGCCGATCATGGCATCGATGGCCCGGTAAAGGAGTTTGGGTTTTTGGGTACGCCAGTTGACCGCATTCAGCGGGGGCGCCAGGTGAACGTAGGCATCCAGGCCGGAATCTTTCATTTCCTCTCCTACATGATCGAGCACGTTGATCAGGGCTACCCAGCCCCGCTCTTCGTTGAGATCCTCGAACCATTCTTCGTAGTAGCAATCATCGGAGCCGTGAAAATTGAGCACGTTCTCGCAGATCAGGATGAAATACGTGATGCCGGACTGAAGGAGCTCGTCGGCCACATCGCGTTTCAGGAACATGATATCGTTGCCCACGGCATCGTTCCACTCGCCGATCAGCTCAATGATGGCAAAGCCGTCTTCGTAATCGGCAAACAGGATCTTCAGGTACAGCGTCGCGGAACCGAATTCATCCCACTGGGGGTGCAGCAGATAGTTATACACCTTGTTGGTGAAATGGAATTCCGAGTACTCGCGCCCGTAAAAGGGAGAGTTCCGATCGGTTGCCGAGGTATATTCCTCCCGCCACTTGTAGAATGGCTCAATGTCGTGCATGATTCTCTTTTCCTTCTGAATACAAATATAGAGGGCTCAGGTTCGAATGCGCAAGCAGCGCACCTGGTTTACAATAGGATGACGGAAAAGAAGGCTGCAGCTTAGCCCGGGTGAAGCCGCCTCCCCGTCTGCGCGGAACCGAAATTTTCCGTATTCTCCGGGCTCGAAAGCCTATACATATGCCGCCACCCAAAAAGATCGTGATCACCGGACCGGAAAGTACGGGCAAGACCACCCTCGCCCGCGAGTTGGCCCGGCATTTCAGAACGCCGTGGGTGCGGGAATACAGCCGCTGGTATCTCGGGCGACTGGAGAGGCCCTATACGGAAGAGGATCTGGAGCCCATTGCCCTGGGCCAAAAGCGATGGGAACGATACGCTGCTGAAGAAAGCCGGAAAGGTTTCTTCTGCGATACTTCCCTGGAAGTGATCGAGATCTGGAGTCGCTACAAATACGGGCGGCTGACGGCCTCGCTGGAGGAAAAGCTGAAGCATGCGCCGGCCGACCTGTACCTGCTCTGCTATCCCGACCTGCCTTGGGAGCCGGACCCGCTGCGCGAAAATCCCCGGGATCGGGAAGAGCTTTTTGTTTGGTACGAGCGGTGGATGAAGGAGCGAGGGGTTTCATACCAAAAGGTACAAGGAAGGGGAGAGGAAAGGCTGGAGTCCACTTTGGAGGCGGTGGAGCGCTTGATGGGGGATTGAGGATTTTGGATTGAGGATTCCGTGTACGTCCCTGATATAGGTTGACCGGTAAAGCGTCAACTTATGAAGGCAAATGT
>CAZXIX010000100.1:0-15991 GCA_964640855.1 uncultured Saprospiraceae bacterium
CTTCATCTTTTTAACCCAAATATACGAATTCAACTAATTTGACCCATTACCAAATGCTCAACCAAAAGAACCAAGAAAAGAGTAGGCAAATCCGCTGCATGCTAAAGAAGATCTTTTCTAATAACAATTACCTCTCAACGCAAATGGTTTGCTGTCAGAATCCGCTCGAAAAAATCGATGGAAGAGCTTCACCGCAATGCAGAAACCGAAGCTACTGCCGCCCCTCCCAACCACGGCCGAGCCACGTCAAGGATAGGGACAAGTCCTTTTTCGAGTTCTTAATTTGCCGAGATATTGAGCGAAGCAAAATCCCGCCTGAGCAAGGTGAAACAAGCCGCTATAATTCCTCCAATGGCGAGCGTCAGGGAGATAATTAAAACGAAGAAATATCCATTCCCGACATCGCCACACCAAGAAAGGCAGCCGCCCTGGAGCAACTGCCTCTGTGGTCCCGACAGGAATCGAACCTGTATCTTAGGCTCCGGAAACCTACATTCTATCCGTTGAACTACGGGACCCAAAAACGAAACGCAAATGTACGATAAGCTGCTCAGTCCGACAAGCTTTATTTAATTCCCGATCCCTGCTCACCCCCTACCCTTTCCCGGAAAAAGGCTCCAAAAATCAAGCGGTAACGGCATTTTAACATTTCCTGCCCTCTCATTAAGCGTGAATTAAGCGCTGTGTAAGCGGTCTATAAGTTGACAGGAGTTTCTTTATTGTCGAAGCTTATTTTTTAATCCCGCCGGCCCAGGCCGGCACAAACCCAGAAACCATGCTTACAATTGAGAATCTGCTTCCCTATTTCAGGATCGGAGGCGATGTTTACATCAGTGAGAGCAAAAGCAAGGATGATTTCGACGAGAAGACCCCGCCGGTGACCATCATCCAGGACGACCAAACCCTGTTCATCCACCTCAAGTGGTGGCAAAAAGGGCTGATGGGATGCCTCATCGACCGTGACAGCCGCTGGAACATCCAGGTGTACTTCGAACAGCTGGGCGCCAAGGAGGTCAAAAAAGACTACCCGCCCGTGAAAGTGCCCTTCCAGCAGAAGGCCCACGCCGATTACTATACCTACATCCCCGTTTCGGATCTGGAGGTTGGCGTTTATACCCTGACCGTCTCCATGACGCTCGTAGGGCCCAAGGATCTGCTCACGCCCATCGTCGCTCACGAAGAGATCGGACACATCCAGGTTTATGCCGACGTAGCCCGGTAGACACATCCGGACCCGGAATCTTCCCGGGTCCCCCTTTTCCCATCCCAAAAAACCAAAGCCATGGAGAATATCCCAGCCCTAAGTCCCCGACTCGAACCGGATCAGGTGGGCGATCAGTATTTTTTCCACCTGAAAAGTCCCAGTGGCAGCCGGATCTTTACTTCCCCCTTTTTCCAGGAATCCACCCAACGGGATCAGGCCCTTCGCCAATTGGGCAAAAAAGATCAACACCGCCTGGTACTCAAGACCGACGGTCCCTTTTCTTTTACCTACTTTTCGACAGACCAGAAAGAGCTGGGCTCCAGCATCTCTTTTGAGGATCATCAAAAAATGACGGAAGCGCTGGATTGGGTAGAGTCGGCCCTGCACCAGATCGACGTCCCGGAAGAGGTACCCGCCCGGCATGCCGATCATCTGCCCCGCTACGCTTTTCAGCTCACTTTTTACCCCAAAGACGAAGGTTGGACCGGCCGCATAGAGTATCCCTTCGGCCAGGACCGAAGCAGCTTCGAAGGGGTAGATACGGCATCCATCCATGCCTTTCTGAGAAAGCACTTGCCTTTTTCCCATCCCCAGGACACGAGGCCGGAAGGAGACACACAGCCTGGCCAAGCGGATTTCCCACGCAGGCAGGGTCAGGTCCCACCCGGCGTTTCCCTGTTTCAGCCACCGGAAAAAAAGATCCGGGTCGAAATCCTGCAGGAAGGAGAGCCCGCACCCAGCGCCCTGGACCGGAACAGTCCGAACCTTTCCATTCAGGTGAAAGAGTTCAAAACCTCCGAAGATAATTCACCTCCTTCCCAGGTGACAGCCTTCGTCCATGCGCAGGCCCTGAATGAGAATCAAATCATCCAAATAGGATATTTCAACGGAAATATCGAGGCGCAGGCCTTGCAGATACCGATCCAGCTGAGCGGATTATCCCGGGGATTACACCGCATTGGCGTGGAAGTGAATCCGGACAAGGGCACAACCCCGGCTGAGCCGATCAAGGGAAGTACCCTGCTGCAGGTGTTCTAGGGTGGATACATACCATCCCACGTCACTTTGAGACGGATAAAGCGAAAAAGCAGAGCCAAAAGGCAAGGTTACTACTCTGGCCTCCAGACACTTAACTCTCGTCTTAGTTCAATTTGATCGGATGGTCTGAGAAGATCGGATCGACATATTCACCGGAATGCAAAGCGAGATTTTCCCCTCGTTTTACCTTCATGTCTCCGGTTTTGGGATTGAATCGTCGTACGTATTCGCAATCAGGACAGGTGTATATGACCCAGTCTCCTTTTTTCTCTACCTGGCAAACGTGTCTTTCTACACCCAGATCGAGCAATTTCACATTCTTCTTCATATACTAAACCCCATTTTGAGTCAATATAAATACTCCAGAACAAGCGCAATGCGTGAAAGTTGCCAATTCAATCCGGCGGAGTCCGGGCGTAAATCTCGAGGGGAGTTACCTACTTGATTGTTAGAAAAAGAATACTTATATTTTCTTATTCAATATTATAGCCCTTTATAATTGCTTGTTACGAATTATTATTACCGAGTAACCCCCACTTGAGACATGAACATTGCTGCGTATGGTTTCCCCCACGCCATACACGATCGGATTGAGGCAGCCGTACAAAAGAACGGAGACCATCAGGTCACTTTCATTCCGGTTGTGGACTCCCGACTACCGCCCACCAACGGCCAGGTAGTCTTTCTTTACCTGACGCTCGGAGACGATGATCCGGTGGGCCGGGTCCAGGCTTTTCGGCAGGCCTATCCCGGCAAACAGTTTCTGCTGGCGATCGAGCATAAGGATCCCAACCTGGTGGCCCGGTTGTTTCGACTGGGCATCGAGGATCTGATATTGGTGCCGGTAACGACGAAAAAACTGGACCGGGTTTTGGCCCACTTGCCCTCCGGCTCTTCCCCGTGGATGGAAGGCGGAAAAATAGCCGCCAAAAAATTGATGGACTCGGTCAAACGCGCCCATCACCGCATTTCAGCCCCGCCCGAACTGGGCATCATACCTTTACCGGACCTTTCCCAACCCGGCACCCAGCCGGAACAAGGCCTCTATGTACGCTTTTTCGGCAGTCTGGATCTGTTTGGGGGGAAGACGGCGCGGAGGTTCAGACTGAAAAGCAAAAAGCACCAGGCTCTGTTGGCCTACCTGCTCTACTACAGGGGCAAAAAGCATCACAAAGACCTCCTGATGGCTCATTTTTGGCCTGACTCCTGCCCTTCCTCCGCCCGAAATTCACTCAACGTGGCTTTCCATGGCATCCGCAAGAGCATCCGGCCCATTCTCTCCCACGGCGAGGTTATCCTCTTTGAGGATGATTTCTATCAGTGGAATCCCGAACTGACCGTCGATTCCGACCGGGACCACTTCATTCAACTTTGGAAAATCGGGCACGAACAGGAGAAGAAGCATCGTTTCCGGGAAGCCATCGAGGCTTACCAACAAGCTACCCCCCTCTATCAGGGAGATTTACTGGAAGACCTGCAGGAGGAAGACTGGTTCCAGGCCGAGCGTGAAAACCATCTGGAGATCTACCTGCACATGCTGCATCGGCAGGCCCAATTTCTGTTCCAGGGAGGGTTCTTTCAGGATTGCTTGTCGATCTGCAGGAGAATCCTTCGAAAAGACAGCTGCCTGGAGGAGATCCATCGCCTGAAGATGGCCAGTTACCTGGAACTGGGACAACGGGAGAAAGCCATCCGGCAATACCTGCGGTGCAAGGAAAACCTTCAGAACGAACTCCAGATCACTCCCGAAAGAAAAACGACCCAGCTGTTCAACCGCATCCTGTCACCGGGCTAGGAGGGCTCGGCTCCGTATTCTTTTTGAACTCCTTCCAGGCGTATCCGCTGACTGGGCAGGGCATCGGGATATTCTTGCTGAATGAAGGTGATCATCTGCTCCCGGATATCGCAGCGCAGGTCCCAGGCATCCGGCGAGTTCCGTGCGCTCATCAGTAGGCGCACCTCTATGGCATTGGGTTTGGAATCCGTCACCTGAACCACGCTCACCCGCTGATCCCAGAGTGGATGGGCTTCCAGCAACTCCCGCAGTTTTTGGCGAAGTACCTCCACCGGTACCGTATAATCCATATGCAGGAAAACCGTACCCAGGATCTGGGAGGTAGTTCGGGTCCAGTTCTGAAAGGGTTTGTCAATGAAATACCGGATGGGCAGCACCAGCCGCCGCTCGTCCCATATCTTGACCACCACGTAGGTGAGGGTGATCTCCTCGATCCGGCCCCACTCCCCTTCCGCGATCACCACATCGTCAATGCGGATGGGCTGGGTGAAGGCGATCTGAAAGCCGGCCAGCAGATTGGCAATGGTGTTTTGGGCCGCCACACCGATGATGATGCCCGCCACCCCGGCCGAAGCCAGGATACTGGTCCCGAAGCGCTGCACACTATCAAATTGCAGCAGGATCAGGGCGAAGAACAAGATGAAGACCACCACCCGGATCACGTCTTCCAGGTAGTCGAGTTGGGTGATTACCTTGCGTTCGTCCAGGTTGTCCGAATCCGAAATATCATATCGGTTCCGAATCGTATCGGCGAAGAAGCGGAAGCCGGCCAGCGAAAGCCAGCCGCAAACGATATAAAAGACAGACAAAATAGCATAGTAGCCCCAATCCGGAAGATCGGTGGTCTCCTGCAAACTGGAATAGCCGAACACCATCGCCAGGAGCGGGAAGAAAAAGTAGAGGGGCCTCCTGATGTTCTGTTGTAGACTAGGCACCAGCACCTCGTTGCGCCGCTTCAAATGCCAACGCCAGGCCCGCAACAACAAAAAACTGACTACCAGGCCGAGCACCGCATCAAACGCCATACGGATCAGCAGCTCCAGCCAGGGGGCAAGGTCATCCATCCATTCCATAGCCTAAAGGTCTGACGAAAAAGGATAAAAACCCAAAACGCATGTCGTAACAAGAATATCGAAATGAAAAGTTATTGTACTTTTCGCAAAAGTATTACTATTTTTAATTAAACTCATTGAGATAATTTATGAGTTAGAGTTTACGGGCTCTGGCCCGGCTCGATTCCCCGACTTTTTTCACAAACAAGCAGAAAACCATGACCAAAAATCCACCCAAGGCGGATCGCTCGGAAATCAACCTGAGTCCTTTCGCCAACTTCAAATACGATTTTCCTTCCAGTATAGTCGTCTTCCTGGTAGCCGTACCCCTCTGTCTGGGCATTGCCCTTGCTTCCGGGGCGCCTCTGTTCTCCGGCATCATCGCCGGTATCGTCGGGGGAATCCTGGTAGGAATCCTGAGCGGTTCGCCGCTGGGTGTGAGCGGTCCGGCGGCCGGCCTGGCCGTTATTGTCCTCAACGCCATTCAGGACCTGGGCACCTTTGAGATCTTCCTGATGGCTGTGGTTCTGGCCGGACTCATCCAACTGGCACTCGGATTCGCCCGGGCGGGCATCATCGGATATTATTTTCCCTCCAGCGTGATCAAAGGCATGTTGTCCGGGATCGGTATCATCATCATCCTCAAGCAGATCCCCCACGCTTTCGGCTACGACAAAGATCCCGAGGGAGACTTTGCCTTTGTCCAGCCGGATGGGCAGAACACCTTTAGTGAGCTCATCCATATGCTCGATTTCATCAGCCCGGGCGCGCTGATCATCGCAGCCGTTTCCTTGCTGATCCTCATCATTTGGGAGCAGCCCTTCATGAAGAAATTGTCTTTTACCCAGATCATACAGGGACCCCTGGTCGTGGTAGCCGGCGGCATCGGACTGAACTTGCTGTTCCAGTCCTCCCCCGACCTGGCGCTCAAGACAGATCAGGTGGTCAACATTCCGGTTGCGGAAAGTTTCAGCGGCATATTGGGCTTGTTTACCTTGCCCGATTTCTCGGCCGCCATTCGCCCTGAAGTCTATCTGACCGCCTTCACCATCGCCATTGTAGCCAGCCTCGAAACCCTGCTTTGCGTAGAGGCTACCGACAAACTGGACCCCTTCAAGCGGATCACACCCACCAACCGGGAACTGAAAGCCCAGGGGATCGGAAATATGGTATCCGGCCTGATCGGCGGACTGCCGGTGACGCAGGTGATCGTTCGCTCTTCCGCCAATATCCAGTCGGGCGGCCGCACCAAAATGGCAGCGATTTTGCACGGGATCATCCTGTTCATCAGCGCCCTTGCCCTTCCCCGTATCCTGAACCTCATCCCCTTGTCCAGCCTGGCAGCCATTCTCTTCCTGGTGGGTTACAAACTGGCCAAACCTTCCTTGTTCAAGCAAATGTATGCTCAGGGAAGAGCCCATTTTATTCCTTTCATGGTCACCATTCTGGGCATTGTGTTCACCGATCTGTTGATCGGTATCGGCATGGGACTAGCCGTTGCCATCTTCCACATTCTTTACCTCAACTACAAAAAGCCTTACTTCTTCCATCCGGAAAAACATGAAGAGGGCGAACCCATCGTATTGGAGCTGTCCGAGGAGGTAACCTTCCTGAACAAGGCCAGCATCATGCAGACCCTGAATCACATCCCGGAGCATTCTACCGTGATCATCGATGGCCACCGGACGAAAGATATCGACCCGGATGTGATCGAGATCATTGAGGATTTCAAAAAGAATGCGGAAACTCGCGACATCAAAGTGGAAACCATCGGCCTGCAAACGGTGAATGACAAACGCCGGGATCCGTTCAAGATGTTTACCGATCGCGTAGTCGACAAAAAGTACAGCAGCCTGGTCAAGGAGGATGCCGTGAAGAGCTAGCGCCCGCCGGGTATGGGGCCAAATCCTGGAGATCGGATTGAGATTATCCGGGTTTCCCCCCGCCTGCAAGCGCTTGACCATGCTTTTGCTTCGGAACCAAATTAATAATTGAAAATCACCCCGCATGAAAGCCGTTACACAAAATAAAAACACGCAAACTGCCATCTCTCCGCAGGAGGCCATCCAATTGCTGAAGGAAGGAAACGAGCGTTTCCTGGCCCGGCAGCAGGCCGAGCGGGACCTGCAAGATCAGATCCACAAAACCAGCGTGGGGCAATGGCCTTTCGCTGTGGTCTTGAGTTGCGTAGATTCCCGGGTCCCTGCCGAAATCGTTTTCGACCAGGGCATCGGCGATATATTCAGTACCCGCGTTGCCGGCAATTTCGTGAATGAGGATATTCTCGGCAGTATGGAATACGCCTGCGCGGTAGCCGGATCCAAGCTGGTCCTGGTGATGGGACACACGGGATGCGGAGCCGTAAAAAGCACCTGCGACCATGTGTTGAGCCCCCTGGCGCTGGGCAACATCACCCCCATGCTCAACAAGCTGACTCCCGCTGTGCATGCGGTCAAAACCGAAGAAGGCACAGATCGTAGTTCCCAAAACGCCGTCTTCGTCAACCAGGTCGTTAGGAAGAACGTGGAGATGACCATCGAGGATGTACGCATGCGAAGCCCGGTCCTGAAAGGGATGGAAGAGGAAGGAAAGATCGCCATTCGCGGAGCGATTTACGACATCGCCTCCGGGAAAGTGGAGTTCCTCTAACGGGTATAAGGCGAGCGTCAGGCGACAGATAGCTGATTCGGACTGAATTTGTTTGCGCTACTCTCCCTTCAGACTGCCTACCGTTAAGTATACTGCACAATGGTAAAATAGAGCGGTATCCCCAAGGTAATGTTGAAGGGAAAGGTGATCGCCAGGGCCATCGGCAGATACAGGCTCGGGTTGGCTTTGGGCGCCGCGATCCGCATAGCCGCCGGTACGGCAATGTAGGAGGCGCTCCCCGCCAAAATGGCGAACAGGAAGCGGTTTCCGTCGCTCTCGGTCAAAAAGCCGCTTACTACGGCTACTACACAACCGTTCACTACGGGTATCAGGATCGAGAACAGGGTGGCAAACCAGCCTTGTTTCAGGAAGGAAGATAATTTGCGACCCGCCGTGATGCCCATATCCAACAGGAATACGGCCAGAAAGCCTTTGAAGATATCGGTGGTGAACGGTTTGATCCCTTCCGCCTGGTGATCGTTGGCCAGAAACCCGATCAAAAGGCTTCCCAGAATCAGGAACACACTCCCGTTCGTCAGAGAATGGTTCACCAGCTTGCCCATAGAGACATCGCCCGTGGATTCCTTGTCAAAAAGGGCCATCAGCAATACCCCAACGATAATGGAAGGTGCTTCCATCAAAGCCATTACCGCCACCATGTGTCCGCCGAATTCGACCTGTTCCATGTCGAGAAAGGAAATGGCCGTAACAAAGGTGACGGCACTTACCGATCCGTAAGAGGCAGCTATCGCTCCCGCATTGGAGACCGTGAACTTCCACCGCAAAATAAAAAAGGTGTAGATCGGCACGATCCAGGCCAGAAAGATCCCGAATAGCAGCGACCAGAAAATTTCCGGACTAAAGGGACTGTGCGATAACTCCTGCCCGCCTTTAAATCCGATGGAGAAAAGCAGGTAGAGCGAAATGAATTTGGAAGAACTGGGGGGAATTTCCAGATCGCTTTTCAAATGGACCGCCAGAATGCCTAGTATAAAAAACAACAGGGCCGGATTGGTCAGGTTGTCCATCAGAAAGTGAAAATCCATAGTCGGTCAGAAGTTTGGTTTCATAAAAAAGGAGTTCCCCAAGCTAGCGAATGGGAACTCCTGAAAGACAGATCGGATATGAGAAAGGTATGCTAGCCTCTATAGTGCTTGTGTTTTTGGAAATCTACTTGTTTGTCCCATAATCCGATCAACGCGAGGGCGGCCAGCAATAAGCCGACCGGCAGAATGATGCCGGCTTGCGCGAATCCCAGGGCGGCATCCAAAGAAAACCAGGCGATAAACGCAAAAGTCCAGGCGAGAAAGCCCGTATTCGACTCCCGGCGAACCAACTCCCCATCGGGATTGATGCAAATCCGGCTCAGCTTTCTTTTTCTCGAGCCGGCCAAAAGCAATTCGACTTGCCGGGCTGATCCCAAAGGTCTTTTCCTGTCATCCATTTTCCCTGCGCTTTCTATTTTTTTGATGTTAGAAAGTGGTGCTTGATTCCTCAAAGCAATCTCTTTCCCGGTCGTAGACGAATCCCTTGAGTTGGACGCCCTCCGATTGGATCCGTTCTCCGATGTAGGCCGTTTCCCGTAGTTGCAGGGCCTGGCGAATGATATTCAGCCGGGCCAAGCAGGTCTGCTTCTCCTTTTTGTTCCGGGCCTGCGAAAACGTGCGGGGGTTGCCCCGGTATACCTGTTTGAGTACAACCTCCGCCCGAACCGTACAACAACTGTTTTTTCCGTCCACTACGTTTTGAGTGAACGTACAGCAGTTGTCGTTGACGATGCAGATCTCCCGGATATCGTTCCGCGATAGCATTTGATTCACCTCCTCGGCATATTCAAAAGTCGCCGGCTGAAATACGCCTCCCAGGGCCGTCAGAAAGTAGGTTCTTCCCCCGAAATGCTGTCGGATCTTTCCTTCCATAAAACAATCCGGACAAACGAGGAAGAGTCTGTTCTGCATGCTGTTCTTATTTCTCAGGCTGTGACTCACTTGACGTAATCTTGAGGTCCTTTACTGTCCCTGCCCCAGGGAGAAGCCGCGCACACCGTCGAATTCGTAGAGATTCTCAGTCTTAATGACGTCTATATTGCTGGCGATGGCTTGCTGCAGGAGCTGGGGAATGCTTTCTTTAGCAGCGGGAGATCCGTTCTCCACCTCATACCGGCAGCGCCAGTGGTCCGTGCAAAAGGTCTCTTCCAGTCCGTTGGGCCATACTTTCACTCCCCGATTGGTGATCATGGTCAACTTGATGTCGCTGTTCAGTTTCTGAAGGCAAACCGCCAGCTCATCCGGGTTACTTCCTTTCCAGTCGACGAATACATCTACGCCCTTAAGAACCTTGTCGGCCGGTTTCCTCCTTTGGTAGGGAGGAATGTTGAGCTTGACATTCCGGGCATAGTCGGCTTCCATCAGTTTCCGGGGCTTTTGGCCCAGACGCTGGATGACGGCCTCCGCAAAAGCATCCGTTCCTACTTTCTCCCGGCTGACACCTTCTTTGTAGATATCGGCAGTATGGATCCCCTCCTCGATCGTGCGAGACCAGGCGTTTTTCACTTTTTCGGCTATATCCTGCTGGCCGATGTGGTTGAGCATCATCACCGCGGCGCGCAACAAGCCCGAGGGATTGGCTATGCCCTGGCCGGCAATGTCGGGGGCAGAACCGTGGATGGCTTCAAACATGGCACAACGCTCACCGATGTTGGCCGAACCCGCCAGTCCCACCGAACCGGAAATCTGGGCCGTTACATCCGAAACCACATCGCCGTAGAGGTTGGGCATGACCACCACATCGAAGCGCTCCGGCTCATCTGCCAGGCGAGCTACTCCGATATCAATGATCCAGCTTTCAGTCTCGATATCCGGATATTCCAGGGCAATCTCTTTGAAGACCCGGTGGAAAAGCCCGTCTGTGAGTTTCATGATATTATCCTTCACGAAACAGCTCACTTTTTTGCGCTTGTACAGGCGGGCATACTCGAAAGCGTAGCGAACGATCTTCTCGGAACCGGGTCGGGTGATCAACTTCAAACACTGTACCACTTCATCGGTCTGCTGATGCTCGATCCCCGCATACAGATCTTCCTCATTCTCGCGGATCACCACCACATCCATCTGGGGGTGCTTGGTGTGCACATAAGGATAAAAACTTTTGCAGGGGCGCACGTTGGCATACAGGCCGAGCGATTTTCTCAGCGTTACATTCAGGCTTTTGTAGCCTCCGCCCTGCGGAGTGGTGATGGGCGCTTTCAGGAAAACCCGATGGGTGCGAATGCTCTGCCAGGCTTCCTCGCTGATCCCGCTGCTCAAGCCTTTTTGGTAAACCTTCTCTCCGACCTCGATCTCTTCCCATTCGATGCGGGCACCCGAAGCATCCAGAATGCGAAGGGTAGCATCCATGATCTCAGGTCCGATCCCGTCTCCTTTGGCTATGGTTATTTTTGTCATTTGTTTGTTTTATTTTTTACAAGGGCAAAGTTGGGATGCTTAGTTCATAAATCATTATTTTTGTTTTAAATCTAATTCATAAGTAAAGTTTATGAACTATACCTTGCATCAACTCCAGATCCTGCTGCAGGTGGTTAAATCCGGAAGTATTACCCAGGCTGCCAAAGAATTACACATGACGCAGCCGGCGGTGTCGATCCAGCTGAAAAACTTTCAGTCGCAGTTCGATATCCCGCTGACCGAGGTGATCGGCAAAAAATTGTACGTTACGGAATTTGGTTATTCGATCGCGGATATTGCGGAAAACATTCTCAAGGAAGCCGATGCGATCAAGTATAAGACACGGGAATTCAAGGGGCTGCTGGCCGGAAAATTGCGCATTTCCACCGCCTCTACGGGCAAATACGTCATGCCTTACTTTCTGAGCGGATTTATGAAAAAATACAAGGGCGTAGAGTTGGAGTTGGATGTGACGAACAAAACCCTGGTGGTCGAGAGCTTGCGAAAGAATGTCATCGATTTCGCGTTGGTGTCCGTTTTGCCGGAAGATCTGGACGTGAAGGAGGTAAAGCTGCTGGAAAACAAACTTTACCTGGTGGGCAACACGCCCCAAATGGATGAAGACCGCCCGCTCATCTACCGGGAAGAGGGTTCAGCCACCCGGAAAGCTATGGTCGAATATTACGGCAAGGAAAAATCCGCGAAGGCCATACAGCTTACCTCCAATGAGACGGTCAAACAGGCTCTGATCGCCGGACTGGGCTATTCGATCATTCCGCTGATCGGCATCAAAAATGCCCTTTCCAACGGTGACCTCTGCATCATTCCTTCGCCCGGACTGCCGATCACCACCAGCTGGCGCCTGATCTGGCTGAAAGAAAAAAAGCTGTCGCCTGTAGCCGAGGCTTACCTGGATTATTTGCGCGACGAAAAGGAAAACATCATTGAGTCCCGGTTTAAATGGTACCAGGAATTTACAAGCCAGGAGAAAGAAACGGAACCCATGGTATAGGGCCGGAGAGGGACGTTGGGCATGAAGGCTTGAGAAAGAGCCTTCCTTTCGCTTAGTCGATCAGGATCGGCAAGGTCAGGGTACCCGTAGCCCAGCCGGTCATCAGATCCCCGTCGTACCCGCCCAGGTAATACAGGATCTCCCAGTCTGAATTCAGATCCACGGGTAAGGGACGGAAGAATTCCGGATCGACCATAGGCGCCGGCTGCGTCTGAGCCGTGCCCCGGATCGGATGGTGATAAAGCTGCCGCAGGGGAATCCGGCTTAAAAGCCGATTGGCGAATACGGTGGGGCCTGTCGATTGGGTGAAAAACTCCACCGCGAACAGGCGCGACTTGTAAGCTTCTGCCAAAGCTTTCTTATCGGTAGCTTCCGCTTCAGCGATCTTGCTCTTCAGCCAGTTGGCCCGATTCACGAAATGATGGTCCAGGTCGTCGATGCCGAGTTGGTCCAGGAGGTCCTGCGACATGGCAAAACGCTGTATGGGCAAACGAGGCACGATCACGTCGTTGGGAAAAATATCGATCAGCTCCTTCTCCGGATGGGCCGGATCCAGCGGATCGTAGCGTTTTAAGACCCGCTTGCTGTCGTCAGCCGTGGCCAGAGTGAGCACGAACGGACTCACCGTAAAACGATCCGGATCGCCATCGGAAACGATCTGGTTGCGCCCCTCAAAAATGGGTCCTTTCCAGGGCCAGCGGGTATCCTCGGGGCGATCTTCGAAGCGGACCAGACAACCTTTCAGGCGTTCGCCCAACTGAGCGTACTCCGCCGAAAGATCTTCCAGAGGGAATCCTCCCAGGCGGGCGCCGGTTACCTTTATCCCCAGGCCGGCCCGGTTGTACACGGAAAAGTCGGGCGAAGCTTCCCGGATATTTCGAATGTGAAACTGATCGTTGGACACCAACTCGTCGAAATAGGGGTCCGATTCATCCTTGCGCCCGTAATGGGTTTCCACGTCCTGGGGTTGGCACCAAATACTGGGCTCGAGCAAAGATTCGCCGGCGACGGAATAGGTGAACCCGCTCACCCCCCTTTGCTCGTCAGAAGGATCGGGGTCTGTGGCCAGGCGACAGAGCCAAAAGCCTTCGAAGGAAATATCGAGTCGAGTCATGGTTTCAGGTTAATTGAATGAGTCCGAGAAGTTTTGGAATCCTTTGGAGGGAATGGGAGCGATCATGGTGCCGTCCCAGTAGGCGTTGAAATTGAGGGCGATCCGACGAAAGTTCTCGGCCAGGTAGCGAAAACGGGTATCGAAGTCCCGCGCATCCGGCTGGCCGTAAGTGGCCATATGGTACCCGGCATCGATGCAATCCTGGGCCAGCGCGTCCGCCAGATCAGCCATCCGGTTGAAAGCCTGGATGTATTCTTCTTTGGATTGGATGCTCCTGGTGACTGCCTTTTTGGCCGCTTCGTTGTCCGCTCCATGGCCAACGTTAAAGAAGAAATTGGGGCCTGCCGTACGCGGAGGCACCCGTTGCCCGGGCGCCGGCACATAACCCGCGTCCGCCGGCAAGCGGCAGACCATCTCTCCGAGCGGACGGATCACCATCGTCATAAAGGGATAGAAAGAAGAACGGAAAAAGGCATTGACCTCCCGCGGGCGGATCCCGGTCGTCTGATCGATGGAATACTGGTTGAAAAAACCATACAGCATATTGATCAGGACGTTGTAGGCATCGTTAAAAAGGTCCATGGCCTTGATGGCAACCGGGTTGGTGACCTGATAGACCGCAAATTGCTCCGTATTCTCTCCTTTTTTGGGAATATCTACCAAATGATGCTCCGGAGAGTTTGTGGTTGTCGGATTGAAAACCACCGGCAAAGAGGGATCGAACGAAAGGCCCTCTCCCTGGGCTTCCAGTTCGTTCAACTCATCCAACAGGGTCTGGTAAACCCAAAAATGGCTTCCCAGGGGGGGCGGCACCCCTCCTGCTCCTTCTCCCTCTTCAATGATCTGGGAAATGATCTTCTGAACGTATTCATTGTATTTTCCTTCTACCACAGGCTCCATTTCAATATTGAAGCCGAAGTGCTCATTGACCACCCGATCCAGGTTCTTGCCTTCGATGAAACGCATATCCAGCAACAACTCGAAAAATGAACTGATGTAAGCATACAGTTCTTCGATGCTGTGCGCAGCGGGCACCCAGGTTTCTTCCTCCTCTTTATTTTGCGAGCCATAGGGGTCCCGGATCAGACTTTGTATAAGAAGAAGCGCCTCGTAGCGGGCTTTTTCGACCTTCAGGGGTTCTGCTTTCTGGGGATGGGGGACCTGCGCCGCCAGATGCCGGATGGGATCGGGCACCCCTGCCAGCCGAAAAGGATCCGGAAGGTGTATCGTATCCGGTTTTTCCCAATAGCGGAACACCTCCAGCGCATGTCGGGAAAAGGGCATCAGGTTGAGGGGCTTGCCGAAGGGATATTCCGAAGCCGGCACCGGAAAATTGGGCCGGAACAGATAGGGTTCGTCCCCCAGGATGGCGTAGAGATTTTGCACAAAGGCCAGGTGTGTCATTTCCTGGCGAGCCACAAACAGCATGCGGGCATCCCAACGCCGGATAGCCTCCAGCTGAGCCAGTCGCAACCGGTTGATCTTTTGTTGCTGGGGATCGCTGGAGCCCGGATCGTAATCTTCAAACTCCTCCAGGTATTTTTTCATGGAAAAGGAGGCGAAAAGGTATTGCATGGCCAACAGATGCTCTACCATCGCCGCCTTGGAAAGCAAACCGGAAAGTCCTCCGAGCAGGATGTCCTTTAAGGTATCGTCGGCCTGGGCAAGCTGCGCTCGCAATTCTTTGCCCAACTCGAGGCTCTTCTGTGCATAGGTCTCAGGCGTATTTTGGGTCATGGGTGAAAGCTTAGGGGCTTTGGGAAATAAAATTCGGGAGTAAGCAAATACTTTGATCACATATTCGCTTGAAAATAGAAGGAAAATGGGATATTTTTCCCGAGTGGTATCCAAAACAAGAATTATTTTGGCTTTTTCCTGCTAATGATCTTTTCGGCATTAAGGGTCTTCCGGGACCTGCTGAAAACGGAAGGGCAAGAGTCCGATATGGACTTGGGATCATTCATCCGATTAAACTACATTACTATATCTGACGGCATAGTCCGACATAGGAGGAGCAGCCCTCCACCCTACGGAGGCTTGGGTCTTGCCTAATCGATCAAACTTATTTCACTTAAACTATAATTCAACACCTTATGGAAAATGTAAGAAACGGTGTCATGCTAGACCCTATCAACGAACTGGTCAGTTCGATCCAGTCCGATCCGAATGTGGCCCAGGTCCAGTTTGTAGCCAAATCAGAATGGAAAGGCGGCACGCAGGCAGAGGTCACCATCTCCGAGCTATACTCCAACGGCCAAAATATCCGGGGTCCCGAAAAAGGTTTCAAATTGACGGTGGACGAACCCGGGGTCCTGGGCGGTAAGGACGAATATCCCAACCCGGTTGAATACCTGGCCTCTGCCCTCTGCGGCTGCCTCACAGCCGGCATCGCCACCAACGCTGCCCTTTTCGAGACCGAACTCGAAAAAATCAACGTGGAGGTGCAGGTGAATTTTGACGTGCGCGGCGTATTGGGACTGGACCGAAGCCAGCCCAACGGCCCCCTCAACCTGCATTACAAGGTGAAGCTCAAGGGAAAGAACGGAGTTTCCGTCGACCAATTGACCAAATCCAAGGAGACCCTGGATAAGAAATCGCCGATCAAGAATACGATCCAGCTGCCGCTCCATGTGACAACTGAATTCGAGATCGAAGATTAGAACGGTTTGCGGCAGGAGTTGAGC
>CAZXIX010000101.1:0-15772 GCA_964640855.1 uncultured Saprospiraceae bacterium
CGATCCCCGATCCCCGATACCCGATCCCCGATCCCCGATCCCCGATCCCCGATCCCCGATCCCCTGATATCCACCCGCTTGTCAGGATCTCCGCTCCGATACCCCCTCAACCAACTTCCATTTACATTTCGCGTTTTCCATTTTACCTTTTAGTTTTCCACTCTGTTTCTTGAAGCTTCCTAAAATTCATACATGGACAAATCCCTCATATTGATTGGCTATTCCGGGCACGCTTATGTCATCTGCGATGCGGCCCTGGAAAGCGGCTGGTCGTTGCACGGTTATTGCGACCGCACTAAAAAAAGCAGAAACCCTTACGACCTGGCATACCTCGGCCCGGAGGAGGAGAACCGGGATCTCCTGAAAAAGCACCCCTGGATCGTCGCCGTGGGCGATAACGACCTCCGGATGGAGATCCAGCGGGAACTGATGGACCAGGATGCGGGCTATCCGGCGGTGATCATCCACCCCAAGGCCATCATCAGCCGCCATGTGAAGATCGGCCGCGGCAGCTTCCTGGCCGCCGGCGCCACGGTCAACGCCCTCGCCCGCATCGGGAAGGCCGTCATCTGCAATACCGGCTCCATCGTTGAACACGAGTGTCGGCTGGGCGATTGCAGCCACATCGCCCCCGGAGCCGTGTTGGCCGCCCAGGTACGGGTGGGCGATCGCGCCTTTGTGGGCGCCGGAGCCTCGGTCCGCCAGGGCATCCACATCGGAGATAATGCCGTCGTAGGTGCCGGTGCGGTCGTGGTCAAAGACGTCAAGGCGGGCCACGTCGTCGTAGGGAACCCCGCCAAAACCCTTTTTGTCAAAAAATGAGATCCATACCCCTCAGCATCCCCCATCTCGCGGGCCGCGAATGGGAATACGTCAAAGAATGCCTGGATACCGGCTGGGTATCCTCTGCCGGCGCTTTCGTAGGGCGGCTCGAAGATTCGCTGGCCGCTTACACCGGGGCTCCCTACGCCATCGCTACGGTCAACGGGACTTCTGCCCTGCACCTCGGGCTCCGGTTGTTGGGGGTCCGGCCCGGCGATTACGTCCTGGTGCCCGATCTCACTTTTGTCGCCAGTTGCAACGCCGTCCGCTACCTGGGCGCCGACCCCATCCTGCTCGACCTGCAGCCGGATAGCTGGCAGCTCGATCTGGACCTGCTCGAAGAGTTCCTGATGAACTACACCCACCTGAATGAAAAGGACGAACTGGTGCTCAAGCGCGACGGCCGGGTCATCCGGGCCCTGCTGCCGGTCCATCTGCTGGGCGGGATCGGAGACATGGAACGCCTCCTGTTCATCGGCCAACGCTTCCATCTGCCGGTATTGGAGGATGCCGCCGAAGCCCTGGGTACCCGCTGGAAGGGCCGGGCAGCCGGCACCTTCGGTCAACTCGGCGCCTTGAGTTTCAACGGCAACAAGATCATCACCACCGGAGGCGGGGGCATGCTCCTCACCGCAGACGCGGAACTGGCCCAAAAGGCCCGGCATCTGAGTACCCAGGCCAAGATGTCCCCGGACGAGTACGATCACGACGAGCTGGGCTACAATTACCGGCTGGTGAACGTGCTGGCAGCCATCGGACTGGCCCAGATGGAACAACTGGATGGCTTTGTGGCTAAAAGGCGCGAGATCGCTCGCACCTACCGGGAAAAACTCGGGGATCTGCCTGGAATTCGCTTTCAGCAACTCGAAGCGGAAGCCGAACCCAACGAATGGCTCTTCACCTTGCGCACACCTCACAAAAAAGCCTTGCTGGAACACCTGCAAAAAAATGGCATCGCCACCCGTCCGATCTGGAAGCCCATGCACACCTTGCCCATGTACGCCAAAAGCCTGTACATCCGGAAAGAGGATCACGCCCGGGCGATCTACGAGCAGGGAGTAAGCCTGCCGAGTTCCGGCAGCCTGAGCCCCGAAGAGCAGGATTACGTCATCGAACGAATCCGGGAAATACATCCTTCCTGACCCAAAAACATCGGCACCATCCGCTTACTTGATCAAAATCAGCTTCAGACCTTCATCCGAAAGAAGGTCATCGGTCGGGAGCAGTCCTTGCTGGCTGAGGACCTCCGCCGCTATCAGGACTCCATGGAACGATCGGTCCGGGGGAAGTCCGTACTGGTGATCGGGGGCGCCGGCACCATCGGTAAGGCTTTTATAAAAGCCCTGCTGGAATTCCGGCCGGACCGCCTGGTCGTCGTCGACTGGAATGAAAACGGCCTGGCAGAACTGACCCGCGACCTGAGAAGCTCGGTCGGGCAATTTGTGCCTCCGCACTTTCTCACCTATCCCTTTGACTTCGGCGGACCGGTTTTCCACCGGTTTCTGGAACGGGAAGGCCCTTTCGACATCCTGGCTCATTTCGCGGCCCACAAGCACGTGCGTACGGAGAAGGATATTCACGCCATCGAGGCCATGCTGCGCAACAACCTGTTCGCGACCCTCCGCCTGTTGGAAAGCCTGCAAAAGCAACCGCCGGATCACTTCTTTTCGGTCAGCACAGACAAGGCTTCGGCGCCCGCCAGCGTGATGGGGGCCAGTAAAAAACTGATGGAGGAGGCCATCCTTTCGTTCGGCAGTCAGCTGAATGCCGCTACGGCCCGCTTTGCCAACGTAGCTTTCAGCAACGGAAGCTTGCCCGACAGTTTTCTGAATCGCCTGGAAAGGAAACAGCCGCTGGTCGCCCCCCGGGATATCCGGCGCTATTTCGTTTCCCCGGAGGAAGCCGGCCAGCTTTGCCTCCTGGCCACTCTCACGGGCACTTCGGGGGAGATCCTCTTTCCCAAAATGGATCGAACTCACCTGCACTCCTTCGCCCGGATCGCCCAGGACCTTCTTTTGGAAATGGGCCTGGAAGCCGCCTTGTGCGAATCTGAAGAAGAAGCCCGCGAAAAAAGTGCCGCCTGGAAGAAGGGAGAACCCTATCCGCTCTATCTGTTCGACACCAACACCAGTGGCGAAAAAAAGGAAGAGATATTTTTCTCGCCTGGGGAAGAGGTCAACTGGGACCGATATGCGCAACTGGGCGTGATCCGGAAGCCGGCAACCTTTGCCCGGGCGGATTGGCCGGCCATCCTGGCCGAGTTGGAAGCCGTGTTTGAAAAAACCCGGGTAGAAAAATCGGACCTGATAGAGGTCATGGCGCACTACTTGGCTGATTTTCAGCATGCTGAGACCGGAAAAAAACTGGATGACCGGATGTGACCGTTCCCTGGCGCCGGCATACCGCTCCAGAATTAATTTGCAGTTAATGAAATGTTTTGAATATTGAGGGAGAATTGTTCGCGTTGGGAGGTTTTCCTTAGCACCAAACTCTATGTATCCAACCGTAAAGAGAGGCTTTGATGTTTTTTTGTCTTTGTTCCTCCTGCTTGCGCTGAGCCCGGCCTTTCTCGTTCTGGCTTTTCTGGTTTGGGTAAATGGCGATGGGGCCGTGTTTTTCCGCCAGACGCGGATCGGGCTTCACGGAAAAGAGTTTTTCATCTGGAAGTTCGCTACCATGATCCGGGGTAGTTCCGAGATGAAAGGCGGAGCGCTGACCCTGGCGGGAGATCCCCGGGTGACCGGGATCGGTCGATTCCTGAGGTCTTCCAAGCTGAACGAGTTGCCTCAACTGATCAACGTACTCAAAGGAGAAATGAGTTTTGTGGGCCCGCGGCCGCTCATCCGGAAGAGTTTCGACCAATATCCGCCCTCCATCCGGGACAGCCTGCAGAAAATGTTGCCGGGCATCACCGGCATCGGGTCCATCATTTTTCGAAACGAGGCCTTCCTGCTGGCTCGATCCGACCAGGATCCCCGCCTTTTTTACCGGGACTACATCCTGCCCTACAAAGGGGAGGTCGAAAACTGGTACTACCGCAATCGATCCTTCCGGACGGATCTGCTGATCCTCGGCCTCACTTTTTACGCCTTGTTCGTACCGGCTACGCCGGATCTCATCTTCAAGGTCTTTCCCACCCTGCCGGGCAGGCCCTTCTACCTGCGTAAGGATTTTTCTCTGGAAGTATCCGCCCTTTCCAAGAAGGCCAGGTCCTCCTAACCAGCCAAGCTGGTATTTGTGGGTCCGCCGGGCCGGCTTTGGCAATTTCAACGACCCTCAAATAGGGCATTCCTCCTAATTTCGGCCCAAATTATTTTGCTTCTTATCGAATACCTATGAACATGTCCACCACGGAACAAAAACATACTTACGTCGCCATCATGGCCGGCGGCGTGGGCAGCCGGTTCTGGCCGGCCAGCCGGGAAGCCCTCCCAAAGCAATTTCTCGATATCCTCGGCCTGGGCCGCTCCCTGCTCCAGTTGACCTTCGATCGCTTCACGCAACTCGTGCCGGAGGAAAACATCCTGATCGTGACCAACGGTCGCTATGCCGATCTGGTCAAAGAACAACTGCCCGCCCTTTCAGATCGCCAGATCCTGGGCGAGCCCTCTCGCAACAATACCGCTCCCTGCATCGCCTACGCCGCCTTCAAACTCGCTCAACGGGATCCGGAGGCACGCATGGTGGTAGCGCCTTCGGATCATCTGATCCTGAAGGAGGAGGTGTTCCTGAACGACGTCCGGACGGCCCTGGAATTTGCCGATCGGCACGAAGCGCTCTTGACCCTCGGCATCCGGCCCAGCCGCCCGGATACGGGCTACGGCTACATCCAGTACGAAAAAGGCAGCGAGGCGGTCAAGAAAGTCCGCCAGTTTACCGAAAAACCGCCCCTGGCCGATGCCGAACGCTACCTCGCCAGCGGAGATTACCTCTGGAATGCCGGCATCTTCATCTGGAAGGTATCGGACGTCCTGAACGCCTTTTCCCGCTATGCGCCGGAAATCCACCGGATCCTGGGCGCAGACAAGGAGGCCTACAACACGGAACGGGAAGACGAATTCATCCGGAAAGCCTATCCCACCACCCCCAGCATATCCGTGGACTATGCCCTGATGGAGCAGGCGGACAATGTCTTCACCCTTCCCGTGGATTTCGGCTGGAGCGATCTGGGCACATGGGCCTCCCTTCACGAAAATGCCGAGAAGGACAACCACCGGAACAAAGTCTTCGCCGATCAGTGCCTGGTCCAGGAGACTACCAACACGCTGATCCGGGTCCCCCGGGAAAAGCTGGTTGTGGTGCGGGGGCTCGACAATTACATCGTCGTGGATGAGAAGGACGTTCTGCTCATCTGGCCCAAGTCCGAAGAACAGGCCATCAAAGCGGCCCGAAAAGAGATCGAAGAAAAGTTGGGGGACCAGTATCTTTAAGGATTTCCGATCCTTTCGCATACTGCCTTGACCGACTCTTCGCATAGACAAGCTGCCCTTTCCGGACGCTTCCCGGCCGAAGCCTTGCTGTTGGCATACCGCTATCCCCCCTTCGAATCCATGGGGGCCCGGCGTAACCAGCGGGTTTTGGAAAGCCTTCGCGACTGGTTCCTCGATGTTCACCTGATCACTTCCCTGCCCCGGGCGCATCCGCCTTGTGACGAAAGGAATACCTCCCGGATCCGCTCCGTCGATTTTCGGGACCTGCTATCCTGGGTGGCCGCCACCGATCGTCCCGGTAGCCAGGTCCGGCAGCGGAAAGGCGGTCGGTTCCTGATCCGGCTCAAAGGCAGCTATCCTACTTGCTTGTGGCTGGATGAGGGCGGGTTGATTTACCTGCAGCGAGCCTATCGGGAGGCAGTCCGCTTGATCCGGCAGCGGAAGATCCGGGTGGTCTATTCCTCTTTCGGGCCCATGGCCGATCTTCTCATCGGTCTTCGACTGAAAGAACGCTTCCCCCATCTGGTCTGGGTGGTTGACTTTCGCGACCTTCCCCTCGATCAAGGACTCCTGGCTCCCGTATTTCCCCGGGCTCACCATCGCTTCATGCAGAGGCTTCTCCGGCAGGCCGACATCCTTGTCACGGTTTCCGAAGGGCTGGCCCAAAAGTTGGATCACCCCCAAAAACGGGTGATCCGGAACGGAATGGATCCCTCGGGCTACCTGCCGGAGGAGATCTCCGGAGCAAGACCCTTCACCCTCAATTATACGGGAACCCTGTACCCCGGCCTGCTGGACCTGGGCCCGATCCTGGATCAAATCCGGGCTTGGGTAGAAGAAAATTCCCTGGAGCCCTCCCGTTTTTGCCTGCGGTATGCAGGGAACGACAAGAAAAATTGGGCCTGGGCCCTGGCGAAGGCTGGCTTGGCGCCCTTTGGCGTATGGCACGACCGGGTGCCGCACAGCCAATCCCTCGCCTTTCAGCAAGCGGCGGAGGTCAATCTGTTTTTGAGCTGGTCTTCCGATGCCCAAAAAGGGATACTGACCGGAAAATTTTTCGAGTACCTGCTGGCGGGAAATCCGGTGTTGGGCTGGGTCGACGGCCCGGTAGACCCGGAGCTGGAAAAGCTGTTTGCCGATAGCGGTGCGGGAGAGCTTTTTTTCAGCCGGCGAACGGGAGATGCGCTTCGCTTCCAGGAAAGCCTGGCCCGTTATTTCCGCCAATGGGAAGCCGGGCAGCCCGTCCGGCTGGGTCCCCGCCGTAAAGAAGTGCAACCCTTCACCTGGGAAAAGCAATTCCAGAAACTCAGGCCCGTTCTTCAAAAATATTTCTCCGGATCTTATTCTCTACCCGGATCGCCTAGCGGAGGATGACCACTTTCCCGATCCCGTTTTTGAAATAACGGTCGATGGCCGGGTTGCTGTAAGGCTGAAACGCATCCCCCTGCTGATCGCGCGTCAACACCCGGTACAAATACACCCCATTGGCCAGTTTGTCCCCAAATTGATCGGTACCGTCCCAGACAAATTCGGATAGATGGGTGCCCACCCGCATAGGACCGAATTCCAGCTCGTCCACTTCCCTCACAATCTCTCCCGAAATGGTCATGATCTGTAAGATAAAATCCGAAGGCGGAGCATCACCCGTCAGCGTGTATTGAAAACGCGTGGCCGTGGAGAAGGGATTGGGATAGGGCAGCAGATGGGATAGGCGCGATTCGGTCTCCACCTCAAACTGGATCTCATAGGGCAGTCGGCCGGCCGGATTTCCGGTGCGATCCTGCGCGGTGATCCGGAGGGTGTAGGTGCCGCTTTGCTCCAGAACGGGCTCGAGTTCGACAACGGCCTGATTCTGTTTGCCTACCTCCGCCCCCCTGAACCGGTATGCCGGGTCGGAAGGTCCGAAGGAACGGGCGGTCCCGTCGGGTAAGGTGAGCCGGATCTGAAAAAGGCTGGTATCCTGCAGGGGTAGGTAAGGGCTTTCATCCACCAGCCGAACCTGAATGAGGGGGCGGGCGGAAATCAGATCGCCATGCAGGATCGTCCTGCCGTCGAAGGTCACTCGCAAGACGGGAGCGGTCTGGTCCTGTTTCAGGAAAAAGGAAGCCTCCGCCAGGTTGTTTCCCGGGTCCCTCTCTTCCGGATTCCTTTCGGGGAATAGAGCTGCGCGAACCTGCCAGGCTCCCGCCGGCCAGTCCGCCGTCGACCGGTTGAGGAGTTGATTCCCGAAACGGAGTCCCTCCAGATCAAAGACCGTATCCCGGAAAAGGAAGCGGAGGTTATCGGGGCCGGTAAAGGTAAACTGTAAAGGGACCGTATCGACGGTACTTTCCGTCAGGTTGAAGAAGGAGAAGGTCAGCTCGAGCGGTTCGCCCTGGAAAAAGGTATCCTGCTCCAGTTGGATGCGATGGGCAGCCAGGTCGGGCAGCGGTTGGTAATGAACGCGCCAGTAGTGGATCCCGGGAAAGGTCCTCTTCAGCGTGTCCCGGGTATATAGCTGAAACTGCAGGGGGCGGCCCTGGAATTCATCCCCTTCGGAAAGGAGAACGGCTTTACCGGATTCCATGGGTACCCGGATGGAGCTTTCCGGGCCGATCAGGGCCAGATCCAGCGAATCGCTTCCCGGACGGATCCCGGAGTCGGCTTTTATCCACTTCTGAAAAGGGCCCAACACGACGGATCGGGTCGAGGCTTCCGGTTCCGGGATGTCGAGGAAGAAAAGGTGACTCACGCTGAAGACCTCCTGGCCGCCGATCTTTTCAGCCCAAACCTGATCTCCTTCCAGGATCAGCAGGTAGGGATCAAGGCCGGTGCTGTCCATTTGGCGGGCCAGGCCGCTTCCCAGTTCGCCCAGTACTTCCGGGACGGTTTCGCCGAATGTTTCGCGATCGGAGACCCAGACGGCCGGATCCAGGGGCCTGCCGTCAATATAAATGGTCAGGATGAGCGTCAGGTTTCCGGGCGGCGGCGGCTGCCGCAGATAGTCCCGGCAAGCGCTGCGCTGATCCTCGCGGGTCAGATTGAAGGAGCGCCCTCCGTTCAGGCGTCCGGTGAGGGTGTCGAGATAGCGAACCGCCAGGGCCGGTTGGTTGGATACAAAGTTGAAGACCCGCTCGTTATTGATCAGGATCCGGGATCGGGTGCCGTTGCCCTGTCGGGCCACCGATTGCACCACGACGCTGTTTTGGCGGGTGGGGTTCAAAAAGCGTTGGTTGGTCGTATCGGCTTGCAAGGAAGGGAGGCCCGTTTGCAGGAATTGCCCGAAATGGGATTGATTCCAGCCCGGCTCTTCGCCCGGCAGATATACGAACGACTGTACGTCCCAGGCCGGCGGCTGCGGCGGACTTTCGACGGCTACGCGCCAATAATAGACCTTCTCCGCCTCCCAGTTCAGCTCCGGCTGCCAGGCGTGAAGGGTACCGGAGCTGTTGGTACGGGTACTTTTTCGAAAGGAACTGTTGAAGGCCAGACTGGTGTCCAGTTCCCACAGCACGGGCGAGCCGGCGGGCGCCCGGGCGATCAGGCTGTCCGGGGGGCTGCCGACGATGCCGAAATCGGCCGGCCAGCCGGCCTGGGCCAGCGCTTCCTGGACCAGAAAAGGGATGCCGGCTTCGCTGCCCGGGAGTCGGAGGTCGTTATTGGATTCTCCGCCGGGTTCGGGAAATTCCCGGATCCGATTATCGGGATCCAAAAGTACATTCAGGCGGTGGATGCCGGAAGGCGGGTTTTGAAGCGGAAGGGAACGCTGGATGTCGACCGTGGGTCCGTAGAATCGGATCGAGTCGCGATACACCTTTTCTTCGCCATTCGGAAGGGAATGGATGAGGTGGAAGGGCAGCCAGACGGTATCGGGTTGCTGCCCCAGGTTGGCGAGGGTAAGCCGAAAAACCAGGCTGTCGGTGCGGGTGCTGATGTTTTGACTGAGCAGGGAAAAAGAGCCGGGATCGGGGCTGTAGTCGGGGCCCGCCGCCGCATGCAGCCGCAGCGCAGGATCCCCGTGGAAGGAGATCAGTTGCCCCATGGCCGTAAACCCGATGGTGCCTTCCTCGAACAGCTTCTTGCGGACCGCCTGCATGAGGTCCCCCTGTCCGCGAGCAAAAAAATCGGAGCCCAGCAACTGGTAGTAGGTACGGGCAAAAAAATACAGATTGGCTGCCGAAGCGACGTCCGTAGAGGCTATGTACTGCAGACTGCCCTTATCCGGGGCCAACACGAATTGCTCACTCAGACTTTTCACTTCGGTAAACAGATTACCCGAATAACAGCCCAGGGAGAAAGTCAGGGGGTAGCGAGGCTCCAAATCGAAAAAGTCCGGGTTGTCCAGGCCGAAATCGGTATTGACGACCCCTCCGTGCCCGAGGTACATCTTGATACCGGCTCCGGCTTCCAGTTGAGCCACGACCTGTTGCGAAACGGATTGGCCGAGCGGTTCCTCCTCCGATTTTCCAAACACGCGCGCCTTCCCTCCGGCGGGGCTGTCGTTGATCTCATCGGCCAGTCTGCCCAGATAGCCCTTGAAGGTTTCGTGCTCGCGGGTGCCGGCATCCCCGCCCGCCAGATGAACGGCCCTTTTTCGCCACAAATGGTTGGCAGTCGTTCGTTCGGCCCGGAGACCGGCTTCAAACGACTCAACTTTTTTCAGGTAGGCCAGCACTTCGGATTCCGATTCCGCGGCGATGCGCCCCACCGGAAACAGCCCTTCCGGACGCGCCTCACTACCGAAAAGGAGGTTATCCGAACCGGGAAAGCCAAAGGTGGGGACCCGGTTTCTTGCTCGCAAGGCCGAGCCTTCCTCCCGGGCGAGATTGAGGGTCAGTCCCTTTCCGATCAACAGGGCATATTGGGGGCTGTTGCCCCGGGCCTCCAGGTAGCGGGTGAGGTTGCGGAAGGCAATGGGGTGTTGTTCGATCCCGTAGCCGAAGGTAGCGTAGAGGTCTTCCACGGCAATCCGCCCTACTTCGAATGCGCCTCCTTCCGAAGATGCCCGGTAGCGGGCGTATTGCTCGGCGGCTCCTCCTTCCCGGAGCCAGTTGCGGGGCGAAAAGATCAGGTAGTCTCCGGCATAGGCCTCCGGCGAAAGGATTACGGTCCTTTCCAGGTTCGATACCCGCTCGATGCCCCGATCCACCGTGGCGGCCCATATTTTTCCAGCCTTTTCCCGGCCCGGGAATCGGATATTCGCCAAATCCAGGTCGGAAGGGATCCGCCATCGGGATCCGCTGCCGGCATCCAGGAAGACCCAGTCCGCCTCGGGCCGGGTCCAGCGGATGACCCGATCCCGGGAATTTCCTTCCTGTTCAAATGACAGGCTGTCCCGCTGCGCAAGCACGGCCGGCAGGTTGAATCGGAGTCGGATGCTGGGGATAAATATCTTCCGTTCCGCCTCCGGCGAAAACCGCAAAAGGATCGGCGAGGGATCCGGACCCAGAGAGAGGTTGAAAGTGTCTTCCCGTACTTGCAGGACGGGGCTTTCCGGAAAACTTCCGATGGCTGTCCCGTTGAGGAAGATCTCCGCTCCGCTGAGTTCGTCTGTACCGGCCCAGCGCAAGATGAGGCGGATTTCACCTTCGGCCTCCGCCGGTAAGGGAACGGACAGTTCTTCCCCGTCCCAAAGCTTGCCAAACCCTTCTCCCGTCTCAAAGGTGCTGAAGCGGTAGGCCAGCCGGGCGCTGCTCTGCCTTCGTACCGCCAGGTTTTCCCCGAATACCTGCAAGGCTTCAACCTGTATCGTCTGGGCACCGGCCACGGAATCCCGCTCCCGGTCGCTAAACCGCAATCCTCCTCCGGGCTGGTCGGACCAGGTCAGAAAATAGGTCAGAGAATCCGAGAAAAGACTGAAGTCGGGGTTTAGGGGGTCCGTTTCGGGGTTGGGGTACAGGCTGCGGTCCAGTTCGCCCCGGTTTTTGTGCCCAATGAACTCCAGATAGTCTCCCGCCTGCAGGCTGCCGTCCGTAGAAGTGTAGAGGCGCACTTCCTCCCCCATGGCGTACAGACGGAATTGGCCAGCCGGAATGCTTTCTGCGGGAATGCCGGCTCTCACCAGTTCGTCGAAATAAAGGCGGAAGATCCCGTCGCGCCCCAGGCGAAACCGGTAATACGCCTGCCCGGACTCTATCCACTCGAACCCATAGCGGGCTTCCTCCCCCGTACCGCTCTGGGCGCGGGAGGAGAAAAAGGTGCCCAGTATGAGCAGGCCGGTCAGGAAGCGCATCATTTATCGGGAGCGTTAACTGTTTTCAAATGTAGCCAACCGGCTTGATTTCAGCCTTTTTTCGGGGGCGCATAACGGGAGCGGGGAAAGGCTTTGTCCCCTATTGGCTTTCATTCTTCTTTTTTTGTTGACATTAGCGGTGCAAGATGACATTTTGACCCTGGACAACCATTTAAAAACGATTTACATTTCCCGATATGCTTATCCCCATAGGTGATGATCAGGTGAAGGGGGGCTTCTTTCCTTACTTCAGTTATGCCTTCATTCTGATCAATGTGCTGGTCTACGTCTACCAGTATTCCCTTTACCAGCAGGGCCTCATGGACAGCTTCATTGCCCAATACGGCGCCATCCCTGCCCAGACGGCGGCGGGCGAGAATCTGATCTCGGTACTGACGTCCATGTTTCTGCATGGAAGCATCTGGCATTTGCTGGGAAACATGCTGTTTCTCTGGATCTTTGCCGATAACATTGAGTCGACCATCGGCAATATTTCCTTTGCTTTGTATTACCTGATCGGGGGCATAGCGGCCTATCTGGTACACGCTTATTTCAATTGGGGAAGCACCATCCCGACGGTCGGGGCCAGTGGCGCTATTTCCGCTGTCATGGGCACCTACCTGGTGATGTTTCCGAAGAGCCGGGTCCGGATGATGTTCTTTTTCCTGATCATTTTCTTTTTCCGAATCCCGGCCTATCTGTTTCTGCTGTTTTGGGCGGCCGGGCAGACCATGAGCGGGATCGCCTCCCTGGACCTGAGCGAGAGCAGTACCGGAATTGCTTACTGGGCGCATATTGGCGGTTTTGCCTGGGGAGTATTGGCCGGCTTTTATTATCGTGCCAGAACGAAATCGCCCGGAAGGCGGTTCGAAGAAAGAAATGGGTAGCAGCGGGAATCCCCACGTAAAAGGAACTGGCACTTTGGGTCAGCATTTCCTACTTTTGATCCCGCATAAGTTCGACTGTTATGGCCAACAAGATTTTCGACAAGGTGAAAGAAACGCTGGAGGAGGTGATCGAAGCGGCGCCCGCCAGCACGGAAGAATTAGAGCAGTTCCGGATCCGGTACCTGGGGTCTAAGAATGTGATCAAGTCTCTTTTTTCCGAGATCCGCAACGTGCCGAACGAGCAGAAAAAGGAGTTTGGCCAACTGGTTAATGAGCTCAAGCAAAAGGCGGAAATCAAATACCAGGAGCTGAAAGACGATCTGGCCGGCCAGGAAGAGGAAAAAGAAATAGCCCAGATCGACCTGACGGCTCCTGCGGAGCCCCTGGAGCTGGGGGCTCGCCACCCCATTGCCATCACGCTCAACCGGATCGTCCGCATTTTCGAACGGATCGGTTTCGTCGTAGCCGAGGAGCGGGAGATCGAAGACGACTGGCACAACTTTTCCGCTATGAACACCCCGGAGGACCACCCCGCCCGGGACATGCAGGATACGTTTTACCTCAAAGACGACTCCAATTTACTCTTGCGGACCCACACCTCTTCGGTGCAGGCCCGGGTCATGACGAGTCAGAAACCGCCGATCCGGATCATCGCCCCGGGCCGGGTTTACCGGAACGAGACCATCTCGGCGCGCTCCCACTGCCAGTTTCATCAGGTAGAAGGCTTGTACGTGGATGAAGGGGTGTCCTTCGCGGATATGCGGCAGACCATCTATCATTATGCCCAGGAGATGTACGGCAAAGATGTCAAGATCCGGCTCCGGCCCTCTTATTTTCCCTTTACCGAACCCAGCGCTGAGGTGGATGTATACTGGGGGTTGAACAATGAGGTGGATTACCGGATGACCAAGGGAACCGGTTGGCTGGAGATCATGGGCTGCGGCATGGTGGATCCCGCCGTCCTGTCCAATTGTGGCATCGATCCGGAGAAATACTCCGGCTTTGCTTTCGGCATGGGAATCGAACGGCAGGCTTTGTTCCAATACCGGATCAACGATATCCGTCTGCTTTTCGAGAACGACGTCCGGTTCCTGAAGCAGTTCAGTTCCGCCATTTAGGGCATGAAAATTTCGGTTACCCAACCGCAGCGGGCGTCATTCGCCCGAATCCAATTCTATTTCGGATATGAAACCAGCCATATTAAAAGGAACCCGCGATTTCGGCCCCAAAGAAGTCAGACGCAGGGAGTACATTTTCCAAACGATCAAGGAGGTTTTCATCCGCTACGGTTTCCAGCCGATCGAAACGCCGACGATGGAAGCCCTGGCTACGCTCACCGGTAAATACGGAGATGAGGGGGATCAGCTGCTGTTTAAGGTACTCAACAACGGTGATTTTCTGGCCAAAGCGGACGAGGAAGCCCTGACGGCCCGGGATTCAAAAAAGGTGATCCCATCGATCAGCCGGCGGGGCCTGCGGTACGACCTGACTGTACCTTTTGCGCGCTACGTGGTCATGAACCAGCACGAGATCGCCTTCCCCTTCAAGCGTTATCAGATCCAGCCGGTCTGGAGGGCCGACCGGCCGGCCAAGGGGAGGTATCAGGAATTTTACCAATGCGACGTGGACGTTGTGGGCTCTTCTTCTCTGATGTACGAGGCCGAACTGGCCCAGATCTACGACGCCGCTTTCTCCAGGCTCAATCTGCCCGTCATCATCCGCATCAATCACCGGAAGGTGCTGGCCGGCATTGCCGAAGCGGCCGGAGCGGGAGACCTGTTCACGGAAATGACCACGGCCATCGATAAATGGGACAAGGTCGGCATCGAAGGAGTGCGGCAAGAATTGCAGGATCGGGGCTTTCAGGAAGATTCCATCCAAAAGATCCTGGACCTGCTGGGAAGGACAGAACTGGATGCGCTGGCCCAGGCACTGGAGGGGAATCCGGGGGTCGAGGATCTCAGAACGGTTTTCCAATACCTGGATTCGGTGGCTCCTACCAAGAATCAAGTGCTTTTCGATCCGACGCTGGCGCGGGGCCTTTCTTATTATACCGGCTGTATTTTCGAGGTGGTACTGGACGCCGACCGGCTGCCCGATATTCGAATGGGGAGCCTGGGGGGCGGAGGACGCTACGATGATCTGACCGGCGTTTTTGGGTTGAAAAACCTGCCGGGGGTTGGCGTTTCCTTCGGTGCGGAGCGGATCTACGACGTACTGGAAGAGCTGGATCGTTTTCAGGACGTGGATACGGCCACCCTGCAACTCCTGATCATCGCCTTTGACGACAGGTCCCACGCTTATGCTTTTCCGTTGCTGAATCGGTTGAGAGGGGAGGGCGTGGTGGCCGAACTTTATCCGGAGCCGGTCAAGCTGAAAAAGCAGATGAAATATGCCGATGCCCGTGGCGTCCCCTATGTGCTTTTGATCGGAGAGGAAGAGATGGCATCCAGCCAATTGAGTCTCAAGAACATGCAAAGCGGGGATCAGGAAAAGGTGAGCGTCGATGAATTGATGGACCGGTTTCGGGGAATATCCGAATAACACCCCTGCCCTGGCCGGCAAGCTGGTTTGGGGTTGCAATAGGTTCTTTTGGGCTCGGATTGGATGCCCAAAAGTCTCCCTTAATCAAGGCTAAGATTGATTATAGCGCCTCATTTGAAAAAAATCTCAATTTCCCACTATCTGCAATCTTTTTCAGACGCATACCCGTAAACCCCTCAGCCATGGATTTTCCGACCTATGTCCGCCAACGTGAAGCCTTACTCTCCGGGGAGCTGACCTGCCTGGAGGTCGTCCGGCAATTCCTGGATCGCATTCGGGAACGGGAAGCGGCGAACATCTTCCTGGAGGTTTATGAGGAGGAGGTTTTGGAACGGGCAACATCCCTGGACCAAAAAAGGAAAGAAGGGGAGGAACCTCTGGGGGCCTTGTTCGGCATGGTCGTTTCCCTGAAAGACGTGATCTGTTATGCGGGGCACCGCGTCAGCGCCGGTTCGAGGATGTTGGAAGGTTACGTCAGCCCTTACTCGGCGACGGCGGTGGAGCGGCTGATCGCTGCGGATGCCCTGATCATCGGGCGGGTGAATTGCGACGAGTTTGCCATGGGCTCTGCCAACGAGTTCTCGGCTTTCGGGCCTGCTCAAAACCCCGGCTTCCCGGGTTACGTGCCCGGGGGCTCCTCGGGCGGTTCCGCGGCGGCGGTTGCGGCGGGCACCTGCCACATCTCGCTGGGCTCGGATACGGGGGGCTCGGTCCGCCAACCGGCCGCCTTCTGCGGGGTGCAGGGCCTCAAGCCGACCTATGGCCGCATATCGCGACACGGGCTGATCGCCTACGGATCATCTCTGGATCAGATCGGGCTGCTGGGGCACGCGGCCGAAGATCTGGCGACCGCCTTGTCGGTCATTGCCGGAGCGAAC
>CAZXIX010000102.1:0-15302 GCA_964640855.1 uncultured Saprospiraceae bacterium
GGGATCACTCGTTTGTGGTTTTGGCTCAGATAGGTTGAGGGACCCAAGCGAAGGCTTTTTTCCCGGCTATTTTCAGGCAGCAGTAGAAATTTCCGGTCAATAGCTGCAAAACTCTTGCAGGACCCGAGCCCCTGCTTCGTACCCTCGATCTACGGCAGTCTGAAGATCGAAACATCCGTTGGCCCTGGAATTTTGCAACAAATGGGACAAACCCCGATTGAAGTAGATCTCCGGCTTGGGGTCGCCCCATCGGAGAGCGGTAGAATAGTCTGCTTGCACCTCTGCAGCCTCCCCGAGGATGAAAAGGATGTTTCCTCTTAAACAATGCAGATCCGCATCGGGAGCGGCCTGCTGATCTATGATCGCATTCAATTCCCGGAGAGCCTCAGCGAGCTCACCGTTCAATTTCTTGTTGACAGCCTGGCTTACTCGCATCTGCTCGGATTCGGCAGCGCCCAGCTGATCGAGCTTTTGGTAATCCGATATAGCGCGCTCGGAATTTCCCAAAAAACTATGCAGCAAAGCCCTCTTCTTGTAGGCGGGCCCGAATTCCGGATGCAGTCTCAGGCCGGTCTCAATGGCTTCCAACGCTTCATCCGGTCGTTCCATGGCCAGATAAGTCCGGCTTAGGTTAAAGAAAACCATGGGCGGAGCCTCTTCTTTGGCTTCTGCGCTCAGGTGGTAATCCAGGGCCTGGTTGTAGTCTCCGCGTTCGAAGGCAATGATTCCCATGAGGTCCAGCAAGGCGGAGGAGGCATCCAGATTGGGCAGGGATTGCAGGAATAAGGTGGCGCTGTCCAGATCCGCTTCGGCCAGATAACTGAGCGTCTGGGAGATTTCCTCTTGCAGGGAACACCAGGGGCCGGCTTGCTCCGGCTCCAGACAGCGGCCAAATTCGTGGAAAAGCCAATCGTAATAAAAGGAAACCGTTTCGGGAAGTGCGTACTCCGGCACCCAATCCCGATGGTCAAAGGCCAGGAGTTTGCTCCGCCCCTCCGAACCATTGATGCCGTACAGGTCGATCAGATAGGGGTTTAACTGGGAAGCTTTCCGGAAATCCTCCTGTGCCTCTCTCTCCCGCCCCGTGCGGTATTTGACAATGCCTCTTTTCAAATAACCGTCCGCGAATTGAGGATGCTCCGCGACAGCCCGATCCAGAAGCATGATGGCATCCTCATAGCGGGCTTTTTTCACCAAGTTGTCTGCCTGTATGATCATACCGATCGCTTCGTTGGCAGGCATATCCAGCGTATTGCGGTCAAATCCTCTGACGACATCCAGGTTGGGCTCCTGGGCCGGAAGCCAGCAGGCAAAAAGCTGTAGAAAAACAAAGAGTAGCCATATTTGCAGCTTCCCATGCATAATTTTCGAGATCGAGGTCATAATTAAAACGCGACTGCCTGAACTCCCGTTCAATGGGAGGCTAATTAACATGATCCGGGCCAGTCGCCGGAAGGGTTCCATACATGGGAAGCCCGGGCGGAAGAGGCCTGCTGCTTCCTTGGCACGGTCTAGGCCTGGTCTTCGTCGGAGGGTTTGGACCGCAACTTGGTTGCGAACTTCTCCAGGACATCGGCTACGTCCGAACGAAGTTCTTTCCATTCGCCGGATGAATCCTGGGCGAGTTTTTCCGCCCTTTCTTTCATTTTTTCGAAGTTTTCCCGAGCTTCTTTGCGCCACTCCTCAAACTCATCGGAAGATTCGGTTTGGATGTTGAGCGCGGCTGCTTTGAGCTGAGCTTGCCAGCGGGACATGGTGTCGGTGAAAGAGTCCAGCAAAGTCTGCTGCTTCTCCCGGGCATTGTCCTCCAGGTTTTCCGCTTCAGAATGCAGTTTTTCGATGTGATCTGAAATTTCCTCTTCCGCTTTTTGCGTGTCTTCTTCCGCGGTGTTGGAAATTTTGTTGATCAATTTATCGAAGGCAGTGCGGAATTCCGTCCACTCTTCTTGGGCTTCCTCTCCTACGTCCTTGAATTCGTCCCGCTGTTCTTCGAGCCATTTCTGGAAGCGGATCTTTTGTTCCTGAAAGGTTTTTTCGGCATCCTTGGTGCCGCTCTGAAACTGCTTTTGCAGCTTTTCGAGATCCTCTTTCCATTCCGCCCAGCGCTTTTCCCAGGCGTCTTTCCAATTTTGATCAAAAGGCATGATGATGATTTTGTGTTTTGTTACAATTTAACCTTTGCCCGGCGGTCAAAAGACTTTTTTCGACTAAAAAGGCAGAGTCGGTTATGAACTGGAAATTAGCAGGGACCCCTATTCATCCGCTGCCTTAAGTTTGCAAAAGGCTTACCTTTCCACTGTATAAACGAGCCGAACATGAAAAAGCTGATTTTCCTGATCCTGCTATACCCCATGATCGGGTTTTCCCAAGGGGATATTATGATTCGCCTGGCTTCTGATGTGTGGCCTCCGTTCACCAATGTGAAAGGTGAAAAAGCCATTGCAAACGCGCTGGTTCGCGAAGCCTTGAGCCGATCCCAAATCCGGGAACAGACCAAGATCATTGAGTCCGGCGATTTGACGGAAGGCATCCGCGATGAGATCTACGACGGCAGTGCAGCCTTGTGGAAAGATCCCGGGCGGGAAGCGTACCTGCTTTTTTCGGCGCCTTATCTGGAAAACCGGCTGATCCTGGTCGGCCGGAAAGGAAGCCCGGTCGATGTAGCGGATTTTTCCAATCTGGAGGGGAAGACGATCGGGATCGTGGGCCACTATGCCTACGGAGAAAAACTGGCCGAGGTGCAAGAGATGAATCTGATCCCGGGACAGAGCGATCAGGAAAACCTGGATAAGATGCTGCAGGGCGAACTGGATTATATTCTGGTAGATGAGCTTCTCATTCAATACCTGATGACCTATCAGCCGGAAGAAACCAGCCGGTATCTCGCCATCGGGGCCACCCCCGTGATCCGGCGCGGCCTGCACTTTGCCCTGCGCAAAGACCACGATAGGGCCGCATTTATCATCGAGCGGTTCAACGAGGGGATACAGGAAATGATCCGGGACGGCAGCTACAACCGGATCCTTGAGCTCAATTGGATCCGTGCAGATGTAGATGGAGACGGGCGACTTGAGCTGGTGCATGCCGACAGTCCTGCTGGCGAGCTCCCTCCCGTACGGGATTACATGCTGGGTAGCGGGGAAAACTCCCACCTGCAGATGGCCCCGATCGAGCGATACTATTTCGACGGCCAGGTGTACGAAGGCTGGGAGAATGTGCCCAAGAAATACAAAAAGCCGGATGTGAAGCTCGAAGATGTAACGAAGCCGGGCCCTACCCTGCAGATTCGGTTTTGAATGCCGGAGATCAATCTTCCGGCGGTTTTTCGTCCTTGGCTACCTGGAATTTCAGGATACCTACGAAGAAAACGCCGCCCAGAATATTTCCCAGGGTGGCCAATCCCTGCACCCGCAGGTAGTCGAGCGGGTTTATGTCCTCCGAGATCAGCATGCCCGTAAAGAGTTCGGTGGAGCCTACGATGCTGTGGTGGAAGCCTCCCAGGCCGATCACACCGGTGATGATGATGATAATGAATAATTCGCTGATGGTGTCACGGGTAGAAGTTACCATCCAGGACAACAGGCCCATTAGCCAACCGGCCAGCGTGGCGCTCCCCAAAATGAGCAGGCTGCTGCTGCCCATCGTTTTTTCGGCCAGGTGAATGAGCGCATCGGCAGTTGTAACTTCAAGAGCCGGCCCGAGCCAGGCAAAAGCGCCCCCGAAAAGGTAGCCCCCCAGAAGGTTCCCTCCGTAAATGATGGTCCAGACCCGGGCCAGGTCCGCCAGGCTGTTGCGGCCGTCAAGCACCGGCAAAACCGCAAGGGTGGTATGCTCTGTGAAAAGGACCGATCCGCCCAGCACCACGAAAATGAAGCCTACCGAATAACCCATGGCAATGATCACCTGAAGTGAACTGGCCGAAACCTGGTCAGAGAAAAGGGCGTACAGAATGGACATGACCAACAGGCTGAAACCCAGATCCAGTCCTGCTGTCAGGCCGGAAAGAAAAAGACTCCGGTTGCTCCGCTGGTATTCCCTGTTGCTTTCATCGATCTGATCCCGGAGTATGCGCTCGAAAGTACGTTTGGCATTCACAGGCACGTGGCTTTCCTCCTTTATTTTCTCGGGGCTGACGTGGTCTCGGATCATACAAGTGATTTGGTGAAGTAATCTCGGACCGTGAAATGCTGCCCGACAAGAATAGAAACAGGGCGACCGCAGATTTGTGCTGTTCGGCACGGTCCCGGGCGAAATGGCATGAAAAGACCCGAAGAAATCCTATCGGATCAGCACTTTTTGCCGGGAGAGCGTTGTAAGGGACCGGAATTCCAGGATGTATACTCCTGCCGGAATGCCCGTCAGGTCGAGACGAATGGCAGAGCCCCTCGCGGGAGTCTCAAGAATACGGCCCCCATCCAGGGCATAGAGGGTCAATCGGCCCGGAAGCCCAAAGGTGGATATCGTGAGGTATTCCGCAGCCGGGATGGGATACACTCTGACATTCGGCCGGGTTATGGGTTCTTCGGTGCTCGTGATGGCGTCGCAGGAGGATCGGGGATTATTTTCGAATAGATAGAATAAACCGATGTCGGAAGTGTACATGACCCGATCGCTGTGTCCGACGAAGGGGACTGTGTCGATTTGCTGGAGGGGAGATTGATCGGCCCCAAAAAACTGTTTCAGGTATTTAAAATAGATGGACCCCCTCTCCAATCGGTGTTCGACTTGCAGATTTGCCTGGCAGGATTTATCCAGAGAAGGTGAATTCGGATTGTTATCTACCTGCCCCAGTAAATATATGATCTCCCGGCGGGCCAATCGGGCGATGATAGAATCCTTACCTGCCTGTGCCGGGTAGGCGGGTAAGGCCTCAAGACCATAGCTCCATTCGTTGAAAGCCGTGCAATTTCCGGTGTAGCTTTCAAATTGATCTACCGAATTTCCAAGCCTTCGCCGATCGTCCAGATATACATAGGAGCTGGGATTGGCAACGAGGAATCGGGTGCTTATGCCGAAGTCTTCACAAAGGATATTCTCCATGGGGCTGGATGCAGAATACCGGTTGCTGAACTGCCCGCCCGCCGAATGGCCGGCAAAGACCCAATACTGTAGATTGGGGAAGATGTTGGCCAGGCGGAGGATCAACGAGTCCATGACGGCAAAAGAAGAAATACGCTCCGGGCGGGGATGGGAGCTTGAGCTTTGGGAAAGGGAGCCTGCCCGCCAGCCTCCACTCGACCAATAGAGGTGCTCTGCGTCCAGACCGAAGGATTCGATGTCTTCCTCCGTCAAAAACTGGGGAGCGATGATCAGGGTGGAATCCGATTCTTCGGGGCGCAGACTGGCTGCTTCCTCCAGGTTGTCAATGTAATCGTCTGCATCCCGGTTCGTTCCGTGGATCGTAAGGATCACTTTTTTGATGTCCTCGCGGGATTGATCGATGGCAAAATTGCTGAAATAGGGAATTTTCAGGCTGTTTCCATTGATCTTTACCACAAACTTGGAACTACCTACTTCCTGCGGCTGGGCCGCGAGACTTAACCAACCGAGGCAAAGCCAGGCAGCCAAAACCAGACCGCAGAAATAGGATACTCGGATGGAAAGCACTGTAAGCAATTTTTGTAACCGAAATACAGCGTTTTGCTAATTGACGCAATTTACGCCGGAAACATCCCCAATTCGATCGCAAACATCCTGGGGGATGTTGATTCCGCCTCCGTCGGGGCCCGGGTTACCTCTCATGTCCAAATTCTCTAAAGCCAGATTATTGGATAAGTCGAGGGTTTCGATATTATGATCTCGCAACTCGAGGCGCTTCAGAGCCGTATTGTTGGATAAGTCGATGGAAGAAAGTTTCTGCGTATCCGGGTCGGCATTGCCGCTCCCTCTGTACAGCAAGGTTTCCAACTTCGTATTCTGGCTGATATCCAGTGTCCCGACCAAATTAAAACTCATCGACAGGGTCACCAGCTCGGTATTCCTGGAAAGATCCAGGGAGGTAACCTCATTGGAGGTCATGGACAACTCCACCAGGGCCGGAAAAAACTGGATGCCGTCCAGATTGGTCAGCTTGACGGGGGAAAGGATGAAATTGGGGTCTTCGATGTCCGATGCGCGTTTTTTGACATCCAGCAGGGTCTTGGTCAAAACGGCCGTACTGGTGGTATCGATGTAATAAAGCGTATCTCCCGGGATGGAGTCGGTATCCATTTCGGCAAGGCCCAAAGCGTGCAAATCAAATCCGAATACCTGATCCGGTGGGTAAAAGCGGTTGTTTCCTTCCGGCATATCTTCTCCGCGGGTCACGCCCATTCGTTTTTCCGGATCGATCTGATCATAGATCTCTGCCGGTATCACGATATCCGGAGTTTCCGGGTCGCCGTCCGGGCCGGGATTGCCGCTCAGGTCGATCTCTTCCAGGGCCGTATTTTGAGACACATCGATGGACTCGATCTGGTGATCCTTGAGTACCAGCACCTTCAGGGCCGTGTTTTGGGTAAGATCGATGGTTACAATCCGTTCGGTGGCGGGGTCGGCCTGGCTGCTGGAGCCGTAGTTCAGGGTTTCCAGCAAGGGGTTCATGCTTACATCCAGGTTTCCGACCCGGTTGAAGGTCAGGGAAAGGCTGGTCAGATTTGGGTTGCCGGAAAGCGGCAGATTGGTGATGTTGTTGGAGGTCAGGGAGATGTCTTCCAGGTTCGTAAAAAACTGCAGTCCATCGAGATTGGTCAGTTTTTCCGGCGAAAGGATGAAATCCGGATTGTTGATGTCGGAACCCCGCTTTTTGAGGTCCAGAGCCGTGGTGCCGGTCACCGCAGGGCTTTCGGGCTCGATGTAATAAAGCGTATCGCCCGGGATGGAGTCTGTGTCCATCTCGCCTATGCCCAGGGCATGCAGGTCGAAACCGAAGACTTGGTCCGGCGGATAAAAGCGATCGTCTCCGGGCGGGGGTGGTCCCTCGCCCGAGCCCTCGCGAATAACGCCCAGGCGTTTATCCGGGGCGATCTGATCGTAAATGAAGGAATCGATTTCGATATCCGGCGTATTGGGGTCTCCGTCAGGTCCCGGATTTCCTTCCAGATTGATCTCTTCCAGCGCAACGTTCCGGGAAACATCGGTCGTCACGATCATATGAGAAGGGAGGCTCAAAACCCGTAAGGCCGGATTTTGGGTCAGATCAATTTCGCTTACCCGTTCGGTGTTGGGATTGGATTGGGAGCTGGCGGTGTATTGAAGGCTTTCCAGGGCCGGGTTTCCGGTCACGACCAGATTTTTGAGTCGGTTGAAACTCATGCTCAGGGTCTTGAGTCTTTGAAGCGAATCCAGTGGCAGGTTCGTGATGTTGTTGGAAGCCAGGGCCATGCTTTCCAGGTTGACGAAAAACTGTAGCCCGTCCAGGTTGGTCAGCTTTTCCGGAGAAAGGATGAAATCCGGATTGCTGATGTCAGAACCTCTTTTCTTCAGATCCAGATCCAGGGTACCTCTCACTTGAGTGCTGTTGGGCTCTATATAGTACAAGGTGTCTCCCGGTATGGAATCCAGGTCCATTTCCCCGATCCCCAAGGCGAAAAGGTCGAAGCCGAAGATCTGATCCGGCGGATAAAAACGATCGGGCAGGTCGGGGATGGAACTTTCCGGCGGCTCTACTATATCCGATTCGCAGGTCGAAAGCACCAGCAAGGATGCGAGGAGAAAATAAAACGAGATCCTTTTCATGATCGGTCTTTTAGAAGGTCAGCTGAGCAAGCAGATTGAGCAAAAAACGGCTGTTGTCCTGATCGTTGATCGCATTGAAATTGAAATCCTGGTAAGAGCCGGAAAGCTGGATCTTAAGGGCGTTTTGAACCGCGTAGTAGGAAATACCGGCGGTGTATTTGTTGGTATGGAGCAGCACGGATTCCTGTTCGTCCTCGAATTCCGGATGGATGGTGGAAAACCGGAGATCCACGGAAAGGTTGATGGGCGTGAAGTAGCTTGCCTGGATATTGAAGGCATTTCCCATGGCCAGGCGCGTGGCATATTGAGGCGAAAAGAGGCCGTCAGTGGGTAAATTCGGGTCGAAGAGGACCTCGTTGGTCGTGACGAAACCGTTGGCAAATTCTGCGAGCAGGGAAAATCCGGCCCATTTAAACAGAATATCGGCATAGAACTGGTGATAATCCGGAAATTTTTCATTGCCCTCTTCGTCCAGTGTAAGGAAGGTGCCGTGACCTTCACCTACCGCATCGCTGGCTCCGTTGTTGAAGCTGTAGGCCGCCCCCACGATCAGCTTGGGCGCAGGCTCCCGGTAGAGGTCGGCCACGTAAAGTTCGCCGTCCCGGGTAAAAGCTCCGAGGGGAAGAATGTCCAGTCGGCCGCCGTATTTGAGCCCTCCGTTGTCCGGATCGTCGGAAAGCCGCCCGAAAGAGTTGCGACCGTCACCGGAGGTAATGGCCAGCTTGGGTTTGATCTGGAAGGCCTTCCCGATCGTCCCTTCCACAAAGAGGCCGAATTCCCGGCCGGTTCGGCTGAATTCCCGGCTCAGCAGGCTTCGCAGCGGAAGGCTTAGGTTGTTGTCCGGGTTGATCATTTCCCGGTTGTTGGTGAATACCTGCTTTTGACCGAACGATATGAAGATAAACTCGTTGGACCATCCGATCCAGGCATCCATCAGAGAGATATTGTCCACAAACTCCGCCGAAAGCAGAAAGGAAAGCCCTTCTTGTACCGCCCGGGCACGGAATTCGGCCCGCCCGCGCTGTACGCGAAATATGCTGAGGTCCTGTTGATTGCCCAGAAATTCATGCCGGACATAAGGTTGGATGAATCCTCCCAGGTTGAAGGTGTAGTTCCCTTCCTCCAAACTGAAGGTCACACCTTGGCCGATCTGATAATCGATTGAAGAGCGGGTCTCCCGGAGATAGGTCGAATCATCCAGGTATATATTGTCGTCCTCATACCCGGTTTCCATCTCGGATTCGAACTCGACCTGAGAAAGGAGCGGGTGCATGGGGGCCAGCAGCAAGAGGAAGAAAAGAGTGGATCTCATGATTTCAGGCTTGTCTGGATGGGTCGGAATCAATTTAAAGGCTCACCGTGGTATCGGTAAATGGGCAAAATATCTCCTATTTCGGTCCGGAAAACCCGGTACCGGAACATGGAATTGACGGCTTCGGGCTCGAGGGTTTCAAAAAGCAGAGCCGCGTTCTCCTGGCGGGTAGGGATGTAATAATAGCCCTGCGGGAATGGCACTTCCGATCTCTCCAGCCGGGTGGTCAGGTTCAGTTGATGGATCCCTTCCCAGCGGTCGGGCGATTCCCAGGCATCCACGAGCCGATACTGCTCGACCTCCAGGCTGCTGGGTGAATTTCTTTCTTCCATCCGGATGCCCAGCACTTGCAATCTGCGGATCACTTCCACTTGATCCGATGGCAAAAGATAGGCCACCGGTTTTTCCCGCTCCAGTCGTGCCTGGGCATTTAAACCATTGCGGGCCAAAACCCGGGTAGTAGCCAGGCGCTGGGTGTGTAGATCGATGTGCGGCCAGTCAAAAGGCTCTTTCGGACGGGAACTCACCACGACAATATCCTTGTCCCGGTCTGCGGTGATGGCGGCGCTCTCCTTAAGTATAGCCTTGATCTGATCCGCATCCTGCTCCGCCAATTCCAGGTAAAACTTCGCCAGGGTATAAATGGTGAATACCCTTCGCTGAAAATGCTCTCTTCCCAACCCTACCCCTCGGATCTCCATCAGCAGGCCGATGCAGTTGCTTAGCGCGTAGGAAGTGGCCGAGGAGCGCGGGCTGGCAGCCCCAAGGGAGAAGTAGAGTTTGCCGAACTCCTGGAAGGTAGTGTTGTAAATCCCCGTCCGCAATCCCAGATCATTCAGGTGCCGGCTGGCATCGGGATAAACAACCTGGTAAAGGTAGTTGCGAATGGGTTCCGGCACATTCAGGTTCCCAGTGAGGAGGAAGTAGGCATCCGTGGAGGTAGTGGCTCCGGTTTTTCCGAATCGCATGAAATCCCTCCGATAGGGGCGGTATTCATGAAAATCTACCGCAAAATGCGGATTGTAATCGCAGAAGGCCTTCTTGAGATAAAAGCTCTCCGGATGAGCGAATTTGGTCTGGTCCCGGTTGAGGTCGAGACCATTGGCGGCTTCTCGTTTTTGATGCTCAAACCCGTCTGGATTGGCGACCGGCACGATGGCCAGTTCGAGGGTGTTGAAAAGGGGCTCAAAGCTCTGGTCCCGCACGATTTTTTCCATCAGGTAGAGTAAGCCCTCCGTACTGGCGGGTTCGTTGCCGTGGAGGCCGCCCTGAAACCACACCCGGATCTTTTCAGTGGATCCGGGTTTTTTCAGAATGACCATAGGCACCGGCTTTCCTTTTTCCGTGGTGCCGATGTACTCGATCTGTATCCAGTCCGGCTTTTCGGCTTGCAGGGTTTCCAGGAAGGCGATCAATTCCCGGTATTGGGTGAAGCCTTTGTTCTTTTGCAGAGCCGGGGTAGTTGGATCCAGTTCCACATCCGGGAAAAAGGAGCGTTCCACTTGCAGGGACACCTGCGCCCGAAGGACCATGATCCCACCCAGTATCAACCAGCCGATTAGCGCCGTTCTTCTCATCAGAAATTGAATTGTACCAGAAACCGGTAAATCCATTCCGGTTCTCCGTTTAATGGGTTGCTGTCTTTATCTTCTGACAGGTCGGAGGTTTCGATGTAGGTAGCCTCAGCCTGGAACTTGAAGGAGTCGGAGGCAAGGTATTTCGAGACGGCCACCGAATAGTAGTTGGGGCGGCTGTAGAATTTCCCGTTGTTCAGAAAGGATTGCGCATCGGCCGTCAGGTGCGTGTAGCGCAGGTCCAGGCTGAACCGGCGGATGAAAGTGTATCCGGCCTGGACGTTAAAAGCCGAGCCCAACATCATCCTGCCTTTGACGTAAGCGTCAACCCCGCCGGGGAAGTTTCGGGAAATACTACCGTCATCCCGGATCCTCTGGGTGATGTCGGTCGGGACGCTCGCCCAGGTCCTCTGGTATTCTGCCAGGATGTTCAATCCCCGGTATTTGAACAGAAGATCGATGCCAAACTTGGTGTAGTCCGGCAAACTGAATTCGTTATCGTCATTCAGGTAAAGGAGGGCTCCGCTATTACGGCCTCTCCGGCTGCTCATGCCGTCGTTGTAACTGAAATTCAGACCGAAGGATAGCTTGGGTGTATATTCAAAAACCAGATCATGCATCCGGAACTCCCCGAAGGATCGGAAATATCCGAAGGGAAGCCAGTCCAGGCGGACTCCGTACTTCAATCCCCCATAATTTCGGAGAAAGGCATTGGCTCCGTCCCCGCTGGTGATCTCGATGGCCGATTTCAGGCGCATCACGTTCCCCAGGCTGTGCCTGCCTTCGATGAAGAGCCCAAAATCCCGAATGGCGGCGAAGGCGGAGGTAACCCGGCTGCGTTCGATGAAGCTCAGGTAATCCGAGTTGATTCGCAGCCCGCGGTTATCAGAAAACAGGCTTCGCTGGCCGACCGTAAAGGAAAAAACGTCCGTAGCCCGCCAACGGACAAAGGCATCGAGCAAGGTTCCATTGTTGAGTTCGTCGGGGTTATTGCCGCTGCCCACCCGAAAATCCAGCCGGAGCCGATAGGAAATGCGGCGTTTGGCATCGTCTCCGGAAAGCGCGATACGAGCCCGCCGCACCCGGAATCGGGTGTCTACCACTTGGTTGTAATTCCGCAGCTCGATGTAGGACTGCACCCCGGCTTGAAACCGGAATCTGAAATAACCGTCCAGCGTGCTGATACGAACACCTTCTCCGGGCAGGTACTTTTCCACCTTGGCGCCCTTGGGACGGGCCTGGGCCTCCAGCCGGCCGGAATACAGAAAACCGGCAGCCAGAATGAGAAAGAGGATCAGGTGGCGCTTTTTCATAGCCGGATCATGTGAGTTCAAAACTTCCTTTTTTCAATAGCTCGCCATCTTTCATCATGTGTTGTCCCCGGGCGAAAACATCCAGCAATTTCAGCTCCTCGTCAAAAAAGCAAAGATCGGCGTCCATGCCTACCTGCACCGATCCCTTGTGGGGGAGCTTCAGATTGTGGGCCGGGTTGCGGGTGACCAGTTTCAGGGCTTCGCCCAGTTCTACCTCTCCGGTCCTGGCGAGGAGGGCTACTTCCTCGAGGTTCCGATGGATGGGTGCTTTTTTGAATCCGATCAATTCCCCCTTTTCGTTGGTAATGCCGATGCCGGCATTGCCGTCGCTGGAGAACGTCATGCGCTCCATGGGGATACCTTGTTCCAGGGCGTAGAGTACCGCCTTGTGGGGAGCGGTGTATTGGGTACCTCCGGTGGAAATGTCGATCATACCCCCCAGACGCGCAAATTCCAGGGATTCATCAAATAATTTTTTAGTCCGGATACAGTGGGTAGGAGAAATGTGCTGAATCGGGAATTCGTATCAGGTTACCAATTCCAGCACCGGCTGCATCCCTGTGCTCAGGGCACCCAGGTGGATATGCAGAATGCCTCCCTTACCGGAGATCATGCCCCCTACGAGGACCTGCTTGAGGATCTTCAAGAATTCATTGGCCATAGGGAAAGATCCCCGCTCTTCGCTGACGGCGATCTTGCAACCGATCACCTTGTCGATGAATACCATATCATCCTGTACCGTTTCCAGAAAGGTAAGCGGTGGCACGTTGAAATAACTGGTCAGCATATAAGCCGTGATGCCCTCTTGCTCCAGCGCCTTGACCTTGGCATAAAGTGTCTTCAGGCTTCGGGCGCTGCCATCGGTGCCCAGAAGTCCCATGACGGTCGTGTTGCCCACCCGGATCAGTTCGCCCAGCATGATCTCGGGCGTCATCGACATGAAACTGTATTTCCCGCCGGCACCGGTGATGTGGATGTGTTGATCGATCAGCCCGGGGGTGACGATCTTTCCGCCTGCATCCACCTGCTGCAAGGGGACACCTGTGAGGGAGATTTTATCATCAATCTGTACGATCTTTTCGCCGACGATCAGTATATCCTTGGTTCCGACCGGATCGGGCGTGTAGAGATTGGCGTTCTGGATCAGGGTAAACATGTCAGGTAAAGAGGGTTAAAAAGATTAAGGCAATAAATAAAAGCGACAATGGGACCAAATTTCTTCGGGCCAGCTGAAACGACGTGAGCCCGGCCAGCTCGGAAGTGGCAATGATGACCCCGGCAATGGGCGAAATCGCCCGGCCCAGGCTGGAAGCCAGCTGCATCGGGAGCACCATATCCACCGCTTCGCCCCCTACCTGCATGGCGATGTCGGGCGTGAGCGGACTGAAGGCAAAGAACGAGGCATTTCCGCTGCCTAATAAAAAGGAAGATCCGTAGATCAAGCTGGTCATGACCGTTGTGACGCCGTCCATCCCGGCTCCCATGGATTTGGTAATGGATACCAGGTCGGCAATGAAGCCCAGTTGGATCAGCCCCGAAGCAAAAAATTCGGCGGCAATGATCAGGGTGACAACGGAAGAAAAAACTTTGGCCATCCCCTTCCAGAATACCTTAAAGAGGTCAAAGGCCGGCCCGAAACTTTTTCTTCGGATCGATTCGAAGATCAGCGCGACAAAAAAGGAGAAGATGATGGCAGTGGTGGTCACCAGCCGGATCGGAGGTGAAAAAAGCTGGAAGAATTCCGAAAAAACGATCAGCAAGATCAGCGGGAATACGGGCAAAATAGCAAAGAGGTTGGGAGCCAGTTCTTTTTCTCCCTCTGCAGCATCCGATTTTCCCTCCACCGCAGGCAGAATTCCGTTTGGGGTTGCTCTGCAGATTTCCTGTCTGCCCTTTTATTGATCACGTAGAAAACCAACATCAGCAAGGCCGTAAGCGGGATGACCGTCGGGAGCTGATAGGAAAGGAAATAATCAACCGCCGACATGTTCACGATTTCGGCTGCCTGGTTGGAATTGGCCGAAGCCGGCCCCAGATCGAATACGGTGGTAGCCGTGATGACCGAAACGGCAGAGAGTCGGCTGATTCCCAGTTTGATCAATAAAGGATATACAGATGCCATGAGCAGCAGTCCCAAACCGGTCGCAGAGGGGGTGCACATGAAGAGAAACTGCCCGATGGGGATCAAAAACACGGAAGCGATGTAGGGCGTCTTGCTGAGTGCCCGGATCGGGGCCAGGGAGATGCGGACCAGGGCTTTACTCGCCCCGATTTCGTCCATCACGGTGACGAAACCGCCTATGGCCATGATCATCAGGCCTACGCCGCTTAGCTTGCTGGCGAAGATCTCGGTGATCAATCCGAAAAGGTCAAAGAAAGGCGATCCCGTCGGGGAGAACATATCGATGCCCTCGCCATAGAGAAACAGCGAGCAGATGAGCATCGCCAGGCCGATGAAAAACAAAACGGCCTGAGGATACAGCTTCCGGGTAAGGAGAAAAGCCGTGAGCGCAATGAAGGCTATGGGGATTAGGATGGTCATTGTTGGTTTTGGGATTAGGTGCAGGCCGTGACGTTTGACTTCCGACCTCGGCCTTATAATGACTTACCGTTCCTGAATTAAATATAGGCACCTAATTCAGAATATCTGCGGATATATATTCCTTTTTGGTCTTGAGTAAGGAATTTTTATGGATGGCCTTTCTACCCGTGAGGATGGGCCCGCGGATGAAGAAGAGAGGTTGTAAACATAGTGTTTAATTGGTTCTTTCAGGACTGCTCATCCGGGATGAGTTTCTGGTAGAACTTGTAGCGGTTCAGGATGAACTTTACGTAGGATACGGGTTCGGTCCCCCTGCAGTAGCCGTGTTCGACCACCGGATCGTTGTAGAATTTCTTATCGGATTTTTTCAACAGGAAGGAAGCGACCTGATTCCAGCTTTTGGGGTCTCCGCCATACTTTCGGGTCAGGCGCTGGAGGCAAGGGCGAGGACCAGGAACAAGCTCCACTGAATCAGAATATTCATGGTTTCGGGTCTAAAGCGGCATTTAATATATGTAATAAATTTGTAACTGTCTATTAGCGGGATGTTCCGTTTAGGTGTGCCAAGGGGAAGGGCATGGAAGAAGGCCTGAAGGGGATATGGAGATGAGAGCAGGATGGAGGAGTCAGGTTAGATTGCCCTACCTGGGGTCGGGACCTTGCCTTCCAGCTTATGCCGAGAAAGTTTCCCGGAGAAGTAATGCTACTCGTAGATTACGTGGAAGGCCTCACCTGGAGCGGGTGCGAGAAAATAAAAAGCCTTATAAACCAAAGGTTTACAAGGCTTTTGGCGGTCCGGACGGGACTCGAACCCGCGACCCCATGCGTGACAGGCATGTATTCTA
>CAZXIX010000103.1:0-15194 GCA_964640855.1 uncultured Saprospiraceae bacterium
ACCTGCTTACGGGGATGAGGCTATCCTACCTTTGGATCCAGCGGATGAGTTCCGTGGAGACCGAGTCGTAATTCGGGGTATCGAAGACCGCAGCCTCCCCCTGGTCTATGAAGATCATGCCGTTGCAGGCAACCTGGCCGTAGGCTTCGGTATGCAGGTAGGAGGTGTGAACGTAAACGGAAGCAGACAGGGATCTGATCACCAGACTTTCCGATTGATAAAGTACATCCGAATCCTGCGTTTGGCCGGGAAACGATAAGAGGGTCAAAAGAACCAGCAGCGCGAAGATCTTTCTCATGGGATGGCGATTGGCGTTTCCGGAAGATAAGGCCCGGCCGGTTTATTCTCGCTTGATGCCCTGAAAAACATCTACGCCCGCAGGCTGGGGGTTGCCGGAGGTTCGGCGGAAGGAAACCACCTGGCCCACATGCGTGAGGGCATCGGCCAACTGCCCGTTGAGGAGGTTCCAGACGGGATAAACGTAGTATTCATTCTCGCGCTGAAAGGCGATGGACAGGTTGGCGACCTCTTTTTCTGTTTTTCCGGCTATTTTTTCACTGGCCTGTTTCAACATGTGCAGGGTTTTGGCCCTCAGCTCTGCGAACGGGAGCTCCGGATCCGGGGCCGGGCGGACATTGGGTTTGTCCTCCACGACGTTGAGAATGGTCTGCGTGAGCGAGTAGATGTGTTCGAGCGTCTGCAGGCTGATGCGGGCGCCCCTGGAAGGAGCGAAAGCAAGGTCTTTTGGCCTGAGCCCTTCGGTGGCCCAATAATAGCGGAATCCCAGTCCGTCGATGCTTCTTGCGATCAGGTTGCCGGGTGCATAACTTTCCGGGTATTCGGGGAGGTAGCGATAGGGCAGCGAATGGGTATTTGTGGTTTGGGCCATAGCGATTTGAAGGGTTAACATCAAGCTGGATAAAAGCAAAATTATTCTCATCAATTCTGGCTTAGTGATGGGTGAACTTGATGGCATTCCACTACTCATTCCCGTATGATCTCCCGCCGCTCCATATCGTAGCGATCTCCTTTCCGGAGCAGGTAAAAGCGCCGGTCGGGCGGGGGCAGGTTTTTCAGCCGGCTTCCTTCGCGCGACCAGAAATCGCCGTCGTAGATCGCCACGTAGCTGGCCCCGATCACTTCAAAGGTGTTGCCCTGCACGACAATGGCGGTGTTCTCATCCAGCCCGATGCCCAGAAGTTCCGGGCGCTCTTCCAGGATGGTGAACATATCGAATTGCCGGTTCCGGGCCAACAAGTGCTGATCGATGGCGATATTATGGATGAAGCCAAACCCTTCTTCGTGATCGCCCATCATAATCTGGTTGTTGCGGGTATCGCCGCGGGCCAGATAAGAGCCCTGTATGGTCGCGCCGGCCGAAGATCCGCCGATCACTCCGCCGCGTTCGAGAACTTTGTGGAATAACTTTTCTGTACGGGTTCCCTGATAGGCGTCTACCAGGCGCCATTGGCGGCCGCCGCCGAACCAGATCCCATCGGCCGTTTCCAGAGGGCGGGTAAAGGATTCGGAATCTGCCTCTGCCCGGTCCCCGGTATGAAAAAGCGTAAGTCGGGTGGCTCCGGCTTCCCGGAAAATCTGTATGCTGGGGTCCTGTTCGTCGTAAGAATCTCGTCCGGAGGCAGTGGGAACAACCACGATGTGAGCATCCGGCCCGCCGGCCAGTTCGATAAATTGATTCAGGATCTCCTCGCCCAGTTTTCCGCCTCCGGCCACCACCAGCGATCCGTTTTCCGGACCCGTGGTCAGAAGAGGCGGCGCCTGAGAAAAGCCGGGAAAAGTCAGGGCGATCAAACAGGGAAGAAGCAGGTTTTTCATGGTCCAGGCTTGGAGGTTCGCGATTTGGCCAACCGGTAGATCCGGTACACGACAAAATAGGGAACCCAGGGCAATAGTCTAACGATGAGGGTATTGATTATCCCGGGAATGCATTCGGCCCTTTTGGCGAACAAGGCCTTGACTCCCCGGCGGGCGACCCGTTCGGGCGGTACCATCACGCCCAGTTTTTTGGCCAAAGGCACGTTGACGTTTTTGTCGTCGTAGATCGGTGTGGCCGTGGCGCCCGGGAGCAGGCAGGTGACGCCTATCCCCCGGGCCCGGGTTTCGAATCGAAGGGCGCGGGTAAATGCTCGGATGAAGGTTTTGCTGGGACCGTAAAGTGAAATGACGGGGTAGGGCATAACGGCTGAGGTAGAGGCAACATTCAGTATGTAACCTTTCCGGCGGTCGGCCATTCCGGCAGCAAAGCACCGGCAAAGTTCGGCCAGGGTGACAACATGAAGCTGGAAGATGCGCCGGACTTCTTCCTCCGGGACCCGGATCACCTCGCCGAAGATCAAGACCCCGGCATTGTTGACCAGGACCTGGATCTCAAGACCTCTTTTCTCGCAAAATTCAAAAACCCACTGAGCGGCTCCCGGCACGGCCAGGTCTGTATTCAGGGTAACCACCTCGACCTGAAAATCTCTTTCGACCTGCTCTTTCAGCCGATTCAGTCCGTCGGCTTGGTTGCTGACGGCCACCAGCGAGTAGTTGCGTGCCGCCAACTCCAAACTGATGTGCCAGCCGATGCCCGAGGAGGCGCCGGTGATCAGGGCATAAGGACGTTCTTGCTCCATGGCCGAATGGAGGTTTAGGTGTCACGATATTTTTCCCAATCCCATCGCGCCTTTTACCCTCCTCCACTCTGGTTACTCCATAGCCGTTCGGAAGCTGGGATTCATCGGGCTCTTTTCACGAGATCGTCCCTGGGGATCAGGAGCATACGACCCAGCGGCTCTCCATTGCGGAAGACCTGACAACGAAGGCTCAGGTCTCCCTCCGGCAATTGAAAAGGTTCGCTGTATTTCTTTCCGAACCGAACCGGATAGGTATTGTCGATCGTGTAGTAGATTTCCGTATCCGGTAGGGGGTTGGTCAATTGCACCATCAATCCTACTCCTACATCGGTAACTTTGACGATCGGGTCGTAAACGGCTTTGCTGATGCTGGTGCCGGAGGCGTCGAAACGTTCGAAATGGGCCTCGGTGCGGGCGATGAAACTTTCCCAGTCCTTTTTCTCTTGCGGGCTCCAGAAGGTTTCTGCCAGGGCAAAGGCCCTGGGATAGGTCATGTAAAAGGCAAAAGGCAGATTGGGGATGACCTCGGTCCACAGATTGCCCTGTCCGCCGAGAATGAGTTCGGTATTCTCCACTTCGCGCGGCACGGGCTCGAAGCTGTAGGTTTTCCGAAGGCTCAGATCGGCATAGATTTTGTTCTCCAGGCTGGGGTCGCCCTGGGTATAATCCAGGTAGGCGTAGGTCGTGGGACTCATGACGACCGGATGGCCTTTCTGGGCGGCCTCTATACCGCCTTTCATGCCTCGCCAGCTCATGACGGCCGCTCCTTCGGCCAGTCCGCCCTCCAGGATTTCGTCCCAGCCGATCATCTTTTTGCCTTTTGAGCGGATGATCTTCTCGACCCGCTTGACGAAATAAGATTGGAGTTCGTGACTGTTCTCAATGTCGTTCTCTTTCATGAAAGCCTGTACTTCGGGATCCTCTTCCCAGAATCCATGATAGCACTCGTCGCCTCCCATGTGGATGTATTCGCCCGGGAAAAGCTCGGCCACCTCGGTGAATACCTGATCGAGGAATTCATAAACCTTCTCGTCGGCCGGGTTGAGGGTGTTTTCGATCAGCATGGTAAAGGTGCCGTCGCCGTGCCATTCGGCAAACTTGGATCCCGGGTTCACGAATTTGGGTTCTTTTTGGGTGGAGAGTTCCGGGTAAGCGGCCAGGGCCGCCATGCTGTGGCCGGGCACGTCGATCTCGGGTACGATGGTGATGTTGCGCTCCTGAGCGTACTGAACGACTTCGCGGATCTCGTCTTGCGTGTAGAAGCCGCCGTAGGTCGCCTTTTCGCCTTTTTTGGGATAGGGCCGGCTTTCGCCGAATCGCCCGAATCGCTCTACTCGCCAGGCGCCTACCTCCGTGAGTTTGGGCAATGATTTGATCTCGATGCGCCAGCCTTCGTCGTCGGTGAGGTGCCAGTGGAACACATTGAACTTGTACTGGGCCATTTGATCGATGAAAGCCTTGACGTCCTCTACGGGAAAGAAATGGCGGCTTACGTCGAGCATGATGCCGCGCCAGCCGAAGCGGGGGTAATCCAGAATAGAGCAGGTGGGAATAGAGACGGACCCGGCAAGGGGATCGGGAGACTCTATTTCGACGGGCATCAGTTGCCTGAGGGTCTGGAGGCCGTTGAAAATACCGGCCGGCTGATTGGCCCAGAGGGAAATGCCGTCTTGCCGTACCTGGAGGCGATGTCCTTCCTCCTGGAGTTCGGGCATGGCGGTTTCCAGCAGTTCGATGGTCAGGGCGTTTTCGGAGGAGGTCGCTTCCTGGGTCTGGATGCCCCGTTTGGCCAGAAATCGCTGGAAAGGATCGAGCAGAGCCGCCAGTTGGTCGTTATCTCCCTTCAGGAAAAGGGGGAGATTGAACTCAAATTCGAAGGCACCCGCGCCGGCTTCAAACTGGACAGGGGCGGGAATGAGGTTGTGTTGGCTGAATGCGGGAAAGGTAAATCCCAGCAGGAGGGCAAAAAGAAAATGGATTCTCATGAAAGTTTTGGATTCATTTAAGCAATTGGCTAAAAATAGAAGGATTTCCGAAAACGGAGAGTGGGGGGGAAATGGGTTGAGTAGTTGAGTGGGAAAGTAGTTGAGTGGGTCCATTGGGTATCGGGGTATCAGGTATCGGGTCGGAGCGCAGCGGAGATCCTGACAAGCGGGTGGAAAATTCAAATCCTGGAAAAAGTATGATCCGCTTCGCCAGGGTATCGGGTATTTGGGCGAGTTTTTCGGAACTGCGGGCAGGCCTTCCCTTTAGGGAATACAAGGGCGCGGGTGGATATGGCGGTATCGGGTCGGAGCGCCGCGGAGATCCGAATTCCGGAAAAACCCGGATTCCCTTTCTCAGGGTAACATTGGGGTAAAAGCTTTATCTTTTGAGAAACCTCTTTTTATGGCCAACTACGATATGCCCCAAAACGAGCATAAGGAGATCCCGGGCAATCCTTCTACAGCCAAAAGCAGCCGGCTCGAGTTGAACGATCGCTCTAATGGTCAGCCGCTGCGGGTGCTGACGGAGGAGCAGTGGGATTTCTGGATCGAAAACGGTTATGTGGTCGTGAAAAAGGCTGTGCCGAGGGAACAGGCCGAGGCTACGGTCGCTTTCTTGTGGGAATTCGAAGAAAAGGACCCGGATGATCCGTCCACCTGGTACACGCATCCGAGAGCGGAAATGGAGATGAAAGAGCTGGTCGGTACCGGCATGGTGGAGGTGTACAACCACCAGCATTTGTGGAACAACCGGCAGTGGCCCCGCGTATATGAGGCTTTCGTGGACATCTGGGGCACCCAAAAACTCTGGGTGACGATCGACCGGGCCAATCTGAATTTTCCGATGCGGCCGGGCTTCGAATACCGTGGGTTTATCCATTGGGACTACAATCCGGATACCTGGCCGGTGAACGTACAGGGCGTGCTGGCCTTGTCCGACCAGACCGACCCGGAGATGGGCGGTTTTCAATGCATCCCGTGGTTGTACCGGAATTACGACCAGTGGAAAAAGACCCAACCGGAGGACCGCGACTATTTCCAACCGGACATTTCGGGCCTGGAAGACAAGATCGTGAAGGTGCCTTTGGAAACGGGCGACCTGCTCATTTTCAACAGCCTGGAGCCCCACGGCATCCGGCCGAACCGCTCGAAGGACAAAGTTCGCATCGCCCAATACATTTCCATGATGCCGGCCCAGGAGGAGAACGAAGAACTCCGCCAATGGCGGATCAACTCCTGGAAGCACCGGATTGCGCCGGAGGGCTACGCCTTCCCGGGGGATCCCCGCCGCTGGGAGCAGACGAAATACGAAACGGCAGCCTTGACGGAGCTGGGGGAGAGGTTGTTGGGGCTGAGGAGCTGGGATTAGGTTGGTGTTGAGGGAATAGAGGATAGGAGAATAGTTTTTTGATATAACTGCATGGGAAATGCGGCCTGGTTTTTGGAATAACAGTCAAACCAGCAGGCACGCGATCAATCGCATACCTGCTGGTAGGAAAACTTCCCCTTAATGCACGACCAACCGCTTGGTCCGCTTGGATCCGGCAGCTTGCAATTGAATGAGGTAAATACCTGTAGGAAGTGGTGACAGATCCAGCTCGATTACCCTTTCACCCAAAGGCGGATAATTCAATACCTCTTGACCCATCGAGTTAAAAAGGATAAGGGTTTCGGTTTTTGTAGCCAGGGGATCAGCCAACCGGATCTGAACCCAGCCCGAAGTTGGGTTGGGGAAAATCGTCCACCCGGAGTCATCAAGGGCTTCTTCAATCGATGTGACAATAACCTGGAAGTTTAGGCTCAAGGGCATACCGGCTTCCCCTGTGCTGGTGTAGGGAGTAGCCTTTAAGACGTGGGATCCGATATCAGGCGGCCAGTTATTCGGTGCTACTGATTCTCCGATGAGCAGGTAGGGCGCCGTTTGACTGGTTCGGATCAACTCTCCATCCAACTCAAATTCGACTTTAGCCACCTGTTCCGGGTAGGGTAGTGCCAGAATATCCAGAACACCATCCAAATCTTCCTCCAATAGCTCGCTTCCCTGCGCAAGCCTCTGGATGGGTATACCATCCTGAACGAGGATAAAGGCCTCAATGAGCGGTTGATTCGCACTTGGAAAACCGAATGCACTGGGTGGTACCACCTCAAATGCTTCGGCTTCAATGTCCCTTACCGTCGGGATTTTCCTCCATTTAAGGACTGCATTGGCCGAAGCGGCGCCTCCCCTCTCAAAGTGTTTGGCTTCGAAATGGTAGGAATAACGAGGCTCCATGAAGATTTGGCCACTTGTAGTCCCATTTGGGTCTGTCCAGGTATCTACAACCGTTTCTATTCCTATTTCCAGAATACCCCCATCGTCAGTCTTCCACTGAAATTCCCGAATTCCGGCTTCTTCTCCCTCCGGCAGCGAAATGTAACCCACAAACTGGGTTGTGAAATAATCCGCACCGATTCGGTAATCGGGCGAACTGGCTCGCCAGTTGAAGTTAATATTGGAGACCTTATCGATAACCGGCGACTCCACATATTCATTTCCTTCTACATCCCCCCACAGCAGGAAGAAGAGATGAAGTGGGCTGGGATAGGCATTGGGGCCGGGCCAATCTTTCCAATATGAACTATTAATAAACTTAGAGTTCATATTATGGTATTTGGCCAGCAATCCCTTTTCAGTGGAGGTAGGCGGAGTCTGTTGAGGTACATCCGGGAAATCGGGTGGGTAAAGGCAATAGGACGGAACCAACTGGAAATATTGTTTGCCATTCAAGCTTTCCCATTCCAACATCACATCAATCGAAGGCTTGGCATCTGAGGTTTTCGAATACTCAATTTTCAAATCATACATTTCACCTGCCTTCAGACCATTAACTCGATAGCGTTGTGTGCTTTCCCGGGTAAAAGGCTGATCGATCCAAAAAGTCATGGATTCGAATTCACTGTTGAAGCGGGTGAAGAAGTAATAATCTCCATCGTATAGCGGACGGACCTTACCTTTCCATATTACGGCAAAGTCACCGTCATCGTTAATTGCCGGATCCGGAACGTATCGATCCCAATTGAAATTGATCTGTTGATCCTGACGAACTAGTTTGATGTTTCCGGTTTGAACGTCCTGGGGGCTGTCGTAGTAAGAGCCCTGAAGGCCATAGACCGGCATGTCCTTCGGAGGACCAAGGGCTTCAGCGGGAATGACCTGCCAGGCACCGTCGCCTTTTTTCCATTCCCATTTCAATAAGGCATCTTTCTCGGATGCCGGGCCCCGGTGAAAGTACTCCAGCCGGAAAAAGTAGCTATTTCCCCGCGAAAGGGAGACGGGACCAAAACTCGTGGTTCCTCCCTGGGGAGCATTTTCATCCCATTTCTCCTCGTATACCAGCACCTCTTTGGGGCTCTGAATCCAGATACGGAATCCGTCGTCTGAGGTAACCCGAAACATAGAGGAGGCCGAATTTTCCCCGGCGGTCAGCAACGGATTTAGACTCCCCCTAAACCGGGCTGAAAAATTATTCTCTTCCCCACCTATACGCGAACCTATTTTAACATCGGGACTCCCGTCTGGCCAATTGAAATCTATCTGCGAAGCTTCGGTACGGATCACAGGATGTACCAGGGTTGTGGTAAAGCCGGCACTGCCGTCATTGAAGTAAATGGCCTCACTGCCAGCGAATGAATTCGTACTTCCACCGTTCAGTTCCTGATTAACGACTTGGAATCCGGGTAAATCCAGACGTTCGTTGGGCCCATCACCATTTTCCCAAATCCAATAATTACCCTCCAGGTTCCCCAGGCGATATTGGTCATAATCGAATCGGTGCCCACTTTCGGATAGAGATACGGGTTGCCAGGAAGAACTGTAATTACAGGTATTGATCCAGCCACCCGAAATACCGTAAGGGTTGTCTGCGGGTACCAGGATCTGGTTGTGATGAACGCTGACATTATTGCTTTTATATAGGTTACCCGTCCCTTTTTCATCTCGGTAATCATAGCGAACGATGATCCCGTTCATATCGGGCCCGGTCTCTACCCAATTGTTGTACACTTCTACATTTTCGGAGGTTGAGACCTGAATTTGAGCATGGTGATATAAGTCGCCATAAGGGCAAATAGCCCGTCCCCGGCCGGCCCCGTTTTTCAGGCCTCCATTACGTCGGACCGTGTTGTGTCGGATGACAGCATCATAGCTTATTTCATGGAAAATCCCGTTGTCCAGGTTGTCTTCCACCAGATTGTATTCTATGATCGATTGTACGTTATCAATATCTGTCCAAAGACCAGGTCCCCGGTTTTTTTGGACTGTATTATTTCGGACGATCAGACGGTCGGTCTTAGTGAATTTTGTGCCACCGGCTTCCCAGAGCCACTGGAATCCGATCTCAGCTTTCCCGTTTTGGATGATCCGGTTGCCTTCAATCAGCACATCTTCAACGATTACCGGAGCAATATTTCGACTGGCTTTGATGCCTATCTGACCATTATCGTGGACGTAATTGTTCTTGACGAGGGCATGGGACCCAGCCAAAATACCTGCCGCGTGGTTCCAGCGAACTTCATTGTCTTCAATAATCCACCCTTCACCCGGGTCCTGGAACCCAATGGCGCCGAACTGACCCGGATTGGCAAATTTTTCGATGATCAGATTACGGATGGTAATGTTATCCGGGATGGTTGCCGGATCCGTGGTCGGAAAAGCCGTAGGAGCCTGACCTATTTGTGGAGGCCATTCAGGCGGGACTATGCGTAAGCCGCTGAAGGCATAACCTGTGACGCTGATCTCCCATTTATGTCCCGTTGGATCTCCTTTAATGTAGATCTTCCGGTTTCCCTGGCCGTCCCATAATCGGTCGTCATTGGGATCATCTCGCTCCCAATACCAGGTAGGATCTCGACTCTCCGAAAAAGCAGTCAGGTCAGATTTGTTATTCACTTGCCGGCAAAACCGGTCGTCCATGAAAAGGTCTTCCGGGTAATGACAAGGTAAATCGCCTTCGCACCTATTTTCATGATAGACTTCGTTGTGGAGCTCATCCGGGCCGTCGTGAACCCAATATTCTCCTTCTTGCCTCCAGTTGGTCAATTCCATCGCTCCGCTTAAGGTGGCCCCTTCCTGGCCTATGAAACGGTCCCCATCTCGTGGAATGATGGGTTGCCGACGGTGGGCTTTATTATTGCCTTGGCGGTCGGTTGCTTTCAGGATAAAAGTGGTGCCGGTCGGGTTTGGGCTGACCCAGGATTGGATTTGTTCACCTACATAAATGGGGATACCTTCTTCCCCGGTTTCTATGACCATTAGTGCATCCAGGTAAAAATTTCGATCGATACCCTGGTCGGGATCCCAAAAGTCATTGGCAAAACGGAGCCCGATGGCATGTGTGCCAAAGGGAATGTCCGGGATCTTAACGAAAGCCAGTTGATTGCATCCACTTCCCTTTTCGAAGGCCGTTTTAGTCTTTAGCTGCCCGTCAATGAATACTTCTATTTCGACCGGTGCAGGTGCGTCCGCAATACCACGCAGTACTAACTGGCTAAATGCGCCTCCAAATTCCATTTGGTATTCGACAATTGCTCCGGTCGCTTCTCCGACGGTGTAAACATGGCTATCTCCGCAAGGGTCTTCCATCCATCGGATGTCGGCCAGGTTAATAAAACCATAAAACTTTTCTGACCAACGCCAATAGGTCGCGAGAGTTACTTCATCCGTCTGTGCACCGACGCCGAATTGGCCTTTTGGGAGCCCTCCGGTTAAGCCAGGATGATCCAACCCATGTAGATCATTGCGATATAATTTGGCCGTTTCTGATCCGGTTATCAGAAGGTCTTCACCCCCATCTCCATCTGAGAAAGCTACGGAACCCGATTCCACACCAGGAAAGGGTGCAGAAGCATCCGGACTTGGTTGGAACGAAACGGTTTGAGCCAACAGCAGATGCACGCTTAACGCGAGGCAAAAAGTAAGAAACGGTTTCATGGTCATTGGTTTTATGGTTACTGAATCTCTGCTTCTGCTTTCGGGAAGTGAATCTCAGGAAGGGAAAACCGGGCTTACTTTCTCGGAGAGAGAATATGGCTTAAATAGGGACTTATTAAACTCTATTCATGGGAAGGTTATTCCTTCTGGCGGGTAAACTCAATGACGGATATCATGCGGAAATGAAAAATAAGATCATTGCCCGAGCCCGGGCCGGGGAGCTTTCCCTTCAAGGCTATTTGGGGAATCTATCCCTCTTCGAAGTCTTACTCTTGCGGAGGGGGAATTCCTTATCCAGACTCAAAAGTAAAATCAGGACTTTCCCTTATGTGCGACTCCGTATCCGGGCTTTTGTCCGGTGGCTCTTCCACCGGAAGGTAGCCGCAGGTTGAATCCAGATGTAAAATAATCGTATCCAACTATTTGGTTTATAAGCTTTTCGGCTTAGCTTGCCCGTACTATCACCAAAACCCGTTTTCTCATGCTCGGAGAACAAATCGTCAAATCCATCAAAAACTGGTGGGTCCTTCTGATCATTGGCATCCTTTACATCCTGGCCGGAATTTACTTTTTGGTCAATCCGGGGATCACCTTCGTCACGCTGGCCCTCCTGTTTTCCATCATTCTGATCGTCGATGGGGTCAGTTCCATTTTCTTTTCTTACCAAAGCCGGAAGCAGCTCGAAGGCTGGGGCTGGGGCGTAGCCGCCGGTGCCCTCTACCTGCTGATCGGGATCGCCTTGCTCCGCAACCAGGGGGCCGCTCAAAGCACCCTCATTCTGCTTTTTGCCTTTACCCTGATGCTGCGCGGGGGCATGACCTTCGCCTTGAGCCTCGAAATGAACCGGATGAAGATGGGCAACTGGATCTGGGTCCTTTTGCTGGGCATCGCCACCATCGCCTTGAGCGTGGCCTTGATCCTCAATCCCGGCTTTGCCGTCGCCCTGATCGTGACCCTGCTGGCCATTTCCTTCCTCTTGATGGGGAGCGGATTGGTAGCCGCTTCCCTGAGCTTGCGCCGGGTGAAAATGCAGGCGAAAGAATTGAAAGAGCATGCCGGCGAAAAGCTGCAGGAACTGCACCAGAAGCTGGCTTCCTTTTCGGAGGAAGACGGCGAAAAGGCGGCCGCTTTTATTCGGGAGCTCCGGGAAGACCTGAAAAATGCAGTCCGGGGCATTTCGAAAGCCTGAAGGCTCAAGAGGCAGACAGTTCGGCGACTTTTACCCGGTATTGGTAGGGATTCCGACCGGGAGCATCACTTTTACGTGCGGGTAAACGCTCGAACAGGCCGGAGCTGAGCATCTTTTTCTGAAAGCGGCTGCGGTCCAGTTTTTCCTCCAGGATGGCCTCGTGCAACTGGTGGAGCTCGGGCATCGTAAAAGGGTCCGGAAGCAGGTTGTAGGTTTCCGGATCCTTTTGGATGTCTTCCTTGAGTCGCTTCCGGGCCGCCCGGACGATGGCGCGATGATCCATCCACATCTCCGGCAGGGCGTCGAAAGGAAACCAGGCAAAGGCCTCGTCAAAATTTTTCACCGCGGGCTGCATGTCCGGTATGTGCACCAGGGAATAGTAGGCCAGGGTGACAAAGCGGTCGTTCAGCCAGTAATCGCTTTTCCAGGCGATCCCCGATCTCTCAATGGATTCCTTGATTTCCGAACTGAACTGCCGGTCTTTATCCCCGAAAACCGACAAGAATCGCAGGTGCGGCTTTTCCAAAGCCGTGCGGTCTTTCAATATCCGCCCGACGGCCTCGTCGACGGATTCTTCCCGCTGGATGTAGCCGCCCGGAAGGAGCCATTTTTCACCCACCTGCAGCAGCAGGCACTTCAGCTCTCTTTCCGCATATCCGATGATGACCAGATCGATCGACAGGTCGGGAAGATAAAATTCATCACCTTTTTCGAGAAAATTCCTGAGGTCCATGGGGAAAAGTCAATGGCTCATTGCCGTCCGCTTCACTATTTTTGTGACATTGTGCCACAAATATAAACAGGAATCATGAATAAGGGCTTGAAAATCGCATTGATCGTGCTGGCCTCCCTGGTCGCGCTGGTCATCATCGCCGGATTTGCCGGCTGGACCTACGTCAACAACACCTACCTGAATTTCGAAAAGGATTATGCCGGGAAAATCGAACCCGAGGAGATAACGGTGGACGGATACACCTTTCTGGACCGCAACGGGAACGGCGAGCTGGACGTGTACGAGGACAGTCGCCGGTCAACGGAGGAGCGGGCGGCCGATCTGTTGGCGCAGATGACTCAGGAGGAAAAGATCCACCTGCTGAAGGGATCGGGATTCGGTTCGGCCATCGGGCGCTCCGGTTCGGAAGGCGGTATTCCTGGTGCCGCCGGTACCATCGTGCCGACTCCCCGCCTGGGTATCCCCCCGGTCTATCTGTCGGACGGCCCGGCGGGATTGCGCATTCAGCCCAAGCGCCCCGGAGAGGACCGCACCTATTATTGCACGGCTTTTCCCATCGGTACCTTGCTGGCTTCCACCTGGAACCAGGAGCTGGTCCGGCAGGTGGGCGACGCCATGGGCGAAGAGGCCTCCGAATACGGGATCGACGTCATCCTGGGCCCGGGAGTAAACATCCACCGGCACCCGCTCTGCGGCCGCAATTTTGAGTACTATTCCGAAGATCCGGTGTTGACCGGCGAGATCGGCGCGGCCATGGTCAACGGGATGGAATCCAACGAAGTCGGTGCTTGCCCCAAGCACTATGTGGCCAACAACCAGGAGACGGATCGATTCAAGAACGACGTGCGGGTCTCCGAGCGGGCTATGCGGGAGATCTACCTGAAGGGTTTCGAGATCATCGTGAAGAAGTCGCAACCCTGGACGATCATGTCCTCTTACAATAAGGTCAACGGCACCTACACTTCGGAGAGTAAGTACCTGCTCACGGACATTCTGCGCGACGAGTGGGGATTTGAGGGCGTGGTCATGACCGACTGGTTTGGCGGCAGCGATGCCCCCGCGCAGGTCGCTGCCGGCAACGATCTGCTGGAGCCGGGTACCAACATCCAGTGGAAGGCCTTGAAAAAAGCCGCGGAGAAGGGCGAATTGAGCGACGAAGCCATCCATACTTCGGCCCGGCGCATCCTGGAGCTGATCGTGAAATCCAACAAGCTGGACGGGGAAAAGCCGGGCAACGATCCCGATCTGGAGGCCCACGCGCGGGTCACGCGGCAATCGGCCGCCGAGGGAATGGTCCTGCTCAAGAACGACAACACGCTGCCCATCCGGGAGGCGCGGAATGCGGCTCTCTTCGGGGTGACCTCCTACGATTTCATTGCCGGCGGTACCGGATCGGGCGATGTGAACGAAGCCTACACCGTATCGCTGGAGGAAGGTTTGCGGAATGCCGGTTTCGAGATCAACGAAACCGCCCGGCAGGCTTTTGAAGCCCACAGGGAGGCGAATCCGGAAGGCTTTGACAAGCCGGTCGGCATGAATGCCATGTTCCAGCCCTACGATCCGCCGGAGATGGAACATACGGCCGAACTCCTGTCGGCATGTGCTGACGAGGCCGACATCGCCCTGATCACCATCGGCCGCAACAGCGGCGAGGGCGGCGACCGGGTGGTGGAGGATGACTTCCGGCTCTCGGAGAAGGAGCAGAAGATGATCACCGACATCTGCGAGGCCTTCCATGCCGTGGGTAAAAAGGTGGTGGTGGTGCTGAACATCGGCGGGGTGATCGAGACGGCTTCCTGGAAGGAGCAGCCGGACGCTATCCTGCTGGCCTGGCAGGGCGGGCAGGAAGGCGGCAACTCGGTGGCCGATATCCTTGTGGGCCGGGTCAACCCCAGCGGCAAGTTGCCGATGACCTTCCCGCTGAACATAGAGGACCATGCGTCCCATGCCAACTTCCCGCTGGAGGGCAAGCCGATGAGCATGTGGGACATCTTTACCGATCGCAGTAAGGAGATCCCGGAAGCCGAGCAGGTGGAGAATCAGGACTACACGCTGTACGAGGAGGGCATCTACGTGGGCTACCGGCATTTCGATAAGCAGGGGCTGGAGGTATCCTATCCTTTTGGCTACGGCCTTTCCTACACGAGTTTCGAGTATGCCGATCTGGAAGTGAGCCTGTCCAACGACACCCTGGACGTGCGCTTGAGCGTGCAGAATGCGGGGGAGCAGTCCGGCAAGGAGGTGGTGCAGGTGTATGTGGGCAAGCCCGATACGCGCATCGATCGCCCGGTGAAAGAGTTGAAAGCCTTCGCCAAGACGCCCGAGCTGGCCCCCGGCGAAAGGGTGGAGCTGAACATGCAGATCCCGGTTTCGGAGCTGCGCTATTGGGATGAAGAGCAAGGCGGCTGGATGCTGGAGCGGGGGACGTATTCCGTGCAGGTGGGGGTTTCTTCGCGGGAGCTGCGCTTGACGGGGGAGGTGGAGATCTAGGTAGCTGCTCCAGGTGGTTTCTGGGTGGCTGCTGGGTGGCTTCTAGGTAGCTAGGTGGTTGCTTAGAAACCATAGGTATCCTTCTTGTAAACGGCTAAGGGGAACTGCTTCGGAGGGATTGGGTGGGGGGGCTCGTGTAGAGACTGTTCATTAAAGTGTGTCTACTAACTTAGACACTTATGAGTAAAAAGAA
>CAZXIX010000104.1:0-15054 GCA_964640855.1 uncultured Saprospiraceae bacterium
TAATTTTCAGTGGCTTGTAGCTGGAAGTATTGTTTATCAGGGGCAACTAGTTAGCTGCCAGGACGGTATTGAAATACTCTCTTATGACCCCTTCTCCGCCTCGGGATTCTAATACCCGAATACCTGCGATGTTTTTGATTTCTTCTTCCGCATCTCGGGGGCAAGCTGGCCAACCGACATACTCCAGGGCTTCCCTGCAATTGATGTCGTCTCCGACATAGCCTACCTCCTCGAGCCCAAGGCCTTCTTTCTCACAAAGCTTAATGACGGCATCCAGTTTCCCTTGGCCTTTTCGACCTTGGTACAAGTGATCCATTTTCATTTTCGTCGCCCGGCGAGCAACCAATTCCGTTTCCTCCGAGGTAATCAGCGCCGTTTTAATGCCTTTTTTACGCATTAATTCGAAAGCCATGCCATCACGCGTATTAAATTTCTTCATCTCATCGCCTTTCTCACCGTAGTACATGCCCGAATCGGTAAGAACGCCGTCGACATCTGATATTAACATTCGAATCCGGGGCTTCAAGCGCTTATCCTGTAAGGACACGCTTTTGTGGCGCTTCATCAACTCTTCTACCAAATACCAATCGTCCGGCTCGTCAATCTCGTAGAAGGAATACGGGGGCATTTCCAGCGTGCGAATGCGGCCATAGAGGCGGTTGTTGTTTTCCCGAAATGCGCCGATCTTCGTCACATACAGAGCTCCGTTCTCTACGAGTGCTCCGTCGAAATCTTGCCTGCGCGGCCGAGATCGATAGTCGTAATTCAGCGATTCACCCTCCTTGCTCCAAAAGAAGCGGTGAATCCGGCAAACGGATAGCACCGAGTCGGCAGTTTCACTTCTGACCATTCCAACGGCTTTTTCCAAATCCTCCGCTTCAATAAAAGGATTGGTGGCCTGAACTAAGGTGAGCAGGTCCGAATCCCCAAATTCACTTTGCGCATCCAGGATCTCATGCAAAACATCTTCCGTTGGGGAATGATCGGCTGCCGAGGCAGAGCTTCGCTTGAATACCCGCACCTTTTCGAAACCGAAACCCTCAACGGTCTTTTCAATGATTGGGCAATCGGTGGCCAGATAAACCCAATCTACCTGGTCGCACTTTTCCAAAGCTGACAAGCTCCAATAGAGAAGCGGCCTTCCGGCAATCCGTTTGATATTCTTGAAAGGAATGGACTTGCTTCCACATCTGGCTGGTACGATCGCCACATTTTTCATTCGGAGGAGCGATATTTTAGTTTTTCCCGTTGAGGAACTTCAATTTCCAGTATGTCATCGGGTTTGTATTGAAGGGCCTTTTCCGTGGCTCTCAGGTCGCGAACCAGTTTGCTCATACCGCTCGGCTCCAGAGAGGCCGCATGATCTGTACCTTTCCAGGTCCTGTCTTTGGTGAAATGACGTTCGATCCAGGCGGCGCCCAGGGTGTAGGCTGCCACATCAATAGCAATCCCCAGGTGGTGACCGGAAAAGGCGATTTCCTTAACCCTGTCCCCATATTCTTTTCTCAACCTGACAATTTCGAGCAGGCAGATATCTTCGAAAGGAACCGGATAGCCTGATGTACAGCTGTATACGACCAGCCTTTCTTTAGCTTGACCGGTTTCTTCAAAAAATTCAATTAAGGCCTTTTCTTCTTCGCGTGTGGTCATACCCATGGAGGCATGTACTTCGCCCTTATATTCGTCCCGGAGAATTTGGAGCAGTTCCATATTGGTGTTACAGGCCGAAGGAATTTTTAGAAACTTTGGGTTAAGCTGAATAATTTCCCGGGCTGAGGTTCTGTCCCAGACGGAGGTGGAATAGAGAATCCCAATCGACTCACAATAGGCCTTGATCTCGGCGTGCTGATCGACGCTCAATTCCAGAAATTCCCGGTGCGCCCCGTAGGTGTCTCCGTAGGAATTATAAGGGACCGGGTGCGGAGCGTTGTACTGCTCTTCGCTGAGCAACTCTTTGGGGGTTCGTTTTTGGAATTTGGCCACATCGGCCCCGCAATCCTTGGCAATCTTTACCAATTCAATGGCGATGTCGAATTTCCCTTTATGGTTGCAGCCGATTTCGGCCACTACCTTTGCCGGATTATATTTCATGGACATTGCGCGATTTTCGATTTTTCAGATAAATTCTTTGATAAACCTGAGGTTGTTTTGGGTTATTTCCCACAGTTCGTCTTGCCTTTGGAGCACCCGCTTTTCATTTTCCGGCAGGTTTTCTAAGATGTATTTGACTTTTTCCGGAAGCAGGGTCTCCAGATTTTCATCGCTTACTTCCACCCCCCAATCCGTACAATCGATATCCTCCAGGAAATACCTCAGTTTATTATGGGAAATCAGGGATAGGATCGGCCTTCCACACCCGAACGGAATGAGTTGAGCATGTCCGCGCATACCTAGGGAAAGTAAAGGTTGGCGATACCAATCCAATACTTCCCTCGGAGGGCAGTTGTAAAGTTTGACCAGTTTATAATCCACTTGAAAACTATCGAGGAATGGAAGAAAATGTTCGTCGCCCGGTGTATGGGAAAAGTAATACAAGGGGGCCAGCTGGGTGAGCGCCCGACATCCTTTCGCCAATTTACTAAGCGATTCCCCTATTTTTTCCCCAAATCGACTTCTCGAACGGTCAAAAGCTACGTTCAAGGAGATGAAAGGCGGATCGTCCGGGTGCCTGATTCCATTTTCCTTGTACATCGGGGCAGCCAAGGTGGTCATACAAGGTTGAAAAAAGAGTTTTTTGTAATGTTTTTCGTCCAGATAATCCTTTATCTTATCGAGGCTACCCCTGTTTCGAAGGCCAATAAAGGGCGACCGCTCGGCCAGCAAATTTAGGTGTTCGGAAAATAAGGGGTCAAAATCGGCCTGGCCGCGAAAACGATTATAGCCCACGGCAAACAAAATGATGGGCACCTGGATCCGGCGTAACATGTCCTTGCTGCAGGACCATTGCCAACCGCTCAGGTTGTTCGGGTTGGTATCCTTGAGGAACAATCCTCCACCTCCGATGATAACAGCATCCTTCCCATTGAAACTTTTGATTTGCCGGTTTTTGACCGGTTGGTGTACATGAAATTTAGTCCATTTCGATTCACCCAACTCCAGGTCAAACACATCTCGAAGCATGACCGGCAGTAGGGTATCTCCAGCATTGCTGTGGGAAAACATGGCTACATGAGCGAATTTCCAGCCTGAGGAAGGCAAAGAACCTTGATTGAGGCTGTAGCACTTGGTGGCAACCCATTTCCTGGCCATTCTTCCGGATAGCTTGTAGATCGCGGATTCCGGATCTTCCCGCACGGATTTTGCGCCCGCCTTAAGCGTAGAAACCAGGGCCTTGTATTTTTCCGGCCGATATTGTTTCACCCGCTTAATCACTTTTTGAAAATCATCACCTTCTATCGTCTGACCAGATTCTCCTTCTTTTTCAGCCTTCCTCCCCAAGATGCCTATGAAATGGCCATTCCAGTAAGTCTCCAAATCGGTAAAATGATGTTTCTTTAGAAAGGCCAGTAACGTACGACGCGAAAAGGTATTGATGTGAACATCCCAAAAGAAGTGATCTACGTTGGGACCATAGATCCGGTCTATGCTTGGGCATTCCAACATGAGGACTCCCCCGGGCACCAGGTTTTCCCAGGCTTTTTCCAGAAATAAATTGGGATCCTCTACATGTTCGATTACGTGGAAGCTGGTAATGACCTCGAAAGGCTCATTGAAAGACTGTTCTTCGAAAAAGTTGTCAGAAATAGGAATGCCAAATTCCTCTCTGACGTAGCTGGAAAATTCACCGTCCGGTTCAATGCCCTCTGCCTTCCAGCCTTTTGCCGACATGAACCGCAGAAAACTTCCGACTCCACAACCTACTTCCAGGATTTTGGAGCCTGCTGGAAAACGGGATTCCTTTTCTTCGAGATAACGAGATAAAAGCTGGTATCGCAATACGGATTGTCCTTCACTATGTCTTCTTTTTTTGAAATTAGGGCGCCCCATACCTCTGGCTTCCATAGAGAACTTACCTGCCTTGTATACTTCGGTCATTTTGGATGAGCCGGGTCTGGGGAGTACAAAAACAAACCCGCAGTTTTTGCACACGTAATTATTCAACGACTTTCCACCTCGTTCTTTGTCGTGCAAAAGTTCCAGATCCTGTGATCCACACAAAAAACATCTATTATTTTTATTATCCGTAAGGTCGTTCATAGGATTATCAACCGATGATTTACGAAGCATAATGACCTCCCTTCTCGTTTGAGGAGACCCAAAATTATCATTTCTCCTGAGAAACTTTTGCAATCGCTCTTTCCTTGCAAGAGCGTAAAACCTGAAGAAAAGGCAATCTATTTTCTGAGCAGACAAACAGTTCTTCACCGACACTAAAAACGGACCGCAAACCGCTTCATTCTGCCCTTTTTCAGTCTGTCGACGTCTCATTTTCTGCTTTCCCATACTCCAGATCTCATTCCCCGAAGCCTAAACCATTGCCAGAGGTTTCTCTTGAGAAAAGGATTATTGGAAACCACAGGTTTGATCCATCCTCCAACCTCAACTTCCCTTTTGCGGATTTCTGCTCTTGTCCAATCCATCTTACGTACCTTTGACCTCATTTTTGAATTGATCAAATTGCCCTTTTCTTAATGGGTGTCATCCAGCGCCAAGCAACCAAGCTCACTGCAGTCAACTATGTCGGGGCAGCCATCGCCGCCGTCAGCACAATCTTTATTTATCCGCTGGATAAGGAGCTGTACGGCCTGTGGCTTACCCTGATCGGAATGGCTTACTTTTTCATTCCTTATGCCAATTTGGGTATCCGGGGGCTTGCGATTCGATTTTTTCCCCAATTCCAAAATCCGGAGCAGGACCATCACAACTTCCTCTTCTTCCTCCTGGTATCGGCTTTGGTTTGTTATCTTCTGTTCCTTGGCATATTGAACCTTTTTTGGGATCCTGCCCTGAGGGGATTAGAATCCCTCGGTTTTAATACGGAGCTCCTCCAGATTTATTTCATTCCGATCCTGATCCTCATTCTTCTGTTGTTGTTAAACACCCTGCTGACTGCCTACATCAGCAATTTTCAGCGGATTGTCGTGCCGGGGATCATTGAACAGTTCTGGCCCAAAATCGCGATTCCCATCCTGGTCCTTTTGGGCTGGTCCGGTATACTGACCTTCTCCCAGTATGTGTGGGGCATCCTGATCATGGAGACCATCAGCCTGGCCGCCCTTCTGTTTTACCTGGCGCGTTTGGGGGAGCTTCGACTCCGCCCTTCCTCCCTCATTTTCCGGTCGGGAAAACTCCGTGAAATGGCCACCTATGCCCTCTACGGTACCCTGGGCAACCTGGGCTCCATCTTTGCCTTCCGCATCGACCACATCATGATCTCCCTGTTAGCCAACGTGGCGAGTACCGGCATCTATGGCATCGCCCAATTCATTGGCAACAGCATCGAGATGCCGACCCGTTCCATTTACGCTATTTCCAGCCCGATCATAGCCAAAGCCTGGAAGGAAAACGATGTGGAGGAGATTCGAAATCTGTACCATAAATCCTCTCTGAACCTCCTGCTGCTGGGGCTTCCCCTTTTCGGCATGATCCTCCTGTCGCTCGATGATCTGTTCCGGCTGACCGCCGATTACGAAAGCCTGAAGGCTGCCGCATGGGTGGTTTATCTGATCGGCCTGGGCAAATTGGTGGACATGGCCTGCAGCGTCAACGGGCAGATCATTGGCTATTCCCGATATTTCCGCTTCAACTTGATCGCCGTTCTGCTTCTGGCCGGCATCAATGTGGTCCTGAATTATCGCTTCATCCCGCAGATGGGCATCGTGGGGGCCGCCTGGGCCTCCTTCATCGCCATCTCGGTTTTCAACATCCTGCGTTCGCTCTTCGTATTCATCGTCTGGCGCATGCAGCCCTTCAGCTGGCAGACCTTGGTGGCGCTTCTGGTTGCAGCCTTAGCCACCGCGCTGGCCTGGTTGATACCGGATACGGGCCTGCCCGTTGTCGACATCCTACAGAATAGTTTGATCGTGGCTGGACTGTATGTGCCGCTTGTACTTGGGTTGCGATTGTCCCGGGAGGTGAATGACCTGGTCGCCAAATGGACTAGACGGCTGTTCAAGGCCAGAGACCAGAGTGATCATTAGATCATTCTCCCCATTGAGAGTCCCCTAAGCCGGGCAATATTCTCGCCAGCTCGGATGCTTGCTGTTTGAAAGGGACTATGTCTTCGGCTTGCATATACCCCAAGTCTTCTGCTAAAAGAAGATGATTTACACTTTCCATAAGGGATCCATAGGCCCTTGTGGTGTAGTGCGCTGAATTTTTGGAGGACATCCTTCCCGAGCCCTCCGCCAGATTAGGGTGTGTCTGAAAAATATCCTTTGGGCTTCAAAAGTTCCTTTTCGGACCAGCCTGTGTTGCAAAAAGCCTCAGGTAGCTAAGGCTATCCTCGGTTTTTGCGCCTTGCCTGGCCACAAAAATGAATCTTTTTCGCCATCAAAAACATTTTCCAGACACACCCTATACAAACCGAAAAAGCAGATCTTCTAAGTTGAATGCTTTTTCCAAATATTTCTTCTTTGGGAAAAGACTAAGTTGTTGCGTAGATCTCTTTTACGTAGGATCTGGCCTTTTGCCCGGCAATCAGATGTTCAAATCGAAATCTGGGCGTTTTCATAGCTATGACTGGTCCCTGGTCCCTGGCCTCTGGTCCGCAAACTACTCCACCGCCACCAACTCCATACTGCCCATCAGCTTTCCATTCTTATCATACGTTTCTGAACGGACGATCCCGACCCCTTCGGCAAACCATTCCTTGGAGGTGAAGACCCGATTGCCGATCGTTTTGATGTTGGTGCTGCTCTCCAGAACAAAACAATCGAAAGAACCGGCCGGCGTGGTCACCGACTCTTTCGCCGATACCCGGCGATCCGTGGTTGTGTATTGGAATTTCATGATGTTCACTCCCCCCATGTTGGGCTGGATCTCCATACTGGCATCCGGTAAGGTTTTACCTACGCTCAGGTCATTCGGAACATAAAGATTCTCTCCCTTCATCTCCATATCCACTTCCATAGCATTGATCTGTTCGGTCATCTGGGGCATCATCATATCCGTAAGCCGCACGGAATAGCCATCGCCCGTGCACTGGACTTCGAAATCCGATTCAAATACATCTTTTCCCTTGTCATCGACCATTTTCGAATGCATGACCAGAGTCATGCCGTCGGACGAGTTCTTTACCTCCGAAAGGGTATGGGTGACCGTACCTTCTGACTTTCCCTTTTTGTTGAAGTTCTCATACTTAAGTACGCGGCCTTCCTCGTAAGGGAAATAGGTGGCGCAATCCTGGGCTTGCAGACCGACAAAAGCGAATCCCAGAACGAATAAAACCGGGATCTGGATCCATTTTTTCATGTATGTCATTTTGTTCGAGTTAACTCTCATAGATACGAAACCACACTTTCCTAGAAAAACCCTTAGCGAAAATTTAGACTGATTTCTTTTTTATAGCTCCTCAACCATGGCTTACCGTTTCAAGGCCAGATATTCTACCGGACTAACTACCGGAATGGTTGAATATTTGTAATCCTTTGGATTTCGAGTGACAATGAATTGGGCCCTTGCTGATTGAGCTGCGGCATATTGCAAAGCATCTTCAAAATCAGCAAAATCTTCAGAAGCATGAGACACAGCTAGCAAAACAGACTCGTGCCCGCTATCCGCTACCCTTACATACCCAAGTAATTTCCGGATCCAATCTACTAGTGCTGAATGAGACATCCCTCCTTTGCGACCCAAATAATAGATGACTGACAAGGAGACCTCAGCACAAAAGAGCTTTGCTTTTTTCCTGACTCCCAATGACAAAACCTGCTGGCTGGGTAACAAAAAATTTTCACGCCCCAAAAGTACATCAACTAAAATATTAGCATCAATAAATAGTCTATCCATACTTTTTAGCAAGTTCCTCTGCGTAAATATCTTTGTAACCCCGGTCATCATCCAGAGAAACAACTCCCGTCATTTCCTCCACCAATGGAGCAACATCGGCATCTGCTTTCTCCGTGATCTGTTTCAAGTAGGCAGCCACAATTTCGGAAAGGCTCCTCCCTTGTTGTTGGGCATAGGCTTTTCCTTTTTCGATCAGCTCCTTAGACATGGATAGAGTCAATTTACTCATTACGTATTGCTTCCTTAATTTATACGTATGAATTTACGAAAAGTTTCACAATGAGGTTTAGCAACCTTCTCCCCCCCCACCACTTATCGTCCACTGTCCGCCCTCCGCAACTGTCGCTGTCCCAACACTCAATCCCATTACCTAAATCCAGAACAGGCCCGGGAGCGTTTTTCTCAAAAAACTAAGATGAAAACCTGGATCCTTCTGACGCTAAGCTTACTCACGACTACCCTTCTGCAGGCCCAACAGCCATCACACCTTCCCTTTTCCCAACAACTCCAGCAATTCGTATCGGAAAAGGGAACCGTAAATTATGCCGACTGGAAAAAAGAGGAAGGTAAACTGGACCTTTACCTGAATAGTCTGGCCAAAGACCCTCCCCAAACAGACTGGTCCCAAAACGAAAAACTGGCCTACTGGATCAATGCCTACAACGCATTTACCATCAAACTGATCCTGAAAAACCATCCCCTGAAAAGCATCCGCGATCTTCACAAAGGCGATCCCTGGCAGGTGAAGTGGATCGAACTGGGCGGTCAATCCTATTCGCTCAACCAGATCGAACATGAGATCATACGCCCCCAATTCGGCGACCCCCGGATCCATTTCGCCCTGAACTGCGCCGCCGCCTCATGCCCCCCGATCCTCAACGAAGCCTTCCTGCCGGAAAAACTGGAGACCCAATTGGAGGCTCAAACCCGGAAATTCATCAACAACCCCGAATTCCATCGACTCTCCGGCCAAACCTTTCAAACATCCCAGCTTTTCAATTGGTATGCCGAAGACTTCGGTGACCCCATCCAATTCATCAACCGCTACCGCAAACCCAAGCTGCCTTCCAACACCAGGATCACCTTCCTGGAATACGATTGGGCTCTGAATGGAAAGTGAAGCAGAATAGCAGCTCTCCGAGCCGGTTTGCATCGGCTACCGCCAGGTCAGTAAGTCGCCGATAAAGTAATATTTCTTCTATTCAGACCACTCAAACTGGTGGAATGCTGGCAAAAGACAGGGTCATAGCAAACCGCTTTTTCATAAAGCTGAATTTGGCCCCCTTGGAAAACGACTTGCAACTGCCCATAAGGCTGAAGTCGCGGCGCAAGCCGCCACTGTAAACTTATGATCCGCGAGGCAGAGGCTCGATCTGCTTCTTTATCTTGCAGCCATGAGCTTGCCCAAAGCGTTCCAGGACCAAATGCAATCCTTGCTGCAGAAAGAATTCCCTGCTTTCCGGGAAGCGCTTGAAAACGCATCGCCGATCAGCATCCGGCACCACCCGATCAAAGCCAAGCCTACAGAGAACAAAGATCCCGTTCCTTGGTATACTCAGGGAGAATACCTGCCCGAGCGCCCCTCCTTCACCCTGGCCCCCCTTTTTCACGCCGGCACCTATTACGTGCAAGAGGCCTCATCCATGTTTATCGGCTATGCCATCGACCAATTGATCCCCCCGGATCAGCCGATCCTGGCCCTGGACCTGGCGGCTGCCCCCGGGGGCAAGAGTACTTTACTGGTGGAAAAGCTGCATCCGGAAAGCCTCCTGGTAGCCAATGAGGTGATCCGAAGCCGGTACCCCATATTGCGATACAACCACCAGAAGTGGGGCTACGCCAATGTTCTCTGCGCCAACCACGATCCGGAGGATTTCGCCGCCCTGGCCGGTCAGTTCGATCTGGTGCTCGTAGATGCTCCCTGCAGCGGAGAGGGGCTGTTTCGAAAGGACCCCGCTGCCCGGACCGAGTGGTCCTTGAAAGCAGTAGAACATTGCGCCCTCCGCCAACAACGCATCTTGAAAGCAGCAGCACCCCTGGTCAAGCCCGGCGGATATCTGTTTTACAGTACCTGCACCTACAACGAAAGGGAAAACCGGGAATCTCTGGCGACCGTTTCCCATTCGGCTGGATGGGAGCCCATACGCTTTCCCCTGCCCCTGGCCTGGGGTATACTCGAACGGGAGTGGGGCTACCAATTTTTCCCGCATCGCCTCCGGGGGGAAGGTTTTTTCTTTGCGGCCCTCCGAAAAAAAGAAGATAAATCTGATAGCGGCACCCGGGTAAAAATAAAGACTCCCTGGCCTCTTCTTCCGCAAGAATCGATCGATCCGATCAGCGATTGGGTAAAGGATCCAGCCAGCATGGCTTTCTTCGATTCGGGCAGCGCCATCACAGCACTGCCCAAAAGACACCTGGAGGTCTCAGCCCTACTCACCCAAAAGCTGACCCGAGTGAAGCCCGTGCTGGAGATCGGACAGATCAAAAAGAACGGCCTGGTACCTTCCCCGGCGCTGGCTCTCAGCCTGGATCTGGGATCCCTGCCCGGCATGGAAGTCGGGAAGGATGAAGCGCTCCGCTATTTGAAAGGCGAGACGCTTCCGGCAAGAAGGGACAAAAAAGGCTGGCAGCTCATCTGTTTTGAGGGAAAACCCTTGGGCTGGGGCAAAGCCATTCCCCAACGCATCAACAATTATTATCCGAAGGAATGGCGGATACGGATGCAGATCTGAAAGGGTACAGTTTACAGGTTACGGTTTAAAGGGTGGCCTAAGCGCATAAAATGCATCTGTTCGGCTCCGGGACGGACCGATAGAGAGTTTACAGGGTAAAGTTTAAAGTCTCCAATTGCAAGAATATCTACTTTCCTGATTGTGAATCGCGAAGCCCAGAAAGCATTCTTGATAATTCTTTTGCTTTTGCTCTCAAGTCTTGACATTGTTCATGATTAAGAAAATCCAGGTCATGGGCTAAGATGATCTGGTTTATTGCTTCCATTAAAGAGCTGAATGCAGTTGAAGTGTAATGGGCTTTTTCTTTTGGAGAGTAATTGCCGCTCCCTTCCGCCAGATTACTGCAAATGGAAATAGAAGCGCGCCTTAGCTGTAAGATAAGGCCATATTTTTCCTCAGGTGGGAATTGACGAGAAAAAGAATAAACTGCTTGGGTGAATACACGTGCCTTCTGCCCGGTCTTAAGGTTTTCAAAACTGAAGGGTCTGGGTTCCATAATTCTTGAGGTTTAGTACCCCAAAAATATATAAAATGGCATTTATAAAACAAAAAGTTTTAACGTCTTTAAACTTTCTTTTAAACTTTAACCTTGCCCTCCATTAGGCCAGGCGCTCCATATCCCGGACCAATATCTTACCTCGGTTGAAGTAAATGAGGTCTGATTTTCGGAGTTCATTGAGTACCAGGGTCACGGTCTGGCGGGATGTGCAGGTGATGTTGGCAATATCCTGGTGGGTGAGGCCGTGCTTGAGAAGCATCTCATAGCCTACCCGACGGCCGTTTTCGCGAATGGAATCTTTTATGAAATCGACGATCCGTGCGCGGGCATCTTTGAAAATGACGGATTCAAGCCGGTTTTCGGCCTGAATGACCCGGGATCCGAATTCCGCCATGGTAGCTGCGCAAAGGTCGAAATTTTGCTGCATCAGGCGCTTGAAATCGTGAACCGGCACCGAATACAGGTGAACTTCGTCTTTAAGGACCTGGGCGAAATCGCCACGCTTCTTTTCCCCGACCAATCCCATTTCGCCAAAAAGAGCCATTGGGCTTACCAACCGCTTGATGACCTCTTTCCCGTCGCTCCCATGAGTTCCGATCTTGATCGTTCCCTTCACCAGGAAAAATAAGGTCTTGGCATTGTCCTCCGGAAGATAAATGAAACTATAGCGGGAAAACACCTGATAGTCCATTATGCCTGCCAAGGTCGCCTTTTCGTCTTCTGTCAAACAAGAGAAAAGCGGAATACTGTCCAGAAAAGTCGTATTGATCTTAGCTACCATTACAAGTGGAATTTTGCTATAAAAAAAATTCCGGGTTTCAGGTGGTGGCCATGTCGATCGGTGAACGGCCAAATAATAGGTTGTTCAGTAAAGAGGACACGAAAAAACTCCTCTCCCCCCACGCTGAGAACCAATTTTTTAGTTTCAACTACTAAAAAATGCGAATTCGGCTCAAATGTTCAGAGGTACCCGCTGAGAAGTAGAATTGTAGCCGGCGAAGATGCCCTGCCCGTTTTGGACATTGTTGAAAAGCAGGGTCGGTTCCGATAGCGGGTTGATGGAGCTGTTGGTCTGCCGGACTATGGAGGATTGAAAGAGATAGTATTCTTCGGTGACCGAACGGAGCTCAACCTGAACGTCACCCAACCGCTCCAGGTTGGGATTGATCCGGATGGTAACCGGCACCATGATTACCATCTCTTCTCCGTCGAAGGTTTGGTCGGACAGCAGCAAGCCCCCTTCCAGATCGGTCAATCGGTCTCTCGAATCGTATACCCGATCGAAATCCAGTCTGCGAATATCCGTTTTCTCTTCTCCGCCGGTTTTCTGGAAAATCTCCTGAGAAAGATTAAGATGATAGTAATTGGGTTCTGAGACGGGATCCTGAAAACGGATGGAAAGCGGAAAAGTATAAAACTCCCCGCTGGAATCTACTTCCACATCCCCCAATGCGATTTCCTTAATCGGAATGAGTTTCGGTATCAGGCTGGTAGCTGAAACGGAGGGGAATCCCGGAGCTTCTACTACGATGGTATAGAGAATACCTTCTTCCGGAATAAAATCGGATGAAGTATAGTAAAGGACCTCACCCGAATTGTCCCAGCGCTTTTCCAGATAGGCGACCACGGCGGTATCGACCAGGATGGTAACTTCTGCATCCTCTACCACGGATATACCTTGAGGTTCTGTTACCGAACGGGTTCGGGACACCCGGACTACTACCTCTTCACCTGGCCGGAACTGACTGATCACAACCAGTTGGACTTCCCCATTCAACATAGTAGGGTCAAATATCTCCTCACAGGCAGAGGTGAACAGAACCGCTGCAGAGAGCAGACAGAAGAGTCGGTGGGTGCATGGTATCCTCTTCATTTCCACAACGTGGACCTTCCTTCCCGGCTTAGGAAAAAAGGAATTTTGGTTCTTTTGGTTAGAAATATCCTAACAAATATACAATTAAAACCGCACTCTATACGACAAAGAGGGAAGTAGAGGCAGAAGCGATACCTGCTCGACCTCCTTTTTTTCCGTCAGTTGGTCGTCTTCGACCACGATTCTGGACTGAAGGCGGAAGAAAAAAGGGTTGCTTTGGTTGTAGAGGTTATATACACCTACATGAAGCAGATGAGCGCTCGATCCGAAGCCTTTGAATTGATAATCCAGGCCCAGGTCCAAACGATGATACCAAGGCATGCGAAATTCGTTTTTCCTTCCGAAGTCCGTTGCCGTAATTGGCCTGTTCGGCAAGCCGGGATATTGAAACTCAAACTGTTCGTTCGGAAAATTAAAGGCCAGGCCGGAGAAAAGCTCCCACTTGCCGCTGATGGAAAGTTGATGGCCGAGCCTGTAGGACGCCACCAGATCGATACTGTGCCGACGATCGTACCGGAAGGGAAATCGCCGGCCAAAATTCACCTCCTCAAAAAGGCGGTCTGACCAAGCCAAAGTATAGCCCAGCCAACCGTTCAACCGCGGTCTGCTTAGGCGCAGCAAAAACTCGGCCCCCCAGGCACGCCCACTCCCCTGCACCACATTATCTTCCCAATAGGCGTCCGTTTGCAACCCTTCGGCCAGATCGACCAGACGGTTCATTTTTCGATAATATCCCTCCAGTTCAAACTGCAGCCCTTCCCCGATTTTGTACCGCGTCCCCAGCGCCAACTGCCAGGATCGCTGGTAACCGGTTTCAGCCGTTGTAGGCACCCAGATGTCCGTGGGCAAACCCACATTGGAATTTGAAAGCAGGTGGACAAATTGTGAGTTAACGCCAAAGCCTGCTCTCACTACCCACCGCCTGGAAAGAAGATAGTTTGCGCGTAGCCGCGGTTCGAGAGCATGGAAGAAAGTACCCCCGTGGCTCCAACCGGCATATCGGAGACCCAGGTTGAGCCACAAGCGTTGATTCAGATCCCAGTCGTCTTCCACAAAGACCCACCATTCGTGAGCGACCTCATGCGGTGGGCTATTTCGATATTCCTCTTGGCCTCCGGCAGCTTCCTCCTCTCCGATGGTCTGCACATCGGGGGAGAAGGTGTGATAGGTGTAGCCGGCTCCGAAACGGATCTGATGATTCGGGTTGACCCGCCAGTCCCAATCCGAACGCAGGCTGATATCGTTGATAGAGGAAAGAAAAAAACGCTTGCTGAAATGATTATCCACTGAGGTCCCGTCCGTCAGGTTATTCAGGCTATCCGTATCCAGATAAAAACCTTCCGAGCTCAATCGGCTGTAGGAGAGACTGGTATTGGTGAACAGGTTAGGGGCCAAAATCCGGTTCCAGCGAAGAACGCTTACCGTATTCCCCCATCGAAAAGCCTCTTCATTTCTTTCGTTGAATAGATACTGCTTACCCGAATGGGCCTCCAGGCTGTCCAGGCGAAAGTTTTGATTGATGTATTGATCTCGCCCGCTGTAAAAACTCAGGAACAATCGGTCGCGTTCCGAAAAGATGTAACTCACCTTTCCGTTGAGATCAAAAAAACGGTAATCCAGGTCCCCGGTTTTTCCCTCGGCATTTCGAAGATTGGTGGTCAAGGGCTTCAGGTACAATCCCAACAGGGAATAACGCCCGGACAAAAGGATCGACATTTTTTCCCGGATCAGAGGTCCTTCCACCGTACCCCCCACCGTCAACATGCTGCCGTAAGCGCCGGCATGCCACTTCTTGAGATTCCCCTCCTTGGTCCGAATATCCAGCACGGAAGACAAGCGGCCTCCGTATCGGGCCGGAAAATCCCCTTTCGGAACCCCCTTCGCAGAAGCAATGCTCAAGGGCTATCAAGCCTTTCTGTGTTCGGGACATTTTCTTTACCTGCCGGAACCGCGAGATGATGCTTATGCACTCGCCTCGCGTTTGTCGCACTTTCTTTGGA
>CAZXIX010000105.1:0-15039 GCA_964640855.1 uncultured Saprospiraceae bacterium
AAAAGTCAAGTGCTCTACCAACTGAGCTACGGAATCGACTGAATTGCTGAATTCAGATTGCCTTTTTTCTAAGGAGTTGCAAATATACGGCTATTTGACGGAAATGCCCAAAGTGCGTCACAGCTTTTTGTCATTTTGCCCCCCCTACTCTTCCTCCCGAAAGCGAATCCGCAGTTGGCCGCTCTCCAAAGATGGATCCATACGCAGGGAAGAGACCGATAGCCCGATCAGACGCAAAGGCATGCCGGGATGCCAGTGTTCGTCGAGCAAACGATGGATGGCCGAGGAAAGTTCAGCCCGGGACTCCAGCATCAGGGGGTAGGTGCGGGAACGGGTATGAATACGGAAATCAGGCGTCTTCATCTTTAAGGTAAGCGTGCGGCCGTAGTTCTCGTTTTGATCCATGACCCGAAAGACTTGGTCGATCAAGGGCTCAAGCTTTTCCAGCAGCAACGACTTTTCTCCGATGTTCTCGGAAAAGGTCCGCTCCGCCCCAATGGATTTTCGGATCCGGTTGGGATTGACCGGGCGATGGTCTTGCGCCCGCACCATATGGTAAAAATGCCGGCCCACCTTACCGAAACGCTGCACCAGCTCTATCTCGGAAAGCGATTTGAGATCCTTGCCGGTGAAGACCCCCAGCTTTTTCATCTTTTCCGCTGTTTTTTTCCCCACCCCAAAGAACTTCTCGATCGGCAGACGCTCCAAAAAGACCAGGGCCTCTTCGGGTGCGATCAGGGCCTGCCCGTTGGGCTTGTTGAGGTCGGAGGCGATCTTGGCCAGGAACTTGTTGAAGGAGATGCCTGCCGAGGCGGTCAGGCCCGTGTCCTCATAAATACGCCTTCGGATTTCCCTGGCCAGCAAGGTGCCGGATGGCGGTCCTTTTTTGGGTTGGGTAAGGTCGAGAAAGGCCTCATCCAGCGAAAGCGGCTCCACCAGATCGGTATATTCTTCAAACAGGGCGCGTATCTGCAAGGAGACTTCCCGGTAAACCGAAAAGCGGGGCTTCACGACCTGTAGGTCCGGACACCGCTGGAGCGCCAGGGCAGTCGGCATAGCCGACCGAACACCATATGCCCGGGCTTCGTAGCTGGCAGCCGCAACGACCCCGCGCTTGCCTCCTCCCCCTACTGCAACCGGCTTTCCTCGCAGTCCGGGATCATCCCGCTGCTCAATGGAAGCGAAAAAAGCATCCATATCGATGTGTACGATCTTCCGCACCTACCTGATTTTTTCAGACAACCAAAACGTTTTAAATAATTAACTGTTTGATAATCAATTAATTAAATCTTAAAACCTGAAAAAGCCTCAGACAATTCTCTTAATCTGTGCTTTCCTTCCAGCAAGAGTTATTGCATTTTAAAAGCATGAAAAAGCTTTAACCATGAACGCTACCCAAACAACACCCATCCACCTCCTCCTCCGTTTTTCACTATTCAACAGTTGTACGGAATCCGAATTAGACCATTTGTCACAGAGGGTCAAGCTGATCCAATTCAAGCGACACGAACTGATCTACGATGAAGGTGAACCGGCCGACAAAGTCTATTTCCTGATAAAAGGTAACGTTAAGCGGGCATCTTTTTCCCTGCAAGGACGCGAAGTCATAAAGGAGATCCTTCACCCCAAGGTTATGTTTGGCGAGCTGTGCCTGGTAAACGACGCCAAACGCCGGGATTTCACCCAGGTCATTTCCGAAAATGCCCAGGTGCTGGTCCTTTTACAGTCTGAGCTGAACCGGCTTATGCGTATGAATCAGTCCTGGAATCTGCAGTTGCTGCAGTGGTTTGCTCAACGGCTTCGCCAAACAGAATCCCGTCTGGAGTCTATGATCAGTAAAGATGCCCGCGACCGAATCATCGATTTCCTGAAAGAAACAGCTCTTCGGCAAGGGCAGAAGGTCGGCTACGAGACCCTGATCAAACACAGCCTGACCCAGCAAGACATTGCCAATATGACAGGTACTTCCCGGCAAACCGTTACCTCCGTTCTCAATGAGCTCCGTCGCGATAACCACATCTATTTCAATCGACGTAGCATTCTTATCCGGGATATCGAGAAACTGGCTTAAGTACGAGCCTGAAAGTTTCGAAGGTTTAAGGTCGCTTTTTGGCCCCTTTCTCCCATACGCAAACGCCAACCCACGACCCGAAACCTCTGGTTTGCTCTTAGATGGGCATTTGCTCGACCTCCACACGCCCATCCCGCAAGGGTATGCGGATCTGAAGGCCGTCGCGCCCTACCCAACTGTTGGCGAAAAGAGCCTGGGCCTCTTTTTCAAAGCAATCCAGATCGGTATAGCGGGCCGAGAAATGGCCGATCACGAGAGCACCCACTTCCGCCTCCCGGGCCAGTAGCGCGGCCTGTCGCGCTGTGGTATGCATCGTCTCCCCTGCCATCGCGGCATGGGCCTCACAATAGGTAGCTTCGTGATACAACAGATCTACGCCCCGGAAGGAACGAGCCAGGTTCGGTATATACAACGTATCGGTGCAAAACGCAAAGGATCGGGGAGCCGGGGCAGGCCAGGTTGCCTCATCGGGCATAAGGTAGGATCCGCTTTCCAGAACGATCGACTGTCCGGCCTTAAGTTGTTTGATCTGGCCGACTTCCAGTCCATATTGCTGAATCACTTCTTTTCGCATATTGGGAGGCCGAACTTGCTCTCGCAATAGGTAGCCCACAGTGGGTATCCGATGCAGAAGCGGAAAACTGCGAACCGCTATTCTGGCATTTTCAAGGATCAGTTCCGACCTCCCGGTTTCCAGTTCTGAAAGTTGCAGAGGAAAGGAATATCGGCTTCCGCTGGCACGCTGATGAACAGCCAGAATGTTGGCCAGGCCGGGCGGACCGAATACGTTGAGCGGATGCTCCCTCCTTTGCAGAGTCATGGAATTCAGAAGCCCGGGTAAGCCCAGGACATGATCGCCATGCAAATGGGAAATGAAGATCGCCTCAATGCGATGTGGGCGAAATCCCAATTGACGCAACCGGATCTGGACTCCCTCCCCGCAATCAAACAGGTAAAGGTGCCCTTCGATATCCAGAATCTGAGCTGTGGTGAAACGATCCGGCAAAGGAAGCGCAGAACTGGTACCCAACAGCGTAAGCTCGAATCGCATGATCAAGGAAGAAGATCGGACTGTTACTCAGTCACGTCCCCATCCGTATTCAATTCTCGCTCGATTTCTTCCATGAAAACATAATCGATGGACTCGGAAACGGTCGGGACAACACTGAGAACGGAATCCAGCTTTGAAATCTCAATCAGCTTTTTCACATTGGAAGATTCAACGCCGGTGAGGATGAACGAACCAAGCTCTTTCCACAAACGATTGGCGGTGAGGATGGCACTCAGACCGGAGGAGTCAACGAAGCGCACCCGGGAAAGGTCCAAAATGAGATTTTGTACCCCTTCGTTGGAAAGGATAACAAATTCAGATTTGAGCTCCGGGGCTATCAATGAATTCAGATTCTCTTCCTGCAGGGAAAAAACGGTGTACTTCTCTTGCTTGTCTACGGAATACTTCATGGTGTGTATCGCCTTCGGCGTTTAGGATCGTTGGAGGCAAAAATACCAATTCAGAATCTATCTGCCCAACCTCTTTTCTTTTGCCCCCCGGTCCGATAGCTTCCGGAGGGATCTACCGGTAAATCAGACACCTCTGAACTGTAGAGCGGGAGCGATTGTTATCAGTTCATTGTTGCAAAAATGAGAAATCCCGGGCTATGTTATTTGGCTCGGTTTTTGCAGGATAAAGAACAGGGTTTGGAAAGAGGATTTCATTTCCACCATATCCCTTTGTATTCTTTGCGGATTAACGCTAATATTGTTTAGCACAGGTAACACGACAAAATGAATAGTAACAGGAAATTTTCCCCAAAAGTCAAACGAGTCATGGAGGACAGCCGGAGCGAGGCACTCCGGATGGGCCATGATTTCATCGGTACGGAGCATTTGCTCCTGGGTATTATGGCCCAAGATGAAAGCCTGGCCGTACGGGTGCTCGACTCTCTCGAGGTGGATCCTGACGAACTGCGCCAGAGCGTTCAGGAGTCCGTCAGGCGAATTCCGTCCTCCAAATCCCGGCTGAATGTCGGGAACATTCCTCTCGACAGGAATGCAGAAAAAGTCCTTAAGGTGACATTCCTTGAAGCCAAGATGCTCAAGAACGAAGAAATTCTTCCGGAGCACCTCATTCTTTCCATCCTGAAACATCAGGACAATCCGGCTTCCCGGATCCTGCACCAATTCGACATCGACTACGAAATCTATAAGGCAGAACTCGAATACGTCAAACAGGAGCAGGATTTCTCTCATCAGGGAGACAGCCTCGCTCAGGCTCCTTCGGATCAGGACGAGCCGTTTGAGGAAGAGGAAGAAAGCCAAAGCGGTCGGTACCAGCAGCGCAAAGGCAGTACAAAATCTCGTACTCCTGTCCTCGATAACTTCGGCCGGGATATCACCAAGCTGGCGGAAGAGGACAAGCTGGATCCCATCATCGGCCGGGAAAACGAGATCGAGCGGGTTTCCCAGATCCTGAGCCGCCGCAAAAAGAACAACCCCATCCTGATCGGAGAACCCGGTGTCGGTAAGACCGCCATTGTGGAAGGGTTGGCTCTGCGCATCAATCAGAGGAAAGTATCCCGTACGCTTTTTAACAAGCGCATTGTGATGCTGGACCTGGCTGCGCTCGTGGCCGGCACCAAGTACCGGGGCCAGTTCGAAGAGCGCATGAAGGCGATTATGAACGAATTGGAAAAGTCTCGCGATGTAATTCTCTTCATCGATGAGATCCACACCATCGTCGGCGCCGGTGGCGCCACCGGATCGCTGGATGCCTCCAACATATTCAAACCTGCCCTGGCAAGAGGTGAACTGCAATGCATCGGAGCCTCTACCCTGGACGAATACCGGCAACACATCGAAAAGGATGGCGCCCTGGATCGCCGCTTCCAGAAAGTAATGGTCGACCCCCCTTCTGCGGAGGAGGCCATCCATATTTTGGAAAACATCAAGCCGAAGTACGAAGACTTCCACAATGTGGAGTATTCTGACGAAGCCATCAAGGCATGCGTCCGACTGAGCGATCGCTACATCAGCGACCGCTTCCTGCCAGACAAGGCCATCGACGTTCTGGATGAAGTGGGGGCACGTACCCATCTCAAAAACATTCACGTTCCCAAGCACATCGAAGATTTGGAAAAGAATATCGAGGAGCTGAAAGAACAAAAGAACCAGGCCGTCAAGAACCAGCAATACGAAAAAGCGGCCGACCTCCGAGACAAGGAGTCCAAACTGGTCCGCCAATTGGAATTTGCCAAAGTGCAGTGGGAGGAGGAGGCCAAAACCAAGAAATATCCGGTCGACGAAGAGGCAATTGCCGAGGTGGTGTCCATGATGACGGGCATTCCCGTGAAACGAGTGGCACAAAGCGAAGGTAAGCGCCTGGTAGACATGGAAAACGATCTGCAAAAGGTCATTATCGGTCAGGATGAGGCCATCAAGAAGATAACCAAAGCGATTCAGCGGAACCGGGTGGGCTTAAAAGACCCTTCCAAGCCGATCGGGTCCTTTATTTTCCTCGGACCCACCGGTGTAGGTAAAACGGAGCTGGCCAAAGCGCTTGCCCGCTACCTGTTCGATTCCGAGGATGCGCTGGTCCGGATCGACATGAGCGAATACATGGAGAAGTTTTCCGTCAGCAGGCTGATCGGAGCGCCTCCCGGATACGTAGGTTACGAGGAAGGGGGTCAATTGACCGAGCGCGTCCGCCGCAAGCCCTACTCCGTGATCCTGCTCGATGAGATCGAGAAGGCACACCCGGACGTTTACAACATCCTGCTCCAGGTGCTCGACGACGGGCAACTCACCGACGGACTGGGCCGCAAGGTCGACTTCAAGAATTCACTGGTCATCATGACATCCAACATCGGTGTCCGCCAGCTGAAAGATTTCGGACAAGGCGTAGGCTTTGCCACCAAGGCCAGACAGGAAGCTTCCGAAGACTACTCCAAAGGGGTGATTCAAAATGCCCTCAAGCGGACTTTCTCTCCGGAATTCCTGAACCGGATCGACGACGTGGTCATATTCAACAGCCTCGATCAGGACGATATTTCCCGTATCATCGATATTACGCTCAAGGATCTGTACACCCGCATGGCAGGCATGAATTACGAGCTGGTCCTCGATGATGCTGCCAAAAAATTGCTGGCCAAAAAAGGATTCGATCCGCAATTCGGAGCGCGTCCCCTTCACCGGGCCATCCAGAAATATCTGGAAGATCCTCTTGCAGAATTCATTCTGAATGAAAACCCTGCCGAAGGCAGCCGCCTCAAAGCAGTCGTAAAGAAGGGCGAGGAAACCCTCGAAATCCTGCTGGAAGAGAAGGTGAACACCGATATCGGTGAGTAATTGTCCCGTTTTTTGGAATAAAAAGTACACCTGCGATCACAGGTGTACTTTTTCTGTTAGTACCTTTGTAGGGCTTGTCCAATAAATGGACCCCTCATTTTTTTTCATCAAATCAAATGTATTGAGTAGAAGACCTAGAAGGCAGCCCACCCGAAGAGACACGCGTCCCCAGCATCGGATCAATGATTTCATCCGGGTACCGGAGGTGCGCCTGGTGGGCGAAAACCTGGAAGAAGTAAGTACGGCAGCCGGTAAAACGATCAAGGCCGGAGAAGTATTTTCAACGCGCGACGTGAAAAACTGGGCGCAGAAAATGGATCTCGATCTGGTAGAAATTTCTCCCAATGCCAAGCCACCTGTCGTGCGCATCATCGATTATAAGAAGTTCCTTTACGATAAGAAGAAGAAGGAAAAAGAACTCAAGGCCAATCAGGTCAAAACCGTGATCAAGGAAATTCGTTTCGGCCCCAACACGGATGATCACGATTTCGATTTCAAGCTTCGCCACGCCAAAAAATTCCTCGAGGAAGGTGCCAAAGTGAAGGCCTACGTCCAATTCCGGGGCCGTACGATCGTCTTCAAAGATCGAGGAGAGTTGCTGCTGCTTCGTTTCCTGAAGGAACTGGAGGATTACGGCGCCGCGGAAGCGCTTCCCAAAATGGAAGGCCGCCGAATGATCGTGATCGTATCGCCCAAAAAAGCCAAGAAATCCTGATTTCAACGATTGGAGTTATCGCGATTTTCCCTACCTTTACACTCCGTTAAAAACAATTGTGATGCCTAAGATGAAGACGCACTCCAGCGCCAAGAAGCGTTTCAAGGTGACTGGATCCGGGAAAGTGAAGCGGTTTCAAGCATTCACCTCTCACATGATGCGCAACAAGAGCAAAAAAGCCAAGTTGCGCCTGCGCGACGCTGCCGTCGTGTCCAAAGCGGAGGAGAAACGCGTCAAGCGCATGCTCTGCCAATAATTTGAATCTTTTTTAACGAGAGTACAGGCCAAAGTACCTTCCCAGGTCCCTGTGCTGCACTAAAATGTACCAATATGCCTCGTTCAGTGAATTCGGTAGCTTCCCGCCGCCGCCGGAAAAAAATCCTCAAAGCAGCTAAAGGCTATTTCGGAGCCCGGAAAAACGTGTACACCGTCGCCAAGAACAGCGTTGAGAAAGCCTGGCAATACGCTTATCGGGACCGCCGGCAGAAAAAACGGGCCTTCCGCCGCCTCTGGATCGCTCGGATCAACGCCGCTTCGCGCATGCACGGGATCTCCTATTCCCACTTGATCCACCAACTCCATGAAAACGATGTCCAGCTCAACCGGAAGGTATTGGCTGATCTCGCCATGAATCATCCCGATGCTTTCAAAGCCGTCGTGGAAAGCGTCAACAAGTAAATTCCAACTCCTTCCGGAGATAAAAGGAAAACCCGGCCCCGGAGGTCGGGTTTTTTTGTTTCCGCCACTTTCCCACACTTGCTATTCCGGGAAAAACAATATCTTGCTTTTTCCGGCAGGAAAGGCATGAACCGCTCTGTTCCCGGGCAAAGGCCTGTCGATCGCAATTACCCCTTACCCGCACCCAAAACAAAAACCTTTATGAATACGATCGAGATCCTGGATGGACTCATTCAGACCCATACCGCCGAGATCTATCTCCGGGCCGGCCAGCGAAACGTTTACGTGCGCGAACTCCAGAACTTGCTGAACACGCTGGGTTTCGGTCAGGAACTAAACTACCACCTCTACGGACCCACCGGATTCTACGACAACGGCACCATACAGGCAGTTCGTAATTTCGCCTTCCGGATCGGCTTTCCTTCGGACGGACGGCAGGTAACCGAGGTACTTCTGCGCTCCATGATCGACAGCAGCCAACGAACGCAACCCGGCACGAAGCCTCCTCGCCCCACTACTCCTACCCAACCGCAAAACCCGCCCCAGGTCGATACCAGCCGGCCACTGCAAAAACGGGATGAAGGGGATAAACTCTGGGTCTCCGACGGTCAGCTAGCCGTTACCCTGCACAAACGAGGCACGGGCTACGCCTATTGGGGTAAAATTACCATCGAACAGGCTGTGGACCAAAACCGAAACTTGCTCCAGCAACTCGGCATTACCCCATCTGCCCTGAACGTCATTCAATCGGTTTCGGAGAATGAGGGCAAACTAGACGGCCTGAACAACCACGACCGGGCTTTCTTCAGCTACGGAATTTTCCAATGGACGCTGGGCTTTGAACCCGGAGAAGGCGAACTCCCGGCCTTGTTGAAAAAGATCAAAACCTCATATCCCTCTACCTTTCAGCAGTTATTCGGTAGCTACGGCATCGATATCCACCCTTCGACCAACGAGCGAACCGGCATGCTGACGCTGAACGGAGTCACCATAGACCAACTGCACGAAAAAGAACAGTTCCGGACAGCGGATTGGGCCTACTATTTCTGGAGGGCAGCCCAACAGTCTCAGGTACAGGCCGTACAGATCGAGCATGCCCTCACCCGCTTGCAAGATTTTTACTGGAGTTCCTCCAGTCGGTACGCCATCGGGGGGCTTCCGCTTTCCAACATCATTACCTCCGAATACGGGGTAGCGCTTATCCTCGATAATCACGTCAACCGACCCGCCTTCGTTAAACCTTGCATAGAGCAGGCCATGCAACAAACCGGTCTGACCCAACCCTTCAGCTGGACCACCAGCGAAGAGCGGAGGGTTTTATCCGCTTATCTCACGATTCGGGAAACCTACAGTCAGGGCTCCGCCGGCCCGATGACAGATGCACGCAAACGGGCCGAAAGTACTCGTAGATACCTCACCCAGGGGATCATTTCCGATGAAAGGGGCAGCTTTCGATTTACAGACACCTTCGCCTGAACGTCTCCAGACTCACCCGCGCAAGGTCTGAGGGCCATTCCCCTCCCCGAAACAGCCGGGATTGGGATCTTTTTTGATCTTGAAGATCAACTATTTATTTGATGCATTTGCTCCGACCTCCCGTTTGCCTCGTGTTTCTCCTCGCGTTCGGACTATTGGCTTCCTGCGGTCCGGCTCCCGACCCTTCTCCCAATGTAATCCTCATTCTCACCGACGACCAGGGCTGGGGTGATCTGGGATTCCACGGCAACGACTCCATGCAGACACCCAACCTGGACCTCCTGGCTCAGAGATCTCTCCGATTTAAGAACTTCTATGTCAGTCAGGTTTGCGCCCCCACCCGAGCGAGCCTGCTCACCGGCCGATACCATCTCCGTACCGGGACAAGCTGGGTAACTCATCGAAAAGAGGTCATGCGATCGGAAGAAGTGACCCTGGCCGAGGTATTTGGATCGGCGGGCTATCAAACCGGCTGCTTCGGCAAATGGCACAACGGCAGCCAGTTCCCAAATAATCCGGCAGGGCAAGGTTTCGACGAGTTCTTCGGATTTGCCGCCGGGCATTGGAACAACTACTTCGACACCCGGCTGCAACACAATAACGAATGGGTCGAAACGAAAGGCTATCTGACCGACCTGCTGACCGACCAGGCCATCCAGTTTATCCGAAAGCACGCAAATGAGCCTTTTTTTGCCTATCTGGCCTATCAGGCACCTCACAGTCCATTTCAGTTGCCAGATCCCTATTTCAAAAAATACAAGAGCCTGGGACTGACCGACAAGAATGCTGCCGTATACGGTATGATCGAGAACCTCGACGAAAATGTGGGCCGGCTCCTGAAAACACTCTACCAACTTGGACTAGAGGAGGAGACTCTGGTCGTTTTCCTATCAGATAACGGTCCCAACGGTCATCGATACAACGGTGGGATGAAGGGCATAAAGGGCTCCGTAGACGAAGGAGGGGTGCGCGTTCCCTTCTTTCTCCGATTGCCTGGTAAGCTTCCGGAAAACCGGGAAATCGACCAAACGGGCGCCCACATCGATGTCCTCCCCACCCTGGCGGAGCTATGCGCACTTGACCTGGATGAGACGAAGCCCCTGGATGGGATCAGCCTGGTGCCCTGGCTCGTGGATCCGGAACGCCCCTCCGAAGAACGTACCCTCTTTCACATCCATACCGAGGGCGAAAATCGCTTCTTCCCCACCGCCGTGCGAACCCATCGTTACCGATTGGTTATCGAACGCGATCAAACGGCTCGGCTTTTTGACATGCTCCAGGATCCCGGACAAGAAAACGACATCGGGCCACGCCTTCCCGAAGTCCGGGATAGCCTGGTTTGGCTTGTTAAGCAATGGTTTCAGGAGGTATCGCAAACCGGCATACATGCTCCGCCCATTCCGGTAGGGTTTCCGGAATCGCCTATCGTCCGCTTGCCTGCCTCGGAAGCCCTGCTGGAGGGCAATGTCTCCTTTCAGGGAGGTATGGGCTGGGCCAACGACTACGCTACCGACTGGCAAACGGGAGACGCCATTTCCTGGCCCTTGGAGGTTGAGTCCGGCGGAGCCTATGCGCTAACCCTCCTGGGCTCGGCGGATCGCACACTTCGTTTGGAATGGGAAGTCCAGGGCAAAAAAAACACCATCCTCTGGGAAAAACCCGGCCCCCCCTCCCTGATCCCAAGCCCGGATCGGGTACCGCGGGGGGAGGTCTACGGCTACCACTGGAACTCATCGCAGCCCATAGAAATACCTTTGAAAAAGGGAAAGGCTTTGTTGCGCATTCGACTGAAGGGAGAAGATGCCCATTTGCAGCTTAAAGAGGCTTTGCTGCGAAAAATCTAATGGATGAAAGGCATCGCCTGGGTTATTCTTCCTGATAGGTAAACCGGCGGATCAAAACGGCACCGCTCTCCTTCAGATTGGAGGTGAGCAAAAGAAGTTGTTCGCCGTATCCATCGTCTATGGACAGCGCTACGGTATTGGGCGGAAGATCGCCCAGATCATCTGCATGAATGATCAGGATGTTTTCCTTTTTTTCCAGATCGATCTCCAGCATGGATTTTCGCTTGGACAAGCGATGTTTTTCCAGCAGGAGTTTCCCGTTCAGGTACAAGGTGAGAATGTCCCTGTCCTCCACGCCATTATCCCACATCCGGATCTTGATGCTCCGGGAACGGACATCGAGTATGCGTTGCACGTCTACTTTGCGGCCCGTCGCCTTTTCATAAGACTCTCCCGGCTCCTCGCGGGGCGCCTGCAGGAAAACCGCCCGGGGTGGCGGGATCAGGCGTTCCACGAAAATTTCACCCTCTGCGCAGCGCCCCTTGGGCCCTGTGGTCCCCTCGATGCGTCCGCTCCAGAGTCCTTCCAACTGCATCTTGTCTCCGGCCTTTCGAAATCGCAAGGGGCTTTTTTTGATGCACCAGGGCCAGTCGGGGACCCCTCTTTCCAACACTGCCGACTCCTGCATCTCTATGATTTCCTGATCGGCATCCCAGGACCAGGTCAGGTCGTGGCGAGCCCATCCTCCACCGCCCTCGGATACGATGTAGGATTGCCCGCGCCCGCCCTCCTGCAGCAAGAGTTCAAAATAAAAACCATAATCCCGGTCGGATTGAGAAAGATAGCCTACCCATTTGCCGATCCGGGCCTGGGCCAGGTCCGTTTCCTGGAGCCGATAATCCAAAGCCTCGAGATGCATTTGGCCTGGCGTACAACCGGTGGCCGTCCAGTTTCCTTGTAAAACCGGTTTTCCTTCTTTTATCTGAAAACCGAGGCGTGCAAATTTCCGGCACCAGGGAGGCGATTCCGGATCGAGTTGTTCGACCTCCTGCAGCACCATACTATCTCCTTCGATCAATCCGGACAACAGAAAAGTAACCTGCTTGCTCCCGTCGGCCGAAGAGATGGTCGAATTTCCGCTTATCGCCTTTCCATCCTGCTGGATCCGGATCTCGTAAGCGAGCGTATCCACTTTATGGTCCTGCACCACGTATCCTCCCCATCTGCCCTGTATTTCCTGGGCAAGCAGAAGCGCCGGAAGGCTTGGGAGAACCCAAACACCCGCGAATCGGAAGAAAAGGAGAAGCGTATTCATTCTTTTAAAAGATGCCGTTGGCTCGCAAACGGTTGGATTCTATTGCCCGGTGAATCGAGCCGACCGTTTTTCGATGAAAGCGGAGGCGCCTTCCCGAAAGTCCTCCGTGGCGGCGGTATGGCCAAATTCCTCAACTTCCCGCTCAAAGCCATTCACTCCGGCTTCATAATAAGCGTTGACCGCTTCGATGACCTTGGCAATGGCGACCGGACCTTTGCTGGCGATTTTCCTGATGAATTCCTTTGCCTTTTCCACTTCTTTCCCCGCAGCGACTACGGCATTGACCAGCCCCAATCGCTCGGCTGTTTCTGCATCGATCATGTCGGCCGTCAGCAGCAATTCCATGGCTTTGGTCTTCCCCAGGTATTGGACCAGCCTCTGCGTGCCGCCGAATCCGGGAATGAGTCCCAGATTCACTTCCGGTTGCCCGAAGCGAGCTTTTTCACCTGCAACGCGTAAGTGACAGGCCATGGCCAGCTCGCATCCGCCACCCAGGGCAAAACCCTGGACGGCTGCAACCACCGGCTTGGGGAATCGCTCGATCCGGAAGAAAACATCCTGACCTTCCCGGGCCATGCGGCGGCCCCCTTCCGCATCCAGGGAAAGGAATTCTTTGATATCGGCTCCGGCCGCGAAGGCCTTCTCACCGGCACCCGTGATCACGACACCTTTGAGCCCCTTGCGAGCAGGAGCATCTTCAGAGAAAAAAGCCCTCAGCTCTTTCATCGTTTGTTGATTCAAAGCATTGAGCGCTTTTTCTCGATTTAGGGTCAACAAGATAATCCCGTCGGCTTCCTCGATAAGTAAGTTTTCGTATTGCATAATGGCTACGGTTAAAGTCCGGGCATAAAGATGCCAAGAACTCCCGGTATCCCTTCATCCTTTGCCCAAATCCTTACTTGACCTTCTCCTCGGCTTCCCGCATCACCTTGACCTGGTGGTTGATGGATTCCTGGTGGATAGCCTTCAGGACGATGCTGATAAACTCCCGGCTCAGCCCCTTGTCTGTACCCTTCTGGATCGCTCTTTCCAGGATCTCATTCCATCGATCGGTCTGGAGTATGGCAATGTTGTTGCGTTTTTTATACTGCCCGATCTTTTCGCTCAGGTTCATCCGGCGGCTGAATATATTCAACAATTCCTGGTCGATCTCATCGATCTCGGAGCGAAGGTGTTCGATGTGCTCCACAAAATCCCGGTCGTCCGTTGTCGTTTTTCGGGGAACGAGTTGCTCCAGCATTTCCTGGTAGCGGAAAGGAGTAACTTGCTGTTTGGCATCGCTCCAGGCTTCATCCGGGCGCGGATGCACTTCGGTCATGATGCCGTCGTAGTTGAGGTCGAGGGCCCGCTGGGCGATTTCCTGCAGAAAGTCTCTGGTTCCACAGATGTGGCTGTGATCGCAGATGATGGTCAGATCGGGAAATTGCCTTTTGAGCTCGATCGGGATCTGCCAGCGGGGCACATTCCGGTAGCGGGTGTCTCCATGGTAGGAGAAACCGCGGTGGATAACCGCCAGCTCGGTGATCCCTGCCTGGTAGATACGCTCGATCGCGCCGATCCACAGCTTAAGGTCCGGGTTGATGGGGTTTTTGATCATGACCGGCACCTGAACCCCTTTGAGGGCATCGGCAACCTCTTGCACGGAAAAGGGATTCACCGTGGTGCGAGCACCAAGCCAAACCACATCAATTCCGTATTTGAGTGCCTCGAAAACGTGCTGCGTCTTGGCTACTTCGGTGGTCACCCTCAGGCCGGTCTCCTCTTTTACGCGGCGCAGCCAACGCAATCCGTCGATCCCTACGCCCTCAAAGGAATTGGGGCGGGTCCGGGGCTTCCAGATGCCGGCCCGAAAGAGATCGATGCTATGGTCTTTGAGTGCGTGAGCGGTCTCCAGTACCTGCTCCTCTGTCTCTGCGCTGCAAGGACCGGCCATCAGAAGCGGCCGGCCGGACTGTTTATTCAAGAAAGGTTTAAAAACCATCGATTCCATGACTGTTTGATTTTTTTGAGAGTATTCTTCGTATTTGATTGGCTTCCTGAATCAGTTGATAGAAGGTTTCGAAATCCTTCTTGATCAATAAACTTCGAAAACGGGCCAGTTGATTAATGTGCTCGTCCAAAACATCCAGCACATTGTCCCGGTTTTGTCGAAAAATGGGTACCCACATGTCCGGGGAACTCTTGGCCAGACGGACTGTAGAATCAAAGCCGGCGCTGGCCAGCTCGAAGATCTTGTCCTCGTCCAGCTCCTTCGCCAATACAGTAAGGGCCAAGGCAAAAGAACTGATGTGAGATATGTGCGATACGTAGGCCGTGTGGCGGTCGTGTTCCTTCCGGTCCAGTTCCACAAGGCGCATGGGGATGGACTCAAACAGGGCCCTTGCCTTTTCCAAGGCGTCCGGAGCACTGGCTTCCACATCGATCAACGCACAAACCTTGTGATCAAAAAGATGAGGTAGGGCAGCTTCCGGCCCCGAAAACTCAGTACCCGCCATGGGGTGGGCCGCCACATAGCGCTCTCTTCGGGGATGATCCGCCACTTCCGACAGCAGACTGTCTTTGGTGGATCCCACATCGATCACGACCTTTTCATGGTCTACCATTAATAAATTTCCCTTCTGGTCGATGGGTAAGTTTACAGTTTCAGAACCGCTTT
>CAZXIX010000106.1:0-15029 GCA_964640855.1 uncultured Saprospiraceae bacterium
TCATTCTTTTTACAACCCCGAATGGCCTAAAAAGGGCTTTTTCAGGGACGACTAAATAAGCTGCACTCCGGCGAAGACCGCGGCAAAAATGATCACGGCGATGATGAGACCGTACATGAAGACGTTGTAACAAAGTCTCAGGTACCGGTATTTCTTGGCGAGGACAACCCCCAGATAATAGAGGTCTCGCGTCATGGAGGAATACAGGAAGTCCTTGTCCTTGATCATCTCCATCATTCCCCAATGGAAATCCTTGATGCTCATGTTGTAAAAATTGCCGAAAAAGAGCAGGTTGGATCGCTTGTTCTCAATGTCTTCCCGGCTGAACTTTCCCTGGGTGACCTTCGGGCGGGTAGCGAGGATGGCAAAAACAAGGGCGGCCAGGCAAACCGACAGCAGGAAACTGGTAGGGAAGATCAAAGAGGCTTTCTCGCCAAATTGAGGCACGAGGTTGGTGACCACGATGGAAATGATGATCGCATTGATACTCAGCATGATGTTGGCCTTGTTATCGGCAATGCTGCTCAGGTTGACGTGCGTACGGTAGGTAGTCCGGAACATGGTCTCGACTCCACGGCCCAGATTCAGTTCTTTCAGGTCTTTCTCACTGGTAGCCAGGGTCTTTTTAATCTTTTTATCCTTTTTCTTCTTCTTTTTGGCCAGGGTTTCCATTTCGTCCACCAGATCTGCCATTTCCGGATTCAGTCGCAATTTATGTTTCTTCAGTTGCTTGATGTGCTTCTCCTTTCGCTTGTCGTAGAGGGACTTGGCCACCTCGGTATGAAACTGGTGGCCGGCCATAAATTCGAGTTCGAAATCCACCCACTCATGCTCGCTCATGATGCGGTTGTTGACCAAAACCAATTCTTGCCGAACCTTGGCACAGCGGTCCCAATATATCGGGGATCCGATGTGGCTGAGGTCTGCATCGCAGAGAATGGCCTCCAGGTTGTTTTTGGGTTGCTGAGGCATTTTGGTGGCCAGGATCAACTCCTCCAGCGCCATCAGGTTTTCTTCGGGATAGCCCCGTGCTTTCAGGAAATCCCGGGCCAGGGCACAGCTTCTTTCTTCATGCCCTTCGGGCCCGTCAACATAGCCCAGATCGTGAAAATGCCCCGCTAAAATGAGAAGTTCCCAATCCTTTTCGGACAGATCGTATTCGCTCCCGATCTCGTTGATCGCGCGCAGGACGTCCTGGATGTGTTCGTAAGTGTGATAAAGATAATGCTCCGGAAATCGCTGTTTGACGAAATCTTCAACATAAGCATCCACTTCATGCAACAATTGGAGTTGAACTTCGGTCATTTTATGAATTAAGCGTATTCCCGATGAATTTAGAAAAATTATTGGCAATGCCCCTAAAAAGAAAAAGCCGGCCCTGGAAAAAAGGGCCGGCGGAAAATAAAAAATTGACTTTTCAGCTTGAGCTGTATTTCTGCTAGTGGGAAACCGGATAATAGACCCGGGTCAGCCAATTCCGGGGATTGGGCTCCTCGCGGGGACCGGTCCGGTATTCCTCCAGGACAGGGACTCTACCTTCTATATTCTTATTCTCCATATACTTCGCGATATTTTCGTGGGGATCTTTCAGACCGTCGTAGTCGCCTATGTGATCTACGTAGATGTATTTCCCGGCAGGTAGCGTAATAAGAGTAAAATCTTGAGGCATGGACTCCGGAGCAGCATTAACCGGCATAGCGATCGCCATGTCCGCCATTTCTTCTTGTTCGTTCCAATCGTAATAAAGCTGGGAATAGGGCCCTGCGAGCTGGACGTTCCCGGCATTTATGAATTGCATCAGGGCCTCCATTTTCTGCTGCTGAAAGCTATCCATTTCGGCAAAACCGACCTGATCCCGGATGGCCAGGTACCGGCGCTCGGGAAGTTGTTCGCTCCGGATTACGAAGCCCCCGTATTCCTTCACCTCGGTTTCTACCACTTCTTTAAGTTTGGCCAGGCCCTCTTCGTAGTCCTTCCCCACGGCGCTTTCCAGCCCCATGACGGCGATCAGGGCATTCATAGGAAATGGAAACCGGCTTTCGAACCCCCAGACCACCCGGGTTTTACCGCCTTCCTTTTCCAGGTCCACATAACTTCTTGCTTGGGATTCAAAAGGCTCCGTGAAGGTGATTTCGGTTTCGACCCGCTGGTTTTCCTCCAGGCGAACCAGTTTCTGTTGACCGGAACCCACGGTTTCGGGTTCCCCCTTCCAACTGGAAATGGTGCCGACCTCCCCGTCGGGGCCCTCCAGGCTGCGTTCCATGTTGGGATCCCGCCGGTACCAGGGATACCATTCCCCTCTTTTTTCGAAAGTCTGCACAAAAGGATATACTTGCGCCGGGGTGGCATCGACTACCACTTCCTTTTCCAACTGATACTCCTTCGGCAAAAAAGCCGCAATGAGCAACAACAGAGCGACCAGCGCTCCTACAATGATCAAAATATTACGCAAGGTTTTCATGAGTATGGGTTTTGGAAACTTTATGTTGAATCTGCCTTAATTTAAGCAAAAGGCAAAACAAATGCTTTTAAATATTGGCAGCTTAAGAGTCAACTACCTGGTGTGCGGATTGTAATATGTTCTTATTATGGCACCTTAAAGTAGGTTCCTCAACTTATGAACCTTTACTTTTGTAATCCCTATTTAAAAATCTCCAACAAGCGTTATCGCATGGAAAACATAAAAGAAATACTTGAGAAACGCATTCTGGTCCTGGACGGGGCGATGGGTACCATGATCCAGCGCTATCGATTAACGGAGTCCGATTTTCGGTCAGATCGTTTTCAGGACTCGCCCAAGGACCTGCAAGGCAATAACGACCTGTTGAGCCTTACCCGGCCGGAGGTGATCGAAGAGATCCACCGCGCCTATTTGGAAGCCGGGGCGGATATCATAGAAACCAACACCTTTAGCGGGACCCGGATCGCCCAGGCTGATTATGCGCTCGAATCCATCGTCTACGAACTGAATAAGGTCTCTGCCGAGATCGCCCGCAAGGCGGCCGATGACTTCACCGCACAAAACCCGGATAAACCCCGCTTCGTGGCAGGGGCCATGGGACCAACCAATCGCACGGCTTCCATCTCCCCCGATGTAAACGATCCCGGTTTTCGGGCCGTCACCTTCGATGATCTGATCGAAGCTTACTACGAACAGGCCCGCGGCCTTCTCGACGGAGGGGCACACCTTCTGTTGATCGAAACCATATTCGACACCCTCAATGCCAAAGCCGCCCTTTTTGCCATCGACAAATTGTTTGAAGAGCGCGGACGGCAGTGGCCGATCATGATCTCCGGTACCATCACCGATGCCAGCGGCCGTACCCTGAGCGGCCAGACGGCCGAAGCCTTCTGGATCTCCGTCAGCCACATGCCCATTCTGTCGGTGGGGCTGAACTGCGCCCTCGGCGCCAAAGAAATGCGGCCGCATCTCGAAACGCTGGCCGGCATAGCCAACTGTTTCGTCAGCGCCTATCCCAATGCCGGCCTGCCCAACGAACTGGGCGAATACGATCAGGGAGCTGAAGAAATGAAAGCTTACATCCGCGATTTCGCTTCCAGCGGATTCGTCAATATCATCGGCGGCTGTTGCGGCACCACCCCCGAGCACATACGAGCCATGGCCGAAGCCGTAGTGGACGTCCCGCCCCGTAAAATTCCGGCATTGCCCCGTTACACCCAGTTAAGCGGCCTGGAACCGCTCATCATTCGTCCGGAAACCAACTTCATCAACATCGGCGAACGGACCAACGTCACCGGCTCCCGGAAGTTTGCCCGCCTGATCAAGTCCGGCGACTATCAGGAAGCCTTGTCCGTAGCCCGCCAACAAGTGGAAGGAGGCGCACAGATCATCGACGTCAACATGGATGAGGGCCTGTTGGATTCCGCTCAGGCCATGCGCGACTTCCTCAACCTGGTCATGGCCGAACCCGACATCGCCAAATTGCCGATCATGGTCGATTCCTCGAAATGGTCGGTCATTGAGGAAGGGCTGAAATCCGTCCAGGGGAAATGCGTGGTCAATTCCATCTCGCTCAAGGAAGGCGAAGAGGAATTCCTCCGCCAGGCCCGGCTGGTACGCCGCTACGGAGCTGCCGTTATCGTCATGGCCTTCGACGAAGAAGGACAGGCCGACACGACCGACCGCAAGGTAGCCATCTGCAAGCGCGCCTACGATCTGCTCATCGAAAAGGTCGGTTTCCCGGCGGAAGACATCATTTTCGATCCCAATATTTTTGCCGTAGCCACCGGGATCGACGAACACAACGAATACGCTATGGCCTTTATCAATGCCTGTTCGCGCATCAAGGAAGTTTGTCCCGGCGCCAAGATCAGCGGAGGGGTCAGCAACATCTCCTTCTCTTTCCGGGGCAACAATGTGGTGCGGGAAGCCATGCATTCGGCTTTTTTGTACCATGCGATCAAGGCCGGGATGGACATGGGCATTGTAAACGCCGGATTGATCGAAGTCTATGACGATATTCCCGAGGATCTGCTTACCCGCGTCGAGGATGTCTTGTTCAACCGGAGGGAAGATGCCACCGAACGACTCACCGACCTGGCCGAGTCCTTCCGGGGTGCAGGCGGACGTACGGTTCAGAAGGACCTCTCCTGGCGGGAAAAAGAATTGCAGGAGCGCCTTACCCACTCCCTGGTTCGCGGCATCACAGACTACATCGAAGAAGATGTGGAAGAAGCCCGCCAGCAGGCCAAGATGGCCTTGTCGGTGATCGAAGGGCCCTTGATGAACGGTATGAACGTAGTGGGCGACCTGTTCGGCGAAGGAAAAATGTTCTTGCCCCAGGTGGTGAAAAGCGCCCGGGTCATGAAGAAGGCCGTAGCCTACCTGACTCCCTTCATTGAAGAAGAAAAAGCCAAAGGAGGCGGCGGCACCAAGGGTAAGATCCTGCTGGCTACCGTCAAAGGCGATGTGCACGACATCGGCAAGAACATTGTGGGCGTCGTGCTGGGTTGCAACAACTTCGACATCGTCGATCTGGGTGTGATGGTCCCCGCCGAAACCATCCTCCAGCGCGCCCGCGAAGAGAATGCGGACATCATCGGGCTCAGCGGACTGATCACGCCCTCCCTCGACGAGATGGTGCATGTGGCCCGCGAGATGGAACGGCAGGGATTCACCCAGCCCTTGTTGATCGGCGGCGCCACCACTTCCAAAACCCATACCTCGCTCAAGATCGAACCTCAGTACAGCGGCCCCGTCATTCACGTACTGGACGCCTCCCGCTCGGCTGCGGTCGCCGGAGCCTTGCTGGGTGGAGATGACGATGCGCGAAGCAATTTCATCCTGGATACCCGTGCCGAATATGCCCGGATCCGGGAGGCGCGGCAAGGACAGCAGACCCGAAAGAAATACCTGCCCCTGGCCGAAGCACGCAAGAATCCTGTCCAGATCGACTGGGACAACTACACGCCCCCGGTTCCCGCCCGTTTGGGCATCCAGCGTTTTGATGATTATCCGCTGGAAGAACTGGTTGATTACATCGATTGGACTCCCTTATTCATCAGCTGGCAACTGGCCGGAAAATTCCCGGCTATCCTCGAAGACGAAGTAGTGGGGAAAGAGGCTCAGAAGTTGTACAACGACGCCCGCAGCCTGCTTCGCCGGATGATCGATGAAAAGTGGACCACGGCCCGGGCGTTGATCGGGCTTTTCCCGGCCAACCGCAAAGGCGAGGATGACATTGAGGTATTTACCGACGAAAAGCGCGATCGAACCCTGACCACCCTGCATCATCTGCGGCAACAACGCCAAAAGGCGGCCGGAAAAGCCAACTATTGCCTGAGTGACTTTATCGCGCCCCGGGGGAAAGCAGATTACCTGGGAGCCTTTGCGGTGACAGCGGGTGTAGGCCTGGAAAAATGGGTCCGGAAATACGAGGAGGAGCACGACGACTACCACGCCATCATGCTGAAAGCCCTGGCTGATCGTCTGGCCGAAGCCATGGCCGAGCGCATGCACGAACGCATTCGGAAAGAATTCTGGGGCTACGCGCAGAACGAAGAACTGGACAATCACGGGCTGATCGCAGAGTCTTACCAGGGCATACGCCCCGCTCCCGGCTATCCGGCCTGCCCCGAGCATACCGAGAAAAAGACCCTCTGGCAAATGATGGATGTAGAAGGGCAGATCGGTATGAAACTCACCGAAAGCTTTGCCATGTATCCGGCAGCCAGCGTCAGCGGTTGGTATTTTTCACATCCCGAGTCGCGTTATTTTGGCCTGGGCCAGATCGGCGAAGACCAGGTGAAGGATTATGCAGACCGCAAGGGCATGTCCCAGGAAGAAGCCGAACGCTGGTTGGCTCCGGTACTGAGCTATGAACCCGTAATGCCTTAAGTAAATCAAATCGACCTGGTGTATCGGCTGATCAAACCCATTCTTTTTCTGCTGAGCCCGGAGCGGGCCCATGCCCTGACGGTAAGCCTCCTGAAATTTGCATTGGCCGTGCCCCTCCTGGGTTCGATCCTGCGAAGGGCCTGGCAGTCTCCCGAAGAAGGCTTGGATACCCACTTATTCGGCCTCCGGTTTAAAAATCCGGTCGGGTTGGCAGCCGGATTCGACAAGGACGGGCTCTACATCAAGGAAATGGCTGCTATGGGCTTCGGTTTTTTGGAATTGGGGACGGTCACACCGCGCCCGCAACCCGGCAATCCAAAGCCCCGCCTTTTCCGCCTGCCCCGGGACCGGGCTCTGATCAATCGGATGGGATTCAACAACCAGGGGGTTGATGCCCTGGTCGAGCAATTGAAAAAGGGAAGGCCAGAAGGCATCCTCATCGGAGGAAACATCGGAAAGAACAAGGATACCCCCAACGAAGAGGCCGACCGGGATTACACTTACGCCTTCGAGCAGCTTTTCGCCTATGTGGACTATTTCGTCGTCAACGTAAGCTCTCCCAATACGCCCAATCTTCGGGACTTGCAGGAAAAGGAGCCCCTAACCCGCCTGCTGAGCCTCCTCCAGGATCTGAACCAGAGGAAAGAAAATCCCAAACCCATTCTGTTGAAGATCGCTCCCGACCTCACCGACAGCCAACTCGATGACATCGTCGAGATCGTACGGGAGACCGGCATAGCCGGCTTAATCGCCACCAATACCACCATTTCCAGAGAAGGTTTGTCCATTTCTCCGCAGAAAGTAGAAAAAATCGGTCCGGGAGGCCTCTCCGGGCGTCCTTTGAGGGAACGTTCTACCGAAGTCATTCGTTATTTAAGCAAGAAGACCAACGGAGAGATTCCGATTATTGGTGTCGGAGGGATCGCTACTCCTGAAGATGCCCTGGAAAAGATCCAGGCAGGAGCCCAACTGGTTCAGATCTATTCGGGTCTGGTTTATGCCGGTCCGAAGCTTGTACGAAACATTAATCTCGCTCTTCAGGAAAAAAGCGCGGCGGAATACTAAACCCCTCCGTTTTTCTTCTTTCGCAATTATCTACTATTCTCTGATTTGAAGGAATTTCTTTGGATGAAAACCGGGCTGACGTTCGGTATTTCCTCCTTCAGTTCCTATGTTGCCGGCCCGTAGGGTTTGCCACTCTATGATCCAATAAATGAAAACATTAATTCCAAAAATCCCAACCCCAAAACCATGCTTGTAAGTGTTGTATTCATGCTCATTGCCGTCAGCTTGTTCTATCTGGTCTCCGATCAAAGCGAAACCTTTCACAAGGATTTTCGCTTCTGGCTTGTGATCGGAGCTACCGTGCTGGTCACGAGCGGGCTGCTGTGGCGATATTACATCGGATAGAGTTCGGGCTTACCTGACGATCTTCAGGCTCATATCGAGGCTGGTGGCCGAATGCGTAAGTGCGCCTACGCTGATGTAGTCTACTCCGGTCAGAGCCGTTTCCCGAACGTTGTAGATCGTAATGCCTCCGGACGCCTCCGTCTCAAACTTTCCTCCCACCGTATCGACGGCTTCTTTCAACAAGGGAAGCTCGAAATTGTCCAACATAATCCGGGTAACCTTCCCCACTTCGAGAACCTCGTGAAGTTCCACCAGATTCCGGACCTCCACGGTGATGCCGAGATCCAGGCCCTGGTCCTTCTGGTATTGATGAACACGCTCAATGGCCTGGGCGATACCCCCGCAGGCGTCGATGTGGTTGTCCTTGATCATGAACCAATCGTAGAGACCGTCGCGGTAATTGTAACAACCGCCCAGCCGGACGGCCCATTTTTCCAGGAACCGAAGCAAAGGTGTCGTTTTCCGCGTGTCCAGTATCTTGACGTCGAGATCTTCAATTTCAAACTTGAAATGATTGGCCTGAGTGGCAATGCCGCTCAGGCGCTGCATGATGTTTAATGCTACCCGCTCGCCCAACAGCAAGGCCCGGGTATTGGATTCGATCTCAAAAGCGACTTCGCCCGCACTGACCGGATCTCCATCGGCTTTCAACGCATGGAATGCGCAGTCCGGGTCAATCAGCCGGAAAAGCGTGGCTGCAACTTCTATCCCGGCGATGACACCCGGATCTTTTACCAGCAGTTGAGCCCGGCTCCTCTGGTTTGCGGGTATGCATGCCTGAGAAGTGTGATCGCCCGATCCGACATCTTCCCGGAGGGCATTTTCCAGGAATGCTTTGAGTTTATCTGTTTGTATTTGGGTCATTGAACCGTAGTGTTAAGTGCTTCTAGAATATGATCCCCAATTTTAGGGAGACTCCGTTGGTCACTGCCTTGGAGTTTTCCGCGCGAAAACTGCTGCCGTCGCCGGGGTCCACCGCCAGACTCAAATTCCGGGAAACATCTACAAACCCAAACTGTAGGTTGAGCCCGGCTATGAAGGTAGTGGTGCCCGAAATGGCATATTCGATCCCGCCCCCCACACAAACCGAAACATTTACGGAATTGACATCTCCCCGAATGTCGATCCTTTCCAGCCCGTCCGGAATCCCGGGACCTTCGATCTGCCCCTGGGCCTGGGTTCGAAACCCTATAATGAAATGCGGCTCCATGAAATAGCGGATGTATCCGAATTCCCGGGTGCGCATTTTAAGCCCCAGCGGGATTTCGAGATAGCGGAGGCTATACCCGAGTTTTACTCCGGCAGGAAGCGTGTCGGGAGCGGGAAAGATATCGGATCCCGCCCAATACGTACCCCGGGATTCGTGGATCAGAATTCCTCCCTGGTTAAAGGAGAAGCCGATCCCGCTGATGAAAGCATAATTCTCTGTGAAAAAGTATTCGGAAATGAGACCGGCCCGGAAACCCCAGTTGCCTCCTGATTTATTGATCTTATTGCTTGAATTGACCATCCAGGTATAGGTAGGGCTCAATTGAAACCCGAAGCGAATGCCGAGTTCGGACTGCTGGCCCAAAGCCGGGCTGATCAGGTAGATCAAAAGGATCAGGCTTATCCACTTTCGAATACACATAGGCTTTCGTTTTTTTGAACGGCAAAACAGAAAATACCAGTCTCACGGGAATTAACGTTATGAAAGCACTTTTCCTGTTGACACCCGTTTCAAAATGACAAAGATAAAAACAGCCCCGATCCCGCTATTTCAAAGCTTGCAACTCCTTGTCCTGTTATCGATGGTTTTTTCCTTGAGCTACTGCACGGCCGACGAGCAGGCTGACATCCCGGATGTCTCCGGTCTTTCGGTAGAGGTCGAACTGAGACGGTTCGAACAGGATCTCTTCCAACTCGATACCGGCGAGGCTTTCGCTTCGGAACTTACCGAACTGGAGCGGGCGTACGGCGAATTCAGCAAGGTCTACTTCAATTTTGTTTTGGGCTCCCGCAACGAGAACATCACCTCCCTGCCCCATGAGGAATTCGTGAGGGGGTTCATCACCTACCCTTCCGTTCGCCAGCTGTACGACACCACGCAGGCTCTCTTCGGCGACCTGTCGGGATTCCACGAAGAACTCGAACAAGCTTTTCGGTTTTATCAGTATTATTTCCCGGAGAGAAGCACTCCTTCTGTCACCACCTACCTGTCTGAATTCGGTTATCAGGCTTTCATTTACGGAGAGGACGATCTGGCGGTCGGACTCGATTTTTTCCTGGGAGCGGATTACCCTTACCGCCGGATCGACATGACGAATCCCAATTTCAGCGCCTATCTGACCCTTACCTACAACCGGGATCATCTCGCCTCCAAAACCTTGCTGCCCCTGGCCCAGGAGTCGGTCGGCGACCCGGGAGGAAGCCGTATGCTGGACGCCATGATCCAAAAAGGCAAGCAACTCTACCTGCTGGACCAATTGTTGCCCCACCATCCCGATACGGTCATCATGGAGGTGAGCGCCGAGCAGTGGACCTGGCTGCAGGAGAACGAACTGGAGATCTGGGCTTACTTCCTGACCGAGACGGATCCGGTGTCCGGCCAGAACCTCCTGTACTCTACGGATTGGGCCACTTTTCGAAAGTATGTGGAATACAGCCCCAACTCTCCCGGTATGCCCGAAGAAGCTCCGGGCAGAACAGGTTGTTTCCTGGGGTGGCGGATCGTAGAAGCCTGGATGAAAGAACAGGGACATACCGGAAACCTGGAGGCATTGCTGCAAGAGAGAGATGCGCAGAAGATCCTCGACGAGGCCCGCTACAAACCGGCACGCCGGTAAGCGGTTTCCTCCCATTAATTTGTACCTTTTCTCTCCTACATGTCAACCCTCTGAAGCGAAGACTTATGATCGTTACGGAAATCCCCAAGGTCAGCCTGTCCCTCTTCCGGGATGGCAGCCGGGAAGAAAAGAGTCGATTCACTCAGGAATTGGGAAACGCTTTCCGGGATATCGGTTTTGTGATCGTCCGGGATCACGGCATCCCGGCCCGACTGATCGACGATTTTTACCGGGAGGCCGAAGCCTTTTTTGCGCTGGAAACGGAGGTTAAGAAAAAGTACGAAATAGCCGGTATGGCCGGACAAAGGGGTTATACCTCTTTCGGGAAAGAGCACGCCAAGCATTCCCGGGTAGCCGACCTGAAAGAGTTCTACCAGATCGGCCAGGACCGGCTTCCGAAAGGGGCTTCTGAAGAAGACTACCCGGCCAATGTCGCTGTGGCCGAACGACCGGGATTTCTGAAAAAGGGCCTGGAATTGTTTCATGCCTTCGAAAACACAGGAGCCTTTTTGTTGCGGTCCATAGCCCGGTTCCTGGACCTGCCCGATGCCTATTTCGACGAGCGGATACAGAATGGAAATTCCATCCTGAGAGCCATTCATTATCCGCCGATCACCCAGGAGCCCGATTCTGCTATTCGGGCCGAGCAACACGAGGATATCAACCTGATCACCCTGTTGGTCGGAGCGTCAGCCGGCGGATTGCAGGTGCTGAATATGAACGGAGACTGGATCGAGGCACAACCCGAAGGAAACGAGATCGTGATCAATGTGGGCGATATGCTGCAGCGCCTGACCAATAATTACCTGAAATCCACCACGCACCGGGTGGTCAATCCGCCCCGGGAGCTTTGGGATACCCCGCGTTTGTCCATACCCTTTTTCCTGCATCCTCGCAGCGAAATGGACTTGAGCTGCCTGGAAAGTTGCGTTTCGGACGCTCATCCCGCTGCCTACAACCCCATTACAGCCGGGGATTATCTGGATGAACGCCTCCGGGAAATCGGACTGAAGAAATAAAATTCTACCCAGATCGAACCCGTCAAATAAAACAAAGTGGTCAACCTCAACGTCTAATTAGTGTATCTTTACCGTACAAAATATTAGGAAATGGAAATCTTATTACTGTTTAACTTCCTGGGCCCCGAAATGCTCGTTATCGTTTTCGCGATCCTGTTGCTATTCGGTGGGAAGAAAATCCCCGAACTCATGCGGGGAATCGGAAAAGGCATCCGGGAATTCAACTCTGCCCGTGCCAGTGTAGAAGAGGAGCTGAAAGAAGGCATGCGGGATGCAGAAAAAAAGGAATTGGAAGAAAAGTCTCAGAACAAGGCATAATTCCAATCAGCAAAAGCGGAAGCAGGGTTCGCCTCTTCCGCTTTTGCATACTGCTTAAAGGGAAACTAACGCCCGAACAGTCCGCCCAACAGGCCTTTGCCCATCTTCCCCAGGTCATCCATTACATCACCGTCGCCGTCCGCGTCAAGAAAGGAGGAGATCATATCGATCGTTTCGCCGCCTCCCTGCTGTCTGCGTGTGCCCAGGGCACTGGTAAGAATAGAGGACAGAGCCCCCGAGTCCAAGCCCTGATTGCGCTTCACCTTGCCCAGGGCTCCCATGATCATCGGAGCCAGCATCACCATCAGTTTGCCCGTCTGCCCTTTGCCCAAGCCGCTCATTTGGCTGATCATATCGGCTGCGCTATTCTGCTTGCCCCCTAAGATATGCCCCAGAATTCCTTGTCCGTTCAAGGCTTTGGGGTTTGCGAGCTCCCGGTTTCCGGTAATGCTTCCCATAAAATCGTCCAGAACGGAACCGTCGTGATCCCGCTCGAGAGCCGAATTCAGCGATTGGGCTCCCTCCGGGGAAGAAGCATTCCTGGCCAGTCCCGCTACCAGAGTGGCGAGAACCCCGTCGGTGGCCGCCTTGGTTTGTTCGGGATCAGCTCCCTCTAATTGGTCACTCAGTTTTTTGATCATGTCCTCATTCCCTAACTGGGATTTGATCATGTCCAACAATTGGTCTGTCATAATCAGGTGTTTTTGGTTCGAAAATGGTGTGTGTCCGAAGGAATTCGAGTATCCCCCCGGGAGGATAGAAAGACTTGTAATATAAATGCTTTTCCATTGATATTCCTTTTTCGGAGGAACAAGATTTTCCGGTCTGCCCGGCGGTTTAATCCTCGGATGGGAAGTCTTCCGGGCAAATACAAATTGCCTGATTCTCCGGAAGTTTACGCCGTTTCTCCGGTATGTCGTTGCGTTCCCGAAAAGAGAGCATGGATAGGGCGGGAAATCGTTCCTGGATCTGGTCCAGCCGGACTTTGACGGGGAAATACATCCAGGCACAACCAACCGGAATAGCCGGCATGGGCGTGAACCCGGGGAGATCATAGGCCAGGGGTGGGATGGGGGTCAGCTGGGGCAAAGGCGCATCCAACTGCCATTGGCTTCTGCCCCCTTCCCCCAGCGGTTGGTACACTACTATTTTTCGATTGCCGGACTGTTTTTGCAATCCGGGATTCCAGCTTTCGAGTTGATGAAGGGTTACGGAAAAACGTTCGGCAACCGCTTCCAGGTCGGCATCCGGGGGGATTTCCAGGACTCGTTTTTCATATCCCTCGGAATAGTCGGAGATCTTGCCCGGATCCGGATTCAAGCGGATCGGCAGTCCCATTCTTTCGTTGGGCCAGGCGGCAGACTGCTCTTTTCGTTCGGCCAGGTATTTGACCATTTTATCAACTACGCGTTTGGGGAGGCGCAACCCTCTTCCCCGGGAGGATTCCGGGATGTATCCCAACTGGAAGGCAGGGTTTAGCCATTCCAACCAATCGACGGGGATCCCGGTTACCTGAGCGATCTCGAAAAAACTCAGGCCCTGATAAACCTGGATCTCGGTCGTGAGCTGCAGGTCGAGGGGCGGATACTCCGGCTTCAGGCCATGTTCCCGGTAAAATTCGATCAGGTATTGAGCGCCGATGAATGCCGGGACGTAATTGCGGGTTTCCCGGGGCAGGAACCGCTTGATCCTCCAGAAATCCTTGCTCCTTCCCCGCTTGATGGCACGACTCACCCGGCCGCCCCCGCTGTTGTAGGCCGCAATGGCCAACGCCCAGTCGCCAAAGCGTTCGTAGGCATCCTGCAGATACCGAATCGCCGCCTGGGTGGATTTTTCCGGATCACAGCGCTCGTCGATGCGGTCTTCTATATGTAAGCCATAGTATTGCCCCGTGGCCGGCATGAACTGCCACAGGCCTTTGGCTCCTACCCAGGAAATGGCCTTGGGATCCAGGGCCGACTCAACGATGGCGAGGTACTTTAAATCTTCCGGGACGCCCGCCTCCCGAAGCATTTTTTCAAACAGGGGAAAATACAGGACCGTGCGCCCCAGGATCTGTTCGGCATGCGGTCGATTGAGCTCCGTGTAGGTCCGTACATAGCTCATGACCGCCTGCGTGTAACGCGGCTCAAGCGCCGAATTTTTCATGGAATCCACCCGCGATCGGACGACCGATTCTTCAAAAGGATCCGAGGCCTTGAGAGGAGGGCGGGCTACGGCAATTCCAAAGAGAATCAGCCAGAAAAGAAAAGGGGTCGGGTTAGCTCGGGAGTAGAACATGCATTGGGGAATGGGTCTCGGAGACTAAAAATACAATTCCCCTCCGGAAGTTCAATCTAATCCTTGAAACTATGCTCCCACTCCCGCATGAGCTGAAACAGTTTAGCTTCCTGCCAGGGGCCGGCCATCAGCTGCATCCCGATCGGCAGGCCCCGGGCATCGCTTCCGGCGGGGATGGAAACGGCGGGAAATCCGGTCAGGTTGGCCAGTACCGTAAAAATGTCTGCCAGGTATACCTCCGTAGGATCCTCCTGATGCTCCCCCGATTTCCAGGGGGGCGTCGGGGTCGTCGGCAGGAGCAGGAGGTCAAAATCACCAAACCACTTTTCCATGGAAGTACGAATGCGCCGGCGAACTTCCTGGGCTTTCCCGTAATAGGCATCGTAATAACCCGAACTCAGCACAAAGGCGCCCAACAGAATTCTTCTTTTTACTTCCGGGCCAAATGCCTCCGTGCGGGTGCTGCGGTACATTTTTCGCAATTCTTTTTCATTGGAGCCCCGGTATCCGTACCGCACCCCATCGTAGCGCGACAAATTGGAGGAAGCTTCCGCCGTAGCGAGTACATAATAACAGGGCACCAGGAAATCCATCCACGGGAAACGGGCTGGTTTCAGTTCGTGTCCCTGATCTGCCAGGCGGGCTGCCGTGCTTTTCAGGCTTTCCAGGATGGCCGGGTCAAGACCTTCGATATGGTCTGCCTCCGGTTCCCAAAACCCTATGCGCAGGCGATCGCCCTGCCTCAGCGCTGAGGGGAAATCCGGTACGGGCCGCCGGCTGGAGGTCGCATCATGAGCGTCCGCTCCGGCAATGACCGAC
>CAZXIX010000107.1:0-14925 GCA_964640855.1 uncultured Saprospiraceae bacterium
TGCTTCATCTTTTTAACCCAAATATACGAATTCAACTAATTTGACCCATTACCGTATTTTGAATGGAGAATTGGGCGTTAACGGCAAACGGTAGGGGTTTAAGGCTATCTTCGTTGAATACGAAAACCTGGTCCATGAAGATCAAAGTCGCCCTCGTACAGGAAAGCCCCATCTTCTTCGATAAGGAAGCTACGCTCGAAAAACTGGAGGGGATCGTCCGGGGAGAGTCGGCCCAGGAGACAGACCTGATCCTTTTTCCGGAGTCCTTTGTGCCGGGTTATCCGCGGGGCTTCGATTTCGGCACCCGGATCGGTAGCCGAAAGCCGGAAGGAAGGGATCTGTATGCGCGCTACTGGCGGGAGAGCATCGACCTGGGGTCGGAGGACCGGATCCGGCTGGAAGAGCTGGCCCGGGAGACCGGTATCTTCCTGGCGGTGGGTGTCACGGAGCGGAACTCCGGGCATGGGAGTCTGAATTGTTCGCTCCTCTATATTTCCCCGGAAAAAGGCTTGCTGGGTGTACACCGCAAGATCAAACCTACGGGTACGGAGCGCCTGATCTGGGCGGAGGCGGGTGGGGAGTCGCTGGTAGCCTTCGACACCCCTTTGGGGAAGATCGGCGGGTTGATCTGCTGGGAGAACTATATGCCGCTGGCGCGCATGGCCATGTACCAGCAAGGCGTGCAGCTCTACCTGGCTCCTACGGCGGATGCCCGGCCCACCTGGACGGCCACCATGCAGCACATTGCGTTGGAGGGGCGCTGCTTCGTATTGGGCTGCAACCAATACTTCAACAAAACCATGTATCCGGAGGAGTTTCAGCCGTATGTAAAGGATGAACCGGAAGATCTATGCCCCGGCGGCAGCCTGATCGTCGCCCCTGACGGCGAGATCCTTGCCGGTCCGCTCGTGGGAGAGGCTGGGGTACTGCGGGCCGAACTGGAGCTGGAGGAGATCATCCGGCAGAAGCTGGATTTTGATCCCGTTGGGCATTATGCCCGCCCGGATGTGTTTCGCTTTGAAGTCCGGAAAGAGGGGCGTGGAAACGTAATGCGGTAGCGGTTAAATAGTTAAGTGGGTATCAGGTATTGGGTATCTGGGTATCGGTTGAGTAGTTGATTGGTTGAGTGGGTATCGGGTCGAAGCGGAGGTCCTGACAAGCGGGTGGATAATGCGGTTATGTTTTAATGCGGTAATGCGGTAATGCTTGCGGCAGGCCTTCCCTTAAGGGAATAAAAGGGCGCAAAGGGTTTAGTGACAAATGGACGTGTCCACAAGATGGGTTGCCGGTACGCCTGGACGGAAGAGCGATTTCCCTTATGCCCGGGACCCGGGAAAAAGCGGATGGGGTGATCCCGGGTAGATGCTGATTTTATGGAAAAAGGTCTTTTGCCGGGTTTGTGGTGAAAACTGGATGCCCATTTTTCAAAAATTTGTTTTATAATTGCAGAAACGCAAATTTCTGTTTACTAAAACCCCAAACGATGAAACTGACCCAAGAGCAACGGGCTGTGATCCGGTCGTCGGGAGATTTGTGCATCAATGCCGTAGCCGGATCCGGAAAGACGACCACCATCATTGAGTACGCCAAAAGCCGGCCGCCAAAGAGCCGTATCCTGTATCTCGCTTTCAACAAATCGGTGAAACTGGAAGCCCGAAAACGGTTTTCCGAGGCCGGGCTAGCCCATGTGAAAGTGGAAACAGCCCACTCTTTGGCTTACAAACGGATCGTGTTTACGCACAATTATCGGGTTCGCCATCAGGGATATAAGACCCATGAGATCGTCCGGATCCTGAAACTTCGGGGAAACGGCGAAAAACATTCCGAGCTCATCCTGGCCAACCACATCAGCAAGTTCGTCAGCTATTTCTGCAACAGCGCGGCGGCACGGGTGCAATCCCTCAACTACCTGGATACCATCTCCGATCCCAAGGCAAGGGCTTTCGTAGCCAAGTTTGAACGAGCCATTGCCCAAAAGACCCGCCTTTTCCTGCACATGATGGACCGGGGAGAGATCGAGATCACCCATGATTTTTACCTGAAAAAGTTTCAATTGTCTGGCCCTCAGTTACCCTTCGACTACCTTTTGTTCGACGAAGGGCAGGATGCTTCCCCGGCCATGTTGGACGTTTTTCTGCAGCAGAAGGCTACCAAGGTCATCGTGGGCGACACGCATCAACAGATCTACGGTTGGCGCCATGCCGTTAATTCGCTGGATCAGGTGGAGTTCCAAAACCTGTTGCTATCCAGCAGTTTTCGCTTTGACCCTTCCATCGCCGATCTGGCCGCCCGGGTCCTGGCCTGGAAAAAGCACCTGGGAGATCACCAGCCGGTCCGGATCCAGGGATTGGGCCAATCGAAGGCTACCCGCCAGAAAGCGGTGATCGCCCGCACGAACCTGGGCCTGCTCCTGCGAGCCATAGATCTGGTGAACGAAAAACAGGTGCGCAAGATCTACTTCGAAGGAAACATCCACTCCTATACCTACGCGGATGAGGGCGCTTCCCTCTACGACGTGCTGAACCTGCATCTGGGCCAGCCGGACCGGATCCGGGATCCTCTCATCCAACAAATGAACAGCCTTGAAGACCTGGAAGACTATATCGAGAAAACGGAAGATGTCCAATTGGGACTGATGTCGGAAATCGTTCGGGAATACGGTCGGGAGATCCCGGGTATTTTGCGCGAGATCAAGGACAAACACGTCGGTAATGACGAGCGGGATCAGGCCGAAGTGATCTTCTCTACCGTTCACCGATGCAAGGGAATGGAATACGATTCGGTAGAACTGGTGGACGATTTTTTATCGGAGGAACGCCTGGAGAAGATCTTGCGCGACAACAAACGCGAGCATCTCAACCTGCGGCAACTCAACGAGGAGGTCAATCTGCTCTACGTAGCCATCACCCGGACAAAAAACCGTCTTTCCATACCCGAAAGCCTGCTGCCCAAGGATTTCAAACCCTCCGAGCGGATCGAGGTGCGGCAAAAACCGAAACCGGAATTGGAGCAGGGAAGCTACGGGCAGGACATCATGCCTGAGCCGGCTCGGAAGAAGGCCTATACCCTGGATGACGTTCGCCGTACTCATAGGGCAGCCTACCAGCCCTGGACGCAAGAGCTGGACGAAGAACTGACCGAGTGGTTTTGCGAGGGAAAGACCATAGCAGATATGGCCCGCCATTTCAAGCGAAGCCGGGGGGCCATTCGGGCCCGGATCACCAAATTGGCTTTGCCCGAAACCTATGGGTGGCCAGGCTGAGGAAGATCCGGTATTTTTTTATTTTGAAAGCCGATTCACCTTTCTCCAAAAACCGAAAGCCCATGGGAAAAAATGCCTTTTTACTGCTTTTCCTTTCTGCATCCTGCGCTCTGCAGGCCCAGGATCAGATGTCGCTCTTGAACAAGCTCACGCTCGAACCCGGGAAAGAGGAAATCATTCAAGGCGACCTCTCCGAAGGCCAGCCGATGAGTGACCTATCCTGGGCGTGGAACAGCAGCGTTGCCTGTTTTCCGGCACCCCAGGCCTACAAGTTCAACGGGAATCACGTGTTGTACGCCCTCGAACTTCCCAAGTATGCCGAACTGGAGATCAAGCTGGAGCCCGTCGAAAAGGAAACCGACCTGAGCATTTATGCTTACCTGGTAGGTCAACTCACGGAAAACAGCATTGTACCCAACCTGAGCAGCTGCCAGCGCTGCGAAGTGGACCATCGACCGGATATGAATTGGGCCCATCGGGACGCGAACGATCCCAGGCGAAGCGTGCAGGATATCCTGACGGCGAACCGGTCAAAATATGTCATCATCGGGGTCACCGGAGCCAACCGGCAGAAAAGCGGTGCTTATGCCTTGAGCCTGACGATCCATGCGCGCTGACTTGACACCTGAGCGGGGCCTTTTGCTTGGAAAAAGCAGGCCTCCGTTTGGTTTGAATCGCTTTTGGGGAAGGTTTCTTTAAGCAAACCTTTAGTATGAAACCTACACAAATTGACGCTTACGAAAAGACATCCTTCACGGCCCCTATCCGGGGAGGCCATGAAATCACTCACGATGTGTACAGTCGCGGCGAAGGGAAGCTGGTCGTGATCATCCAGGAACTCCCCGGTATCGGGCAGGAGACTTTGGCTCTGGCAGACCGATTTGTGGAGCGCGGATACAAGGTTTTCCTGCCGCATCTGTTCGGCCCGATCGGCCGAACGCGGATCCTGGGTAATCTTTATCAGGTACTTTGCATGCGGAAAGAATTCCGGGTCTTTTCCAGTAAAGGGACCAGTCCGGTGGTCGACTGGCTGAAGGCTCTTTGCCGCCAGTTGAAGGAAGAACATAACGCCAGGGGAGTCGCTACCATTGGCATGTGCCTGACCGGAAATTTTGCCATCTCCCTGATGGCTGACGATTCCGTGTTGGCGGGTTTCGCCAGTCAACCCAGTATGCCACTTTTCAATCAGGAAGGGCTTCATCTGGAACCCGGGGAGGTGGATGTGATCAAAAGCCGGCTGGATGAACTGGGACCCATGCATTGCGCTCGTTTTGATGGAGATATGGCCTGTACGGTCCGGAAGTTCATGGCCCTGGAAAGGACTTTCAATACAGACGAGCAAGAACGCATCATCTTCCATACCTTACCCGGGAATGGACACTCCATTTTAACGCTTCATTTTGTGGATGAAGAGGGGCATCCTACCCGCAAGGCGCTAGAGGAGGTTATGGACTATTTTGATGAAGCCCTGGGGTAGCCTGATTGATCATGGGCCGATATCGACCTGAATGGATCCCTGTGGGAGGCTGATCCCCTATATAGATCGGGGGATGGAAAAATTTAGCGACCTTATCCCTAATCATCGCCCATGATGTACAAAGAGATTCGTTGTAGCTACCGGGAAGTGGAAAGCGGCCACAAGCTGAGCAGCCTGGAAAAGAAGCTCCTGGAGGAGGCGCGGGATAAGCTTTCGCATGCCTATGCTCCCTATTCTTCCTTTCCGGTCTGTTGTGCGGTGCTGCTGGCAAATGGGAGGATCGTGAGTGGGACCAACCAGGAGAATGCGGTGTATCCTTTAGGCCTCTGTGCGGAGCGGGTAGCCATTTTCGCGGCGTCTCATCAGTATCCGGATGTGCCTTTCCATGCCTTGGCGGTCACCACGGCCAAACCGGGTAAAGCGGCTTTTCCCTGCGGCAGTTGCCGGCAGGCAATCGTCGAGTACGAAGGCAAGTTCAATCAACCGATCAAGTTGTTCGTTCTGGGCGAAGAGGAGCTTTACATCCTTCCTACGGTCCGCGATATTTTGCCTTTTGCTTTCGACGGAAAGCAGCTGGAGAGATAACATTCGATTATTGGGTTCACGGGCGTGGGGGTTATTGCTCCAGCCACTCTTTAAAAGGCGTTACTTTCAGGCGGCTTACAACGGCTTTTTCCTCGAGTTTTATATTCAAGTGAAGAACGATCTTTCGGTTGAAATAAGGTTCGAAGGAGGCTACCGCAGCCCGGTTGACCAGCATCTGTCGGTTGATACGGAAAAACTGGTCCGGATCAACTACCGATTCGATGTATTCGAGTTTTTTTAGCAATGGAAATTTCTCGCCCTCAAACGTATAGAGGTAAACAATTTCCTGTTTGACGTAAATCAGGGCAACTTCTTCTATACGTTTTATGATTGTTTTTTCCCGGTATGGAACCAAAAAACTTTGTTGATATTTCTTGAGCGGGTCCGATTGAAATTGGATTGGAGGGAGGTTTTTTGTCTGTAGATTGGCAATTAATTTTTTGTATTTCTGAAGGGCTGAATGGATCTCATCTTCTTTAAACGGTTTCAAAACATAATCGATTCCATTATTCTTAATGGCCTGCAAGGTATATTCATCATAGGCGGTACAAAAAACAATGGGTTTTACTACGTCTATATGCTTGAAGATTTCGAAACTCTGACCGTCGGCAAGCTGAATATCGAAAAATAACAGGTCCAGATTTTTCTGGTATTTGTTTAAGTATTGGACTGTTTCCGTTACGGATTCCAGTTTTTCCGCCACGATGAAGTCGTCGTCTTGTTCGATGATCTCCTGCAAGAGAGAGGCGGTGTGGGTTTCATCCTCTACGATGAGTACATTCATTTCTACACCAGTTTCAGCTTTACCGTGAAATGGTCGGGTGTTTTCTCGACGATCACACCTTTTTCTTCATTCATAAGGTCGTACCTTTTTCGCAGCAAGTCCAGCCCCAGGCCTAATCCGCTTTCCCCTCCGATTCGTGGTTGTATGTTATTGCTAACCAGAATGTAATTGTCATCTGAGTGGCGTATCTCAATCTTCAAAGGGTTTTTTGAGGTCATGCTGTTGTGCTTGAAGCAATTTTCGACCACTATTTGCAGGGCCATGGAGGGCAGGTGAAATTGATTAAGCGAATCGTCAATATAAAGGTCTACGGACACGGCATCTACGTTTCGGCTTTTCATCAGGAATAAATAGGAATGCAACATATCTAGTTCTTTGGAAAGGGGAAGGGTCGTATTTTCATTGTGCTTCAGCGTCTGACGATAAAAGTCTGAAAGGCTTATCACAAACTTTTCGGCATTGGTATGTTGCTGGTGCACCATCGAACGCAGGGTATTTAGAGAGTTGAATAGAAAGTGCGGATCGATCTGAGCGCGTAAGGCTTTTAACTGGGTTCGGTAATTTTCCGTTTGGATCTGTTCTTTTTCCAATAACAAGCGAGATACATTCTGCTGAGCCTTTAGCGCATATTGGATTACCAGGATGAGAGCCGTGGCGGTAACGATCCGGGCCACAAGGATCCAATCGAAGTCACGAATACTATGGAGGACCATCCGGTTTAGTATTACCGAGACGACTGCGATGAACACGACCAGACCTAATATCAGGCCGATCCTTCGTCCTTTGGATTTCAGCTCCCAGAGCTGCCAAAGGATCTGCCAAATGATATATAGCGATAGAGAGGCGACGAGCCAGCTGACAAAGAAGCTCAACAAATTGGGAAGCTCCCTTTCGGGATTGGTATATAGACTTAAGCCCGGCAACACCAGGGCCAACACAATAGGGAGTATCGTATTTATCTTAGGTTTCAAGAATATTATCCTTTAATGATGTCTTTTTTTCAGTTCGTCTGGGGGTATTCCTTCAACAATTTACCGTCGGATAATTCAATGATCCTGTCGCAATTTACCGCGAATTCGTCATCGTGGGTAACGGCGATAATGGTTTGCTCACGCTCTTTAGCCAACTGGCGGAAGATATCAAAAACGATCTCAGCGTTTTTGGAGTCCAGGTTTCCGGTAGGTTCATCGCCCATTATGATGGCCGGGGAGTTGATCAGCGCCCGTGCTATGGCCACCCGCTGCTGTTGCCCTCCGGAGATTTTGGATGCTTTTTTGGTTTCGTGCCCTTTAATGCCGAGCAGGCTCAATAACTCCAAAGCTTCGGCTTCGATTTGGTCCTTGCTCTTCTTACCCAGTTTCAGCGCAGGGAGCATTATATTATCCAAGACGGTGAATTCGGGCAGCAGATAGTGAAACTGAAAGACAAAACCGATGTGCTCATTTCGAAAATGGGCCAGTTTGTTTTGTTTCAGGCCCGTCACCCGGGTCCCGTTTATCGAGATGGTGCCCTCATAATCGGTATCCATGGTCGAAAGCAAATAGAGCAAGGTGGATTTTCCGGAACCGGATTTGCCCATAATGGCTACAAATTCCCCTTTACGTACTTCAAAAGAAATGTCTTTCAGTACGTGAAATTTCACCGGTTCGAAGAAGTATTTATTGACTTGATCAACGGTTAGTGCAGTCATGATCTGATGTTTTGAAGAGCGCAATGGGGTTTTGATTGAGGGCTAAGGGATAGAATCTTTGGATAAACACAGAAACCGGTCATCCCCTCAAAATTTCAACAGGATCGATTTTGGAAGCTTTCCGGGCGGGAAGATATCCTGCCAGAAAAGTGAGGATGATGCCAAAGCAGAACCCCAGTATGTAGTCCGAGCTGCGATAAACCACCGGCAGGGTAGTCAGGGTAGCAATTTCAAAGGGGACTCTATCCACTATGCGGATGATGATATTTCCCAAAACCATCCCTGTCAACCCGCCGATGAATCCGATGACCAGGGATTGGGTTAGAAAAATTTCGACCACATCCTTACCATTGAATCCCATAGCTTTAAGAATGGCAATTTCCTTTATCTTTTCATTGACCGTCATATTCATGATGTTGTAAATGCCGAAACCCGCTACGATCAGGATCGTAAACGAAACGGCGACCGCAATGATGTCTCTCAGGATATTGACGGAATCCAACACGCTATTGCCCACTTGCCAGGCCTCTACTTTGTATTCCGTGAGTGGGGCTAATTGGTCGGCCACTTCCCGGGCCTCTTTGTAGTCTTTGATGTTGACCAATACCTCCGTGGCATAACTTTTGTTTTTGGAAAAAAGCTGCCTTGCCGTTTGGATGGAAACCAGCGCTCGGGTTTTATCGGCGCCACTGGATCCGGTTTCGACCAAACCGATCACCTTGAAGGATTTGGAAATCCCATCCGAGGTGATCAGGGTGATGTTGTCGCCCGATCCCACTCCCACGGTTTGTGCCAGGCCGATACCGAGTATGATGCCGTTTGAGCGTTTGTCCAACTCAAAGAGATCGCCTTCGACAACGTATTCCGCCGTCTTAAAGAGTTGATTTTCGCCCAGCGTTTCGATTCCCGAAAGCGTGGCGCTGGATTTGGACACGCCGTTTCGGATAAAGACACTCTGGTTAAGCTGCAGGGTAGTGCCGCTTATCTCGCTCACTTCCGAAAGCCTTTCCTTGAGGGCATCAGCATTTTTGATTCCCTCTGTGTACCGGATGTTCCTTGCGCTGTTGACCATCAAAACAGCGCTACTGTCTTTGGGGGCGGGCAAGATCGGTCGTACCTCCGTGGAAAGGTCGTTGTAGATCCTGATGTGCGGCATGGAAGTGAACGCGACTTCCGTTTGTTGTTGATTTACGCCGGCCATGAAGCTGTTCATGGCAACATACATGGAGATCCCGAAGGTTACGCTCAGCACAGCTACCAATAACTGCCTTAAGCGGGAGGTGAGGAGGACGCCTGCTATTTTTTGATTGGTGTTCATTATTCCGGTCGTTTCAAAATGAAAAGGATTGAACAACTAGGGTGTGTCTGGAAAATGTTTTTGATGGCGAAAAAGATTCATTTTTGTGGCCAGGCAAGGCGCAAAAACCGAGGATAGCCTTAGCTACCTGAGGCTTTTTGCAACACAGGCTGGTCCGAAAAGGAACTTTTGAAGCCCAAAGGATATTTTTCAGACACAACCTAATTACTTTCATTCTATTTCAAGGTCTGCCGAAGGTAAACCTGGAGATGTACAGGCAATTCTCCTGTCGGTGGATTCCTGCTTTTTCTACCTACGGTTGGCAAGTTGGCATTCTAAAGGGTGTGTATCAGTTATTCGGTTTTACAATTACGTCTGCTTCGGAAATTCCGGAAACCACTTCTGTCCATTCGCTGTTTTGGCTACCCTTGACGATCGTTTTTTCGGTACCGTTTTCCAGCAAGACAACGTTTCCTCGGGTCAGGTAGCCGGTCGGGATCACCAATACACTTTTCCGCAGAGCGGTTTCAATATTGGCCTGGAGTTGGGTTCCGGAAAACATTTTCTCCGGCCATTCCATAAATCGGGCTTCCAGCACGTAGGATTGCTCCGTTTCGTCGAAACCCGGGTAGATCTGGGTCACTTCGGCCCGAAAAGTATCCCTGGGATAGGTATTGATGTGTACGGCCACCCGATCACCCACACTTACCTGGGTGACATCCTCCTCGGCTACCAGTAATTTGATGACGTAATCGCCGCTCCCGATGTGAGCAAGGGCCTCCCCCCGGCGTACCAGTTCACCTTGTTTTTTAAACACGTGGATCACCTGGCCGGCTTCTTCCGAAAAGATTTGGTAGTCCTCCAACAGGGCTTTCTGGGTATTGACTTGCACCCGACTTCGTTCTACGCTGAGGGCCAGGGCATCCTGAACCTCTTTGTATTGCTTTTGGAGTGCCTTGAGCTGATTGAGGGCGCCCTGGTATTGCAATTCAACGGTTTCAAATTCGAGCTGAGAAACCGAATTTTTTTGCCTTAGGTTTTTATATCGCCGGTAATTAGCTTCATCGTGTTCCAACTGCTGCCGGGCCTGATCGATCTGCGCCTGGAGATTCTGAAGCTGCGGCGAGTGGGGGGAGGCGTTCTTTACAGCATCCCGGTAAACAGCTACGGCATCCTGCAGGCTGTTGTTTTGCACTTCGTTTTCAATGACGGCGATCAGGTCCTTTCGGGCTACCCGATCCCCTTCTTGTATGGGCAGCGAAACCAGAATCCCTTCGACTTTAGCCGAAACCGTATAATTATTTTCCTGCTCGATATAGCCGCTGGCAAACACGGCATCTTTAATATCTTTCCGGCTGGGTGAAGTGGTTTCTTGCTGCTGGCAGGAAGAGGTCAGCAAAAGAGGCATGACCAGAAAAAAAGCCCAAAGTGATATTTGATTCCTTTTCATCCTTTAATTGGTTTTCGTGGGTCGGAAGTCGATTTTACGGATGAAGATCTTGTATTGTGCCAGACTGTATTCTGCCAGGCTTTGCAGAAAGCGATCCTGGGCAGCCAATAGGTCGTCGTATCTGTCGAGGCGCGTGTCCAGGCTCATGATACCTGCTTGGTATTGGTTTTCGGCATGGACATCGTTCTCTTCCTGCAAGCTCAGGATCTGCCTATTCTCGGTTAGCTGGTTGAAAGCCCGTTCGAATTGCAATTGCAGCATCTCATCCTCTTTCTGAGCGACCCATTGCGCGTTTTCCAGTTGTTGTTGTTGAAGCTCCAGTTTCCATTGCGATTGTTTAACCTTTTGATGCGTAGTAAGGCTCAACAAGCCCGACATGGAAAGCGTCACGCCAAAGGCCTGCTGCGGGAGCCTTTGCACCTCAGAAAAATCCAGGAAATTGTCCGTAGCCCAATTTTGATTGGCCTGGTAAAACAGGCTCAGGGAAGGCAGTCGCTCAGCTTTTTGTTGCTTGAGTGCGGATTCGTATTTATCCAACCGGACTTCTTCCAACAATACTTCCGGATGTGCCGTTCGGATGGCCGTATCGTACAGATCAAAACTCTGCGGCGTATCCGAGATCGCAACGGGTTCCTGGATATTCAATTGACTTTGGAGCTGCATGTAAAACTGTTCCAGATTACTCTTTGCCATCTGTAAAGTTTGTTGGCTCTGGATTTTTTTGATCTCGGCCAGGTTGCGTTCCGCCTCGCTCAGGATCCCGCTTTGGTATTTCTCTTCCGCATGTTCGAAAATGGATGTAGAAACCCGCAGATTCTCCTGGTAGATCTCGATGGCCTCCTGGGTCAGCAGGATCGAATAGTAAGTGGAAGCCAGCTGATTGTAGGTGTTAAACCGGTTTATTTCCGTATTTAATCTGCTTTCTTCCACATTAAGCTTGGCGGTTTGAGTGGCGAATATTTTCTGAAAATTTAATACATCCCACTGGGCTTGTAAGCCGACATTGTATAGGTATCGGGTTCCAAAGGTCAATTCCTCATAGGTACCTTCCGGGGCATCCGGGTTTATCACCTGGGCAGGAAGCAAAACGGGTTGTAAGCTGATATTGTCATTGTATCCCATCGAGGGATTGATGGTCGGGAACAAATAGGAATTTGCTTCCTTTTTTTCAGCTACTGCAATCTGCTCACTCAGTGCCGCACTTCGGATGGCTATAGCATGGGCGTCTGCATATTTCAAAACTTCCTCCAAGGAATGGAATTGAACTTGTGCATTGGCTGTAAAGTATGCCAGCAAGATGAATAACGTCAGCCATTTTTTCATATCCAATACAAATTAGCAAGTTGGAAAGGGAATAGTACGTTGGATAGTAAAAGGGCTAAATCCATGGAAAAGGACACCGACTTTTTGGATTAGCGCGCCAACCCAAAGCCAGTGCCTTTTCCCCGGAAGCTTACTCTTCCGGATGGAATCGAGTCAAGATCCTTTTTTGGGCTACCGGGCCTTTGCTCAATTTCAGTTCCAGTTGGTCCTCGCTGAGCAGGGTGGCGGCACAATGGAGGGTTTTACCCTTTTTGAACGCATAGAAGGTGCCCCCTTCATACCGGTTGTCCTTCTGGAATTTCAAGGATGAAATTTGGGTTTTACCGATGTAGTCAGGTATTGGAGCCTTCCGTACGATGGCGTCGTAATCCGAGCCGTTCTTCACGAACTCCAATACGCCGCTTCGATCTTCATTCGTCCATTGGCCCAGGATCTGATCGCTGGGTTCGGTACCGGGAGGACCCATACCAAACAGGGCCCATAGCGCCAATAGCATTAAATGTTGCATGGTCAACAGGTTTTGTTTTCGGTGCAAAGGTGTAGCAACAAACGGCCCCAGTTCCGAAAAACCCGGGTGAATTGTTCAGATTAAAGGGTGAATAGAACATAATAGAAGTATCCTCTGATTTGGATGACAATAGTCACGCCCTTGAGTGCATTTCCTCAACGAACAAATGTTCGTCCCGGCTTAAATTCACTCGTTGGAAAGCCAGCCTAAATTTGTATGCCATGAAACAGAAAAGATCCTGGGCTGAACCCTACAAGATCAAAATGGTGGAGCCGATCTCCATTCCAGCTTATCCGGACCGGCTGAAGTATCTCGAAGAAGCGGCCTACAATACGTTCCTGCTCAAATCCCGGCAGGTTTACATTGATCTGCTGACCGATAGCGGCACCTCTGCCATGAGCGACCGGCAATGGGCCCGGATGATGATCGGCGATGAAGCTTATGCCGGCAGCGAAGATTTTTACAACCTGGAGGATACGGTCCGGCGCAACTACGGTTATCAATACGTAGTGCCCACACACCAGGGCCGCGCGGCCGAACACATCATCTCCAGGATCATGATCCAAGAGGGGGACATCATCCCCGGCAATATGTATTTCACAACGACTCGCCTGCACCAGGAACTGGCCGGCGGAACATTTGTCGATGTCATCGTGAGAGAGGCCCACAATCCGGATAGTCCCTTTCCCTTCAAAGGGAATGTCGATCTTCTCAAACTCGATTCGCTGATCCAAAAGCACGGGCCCGACAAGATCCCTTACTTCAGCATCGCCACCACGGTCAACATGGCCGGCGGCCAGCCGATCTCCCTGGAGAACCTGCGCCAGGTGCGAGCGCTTAGCCAGAAATACGAAATCCCCATTGTACACGATATGACCCGGGTGGCGGAGAATGCTTTTATGATCCAGCAGAAGGAGAAAGGCTATGCAGAGAAGAGCGTCGCCGAGATCGTCAGGGAAATCTGTGACCTGACCGATGTGGCCACCATGAGCGCCAAGAAAGATGCGCTGGTCAACATAGGCGGCTTCCTGGCGCTCAACGATCCCGACTTGTTCGAGGAAGCTCGCAATCTGGTGGTTGTATATGAGGGGCTGCACACCTACGGTGGTATGGCCGGGCGGGATATGGGCGCCATGGCCGTAGGCGTTGAAGAATCGCTATCGGATGATCACATTTGGGCGAGGGTGGGGCAGGTGCAGTACCTGGGCAACCAACTGCTGAAAGCCGGAATTCCCATGGTCCAGCCGATCGGTACCCATGGCGTATTTCTGAATGCTGCAAAATTCTTGCCACACGTACCGCAGGATCACTTCCCCGCCCAGGCATTGGCTGCCGAACTGTATCTGGACTCCGGCATACGTGCCATGGAGAGAGGCATTGTGTCGGCAGGTAGGGATAAAAAAACCGGAAAACACAATTATCCCAAACTGGAGCTCGTACGCCTGACCATCCCGAGGCGGGTGTACACGCAGTCTCATATGGATGTGGTCGCGGAATCCGTGAAGCGGGTCTACGAGAATCGCCAACAGATCTACGGCCTGAACATGATCTTCGAGCCCAGGTATTTGCGGTTCTTCCAGGCCCGGTTCGAGAAGATCAAAGCGGAGGTAAAGGCTCCTGTCAAATCCCGGGAGAAGAGGCTGATCTCTGTTTGATGGAAGACCAGATGCCCGTGTTTTCGAAGGATGCAACCGTATTGGAAAAATGGAACAGATAGAGTATGCTATTCGGCAAATGATTCGGGTTTCAGAAAACGAGACGAATGATTTTCTGAAAAAGTGTTTCATAAAAACGTTCGAGAAAAAAGAAGTCGTTAGCAGGCCTTATGTGGTGCCCAACGAGATCTTTTTTATAAATAAAGGGATCTTCCGCATTTTTGTGACCGATCAGGAAGGGAGCGAGCATACCATTCATTTTGCCCTGGAAAACCAGTTTATTTCTGATTATTCCAGTTTTATTTTACAAACCCCTTCCATCCAAACCATACAGGCCATGGAACCAACCGAGGCCGTTGTACTTCCCAGGGCAGCCATCGAATGGGGATATACCCATTTGGAAGAAGGAGACAAACTTGGCAGATTGGTGGCCGAATATTACTTTATTTACTTTGATAACCGGATTAAAAACCAATATTTAAGAAGCCCGAAAGAAAGATACGATCACATCACCGAGGTGTTTCCCGATATTCACAACCGGGTTCCCCAACACATGATTGCCTCCTACCTGGGGATCACGCCCATTCACCTCAGCCGGTTGAAAAAGCCAGACCGCTAGAAACAGCAACCCTGCCTGAACCGGTAAGACAGGGTCCATCTCCTCCTGCACCCTAAGCCTCCAGAGAATCCAGACTGTATCCCTAATGTGGGTGGACATTCTTCAGAACCAGAAATGGGCGAGGGCACATTTCAATTGGAGCAGTGCCGAAAGTCTAAACATATGTTATCGGTCCCGGCTGCCTGGGGAGGTAATATTGTCCCATCAACTAAAAAATTAAAGGTAATGGGTCAAATTGGTTGATCAAGCTCTTAAAGCGCCAGCAAATTGCCCGT
>CAZXIX010000108.1:0-14732 GCA_964640855.1 uncultured Saprospiraceae bacterium
GTGCGTGTTCCACGAGGCGTGGGGGCCTGACGAGCCAGTGGCTTCCACAACCCAAGAAATCAGACCACCGAAGCGACTCCCATTACTTCCTGAAAAGCGGCGGTATTGGTGTACTGCTGAAAATGATCGACTTTACCATCCTGCACATGCCATACATGACAAAAAGGGGAATCCAGTTCCTTGCCGGTACCCTTATAAGTGCCCGTGTAACGACCTTCAACGGTCACGGTATGGTCATCCGACTCATGATAGGCCTTCGCCCGAACGGCAAAACCGTCCCACTCTTCTCCAAGTCGGACAAAGAGTTTATTCAAGACCTCGTTGGGCCCTACCCAGGCATCACCGCCGGGCTGGTAAGGATGGCCCTCAGCCTCGCGCCAGTTAATTTGAGCATGCATAGCGCCCAGCACGGTAGGCATATCTCCTTTTCCAAAAGCTTCATACAGATTTTTGAGAAGATCAGAATTTTTCATGGCAATCGTACTTTTATAAAAATTAAATACTTAAAAACTGTCACATAAAAAAACAGAACATCGGGAGCAGAAACTCCCTACTAATAATATAATTGAATTTCTTTCCTGAAACAAGTAAGAGAAGGCTTGAAAGCCTTTGGAGTGCAGAGAAATGGGTCCGACACTCCCTTGCAGGTTTCCTGGTCACATCCGCCCTTAAAAAAAATACGATCCATGCGACGTGAAAGCCGGCAAGGAGAAACCCTACCCTCCCCCTCTTCTACCCCCGGTCCGCGGAGCCGTGCGGGTTGAAGGGGCTGGCCGGGTCGAGGGTCGGGCCTGCTGGGCCCGATTGTAATAGCTTCTTCCTTGATTCCGGTTCTGGTAAGAGCGGTTCAACTGTTGACTCGTAGAAGGCCGGGTGCTGGGGCGGCTTTGCCACTGGCCATTGTTCCTTTGCTGCCAGGATCCGCTTTTATCCCGCCGATAGACGTTCCCGTTGCGGTCAGAATAAACATTATTGGGCCGCGTACTGGGGGCCGGCCGCGTACTGGGGGCCGGCCGCGTGCTGGGCCGGGTCGAGGGCTGAGTAGGTCTTGTCGAAGGCCTTGTGCTGGGCCGCGTAGTTGGGCGCGTAGAGGGTCTCGTACTGGGCCGGGTCGAGGGACGCGCATAGGATGGGCGGGCCGTACGCGTGCTTTGCACTCCATTGGTCCGGTTCCGGTATACATTGGAGTAGGTGGCCGGCCGGGGACCATAGGTATAGGATCTTCTGCCGGCATAATATCCCTGGCGGTAGCCGTACCGGTAGCCGGGGCGATAGCCGGGATAATAGCCGTGCCGATAGCCGTAGCGATAACCCGTCGGGCCCCACCAATACGGCTGGGGATGCCAACCGTAGCTAAACCAACCGAAACTGTATCCGAAAGAAAATCCCCAACCGGTCCAGGGATTGTAGTGCACATTGAAACCCCAGGTCACCGGTCGCGGAAAGTAGTAGTTGCGATACCAGGGCCGATACCAAAAGCCTGTTCCGTAAACCACCGTTCCCCGATACACATACGAGCCGGTGTATCCCGGCAGGTACCCTACGTAGACCACATCAGGCGTGGAATTGTAGATGTAAACGTACTTGGTATTGTAAGCGGGCGAACTGGGAGGGATATCCGATACCTCGGTAGGTCGCTCATCCGAAACCTTCCAGGGACCGGTAGGAGAGTTGCCTACGAACCAGACGCCGTTATCAACGACATAGTACCTTCCCTGGCTTTGCAAAACGGTCTTGTCTGCATTAACAGCCAGGGCCATACTGGTACCGTCAATCGGATCAAATTGAGGAGATCCGTCGTATCGCACCTCCACCGTCGCCGTTTTGCGGTCAATGGTAGCTGTTTGGGGAATGGTCTGCTCCAGCAGGGCTGCCTTGGCCTCCGGGGTGCCGGGCACGCTGACCCGAACAGGGGAAAGGTCTCCGTCCTCCGGGATCTTGGAAAAGCCATCCGGCAGATCGTTGGGTTCAACAAAATCCCAGCTCCCGTCTTCCAGGGAATTGGAGCGATACCAGCGGCCGGCCAGAAGTATGTAATGGTCGTTGGTGTTGACATTGAGAATGATGTCGTTCGTGCTGTTGGTCACAAAAAGGAGATCGGTTTCCTTGACCGGCTCATATTCCGGTTTTCCGTCGGTCTGGATCAATTCGGAGGGTTGGGTTACAATCTGGATGTCGGGGGCAAAAACCGCCTGATTGAAGTCGGAATCCTCGTCATCCTCCGCTTCATTGACGGTTCTTTCCGCCAGGTTTCGGATCTTTTTCGGCGCCGATTTAATTTCCTCCCAACCATCCGGAAAGCGGGTAGTCTCATACCAGAAATCTCCGCCTTTCAAATAATAGATCGCCGACTTGGTGTCCTTGACGATGAAAAAAGGCGTATTAACCACATATTCGATGTTCTTTTCCTCACTCGGCTGCCATATCGGATCCCCGTCAATGCTGACCAGGGCTGTGGCACTTGTCCGATAAAGGATATCGGGAGCTTCGTTCTTCAAATTCTCGGCCAGTTCTTCCACCTTGGCCACCTCCTCCAGATCAGCAAGCAATTCATCCAAGGACATGACTACGGTTTGGCTGGCTACCCTCCCGATAAGCAATTCTTTCAACCGGTCGACATCCACATCCTCCTTGTCTGCAAAACGGGCATCCGAAATCTTCAACTCCTCAAGATGTATCAGGCGGCTTTCCAGATTGGTCGACAAACGGGTCTCAAACCACAAGGCTCCAAAGACAAGCGAGCCGTTTTCTTCCGCCGACACCGCCATGCGACCGCTCATTTGGTTCCGATCATAGTCATCGATCTGGGGTTGGTACAAAGTGACGGTAAATCCCTCGTCTTTCACCTCCCGGGGCCACGATAAAAAAATCGTATCGGATTCTTGCCCCCATAGGCCTAATGAGAAGGAAGACAGTAGAAAAAGAAATACAACCTTAGATTTCATGCTTGATCTTTATTCAGGGTTACAATACTAAACTTACAGAATAAAAGTATAAGCTTTCGACGAAGTGGAAAAACCGTTTCCGATGAAGTTGGGAGATTGACGATTAAGGGGTAATGATGGAAATCATCCAACCCGGTTAAATGGAGGTTAAATGTTTGTTGACCCAACAGCAGATGCATTTTCATATTATCCGCAAAGATCGTTTTCCTGTACCTCTGGGAAAACCCGAAGAACTTGCTGATCCACGGAAAGAGAAACCAATAACCCGGGAAGGGATCCGTTCGCGGGTCCAAACACAAAACAACCCCGATCGGTAAAAGTGGAACCATGGCAGGGGCACACAAACTCTTTGCTTCCTTCCGAATAATCCGGAGTACAACCTGCATGCGGACAGACCAGCAAAAAAGCCTGGTAGAGATTATCCCCTTGGGCATAAACTGCAAACCGATCAAGCGGGTAGGGAGCTTTTTTCAGGAAAACCACCACCCCATCGGTTTCAGAAAGCTCCGGATGTTCGGCAAGAGAGATTCGCGCATGCTCCCGTATTGAAAAAGAGCCCGACACACCATTTATTAATGGGTTGGTTTCAGAGCGAATCCGCAATAAGCATTCTTCTGATTGCACATCAGGGACTTCCCATCCCCATGCGGTCTGACCGACAAGGGGCTCTGAGATAGAAGCCCAGGTCATGCCCCCATCCGAACTGAATTCTATGAACAAAGGATCAAGAGCCCCCGTATTTTGTTCCCAGACGATCTGAAAAGACTCTCCCGGATTCAGGATCAGATCATCTGTATCAAGGACAAATGCCAACGCTGGTTCTTCAATTCGGAACGTACCGCCCATAACACCCGATGCTCCCTCGGGGTCCACTGAAAGGAGGCGGATCAGGGCATTTTCCGTGGGAGAATCCGGACCTTCCCAGATGACCTGCTGGTCGGTAGCCGCGACGGATTCGAATAGGGGAACCCAGTGAAGCCCGTTATCCGCAGAAAAATCCAAGCGGATTAGATGGATGCCTTCCGATTCCCAGCTGATTTTAATGGTCTCACCTTGCACGAATCGATCCCCCGGATTGGGTTGCCGCAGAAGGAGGCGAAGAATAGCTTCTTCCTGATTGCACCCAAGCAGCTGGGTCGATAGAACAAGCCCCCCCAAAGGACCTGGCAGTCAGATTAATAAATCTTCTTCGTAGCATCATGATGATGGGGGGTATCCAGGTGAATCTTTGCGATTTAAGATACAAAAAAGCCCCCACCAAATCCTGGCAGGGGCTTTTCATCTATCTGATCAGTGGGCGTTATTTCTTGCCGTCCACTTCTTCGAATTCAACGTCGGTGACATCCTCGCCACCGTCCTGGCTGCCGCTGTCGGTACCACCGCCTTGACCGGCATCGGTACCTCCTCCTGACTGGCTGGCTTGATAGATGTCCTGACTGGCAGCTTGCCAGGCTGTGTTCAAGGCGTTGGAAGCCGCTTCGATTTTATCCAAGTCCTGAGATTTGTTGGCTTCCTTCAGGTCGTTGAGCGCCGACTCGATGGCCGATTTCTTGTCGGCCGGTATCTTGTCACCGTACTCGTTGAGCTGTTTTTCGGTCTGGAAGGCCAGCGCATCAGCGGCGTTGACCTTCTCGACCCGCTCCCGCTCCTGCTTGTCGGTCTCGGCATTTTCGGCCGCTTCCGCTTTCATCCGCTCGATCTCGGCCTCGCTCAGTCCGGTACCGGCTTCGATACGTATATTTTGCTCTTTGCCGGTGCCTTTATCCTTGGCGGAGACACTGATGATACCGTTGGCATCAATATCGAAGGTCACTTCGATCTGAGGCACACCGCGCGGCGCGGGTGGAATGCCGTCCAGGATGAATTTGCCGATGGAGCGGTTGTCCTTGGCCATGGCGCGTTCTCCCTGGAGTACGTGGATCTCTACGGAGGGCTGATTATCAGCAGCCGTAGAATAGACCTTGGACTTCTTCACCGGAATGGTGGAGTTGGCTTCGATCAGGCTGTCGAATACGCCGCCCATGGTTTCGATACCCAGAGTCAGAGGAGTCACGTCGAGCAACAACACATCTTTGACGTCGCCGCTCAGCACACCACCCTGGATGGAAGCACCGATACAGACTACTTCGTCCGGATTCACCCCTTTGTTCGGCTTCTTGCCGAAGAATTCTTCCACGACTTGCTGAATCCGGGGGATACGAGTAGAGCCCCCTACCAATATGACTTCGTCAATATCGCTCTTGGAAAGTCCTGCATCTTTGAAAGCCTGCTCACAAGGCTTCAGCGTACGCTCGACCAGCTTATCGGAAAGCTGCTCGAACTTGGCACGGCTAAGTTTCAGAACCAGGTGCTTGGGCACTCCGTCGACTGCTGTGATGTAGGGGAGGTTTACCTCTGTTTCAGTCGAGGAAGAAAGCTCGATCTTGGCTTTTTCAGCAGCATCTTTCAGACGCTGCAGGGCCAGAGGGTCTTTCCGCAGATCGATATTTTCCTGGGATTTGAACTCCTCGGCCATCCAATCGATGATAACCCGGTCGAAATCGTCTCCTCCCAGGTGCGTATCGCCATTGGTGGATTTCACCTCAAAGACTCCATCTCCCAATTCCAAAATGGAAATATCGAAAGTACCGCCACCCAGGTCGAATACGGCAATGGTCATATCCTTGTTGCCTTTGTCAAGCCCATAGGCCAGGGCTGCGGCAGTGGGTTCGTTGATGATCCGGCGGATGGTCAGACCGGCAATCTCACCGGCTTCCTTGGTAGCCTGGCGCTGACTGTCGTTGAAGTAGGCCGGTACGGTTACCACAGCTTCCTTCACCTCTTGACCCAAAAAGTCCTCGGCTGTTTTTTTCATTTTTTGGAGGATCATCGCGGAAATCTCCTGCGGAGTATACTTCCGGCCGTCGATATCCACCCGTACCGTATCGTTGTCTCCGGCAACCACCTTGTAGGCGACTTGCTCGGCTTCTTTTTTGCTCTCTGAGAAACGCCCACCCATGAAGCGCTTGATGGAGGAAATTGTCCGGGTTGGGTTGGTAATAGCCTGGCGCTTGGCGGGGTCCCCGATCTTGCGCTCGCCATTATCCATAAAGGCTACGACCGAAGGAGTGGTGCGTCTGCCTTCGTCGTTTTGAATTACCACAGGTTCATTCCCCTCCATTACGGCTACGCAGGAGTTGGTCGTTCCCAGGTCGATGCCTATTATTTTACTCATGTGTTATCTGGTTTTGTTGTGTTTCAAAAGCTTTTCTCACTTCATTAATTGCAAGGCCCGTGCCAGCGGAAAGACTCCGAAGGATTTCTGTCAAAATGGTAATTACCCGCTTTTCCTCCTGACAATTATCGGGCAGCGCAGCGGATAGGCAAACAAATACTGTCATTTCGTCAGGTGGAATCAGCCTGTGACTCAGCAGGAAAGCTGGAAACTGGTCATTTTCCGCTATTTTTCCGCCAAAATCAAGACCGCATGTCCGTTACCAAAGAGGTGAAACGCATTACAACCCACGTCCTGCAGGCTATGAAAGCCCGGGGCGAAAAGATTTCCATGCTTACGGGCTATGATTATTCCATGGCCCGTATCCTGGATGAAGCCGGAGTCGACATCATTTTGGTGGGGGATTCCGCTTCCAACGTCATGGCCGGTCATGAGACCACCCTCCCCATTACCCTCGACCAGATGATCTACCACGCTTCTTCCGTGGTACGGGCCGTGAAGCGGGCGCTTGTGGTCGTTGATCTCCCTTTTGGTTCCTACCAGGGAAACTCAAAAGCCGCATTGGACAGCACCATACGGATCATGAAGGAGTCCGGCGCTCATGCGGTCAAACTGGAAGGAGGAGCTGAGATCCGGGAATCCATCGTTCGGATCTTGTCGGCCGGCGTGCCCGTGATGGGGCACTTGGGCCTCACCCCGCAATCCATTTATAAGTTCGGAACCTATACCGTAAGGGCCCGCGAAGAGGCCGAGGCTCAGAAGCTGATCGAAGATGCCCAACTTCTGGAAGAACTGGGTTGTTTCAGTATTGTGCTGGAAAAAATACCCGCCTCCCTGACCGCCCGGGTATCCCGCCAGCTTACCATACCTACGATCGGGATCGGCGGAGGCAGCGAGGCAGATGGACAGGTCCTCGTCACCCACGACATGTTGGGCCTGACCAAAGATTTTCAACCGAGATTCATCCGTCGATACCTCGACCTTTTCGAAGAGGTGAAAGGAGCGGTCAAACATTACATCCGGGATGTAAAATCCCGGGACTTCCCCAACGAAAAAGAACAATACCACTAACCACTCACCCATACACCATGCGACTCAATTGGACACGCGTAGTTCTGATAGCCCTCCCTACCCTGGCCCTGGTCCTTTTCCTTCTGTATCAATGTGGCCGCAGCGCTACCGCCATTCCCCGGGGACTGGACAACTACATCGTTTATGTTCCGAGCCAGGTCAATTTCGATACCGTCGTCAACCGGCTTGTGCGGCAAGGCATTGTGACCAACGAAATGATCTTCCGTACCCTGGCCGAGGAAATGAACTATGCCAAGGAAGAAATGCGAAGCGGAAGATATGAGGTAAAAGCAGGCTGGGACATGGACGAGCTGATCCGCCACTTGCGATCCGGCGAACAAAGCCCGGTCCGGGTTACCATCAGCACGGCTCGGTTCCCCTCCGACATAGCCGGAAAGGTGAGCGAAAATCTCGAACCGGATTCAGCGGATTTTGCCGAACTGTTTGGCGACCGGGAGTATCTGAGCGAGATCAACTTTACCCCTGCAGAGTTTATGACCCTTTTCATTCCCAACACCTACGAGCTTTATTGGAACATCAGCCCCAGAGGCTTCGTCAATCGGATGATCCGGGAGAACAAGGCTTTTTGGGGAAGAAACGACCGTCTGGCCAAAGCGCGGAAGATCGGTCTGAGCCCGCGGGAAGTCTATACGCTGGCCTCCATTGTGGAGCAGGAAAGCAACCAAAAGGACGAGCGCCCTACCATTGCCGGTGTCTATCTGAACCGGTTGCGCCGCGACATGCGCCTGGAAGCGGATCCCACCGTGGTCTTCGCCAACATGGCCTTCGGGACCGACCGGGTCCTGTATCGAGACCTGAAGGTGAATTCACCTTATAACACCTACCGCATAAAGGGCCTTCCTCCGGGGCCGATCTGCATGGCTTCCATCAACAGTATCGACGCCGTTTTAAATGCCGAAAACCATCAGTATGTTTTCATGTGCGCCAAGGGAGACGGGAGCGGTTACCATTCCTTCGCCGAGACCCTGGCCGGACACAATCAGAACATTGCCGCCTACAAACGAAACCTGAGGGCCAGGGGCAAAAGATGATCAGACGCTTCCCTTAAACGCACTCTTTGGCAATCTTCGATTGCGGATTCAGTTGTCCGGCTCAGCCAAGCTTTCCAACAAGACGATCTGATAAGGCGAGTCCAGGACAATCCGGCCCTGATCTACCGTCAACTCCTGGCCGGAATAATGGTCCCGCAGCCTTTCACCCTCTTCGAAGAGTTCAAAAGCAGATACTTCCTTTCTCCCTTCCGGAAGGCCAAGGCCGATCAATACCCGATCCCGGATCTCGCCCTCCTCGTAAACCCGGCTAAACCAGTAGGGAGATTCCTGATGCATCTGGTGCGTACCGGATCCCACCGCGATATGAGCCCTTCTGAATTGCCCCAGTTTTTGCCAGTGTTCCAAAACGGCCTGAACCCGATAAGCTGAAATAGTGTCGTTTTCTTCCAGGGCCTCCCAGTTCATAGGCGTGCGCAGCTGGGCATCGCCTTCGGCTTCCGCCACCAGCAGGCGGGCGGTTTCGTCTCCGTAGTAGATCTGGGCGGCACCAGGATTCAGCAATAAGCGAGTGGCCGCCTCCATGGGCTTCCGGCGCGTGCGATCGAAGGAACCGGAATCGTCGTGAGAGGTCAGATAATTTACGACTCCGACCCCATGCAGGGCTCCCCCTTCACCCAGGGAATCGGCATACTTCTGAAACTGCTGATGTATGGGCAAGCGGGCATCTTCCTTCATGCTGAAGTTGATCAGGCTGTTGTATCCATGCTTGAAGTAATCCACTTTCTTGTCCCCGAAATCGTAGTATCGACCGCCCTCGATCCCATAACCGTACACCTCGCCGAACATGAAAAAATCCAGATCCGGCAGCTTTCGCTCCGGGTTCCGGGACTTCCAATCGTTTAAAGCCCAGACAGCCTCCTTCTTAACCTCGGACCCTACTTCCTCCTCGAAGTGCTTGGCCGTATCCATGCGATAGGCGTCGATCCCAAAGTCCCGGATCCAATCGGTAAGCCATTTGATGAGATAAAAACGGGGAGCCCGCGGGTAACCCGTCCGCTCGAAAAAGGCATCCAGTTCAGCCAATTCTTCCTGCAATCTTCCTTCCTCCTCCCATTTTTTGATCAGAAATTCGGGTAAATCCACCGACTCGTCCTTATCCGTCCGGACATCCGGCAGGTTATCCACCAGGGTGCACTCTACCGTAGTCTCATATCCCTGATAGGTACATTTCGGACCCTTGATGACCCAGGTATCCGGCCACTGGCTATCCTTTTCCGTCACCGGACCGGTATGATTAACAATTACATCCATAACCACCCGGATCCCTTTCTCGTGAGCGGCTTCCACCATTTTTGCCAGGTCTTCGCGAGTCCCGTAATTGGGATCGACTGCCGTCCAGTCCCGGGTCCAGTATCCATGATAGCCGTAAGACATGCCCGTACCCTCGTCCACGCTCCCTTTGATCTGTTCGAAAAAGGGGGTTAGCCAAAGGGCATTGACTCCCAGATCGGTAAAATAACCCGCTTCGATCTTTTCGGTAACCCCCTGGATGTCCCCACCCATAAAGTAGCGAAAGGAAGCGCCATCCGGCTTTCTTCCCAGGCTATTGTCGTTGGAAGAGTCCGCATTGTGGAATCGATCCGTCAATAAAAAATATATCGTAGCATTGTTCCAGTAATCCTCCGGCGGAGGCATGGGCATAGGTTCATCGGCAGATTCTTTTGGGGACTGGCAGGACAGGACAGAAAGCAACAGAACCCCAAGGGCATTTCGTGTAATGTACATAGAGGTCTGTTTAGGAAGTTGCCCTTGCAGCGGTAGTTGGCTCCGCAGAAGAATCGTTAATGAATAAGGTCCAGACAGCAGCTATCAGGAAAGAGCCCGCCCCGATGAGCAAGGCGTAGATAGCCTCCCCGGCGAACAGGTTCTTGACCAGGGCTCCCAGGATGGACGCGGCCACCAATTGCGGGATCACGATAAAAAAATTGAATACGCCCATAAAGTAGCCCATCTTGGAGGCCGGAAGCACCCCCGTGAGGATAGCGTAAGGCATAGCCAGGATACTGGCCCAGGCAACCCCCACCCCGATCATCGAGATCAACAACATGTTGGGTTCTTTTACGAAAAAGATGGATGCAAATCCCAGGGCTCCCGCAAGCAGGCAAAGGCTATGGGTGATCTTCCGGTTGGTATACCGGGCCATGACCGGCAGCAAAAAGGCCACCAGAGCCGCCACTCCGTTGTAAACGGCAAAGCAGACGCTAACCCAACTGGCACCCTCATTGTAAGCGACCGAAGTCGTATCCTCGGTCAGATAGATGTGTTTGGTGACCGCTGCCGTGGTATAGATCCACATGGAAAACAGGGCAAACCAGGAAAAGAACTGGACAAAGGCCAGCTGTTTCATGGTTTTGGGCATATCGAACAGGTCGTCTACGATGGTCACAAATCCGGACTTGTGCCGCTGAGCCTGATGCAACATACCTGCCACGACCATAAAAAGGCCGAACAATACCAGGCCTCCGGCCAGTACGTACAATTCCTTATCGAGTTGAAAACGGACGATGAGGGTCCAGAAAGCCAGGCCGAGCAACAGGGCCCCCGCTCCCGTCGTCCACTCCTGGCGCTGTTTTTGGCTATAGTATTCGGGCCCTGAAATCACTTTCTCGAAGTCATTTCCCCCTTCTGCGGCTTCATACCTCTGCAGATCCTCCGGAGAATATTCCCGGGAGCGGAAAACCGTCCAGATAACGGATAGCAGAAAAACAGCACCACCGATGTAAAAACTGAGACGCACCGTATCCGGAACCATGCCTTCCGGAGCCGTCTTGGGCACGCCGAACCAAACGTCCATGATATAAGGCAACAGAGAAGCTACCACCGCCCCGGTTCCAATGAAAAAGCTCTGCATGGCGAAGCCCATCGTCCGTTGTTCGTTCGGTAAGTTGTCGCCGACGAAGGCGCGAAAAGGTTCCATGGAGATGTTGATGGAGGCATCCATGATCCAGAGCATGCCGGCCGCCACCATTAGAGAGGGGGAATTGGGCATGATGAACAACGCCAGGGAAGCCAGAATGGCACCGACCAGGAAGTAAGGCCTCCTGCGGCCCAGTCGGGTCCAGGTTCGGTCGCTGAAATAGCCGATGATGGGCTGAACGATCAAGCCGGTAGCCGGGGCCGCGATCCACAGGATGGGGATGGCTTCGACCTCAGCCCCAAGAGTTTGGAAGATCCGGCTTACGTTGGCGTTTTGCAGGGCAAAACCCATCTGGATACCCAGAAAGCCGAAACTCATATTCCAGATATCCCAAAAGCTCAAGCGGGGTTTACGGATGGCCGCGACGCCATCTTCCAGGGTGGTGGATATGGATGCCATGTCAATTGAGTTGAATTTGAAAAGTAATTTAGCAAACCTGTTCAACATGCTGTATCCCGATCGGCTTCAGCCCTATAGGGAAAGGTAAGAAAGCCATCCTGAAGCCTTGGCAGAATAGGCGGGAAACTACCCCGTAGTGGGTAAATCCGCCCCCAAACATTGATTTTACATCCCTGCCGGAATGCCCCTTTTTGTTAAATTTTAGACCGTAGCATAAATCGAAACGACCCTTCCATGCAATTGGGGCTTATTCTTCGTTATTTTTAAGTGTTTGATGGATAGAAGTCATCAGCAAACTACTAACACACTGATTCCATGAATAAAAGAGCTACCTACCGGGGGTCCGGCAGGCGGAGTACGTCTGCAGCATTCCCAGAAATCCTGAGTCCAACCGCACCCAACGAAGGCCTGGCTCCCTATGCCGGCCCCTGGGATTGGCAACAGGCTGCCCATCTCCTTCGCCGAACCACCTTCGGACCCACCCGACAGGAAATCGAGTGGGCCCTGGCGGAAGGTCTGGAAAACACCATCGCCAAGTTGTTCGAAGAGATTCCCCCGGCTGAACCACCGGTGAATCACAACAACGAAAACGATCCCAACGTACCCATCGGCGAAACCTGGATCAACGCCCCCTACGCCATCGTGGACCTGGAACTTCCCAGCCGGGAAGACAGCCTGAAGGGTTGGCTGATCAAGCTGTATTTCAACGCGGGCCTCAATATCCGCGAAAAGATGTCTTTCTTCTGGCACAACCATTTCGGGGTCAACGATATTTCAGACCCGAAGTACACCTACTCCTACTTCAACCTGATCCAGACCATGGCCCTGGGCAACTTCAAGGACCTGGTTAAGCAGATGACCATCCACCCGCAGATGCTGCGCTTCCTCAACGGGAACCAGAATACCAAAAAGGCGCCCAATGAAAACTACGCGCGGGAATTGCTGGAGCTTTACACGGTCGGGAAAGGTCCTCAGATAGCTCCGGGGGATTATACCCATTATACGGAGGAGGATATCTTCGAGATCTCCAAGATCCTGACCGGCTGGAAGAACCTGGGCTTTAAATCCCGGAACGCCAACGATCTGATCGAAAGCGTCTTCATTCAGGCCGATCACGAAACCGGCCTCAAGATCCTTTCCGAAAAATTCAACAACACCCAATTTGAAAGCGAAGGCGAAGAATCCTACGATCGCCTGGTCGATGTCATCTTCGAACATCCCATGGCGGCGGTTTACATTTGCCGCAAGCTCTATCGCTGGTTTGTCTATTACAAGATCGATGAAGAGGCGGAGCAAAACGTCATTCAGCCCCTGGCCCAGATCCTGCGGGACAATGACTTTGAGATCAAGCCCGTACTCACCGCCCTGCTCTCCAGCGAACATTTTTTCCGCTTCCTGAGCTTCGGGCCCATGATCAAAACCCCGCTGGACGCAGTGGTCGGCTTGTATCGTCCGCTCGGCGCCATCCCGGCTTTCGATAACCTTACCGACGAATACAACGTATACGCCAAATTGTACCAGGACCTTACCAGACGATTAGGCTTCGACTTCTTCAACCCCCCGGAAGTGGCCGGCTGGAAGGCCTGGTACCAAGAACCTGTTTTTTACCGGACCTGGATCAATACGGGTACCGTCCAGGTGCTCAATGGATTGTTTGGCCGCATTTTCGGAGAGGGATACGAAGTAGAAGGCATCCAGGTCAAGGCCGACTCGATGACTCTGCTCAACGAAATGGTGCTGCCTTTCGATCCCAACTACGTGGTTGAATATTTCACGGATCTCCTCCTTCCCATGCCCTTGTCCGGCAACAAAGAGGGAGGAAGTTTCGTAGACGGCCAATACAGGGCCCTCAAGGAACAACTGATTCCCGGACTTCCGGATTTTGAGTGGACCGTCGAATACGACGACTGGCAGACCGACCCGGAAAACCCGGAAAAGATCGCCCTGATCGAAACCAAGTTGATGAACCTGCTGCGCACCATTTCGCGATTGGCGGAATTCCACCTTTCCTAAACGCTCATCCACCACAACGACTCACATTCCCATGAAAAGAAGATCATTTTTAAGACAATCTCTATATGCCTCCGCGGCGGTTCCGTTTTCTCAGCTGGGCTTCGCCTTCTCCACCAGCGAGAAGCCGGCCTTCCTGAGCTCGCTGGCCAATGAGGATAACATCCTCGTTCTGCTCAAAATGAACGGGGGTAACGACGGATTGAATACACTCGTACCGCTCGACAAGTACGATTCCCTCTTCAATGCGCGCCCAACCGTCATCCTTCCGGAAAACAGCATTCTCAAGCTAAGCGAGGAAAAAGGCCTGCATCCCAGCATGAGCGGGATACAGAACCTGTTCTTCGAGGGACAGGCCGGATTTGTAGACAACGTCGGCTATCCCAATCAAAACCGCTCCCACTTCCGCGGTATGGACATCATCCAGACCGGATCCAATGCCCAGGATGTCTGGACGACCGGCTGGCTGGGACGTTACTTTGACGAACGCTACCCCAGCTATCCCGAAGGCTATCCCAACGACGAATACCCCGATCCCTTTGGCATTACGCTCGGCAATGGCGTGACGGAAACCTGTCAGGGTCTGGTAAGCAATTACAGCATCTCCATGATCGAACTGGGCGCCTCCCTGGAAGAAGATGGAGCCGCTCCTCCCCTGCCCCAGACGCCTTACGGAGATGAACTCGGATACATCCGGACCATCATCGAGCAGTCCAATGCCTACTCCAGCGTCATTACCGAAGCCAACGAAAAAGGGACCAACACCATTGGATATCCCGTGGGGAATGGCCTGGGCCGCAGCCTGGCACAGGTTGCCCGACTGATCTCCGGAGGGCTCAAGACCCGGATCTATACAGTTTCCATTGGAGGTTTCGACACCCACGCCAACCAGGTGGAAAAAGGCAATACCACGAAGGGAACCCATGCCAACCTCCTGCAGCGGATCTCCGAGGCCGTGACGGCTTTTCTGACCGACCTGCGCAATCAGGGATTGCAGGAAAAAGTACTCGGCATGACCTACTCGGAATTCGGTCGCCAGATCAAAGCCAACGACAGCCTCGGAACCGATCACGGTACCGCAGCCCCGGTCATGTTCTTCGGTC
>CAZXIX010000109.1:0-14632 GCA_964640855.1 uncultured Saprospiraceae bacterium
TTTCAGAAAAAGGATCTTCAGCGGGCCATCGAGCGGATGGAAACCCGAAGACTCCGGGAATCGACGGGGGAGTTACCCGAGGAAGAACCGGAACTCCCCTTGCAACCTGATCGAATTTTTTTGAGCCACAAAGAAAAGATGCAGAAAGTCCTGTTTGAGGATATTCTGTATAAGGGGATGAGAGCAGAAGAACAACCGGACCTTATCCCTGATCCCAGGGCTCTGATTTCCTTCGATCCTGATTTTGGGTTTGGAAAATATTCTCCGGCCGTTGATACTCTTTGGTTTTCTTCGTCTATGGAGATAGAAGTATTACTTAAGCGGATTTCGGAAAGCTAAACCCAAGCTTGTTCTGAATCTAAAACACCTAAAACCTTAAAATTTGGGTAGCCTTCCGGCTCTCAAAGCCGGGAGGTCTTTTAAAAGGCCAAAAAAGACGCCACCGCGTCTTGGAAAGATACGATAGAGAGAAGGATTGACAGATTTCCATTTTATCTGCAATCCTTTCATGTGAAGGAGCCGGGATGAAGATCCCGGCTTTTTTATTCTCTCAATTCCTTTTCTTTAGTCCGTTATGAACGTTTTGATCATCTCGAACTGTCGAATTCCGGCCCACCTGTATGGCGGTATAGAACGGGTTATCTGGGGGTTGGGAAAAGAATTGGCGGGGATGGGGCACCAGGTAACCTATCTCGTGCAGGAGGGTTCGACCTGCCCTTTTGCCGACGTCATCCCCCTGGCGGAAGAAATTCCTCTGTTGGACCAGATCCCGGAGGCGGTAGATGTGGTTCATGGCCACTATTTGATCCCGGAATTGGCTTCTTATCATAAACCCTACCTGATCACGCTGCACGGGAATTACGATGAGCCGGGATACGTTTTCGATCCCAACCTGGTATTTATTTCCCGCAACCAGGCCGAACGCTACGGGTCTAGAACTTTTGTATACAACGGTCTGGACTGGGAGGGTTATACCCCGCCGGATCTCCATCGAAAGCGGAGCTTTTTCCACTTTCTGGGTAAAGCTGCCTGGCGGGTGAAAAATGTAAAGGGTGCCATCCGGGTCATCCGGGAGACCCGGCGGGAAAAGCTCCGGGTTTTGGGGGGCGTGCGCTTCAACTTCAAGATGGGGATGCGGCTGACTTTTTCGCCCCGGGTCCGGTTCCACGGCATGGTGGGAGGTGCTGAAAAGGATCGCTTGCTGAATCAGTCGAGGGGGTTGATCTTTCCGGTTCGCTGGCATGAGCCTTTTGGTCTGGCCATCATTGAAAGCTTGTTTTACGGTTGTCCGGTCTTTGGTACTCCCTACGGATCATTGACCGAATTGGTGGGAGAAGATTTTGGCTTCTTGTCTGCCCGCAGCGAAGAATTGGCGGAAGCGGTTGAGCATTGGGAGGCCTACGACCCGAAGCGGTGCCATGAATATGCCCTTACTGCATTCAACAGCCGGAAAATGACACGGTCCTACCTGGAATTATACGAACGCGTTCTTGCGGGAGAGAGCCTGAATGAGACCCCTCCCCGGGTTGTACAGGTGCCGGAAGGAAAGTTCCTGGCCTGGGATTGATCTTTTCCCTGCCTTATCGCGGTTCTTGCCTAAATAAAGTACCGTTGGAGGCGCAAAATATCTGGCAGGATTACCCAAGCCATTGAGCTTCCGATGGATTAATATTGTCCTCGACTGTTTCCATGGCAGGACGTTGTGCCGTGGGCAAAGTACGTACGGAGCATATAGCCATCAAAACAAGAAGCCCAAGTGAAAGCGGAATCTATAAATCAGCAGGTCTTGACCGATTACCGGGAATCTGCCGGTCTGAACCTCCAAACGAGCCGGATCGTGGAAATGGGATCCATCGTATTTATCGCTATCGGGATCCTGCTTGGCCTTTTTAATTTCTTCTACAACCGGAGCCTGTGGGTGGATGAGGCCATGCTCTCTCTCAATATTGTGGATCGGTCCTTTCTGGAGTTGCTGGAGCCTTTGGATATGGCGCAGGTAGCTCCGATCGGTTTTTTGTGGGTGGAAAAAGGGTTTACCCTGATTTTTGGGAACTACGATTGGGCCTTGCGGATCTTTCCGCTTATGGCCTTCCTGGCTTCCATTCCCCTTTTTTTCGATCTGAACCTGAAGGTGACGAATTCCCGCAGCTTTGCCTTTATTGCCACTGCGCTGTTTTCCTCATCTACCTATCTGATCAAATACGCCTCGGAGGTCAAGCAGTATTCGGTGGATGTGCTGGTATGTGTGGCCATACTTTGGGCGGCGGTACACTTTCTTCAAAATAAGAAACGATCCTCGGCCGGGTATCTGGCTCTGATCGGGGCCGTATCCGTCTGGTTCTCGAATGTATCGATCATCGTCCTATTCGCCGCGGGACTGTACGTTTTTTTTCAAACCCTTCTGGACGACCGAAAAAGAATGGGAAGCGCAATCCTCCCCATCGTGGCCTGGATGATTTCCTTCGGTATTTATTATCCCTTGTTTATCATGGATCACCCTACCCAGGAGGTCATGGTTTCCTTCTGGGCGGAACAGGGAGCTTTCATTGATTCCCATATTTTTTCCGGCGCTTTTTACACGTCGGTGGGCCACAAGATCTATGAGCTGGCCCGGTTAATGAGCTTTGGCCCCTTCAGCTTCGTACCCATCGTCGTGATGCTGAGCGGAATCGTGAGTCTGGTCGTTTTTAAAAAGTACAGGTTGCTCTATTTGGCTGTATTTCCGATCCTGGTCCATTTCGGTTTGTCGTACTTAAGCCTGTATCCCTTTCATATCCGGACCATTTTGTACCTGTCTCCCCTTGTCGTCATGCTGTACGTGGCCGGATTTTATTTTCTATTTGATTTTATACAAAAAAGATTTCCCCGTCTTCCTTCTGCCCTTCTCATACTGCCTTTCTTCCTGCAGCTTTATCCTATTTATCTGACGACGCCGGCCGAATTGGAGGAGATCAAAGTGCCCCTGTCTTTCATGAACGAACATATTGACCCGTCCGATCAGGTGTATGTCTATTTCGGATCGACCCCGCCTTTTAAATTTTATGAAGCGCAATACCCTAATATCCATTCGAACTCCAATGTCATTTATGGCGAATTAAACCGCGATGATTGGCGTGCTCACGATGACCAGCTACGAGCCATTGAAGGCGATGTTTGGGTCCTTTTTTCCCACGTTTATCGCAAAGGCGAAAATCAGGAACTGGGCGAGGATGCCTACATCCTGGAGCGATTGCAGGAGGGAAACCGGGAGATCGTTCTTCAAAAAGAAGCTACAGGGGCCGCCGTTTTTAAGTTGGAAACCCTTCCGGTCCCTGCGGAGCCTGAGTAGGCCCCTGCCGGAGAATAGGTCGATCGGCGAAGGGGTTATTGGGCCTGTCCTTCCCCTTGAAGGCGTCTGTATCGGATGGGCTCCGGCCTGCTGGAAGGGGCATAAAAGGTTGGAAAAAATAAGGGAAAAATCAGATTGTCGCTTCAGGTTTCCCTACATTAATAGGTATGAAACCGATACTCCTCTTTATACCGGGTCTGCTGTTCCTTCAGTCCTGTACCGAGCAGCAAAGAGTGAGCTCTGTGGATCCGGTGAACTGGAACCGTAGAACGGTAGACTACCCCCTCGGCGACTCGCTTTTGTCCGGCACAACTTACTTGTCGGTTTATTCCGAGATCTATAGCCAAACGGAGCATCGGACCCACCACCTGACCGCCACGGTGAGTATGCGAAATGTCAATCTGGCGGATACGGTGTACCTGGAGAGCGCCACTTATTTTGATACCCACGGCAATGCCATTCGGAGCTACATCGAGGGGACCATATTCATAGCGCCCATGGAAACCGTGGAGATTGTGATCAATGAAATGGACAAGGAAGGGGGGACCGGTGCCAATTTCCTGTTTGAGTGGAAAATCAAGCCGGCATCGGCGGAGCCTCTTTTCGAAGGTGTCATGATTTCCACTTCCGGTCAGCAGGGTCTATCCTTTACCACACAGGGGCATAAGATAAATACCGTTTTAAAATGAAAACGGAGGTGCTGTCACGGGCTCTCCCCGCCGGAAGGATTTAGCCAGGAGCTCGAGCCATTCTTTCGGGCACGGACAAAAATCGAAGTACAATGAAACGAAAATTCCTCCTTTTACTTCTGCTATTTCCGGCCGCAATGGCTTTCGGACAGGGAACCCAAACAGGGCAACCCGGTCAGCGTGAAGGGCATCCGGCAGATCATCTGCCGCCCTACATCCAACTGGCGAGCGGATTTGGCGAACGGCCGGACTGGTCGCATGACGGGAAGTATATCTTGTTCGTGGATAAGCCCATGGGAGAGGTTTACGAGCTGGAGCTGGAAACGGGCATCATTCGCCCCAAGACCCGGCATTTCAACCACTACGGTTTTACCCGGGCCATGTATCTGGCCAACGGCGATATTTTACTTTCCGGCCCTGTCGCTCCCTTCGATCCCACCGACCCGGAAGAAAGAGAGAAAGCAAGGGATCTCTGCTGGTTGTCGGTGATGGATAGAAGCGGCGAAAAGGAGCCCGTCCCACTCCATACCCTCTGCGCCGAAGGTCCGGCCGTATCCCGAAGCAGGATGCGTATCGCCTGGACCCACCGGGATCGACAACTGCCTGAGTTAGGAAAAAACAGAGCCAGGTTGCTGATGGCCGAGATCGTGTACGAGGATGGTGTCCCCCGCTTGAAAAACGAAAGAGTGATCTTTGATTCCAGGCAGCTGCCCTTCTCGCTGGGTCATTCCAGCCTGGAAACCCAAAACCTGGTTCCGCCGGAAGACGTCAAAGTGACTTTCTCCGTTTACACGATCGAGGAGGGTAACAACACCGACGTGTACCTGGTAGACAGCGAAACCGGGGAGTACCAAACCCTCACCAACTCCCCCTGCTGCTACGACGAAGCCGAAGGGATTTTCCCGGATGGCCAGTATACCTGTATCGAACATGCTCCCAGCGACCAGACGGCCTGGCCTTTACTGGATCTGTACAAACTGAAACTGGACGGCTCCGGTGCCATGCAACGATTGACGCATTTTACCGAATTCAAGGGATTCAAGGCCAATCAGGGAGTTGTTTCGGATGACGGCAAGTACCTGTGCTTTCAAATTGGTAAGGCCGATCAGGAAGCCGGGGTCGGATTCGGTTTTTTCGTCATGGACCTGGAACAGGCAGCCGAGCTCCTGGGGGATTTTCAGTCTTATGATGAATAAATGATGTAACCGAAGTTGACGGAGTTCCATACATTTTGTTTTCGGACCGCTTTCAAGCGTTTGAAGTTCGCAAGTGGACAGCAAGCAGATCACAAGTGGTATTTTATGCGACCTACCCTTATGCAATCTTTTCTTCATATAAAACAGCCTGTTTTTTTCCATTGTAGAAGTTTTTTCTTAAGCGTTTTGATCGGCTTCGCCCTATTGTTTTCAGGAGGGGGAACCTATGCTCAAACTCCTCCGGATAGAGGCACCATCCAGGCAGACGGCTTTGAACTCGGTTATCAAATAGAGGGCAATGGACCCACTGCCCTGATCATCGGCAGTGCCACCTATTATTCCCGTGCCTTTTCCCAAAACCTAAGAGAACATCTCCGGCTGGTCTTCCTGGATCATCGGGGTTTTACCCATTCGCCCAGTAAAACGGATACCAGCCTTTTTCAACTGGACCTTATTCTCCGGGACGTGGAGAAAGCCCGGCAGGCGTTGAAGCTGGGGAAAATAATCGTGATCGGCCACTCCGGACACTCTTATATGGCGCTGGAGTATGCCAAAAAATACCCGGAGCAGGTTTCGCATATCGTCATGATCGGTATCGCGCCCGACCTGGGTCCGGAAAACACAAGCCGGATCGAAAAAGCCTGGGTCGAATCCGTAGATCCCGAGCGCAAGAAGGCCATGGCCGATAATCTGGAAAAGCTTCCGGACTCGGAAATCGCTAAGTTGGAAGGCGAACAGGGGTTTATCCAAAACTACGTCCGCAACGGGCCCAAAGCCTGGTATGATCCCCATTTTGATTCGAGCCCGCTGTGGGAAGGTGTAAGGGTGAATACGGCCATGTTCGACTATGTATGGGGGAAGGTTTTTGCTGAAATTGACATCACGGCCGGGTTGGAGGATCTGGATATTCCCGTTTTGCTGGCCCTGGGGCGATACGATTATCTGGTAGCTCCTCCTGACACCTGGGAGCCCTATCGATCTGAATTCAAAAACCTGACCGTCCGGGTTTTTGAGAAAAGCGGGCACACGCCTCCTTACGAACAACCCAAGTTGTTTGACGCGGAACTGCTGCAGTGGCTGTCGGGTGAGTAGCAGGGGAGGGAGATCCCACGGATAACAACCTGAAAGTTTTTTTGGGTGGACCCGGGCTTGTGTCTGTCGGGCAACCTGTATATTCAGTCTGTATTGCAAAACACCGATTGCTCCATGAAATGGAAAACCACCTTACTGGCTCTTCTTTCAGCCAGCATGCTGGCTTGTGCCAACCAGCAGGAGACCGAGCCAGAACCGCTGAGTTTCATCCTCATCTTTACGGATGACCAGGGCTACGGAGACCTGGGTTGCTACGGGCACCCGACCATCCGGACGCCGCATCTCGACCGCATGGCCGCTGAAGGACAGAAGTGGACGCAGTTTTACGTGGCTGCCCCGGTCTGTACCCCCAGCCGCGCTGCTTTGCTGACCGGTCGGTATCCCATCCGGAATGGTATGTCCTCTGACGCGCGCGCGGTTTTGTTTCCCAATTCGGCAGGCGGATTGCCGCCTTCGGAGATCACCATCGCCGAGATGCTGAAGCAAAAAGACTATGCGACCGCCATGATCGGAAAATGGCATCTGGGGCATTTGCCGGAATTCCTGCCCATCAACCAGGGCTTTGATTACTACTACGGAATTCCCTATTCGAACGATATGAACTTTCAAGGGGACCCGGCCGAACCCATGGAGCAGATCGGCGACCCCAATTTCCAGTCCGACTTCCGAGGCTATGATGTGCCTCTTATGGAAAACGATCAAGTGGTGGAACGGCCCGCCGACCAGAATACCATCACCCAACGCTACACCGAGAAAGCCGTCGAATACATCCGCCAGCATCAGGACACTTCCTTCTTTTTGTACCTGGCTCATAGCTTGCCGCACATTCCCCTCTTTGCCCATCCCGATCGGGTAGGAAGCAGCAAGCAGGGACTTTACGGGGACGTCATTGAAGAAATTGACTGGAGCGTCGGGGAAATTCTGAATACCCTGAGCGAGTTGGGGATAGATGAGCACACCCTGGTGGTTTTTACGTCAGACAATGGCCCCTGGCTGTTGTACCGGACGCATGGCGGTTCGGCCGGTCCCTTGCGGGCCGGTAAGGGGACGACCTTCGAAGGCGGGCAGCGGGTGCCGGCCCTGTTCTGGGGGCCGGGTATTGTAAAACCTGCCGTGGTCCGTGAAATGGGCTCCACCCTGGATCTGCTTCCCACCCTTGCCGCCCTGTCGGGAACTTCCCCGCCGGATGACCGGAAACTGGACGGCTATGATTTGTCTCCCGTTCTGAAAGGTGAACAAACGGAGAGCCCCCGGTCGGTATTCTTCTATTGGACCGAAGCGGACTTGTTTGCCGTGCGTTCCGGAAAATGGAAACTGCACTTTCGTCAAACGGAACCGATCGTTTACTGGAATGAGATCATCGAGCTGGAAAAACCGGAGCTGTACGACCTGAAAGCCGACATCTCGGAGCGCTACGATGTGGCGGAAAGGTACCCGGAAGTGGTCCAGCAATTGCTGCAAAAAGCAAATGCGCATCGGGAAGACATCGGCGATCCGATGCCGGATAACCTCGCGGCCATTATCGGCGAAGAATAAACACACAAGCCTATGTTCATTGTCGGTTCCTATGCGCTGGCCGTGATCCTCTGCGTCATAACGATGATCTGTTGGGGATCCTGGGCCAATACCCAGAAGCTGGCCGAAAAAAGCTGGTCTTTCCCTTTGTTCTACTGGGATTACACACTGGGCCTTATGGTATTAAGCCTGGCTTTTGGGCTCACCCTGGGATCGCAGGGGGAGGCCGGGCAGTCTTTTGGTGAAAATCTGGGTGCCGCCTCATGGAATGCCCTTTTGTCTGCTTTTACCGGCGGAGTGGTGTTCAACATCGCCAATCTGTTGCTGGTGGCGGCGATCGCGATTGCCGGCATGTCGATCGCCTTCCCGATCGGCATCGGCATTGCTTTGGTGCTGGGCGTGATCGTAAATTATGTGGCCACGCCCCTCGGGGATCCGGTATTGCTGTTTGCGGGAGTCGGGCTGGTCTCGCTGGCCATTGTGCTGGACGCCCTCGCCTATCGGAAAATATCCTCCGGGTCGGCTACTGCCAAAGGAATCGGCATTTCGCTGGCGGCCGGTATTCTGATGGGATTCTTCTTCCGTTTTGTTGCCGCTTCCATGTCGGATGATTTTGCGAATCCGCAGCCCGGATTGCTGACCCCCTACACGGCCGTGTTCGTGTTTTCGATCGGGGTGTTCCTTTCCAGCTTTGTGTTCAATTCCTATTTCATGTATCGCCCCGTGGAGGGCGAAAAAGTTACCTACGGGGACTATTTTTCCCGGGGGACGCCCAGGCTGCACCTGGTCGGTATCCTGGGGGGCGTGATCTGGTGCGTGGGGATGAGTTTCAGCCTGATCGCCTCTGAAAAAGCCGGGTATGCCATTTCTTACGGGCTGGGGCAGGGAGCTACCCTGATAGCAGCCATTTGGGGGGTATTCATCTGGAAGGAATTCAAGGGAGCACCGAAGGGGACGAATGGATTGCTGGGACTCATGTTCCTGTGTTTTGTGCTGGGATTGGGGCTGATTATTTATGCCCGCTTTGCTTGAGATAGATGGTAGAGTATTAGATAGTAGATGGTAGACTTTTAGATAGTAGATGTGTAGACAAATTCCCTTAGGGGAATCTTTTTTGCACTTTGTTCTTAGCGTTCTTCGCGCCTTCGTTGAGTCCTTTGCGGTAAAATGCAGCTTTTCCCATTCACCGCAAAGCACGCCAGGGAGACCCAAAGAGCGCCAGGACAGTTAGAATCCACCGCGAGTTTCTTTGTCAACACAGTTAGAAGGTAGAAATAGTAATATGGATCTGATGCATTCACTCAAAATCGTCTACCATCTAAAATCTATGATCTAATCGTCTGCTAAAAAACAACTGATATACCATGCCCAAAGTAATCGTAGTCGGAAGCAGTAATGCGGACATGGTGTTTACTACACCCAAAATGCCTTCTCCGGGGGAGACCGTGATCGGCACTTCCTTTGAGGTGATCCCCGGCGGGAAAGGGGCCAACCAGGCCGTGGCGGCAGCCCGCGCCGGAGCAGAGGTGGTCTTCATCGCAAAAGTCGGAGCAGACGATTTAGGGGAGGCTGCCCTGGAGGGGTATCGAAAGGATGGAATTGACGTAGGGCATATTTCCCGGGACCCGGGCGTGTCCTCCGGAGTAGCCATGATCATGGTGGACTCGAACAGCGGAGAGAATTCCATCGTGGTAGCGCCGGGGGCCAATGCGCTGCTCAGCCCGCACGATATAGAGGATGCCTGGAAGGAGATCCGGGGGGCCGGAGCCTTGCTGGTCCAGCTGGAAACGCCCATCGAAACCGTACAACGGGCGCTGGAACTGGCCCGCGAATACGACGTGCCGACCATCCTGAATCCGGCCCCGGCTCAGGCCCTGAGCGCGGAGGTGCTGGGTCTGGTCGATTACATAACGCCCAATGAGACGGAGACCCAATTGCTGACCGGAATATGGCCGGAAAACGAGGCCGAAAGACAGCGGGCTTCGTCTCGGTTGCTGGAGCGGGTCGGCCATGTGGTCATCACGCTGGGCAGCCAGGGGGCTTACCTGGCTACGCGAGACGGTACGCGCCGGATCCTGCCCGCGCCTCAGGTCAAGCCGGTAGATACCACGGCCGCCGGAGATGTGTTCAACGGCTATCTGGCCGCCGCTTTAGCTGCCGGGAAAGACCTGGAGGAGGCTGTCCGGGTAGCCATTCAAGCCGCCTCAATTTCCGTTACCCAAAAAGGCGCTCAGCCTTCGATCCCCCTGGCCCGGGATTTATCCTGACAACCGAAATCAATCCTTTGTTATGAAACATATCACCATCTTCCTTTTCGCCCTGATGTGGCTCGCCTCTTGTCAACCTTCCAAGTCGGAACAAACGGATGAGCAACGCGATCAGAGCAAAGAAAAGATCCCGGTCATCATGGACACGGACGCCAATAACGAATTGGACGACCAGCATGCCCTGGCCTATCTCATTTTCAACCCGGACGTCTTTGACATCAAAGGCATAACCGTAAACGCCACCTTCAACGGCGGGGACATTGAGGATCATTATGCGGAGGCCAGGCGGGTCATTGACCTTTGCGATGCCGGCGATATCCCCCTTTTCAAAGGCGCAAACGGAGACTTCCCCACCATAAGCCCGACTCTGGACGAAGAAACCTATGACGGGAAAAGGGCGGTGGACTTCATCGTCAGCACAGCCCGAAACATGGAGGAGGGGCGGCTGGTATTGTTGCCCATCGGGAAGTTGACCAACATTGCCCTGGCCTTACAACAAGCGCCGGATATCCGGGAAAAAGTGCGGGTGGTTTGGCTGGGCTCCAATTACCCGGAACCCGGAGAATACAACCAGGATAACGATACGGCATCCCTGAATTACGTCCTGGATCAGGACGTGCCCTTCGAAATGGTCACCGTACGATACGGCAAGCCCAGCGGATCGGATGCGGTACGGGTGACCCCCGAGGTGATCAAGGAAAAAATGTCGGGCAAAGGCCCCCGGGTAGCCCCCGTAGAAGGCCGGCATGGCGACACCTTCACCTCCTTTGGCGATTATTCGGTGAATCTATTCTCGAAAATTGATCTGTATGGCGATCCGCCTTCCCGTGCCTTATTCGATGCGGTGGCCGTAGCCGTGCTGAAGAATCCGGCCTGGGGAGAAAGAAAAGAGATCCCGGCCCCGATTTTGGTCGATAACGAATGGGTGGAAAGGCCCCAGAATCCCCGAACGATTATGGTCTGGGAAAATTTCGATGAAGAGGCGATCCTGGAGGATTTTTTTTCGGTCATGGAATAATTTTTTCAGCACCTGTGGTGTGATTTAAAGCTTTATATACCGGAGTGGATCAAAGGTTACGAATACCCTCAAAAAATAACAGATTGATAACCTGACTATCTGTTTCTAGAACCGGCCTTAGCGAAATCGGGAAAGAGAAAATGGGCGGCTGGAAAGATAAGCACCAGGTACTGTTTGAGCCGATGCAATGTATCCCTTTGAGGTAGAGCCTGGTGGCGAGTTTAGCTGGTGCCTTTCCAGCCAGACATTTTCCCCGATTTCGGTCGAGCCGCGGTTTTGGTCCACCTTTTGCCGCCAAAAGGTGGATGTAAAACGGGCTTTGGAAACCGATACATGCCGCTATAGGCAACCCTTGCTAAGCCTTGGGGATGTCCGTTTTTAGGCTTGTTTGCCATGAAAAAACGGGTCCGATGAGCAGAGTAAAGTCTCTTTTGCTGTCTTTCATTCGCTGAGAATTTGAATACTTTAAAGCGTACAACAACATGAGAAAAGCACTTTTCATACTGGGCCTGCTGATTTTCCATACCGGCCTCAGTCATTCTCAAAATCATACCGACAATACTATGCTGGAAATCCGTTCCGGATGGGAATTCAAATCTGTGGATACCCTGGATTGGATGCCGGCGGATGTGCCCGGCACCGTGCATACGGACCTGTTGGCTAACGGAGTCATCGAAGACCCCTTTTACCGGACCAACGAAAAGGAGCAGCAGTGGATCGATAAGCGGGACTGGGAATACAAGACCACCTTTGTCGTCCCGGATGAGCTGTTCTCCAAGGCGGCGATCGAACTGCAATTCGACGGGCTGGACACCTATGCCGAGGTCTATCTGAACGGAACGCTGATCCTGGAAGCGGATAATTTCTTCCGCCGATGGAAAGTGCCGGTGAAATCGCTTTTGCAGGACGGCGAGAACGAATTACGGATCCTGTTTCAGTCTCCTACCCGGATCGGTTTGCAAGAGCTGGAGGCCCGGGGTTATGGCCTGCCTGCCGTCAATGACCAGTCCGAAAATGGGGAGATGGGCGATAAGAAAGTGAGCGTCTTTACCCGCAAGCCCGGCTACCACTACGGCTGGGACTGGGGTCCGCGATTGGTGACCTCCGGTATCTGGGGACCGGTCCGGTTGCTGGGCTGGGATGCGCTCAAGGTCCGGGATGTGTATTACCATCAAAAGAGCTTGGATGAATCCCAGGCCGAACTGGAGGTGCAAGTCAAGGTGGAAAGTGAAGTGACTGAGGAAGTTGAATTCCAGCTGCTGTTGAACGATGAACTCGTTCGGACGGAGCGTAGCCCCTTGAAAAAGGGGATGAACCAGCTTAGCATTCCCCTGAAGATCGAAGATCCCAAATGGTGGTGGACCTTCGAGCTGGGAGAGCCCTACCGGTATACCTGCGAGCTCAGGGTGCTGCAGGAGGGGAAAGTGCAGGAAAGCCAAATCCACCGGATCGGCTTGCGAACCATCGAACTGCTGCAGGAGAAGGATGCAGATGGGAGGAGTTTCTATTTCAAACTCAACGGCGTGCCCATCTTTGGCAAGGGAGCCAATTACATCCCGCAGGATATTTTCATTCCCCGCGTATCGGATGAGCAGTATCGGAGTATGATCCAGTCGGCCCGCGAAGCCAATATGAATATGCTGCGGGTGTGGGGCGGCGGCTTTTACGAAAAGGATGTGTTCTACGACCTCTGCGACGAGATGGGCATCCTGGTCTGGCAGGACTTCATGTTTGCCTGCAGCATGTATCCCGGCAATGAGGCTTTTCTGGAGAATGTGAAGCAGGAGGCGGAGGAGAATGTGCAGCGGCTGCGCAACCATCCCAGCATGGCCCTCTGGTGCGGCAACAACGAGATCGACGTCGCCTGGGCCCAAAATAACCCCCTGGGGGGCTGGGGCTGGAAACAGCGCTACAACGGGAAGCAGCGCCAGGAGATCTGGAGCGCTTACGATACCGTCTTCCATCACATCCTGCCGCAAGTAGTCGAAGACCTGTCGCCGGACATCGCCTACTGGCCTTCCTCGCCCTATGCCGGCGAGGGAGAACATGCCAGTCACACCACCAGCTCGGGCGACATCCACTATTGGGGCGTGTGGCATGGCAAGGAGCCCTTCGAGGACTTCCAGAAATACGTGGGGCGCTTCATGAGCGAGTACGGCTTTCAGTCCTTCCCGGAGTTCGAGACCGTGAAGCGATTCACGATCCCGGAGGATTGGGACATCGAATCGGAGGTGATGGCGGCTCACCAGCGCAGCGGCATCGGGAACCTGCGGATCCGCCAATACATGGGCGATTACTATCCCGTGCCGGAGGACTTTGAGGATCTGTTGTATGTCGGGCAGGTGTTGCAGGCGGAGGGCATGAAGATGGGCTTCGAGGCGCACCGGCGAGCCATGCCTTACTGCATGGGCTCCCTCTACTGGCAGATCAACGACTGCTGGCCGGTGGCTTCCTGGTCGGGCATGGACTATTACCAGAATTGGAAGGCCATGCATTACTATGCGAAAAAAGCTTTCGAGCCGGTGCTGGTTTCTCCTTTTGCGGAGGAAGGCAAGGTCAAAGTGTCGGTGGTATCGGATCGGGTCGAGGCGATACCGGCGGCGCTGGAGTTGAAGATTAGCGATTTTGAGGGGGACGTCTTGTGGGAAAAAGTATTGGAAAAGAAGATCGATCCGTTGGTCGGCTCGGTTTGGTTCGAGGCTCCGGAAAAGGAAATACTGAAGCGAAAGGATCCGAAGAAGGTGTACCTGCAGGCCCGTGTACGCGACGAGGCAGGCTGGATCTTGTCGGAGAACGTATTCTACTTCACCGAGGCCAAAAACCTGGACTTGCCGGAGCCGGATATCCGATATGAATTGAAGCAGGAGGGGAGTCAGATCTTAGTCCAATTGACAACCGACAAGCTGGCCCGGAATGTGCGCTTAAGCTTTGAGGGCGTAGAAGGACGCTTTTCGGATAACTACTTCGACCTGCTGCCTGGCGAAACCAAAACGGTACAGTTTAAGCCTTCTGATCCTGTGGATATGGAGGGCACGAAGTTGGAGATTAAGTCTTTGTGGGAAGTTTATTGATAAGAAGATAAGTAGATCAGAAAATAAGGAGATCAGAAGATCAGAAGATGTGTAGATGTGGGGACCGGGGAGGCTGGCACGGGGCTTTGGTAGTCTACAGCTGCAGGAGAAAGCAATAGTGGGAAGCACCTGGCCGGAGAAGGGAAAATCTGCTCGGAAGGTGGTCGAAGCTCGATTCTCTCTATTCCGCCAACCGGCTCCGATCTATTGGCTGAATTCCGTCAAATTCGTATTTTAGAAAGCAGGATTCGAAGGAACGACCCCGTATGGAAATCCTTAGGAGTTGGAGATGGGTCAGTAGTTTCGGGAGTGGTGTATGCTCCCGGGTATCGGGTGGTGTATATGCCACTGGGGTGGACGGATAGGAAATATATACGTCATTAGGTGGTGTGTGTACAATTGTTGTAGTTAATTTAAAACATGAGAATAATATTCTACATAATACTTTCACTTTTC
>CAZXIX010000110.1:0-14598 GCA_964640855.1 uncultured Saprospiraceae bacterium
AGCAATACGTTGTACCGGAAAGCAGAAATATTCCTCGTGAAACCTTGAAAAAAGCTGGAAAGATTGATTTCAAAAAGCCGCATGTTCCTATGCTTTTTATTTCCGGAAAAGAAGATCACATCATCCCTGCTTCCCTGAACTCGACAAACTTCAAGCGATACAAAGACGCGAACAGCATCCGGGAACATAAAATATTTGAAGGCCGTGATCATTTCATTGCCGGAGAGGAGGGTTGGGAAGAAGTAGCTGGTTATGCACATGACTGGTTAAAATAAACGATATGCAACAACCTGTAGCTGTCCGTAGCTGTGGCCAAGTACGCAGCTTCGGCAGCTACACCATCCAATGACATCCGCTGGAACAGAAATAATTCATTACCATTCACTCCATCCTTAACCCATGCTTAGGCCATAAAATAGAAGTAGAGAAATGAAAACATCCTTTTTCAGAGGGTGCCTGAAAAGGATTGCCAGGTGCCAAAAGCGGCGGAAAGGCTTGCCGAATGGTGTTACGTTGTTCTAAGGTCTTGGAAATTTGTGTCTCCCAAAAAAGGATGAGTTGTAACAAACGGAAGCCTGGATAGTCATTCATGAAAGTAAAATCTATGAAAGTCGTATTCGCACCCATTCAATGGGCATTGTTCCTCTGTTCAGCAGCATTATTCGCTCAAAACCCCGATCCATCAGGCATTGCCGATGTTCATCAGTCGATTGATTCTTTGGTCAGACGCACCGCCGAAACCCAAAACATACCGTCTGTGGCATATGGCGTAATTCAAAATGGAGAAATAACATGGCAGAAAGGTTATGGGGCAATAGAACGTGGGGCCGTCAAAAAAGTCGATGAGAATACCGTTTACCAGATTGCTTCCCTGTCAAAAATGTTTACCGGAATGATTGCCAACTCCTTGCTTCTGGAAGGAAAACTGGATTTAGACGAATCCATCTCCCCTTATCTTCCGGAAGAGTTGGCATCAAAAGAAAAGACCAGGTTGGAGTCCATTTCAATCAAAGACTTGTTACTGCATCGATCGGGATTGCCACGAGATTCAAAAGCCTACAAACGAAAGGATGGAGAACCTATGCATTTGCCCTATTCCCAAGCGCACTTACTCGAAGATCTGGAAAGAGTTAAAATCAAAAATCAGGGAACCTACAGCTATTCCAACCTGGGGTATGCCATTTTAGGCTATGTCCTGGAGAAGGTAAGCGGTCTTACCTATGAAGCATTACTGAAAAAATATGTGACAGACAGGTATAAATTAACGAAGACCTCGACGCGTCCCTTCTCACCTCAAGCCGTACCCTATAGAAAAGACAAGCGAGATGTGAAAACAGAGCCCTGGAAGACCGGTAGGCTGACTCCCGCAAGCGGCATCTATTCGAATGTCAGGGATCTGGCCACCTTGATGGCTGAGCAGTTACATGTTTACCGGAATAAGGAAAACACGCAAAACAGCAGCCCGCTTTATTTGACAAAGGAAAAAGTCCTGAGGGGAGATAAAGAAAGTTATTACGGAATGGGGCTTTGGGAGTTTGAATTCGACCGGGGAATTCTATACGGGCACAGTGGCGATATGGATGGATTTGCCAGCCAGTACAGATTCAATGAAACGACCAATACGGGGTTTGTACTCCTGACCTCCAGCGGAGGAAACTGGACAGACCGGCTGATCGCCGAAGCAAGTAAGATTTTGGAGGAACATGCCCTGAAATCCGGCTTCTGATAGACCTAAAAGATCAACCTGCCCCAAAGGAAAGCGCTTCCTTTTTACCCATACCTACTGCTATTTCGTATTCTTCAGGGTCTTATATTTGGAGTAGGATGCAAAACAAGACCTTTACCCGACCTACGATGATTAAAATAGTTTCTACCCTGGCAATCGCCATTCTGCTCTCCGGTTGTCAGCCGCCTGATCAGACATCGGCCCGTATCATCATAGATGCCGACATAACCCACTTCTGGGAGGCCTACGACAGCATCACGGCCACCCGGGATTCGGCCCTGCAATACCAGTACCTCGACAGGCTGTTTTTTCAGAGAGGGACCGAAGGCCTGGCAGCTATTCGACAAGCAAGGAACTATACGGCGCAGGATTACATCCATGCCATCAATAGTTATCCGAGGTTTTGGGCTTCCATCCGAAAGAATACCTTGAAATCCGGTCAATACAGCAAGGAGCTTGAGGACGGTATTGAAAAATTAAGAACCCTCTACCCCCGGCTAAGACCCGCGAAGATCTACTTCACCATGGGCGCGTTAAGAACGAACGGAACCACTCTGGACAGCCTCGTGCTCATCGGAAGTGAACTGGCCATGGCCGACGAGAACACCGTTTCCGCAGAATTTCCCGAAGGGGAAAGAGCCGACCGAAAGGCCTTCTTCGGCACCCATCCCCTGGATGATCTGGTTTTGCTTAACATCCACGAGTACGTGCACACCCAGCAGAATCCGATCGTGCACAACTTGCTTTCCTATGTCATTTACGAAGGGGTCGCCGAATTTGTCTCCACCCGGGCCTTGGACGTACCTTCTGCCTCTCCTGCCATAGCATTCGGCAAGCAAAACGCTCAACAAGTGAGGCAGAAGTTTGAGCATGAAATGTTTTACGTCAACAACTATCCCAAATGGTTGTGGAGTAATGCGCAAAACGACTTTGGCATCAGAGACCTGGGCTACTACATCGGATATCAGATGTGTGAAAATTATTACGAGCAGGCAGAGGACAAAAAGAAAGCAATCCGGGAGCTTATCGAATTGGATTACACGAATGAAGAGGAGGTCGAAGAATTTGTACATTCAGCAGGTTTTTTTTCCAAACCCCTGGAGGAACTTTACCAGGATTTCGAAGAGAAACGACCGGTTGTTAGCGGGATAAAACAATTTCAAAATCAGGAAAAGGGCGTCAGTCCCCGGCTTACCGAGATCACCGTTGAGTTTTCAAAGCCCCTCAACGGATACAACACGGGGGTGGATTTCGGTGAGTCAGGTCCCGAAGCATTTCCCAAAAACGATGTGAATAAGCGATATTGGGCAGCAGATCATAAGTCCTGGACCTTGACGGTGGATCTGGAACCTCGGAAAAAGTATCAAATCTTCATCACCCATAATTTCAGGACGGATGATGATATCCCTTTAAAACCTTACCTGATCGAGTTTGAAACGGGAAGCGAATAAGCGGCCTCTCTCCGGATGAATATCCGATTCGGCATTTCGCCGAGGAGGCATTTCCCGCATGCAGGTCCATATCCGTGAATGGAATTATGGGAGAAATGGAATGCGATTCGGTCAGAACGGATTACCTTTCTACCAGGAAAATCTACCCTCCTTTTCGTCCCACCACGGCCAAAGGATCCTCAAAAACGAGAAGCGATGAAAAGTATCTTTTATTTACTATCGGCTGCCCTGCTGCTCAGCAGTTGTCAAACCCAGGCTCCTGAAACAAGCATCCAACGCATAGCTGCCTTGAAAGCAAAAGGTTATGACATCATTGATTATCACGCCCACCTCAAAGGAGGATTGAGCATGGAGGATATTCTGGCGCATGCCGACTCCACGGGTATTGATTACGGGGTGGCCGTCAACTGCGGTGAGGGATTTCCCGTAGATAACGACAGTACCCTCAGCCTGTACTACCATTCCGTAAAAAACTATCCCTTTTATACCGCCGTGCAGGCTGAGGGGCGCGAGTGGATGGATATGGTTAGCCAGGACACCGTCGATCTTTTTGATTACACTTTTACCGATGCCATGACCTGGACGGATAGCAAGGGGCGGAGGACCCGACTGTGGATGGAGGAGGAAGTCTGGGTGGAGGATGAAAACGAATTCATGGAAGAGCTGGTCGGGCAGATCGAGCAAATTTTCAGCTCCGAACCGGTCGATATTTATGTAAATCCAACCTTCCTGCCCGAGATCATCCGGGATAAATACGATGAACTCTGGACCGAAGAACGCATCAACAGGGTGCTGGATGTCCTGGCCGCCCGTTCGTTGGCTTTGGAAATCAATGCCCGTTATCGGATACCCTCAGAGAAGATCATCAAAATGGCCAAAGCCCGCGGCATCCGGTTTACCATGGGTACCAACAACTCGAATGCAGACCTGGGCACGCTGGACTACTGTCTGGACATGATCGAGGCCTGTCATCTGGAGCCTTCCGATTTCTGGAAGCCGGAATAAAGCCATCGGCTTTTTTCCTCGGCTCGGGGCAATGGAGTTTCCTGAAAGGTGCCGCAGTCCTATTTGATTCGATCGCCCTTCCCGTCCTGCTGGGGCAACCCCCGTTCATCGTAATGTACCACACCCAATTCAAGCACAGGGCTTTCCAACCCGGCCTTATCCCGGGAACCCTCTTCTGACTCCCATGGCGAGGGCTCCAGGTTCGAAGAGCGATGGATCACATAGCCGGGGCTCATGCAGGGATAAAAGCCCTGAAGGGCCCTGAAAAAATGGTCGGGAGTAGGGACCGCGAACGAGATCTTTAGATAGGAAGTTTATTAGAGTGTGTTTGGAAACAGGCTTAAGACCCACAGGAAATTTTCCAGCCACACCCTTTGATGTTTTTTTGGACAGGGTCAAAGGTCCGAATCGAATGGGCGGAAAATCAGTATACAGCGGCAGGATGAAAAGACTTTTCGAAACGCCTCAGGAATCAGCCTTTCCCGCGGTGCGAAAAACCCTCCCGCCGGGTAAGACATCCGGGGCTGATATCCGGCAGCTGGGCTATCCCCCCTTTGAACCCCGATGCGGCGGGAAGGGCTGCAAAACAGATCAATTGGATTTCTTCACGTTTTTTTGAAAAAGGAACCTGATATGAATACCATCATGGGCTTGCTCAAAGCAAAAGTATTTGGATTGTCTTGTTTGACATTTGTACTCTTTTCCTGCAACATGCAACCTCCCGAAGGGCAGGCGCATGAAGAGGTTAAACAAGAAGACATTGTCGGACTGGTAGAGGATGTGCTGAGCCAGGAAGAGCAGGATGCCTTAACCCCCGACATGGTTATTCAATCCTTTAAGGAAGGCAATGATCGCTTCATGCGCAATGACCTGACAGCGAGGAATCATTCTGAGCAGGTGCGGAAAAGCACCTATGCCCAATACCCGAAAGCTATCGTTCTTTCCTGTGTGGATAGTCGTGTACCCGTGGAGGATGTCTTCGACAGGGGGATCGGCGATATATTCGTAGCCAGAGGGGCAGGAAATTTCGTGAATGAGGATATCCTGGGAAGTATGGAGTTTGCCTGCAAGGTTTCAGGTTCCAAACTCATCCTGGTAATGGGCCACGAACACTGCGGGGCCGTTAAAGCGGCCGTCGATGATGTGAAGTTGGGCAACATAACGCCGATGCTTTCCAAAATCAGGCCTGCTGTAGAATCCATTGGATACGAAGGGGACAGGACTTCCGGTAATGCTGAATTTGTACGCATGGCGTGCGAAAGCAACGTTCGGAATACCCTGGAAAAGATCAGGGAGGAAAGCCCTATTCTGAATGAGATGGAAGAAAAAGAGCAGATCAAAATTTTGGGCGCCATTTACGATATGGACTCCGGAAAGGTGACCTTTTTATAAGGGAAGGCATAGGTAGGAGATAATAGCAGTGGTACATCGATTACCAAGCACAAAGTACTGACCTAGGGTGTGTCTGAAAAATATCCTTTGGGCTTCAAAAGTTCCTTTTCGGACCAGCCTGTGTTGCAAAAAGCCTCAGGTAGCTAAGGCTATCCTCGGTTTTTGCGCCTTGCCTGGCCACAAAAATGAATCTTTTTCGCCATCAAAAACATTTTACAGACGCACCCTAATATTCCTGTAGGCTCAGGCCCATAAAAAGGTGCACATGCTCCACGGGCAAAAGGGTGACTGGTACTGGTTGAGCAGGTATCAGGTACAAAAAAGGATATTCAGCTTGTTTCCAGATACCCGAATCTCGTAATATTGTTCAGCAGGAAATTTGATCGGAAGGATTCGAGTTCCGGGATTTACCTAAAAGATCAGGAAATTTTCGGAGCGATACGGGGGAGAGAGGCAACCGATGGTCCTCTTCACCCCAAAGCCACATCCAGGGTCATCATGACGGAAAAGCCGACCAGGGTAGACATGGTCACCAGGTCGGCGTGGCCGGCGCGGTGAGCTTCGGGGATCAGTTCTTCGATGACGACATAGATCATGGCGCCGGCTGCAAAAGATAAAGCATAAGGTAGAATGGGTTGTACGGCCAATACGGCTAAGGCCCCGAGTGCGGCTCCGAACGGCTCGACCAGAGCGGATGCCTGACCGTATCCGAAAGCCTGCCAGCGGCTCAGGCCTTCTCTGCGCAAAGGCACCGAAACCGCCGTTCCCTCCGGAAAATTCTGAAGGCCGATGCCAATAGCCAGGGCGATCGCTGAACCCAGAGAAGCCTCCAGGGTCCCGTGAGCAGCGGCACCGAAAGCCACGCCGACCGCCAGGCCCTCCGGGAAGTTGTGCAGGGTGATCGCCAACACCAGCAAGACACTCCTCCGCCACTGGGTTGGGAGCCCCTCCGCCTGATCCCGGCTCAGGCCCGGGTGCAAGTGGGGCAGGATCTTGTCCACGCCCAAAAGGAAAAGCCCGCCCAGCATGAATCCGATCAGCGCAGGAGCCCAGGCCGGAAGACTACTGACTTTTTCACTCAAGGCAATGGCCGGATTGAGCAAAGACCAGAAACTGGCGGCGATCATGACACCGGCTGCGAATCCCATCATGGCATCCAGCACCCGCTGATTGATCTTCTTGAAAAAGAAAACCAGCGCGGCGCCCAGGGCGGTGACGCCCCAGGTGAAAAGGGTGGCCAGGATGGCCTGCACCACAGGGGAAAATTGCGAAAGAAAGGCAGTGATCTGTTCCAAAGGAGTAAACTTGAAATATTTCAACGGGAGACACGCAAAACGTGTTCAATCACGGATCTGTCCGGGTCAACCGTATAAGGATAAGGGAACGAACCTACACTTCTGTAAAGCCGGATTAGGATCCCCGAAGAATCAGCTTGTCCACCGTTCCCTGAGATAATTCCCATAATCGCTTTCCGTTCTCTTCATTCGCCGCCAGGGGATCGATTTCCTTGCGGCCCATCAAAAACAAATAGTCGAATGCTCTGCCGATGACATCCGGGCTGGCCGAAAAATAAACGACCGGCTCCCGAGCCTTTTCCGGTGAGCGGAAGAACAAGGAGAAAACCACCTTCATCAGCGGCTGCGCCCATTTCGGCGCCTCCCGGGCAATATTGGAATTGACGGGGCCGGGACAAAGACCGTACACCCGGATCCCCGGCCCCAGGCGGCGCGACAGCTCGCGGGCATAAGTGGTCAGCAGCAACTTGTAATACCCGTACAGATTGACGGATTGCTGCATGCCGTATTCTTTATACTGCCCAAAGGTGTCCCACTCAAAAGCTTCCGGATTGCGATGGCTCTCCGAGCTGACGATGATCAGGCGGCTGGGATCCGTTTCACTCCCTTCCCGGATCAAACCCTCCTCCAGCAAGCGGTTGAGCAGAATGAACTTGGACAGGTAATTGACCATGAACATCTCCTCCAGACCTTGCGGCGTCTTTCGGCTCTGCCGGGGCACAACGGCAGCATTGCAAATCACCTGATCCAGTTTTTCACCTTTTTCCTTCAACTCCCGGATGAGCTTTTCAATGCTTTCCACATCCGATAGATCTACGTGCAGCATCTCCACCCGATCCGATCCCGATCTTTGTTTCACCCATTCCCCCTTTTCGGGGATGCCGCTTCTCACGGCCATAAGGATGCGACCACCGCGTCGGGCCAGCTCCGTAGCGGTAGCCAGACCGAGGCCGGAACTGGAGCCCGTGATCAGGATTGTCTTTCCCTCCAGCCTGTGGCTTTCCGTTAACTCACCCACCCGCTCCTGCTTTTTAAACAGGTCGGAAATACCCTTCCAGGTAGCTTGCCACGGGCTGTCGTATTGTTTTGATTTCATGATGTCCAATGTCAGGAGGTCAAAGGGTTAGGATGGATTTCTTTTGCAGGAATTGGTTGTAACGAGGCAGTTCTTGGTTAATGTCTGCGACGGTCAAACCAAAATCTTCGATCCGATATTGGTGTCTTCCATACCGGTAGGGGTTGCTTTGAGCTTCGGTCTCCACAAACCTGTTTCTCAGTTCTTCGTCCAGGGTCAGGTCGGCGTTGGCATAAATGCGTTCAACCTGACCCAAAGCGTCCTTGACCAGTTGAGCGTAGGATATATGGGTAAGGTTCGCCTCCGGATTTTGGCGGCGGAATTCGATGGCCTTTTCCAGCATGAGGCTGTTTTTGCGAAGCCAATGACGACCCGTTTCTTCGGGATCCACCCTTTTGCCAAAAATGCTGCGGCCATGGGCACACATGCTCATGAAAGAGGGGATGCATTTCTCGACCTGCCGGTGTGGCCAGATGACCTGAAGGTCTGGATAAACCTGGTTTACGACCTCCAGCCACTCAAGATGGTGTGGGCTTTTCAACACCCAGCGTTTGCCGGGCCTTTGCCATTGGAGGAGCTTGAGCAATTTAGCTTCGTAAGCATAAGCAGGTGTCTGATCGGCCTGCTCCAACCAGTGGGCATAGGAGGGCACATGCAGCATAGCTTCCCAGGAAGTGCTCATAAAGGTGACGTCCAGCAAGAGTACATCCTCTTCCGGCTCGAGATGCTCCACCGGATGGATGGTAAAAAAGTCTGGTGCGAGGAAGCGCATGGCCTTCTCGGCAGTCCGGGTCTTGGGAATGCGCCCTTCTTTTTCTCGCCAATCATCCGACAGGGGTGCGGGGAACATACTTTCCCACGAAAGAAGGGAGCGTGTTTCCGGATCTGCCGCCAGCAGACGCTGCAGCTTGGTCGTTCCCGTCCTTTGCAATCCGGCGATCAGCCAGACCGGGTAGAGTTCCTGATCCAGGATCTCGGGATGTTTCCGGAACCAGTTTTCCGCCCGCAGCCGCACTTCCAGGCGGCTGACCAATTGCTCGCGGATCATGAAACGGCCCAGGGGGTTGAGCTCGGCCTCCCTTTCGATTGCTTCAAGCAGAATTTCCAATGGCTCTTCCCAGTAACCGTGCCCGAAATCGGTCAGCCCGGTCCGCTTGCGGGCCATGCGGATCAGAAGGTCCTTTTCCAGGGAAAGTTTCGGCCCCAGGCCCAAAATGGATTGGATCAGCCGGACGTGGGTCGGGCGACGGTGAAAGGTAGCCGAAGAAACGATGCGCGAGCTCATACGAGATCCTGAATTTTGACAACCCGGGTCGGGAGTTCGTTCGGGTAGCTGTTTTTATCGGCCAGGCGGTACCAGCGCCAGCACATGGTGCCTTCGTTGTGGCCGCAGGTGTCGATCCAGTTGGGGTGGCCGGGGTCTTGGTGGGCTACCACCACCTTCACCTTACCGTCGGGCTCCACATGGGCATTCCCCTTGCTGATGCAGATCCGGAAATAACGGTAATCCAGGGACTCCATCCAGTAGTTGTTGAGCTGGAAGTTCCAGGTATCGCATGCGGGAATCCCGGTTTCGATGATCAGGGCTTCCTCCGGACCAAGTTTCCAGCGGCTGTGGTAATAAATGATGTTGGCATCGCCGCCGGCCGCGTTGCTGGTCTCCGGATCAAAGAGCGGCATCTGATTGGTATGAGGATGGAAGCTTTTGGCCCAGCGGGAAAAGAAAACGGGCGCAGCGGCTACGAACAGGCCGGCAGTCTGAAGCCCTTTATCCACCCGGGCAGGGGTAAGGGGTTCTGGTTTGTCTGGCAGGTCAAGGGCCTGAAGGGTCATCTCGGCAGGTTGCTCCCGATCCCGATGCAGAAAGGTCTGGCGCACCATCAGAATGGTGGTCTCGGGTTCGATCTTGAGCCAGTTTTTGCCGCGTGGCTCCCGGCTCAGTACAACCTCGAAGCGGCCGTCGGGCTCCACTTCGATTTCCTCCAGCACGCCACAGGGCTGGAATCCGCCCGTACTTCCGTAATCGCCGTTTTGGGTGAACAAGCCCAGGTAATGGACGGTATTCCGCTGCCCGGTGATGCGATATTCGTAGGCGCCGCTGATCTGGGCGTTTTGATAATAGTTGTCGGGATTGTCGGCCCCCAGTTTCACGGTTTCATGCACCATGCGCCGGAGCACAGGGAAGCGGGGGTCTCCGTATTCCACGAATGCCTCCAGGGCGGCCCGTGTGAGGCGGGTCAGGTAACGTACCCCTTCTGCCTGCTGGAAAGGATCGCGGGGCGTGCCGGGATAGACCAGTGCTGCTCCCGCCGCCTTCAGGTTGTCGCAGAACTCCTCCCAGGCCTTGCCGGATACGATGCGCCGGGCATGAATATCCTCCTCGGTCTTTCCGGTCAACCCCAACCACCAGATTCGAATCCGGCGGAAATAATTCAGCAGAATACCCAAAAATTTCCCCATGGATACCGGTTTGGAGGGAAAGATAGGAATTCTGATTTGAGCAGGGGGAGACGAGGAGAGACGCTACTGGCTGGATTTCAACAGGAAGATACCGAAGAAAGCGGGACAGGAGTTTTTCCAGCTTTAGCTATAGGGCAATTATGAATAACATCTGACCTAATTTGATGGCCTGTATCATGGATTTTTGCGAGCTCCTTCCTTTCTTTACGTCCGGATTATTTTCTGAAAACACAGCCTTAAATTTAAACCGATGCGAATCCTATCCTTCTCTTTCGTGCTGGTGGCCCTGGTGGCCTTATCTACCAGCTGCGCCCTGCATACGGGACTTCCTTTTAACTCCACCGGCCTCGACGAGGCCAATTTCCGCTACGTTGCCCGCGACCTGGCCGGAACGGTCACCACTACGCAGATCTTCGGGATCGGTGGTTTGGACAAGAACGCCATTGTGCAAGAAGCCAAGGCAGCGATGCTGGAAGGCCGCGAACTGGAAGACAACCAGGCCCTGGCCAATCTTACCATCAGCTACAAGCGAGCCTTTTACATCGTCGTCATCATTACGGACGTGACCGTCACCGCAGACATCGTTGAGTTCGTCGACGAAGACGAATAACGATACTTTCCAGAACGGATAAAGGGAACCCCTGCTTGTGGCCCGCCGCAGGCAGGGGTTTCAGTGTAATCGCCTTTTCTTGATCATGCCTCCCTTGGTATCTTTGATGGGGTACTGAATAACAAAGGCCTTGTCGTCGATCTTTTCAATTTCGAAAAGCAGCTTGGACACCTCCAGGCGCGTGATCACACAAAAAAGGATATTTCTTTCCAGGGGCTGTTCTTCTCCGCGGGCAAAACTCTCTTCCGACTTGAAAATGGTGAGCCCCCTACCCATCTCATAGTTGATCTTGGTCCGGATATCGTCCGATTTGTTGGAAACGATCATGACGCCGATGTATTCTTCGATGCCGTTGAGGATGAAATCCACGGTACGGGAGGCCGAAATGTAGGTGAGCATGGAATACAGGGCGGTCTCCAGGCTGATCATGAAGGCAGCTACGCTGAAAAGGACAATATTGAATAAAGCGATAAAATCCCCGACCGACAGACTGGAGCGACGGCTGACGGAAATAGCCATGACCTCCGTACCGTCAATAACCGCTCCGCCACGGATCGCCAGCCCTATACCGGTACCCAGAAAAAAGCCTCCGAAAACAGCGATCAGTAGTCTGTCCTGGGTGATCAACGGGAACTCGAGGTAATGCACCAAAACGGCCAGGGCGAGAATGGCCAGACTGCTTTTCAAGGCAAATGAAATGGATATCTGCCGTATGCCGATGAGTATGAAAGGAAGGTTGACCAGTATGATCAAGATGGATAAATCCAAATGGGTCAGGATTTCCAACAGCAGAGATACGCCCATGGCGCCGCCGTCTATAAAATTGTTGGGGAGCAGAAATCCTTTCAGGCCAATGCTGGCCATGCCCACGCCGCCGGCAATGGCCAGGAAATCCTGGACATGGTGCCGGAAAACGATCTGGTCCAGATTGAGGGATTGGTTAGCGGCTTGGCGGACGGTTTTCATAGACGTTCTTTGAGGCTGAAAAGTGATTAAAGGGGTTTTCATTTAGTCAGAACGTTCTATGTCCGGCCATCGATTGAAGAAGGGGAGATGCCCTTCCCTGAGTTATGGCGCCTGGCTGAGAAAAATTTATCTCGAAGCTTCACCCACTCCGGGCCCCTTCCAAAAATGAGGATAGATCTTTCGCATGCTGTCGTTCATGACCTTGGTAGCTGCATTTCGCGGCAACCAGCCGAGGAAGCGATCCGTCAGGCGGTTGTAGCGGCCCGGAATGTGAATGACCTTTTTCCCTAAAGCTTTCAGCACCTCCTCCGCCACATCCGCCGGCTCCTGTATGGGAGGCTGCACAGGCAGTGCCTGGGGTTGAGAGCCCATGTAGGGATTGGTACGCATGGTACCCGGGCAGACCCCCAGAACGTCAATCCCGAAATCCTTCAGTTCGAAATGCAGGGCCTCGGCGAGGTTGGAAGAAAATGCCTTGGTAGCCGCGTAGGGAGCCACCATCTGGGTACCTCGTAGCCCCGCCAGGCTGCCCATGAAGATCAAACCGCCCTTCTCCCGGGAACTCGTCCACTTCCGAACGAAATGATGAGCCAGATGCAAGGGCACCCGGGAGTTGACACTCAGGTAGGTATCCAGTTCGCTCGTTCCGTTGTCTGCAAACATCTTCACCGGACCGTAAGCCGCATTATACACCATCAGATGGCAGTTCCGCTCACCGACGGCGTTCAAGACACTCCCGACGGCTTCTTCCTGCGCCAGATCCAGTGCCAGGCCTGCGGTTTCGATACCCTGGGCTTCCTCCAGTTCCTGGCGCAGGGCCTCCAGTTTTTCGGGTTGGAAGTCTACCATGATCAGGTTGAGGCCTCGTTTGGCCAGGGCCCGGCTGTAAGCCGCTCCCAGACCGTCGGCCGATCCGCAGACCAAAGCCCAGGGACCGTAGCGATCCATAAAAGATGTCATATGATTTGAGATTGCCGGGCGGAATTTACGAAAATCAATATTTTGTAGTTCTCCACAGCCCATCAGCCTGTACTATGATGCAAAGACCGATTCTTTTTCTTTTTTTGGCGACGCTTTTTTTCTCCTGTTCCCCGCCCCGGGAGAATTGGGTACGAATTTTCAATGGCGAAGATCTGGAAGGCTGGACGGTGAAGATTACCGGTCATCCCGCCGGAGAAAACTACCATCGTACCTTCCGGGCGGAGGACGGCCTGCTGAGAGTGGATTACAGCGAATACGACAGCTTTCGCTTTGAGTTTGGCCATATCTTTTATCAAGAGGAATTGCAATACTTCAAATTGCGATTCGAGTACCGCTTCCTGGGCGACCCACTGCCCGGCACCCCGGACTGGGCCATTCGAAACAGCGGGGTGATGATCCACAGCCAATCGCCCCAATCCATGAACCTGGATCAGGCTTTCCCTGTATCCCTGGAGGTGCAGCTTCTGGGCGGCTACCCGGACGCTCCGGACCGTAGCCGGCCCACCGGCAATCTGTGTACTCCGGGACTGGTGGTGCGCATGGGCGGGGCAGTGATCACGGAACACTGCATATCCAGCATAGGGCCCACCATACAGGGCGATGATTGGGTGCAGGCCGAAGTGGTGGCTGCTCCGGACGGCAGGTTTTACCATTTGATCAACGGCGATACCGTGATCACCTACACGGATCCGATGGTCGGCGGGAGTAGTCCGCCCTATAATTACCCCGTGGGAGATAGCACCCCCGTAACCAAGGGGTACATCAGTTTTCAATCCGAGGGGCACCCGGTGGAATTCCGGAATATTGAGTTGTTGGATCTGGGGGAGTGAAACGCGGAGCGGGGACCATTTCCGGATATTACCCAAAGTAATCCAGCACCTCCTTGATTTTGGTCAGTTTTCGCAACTTCTCGTGTTCCACCTTCACCTCTACCTTTTCATATTCCCAGGTGGTGTGATAGGGCACGTGAAGCCCCCAGCCGCCGAGTTGGACCACGGGCAGGATGTCGGACTTCATCGAGTTGCCGACCATCGCAAATTGTTCGGGGAGCACGTCCAGGTGCTGGATCAATTTCTGGTATTCCGGCTTTTTCTTCTCCGATACGATCTCGATGTGGTGAAAGTATTTCTCCAGGCCGGAGCGGATCAGTTTCTGCTCCTGGTCGAGCAGATCGCCCTTGGTCGCCATCACCAGGCGGTACTTTCCCTGAAGGGCCTGCAGTACTTCTTCTACCCCGGGCAGCAATTCGATCGCATGTTGGAGGAGTTCTTTCCCCAGCTCAAGGATACGGTGGATCACTCTGGGGTCAAGCGAGCCGTTGGTGATCCGCATGGCCGTCTCGATCATGGACAGCATAAAGCTCTTCACCCCATAACCGTAATAGGCAATGTTCTGCATTTCCATTTTCAGCAGTTCCCTCGACACGGTATGGTGAGGCAGGTAGTCCTCCAGGAGGTTGCAGAACTGCTTTTCCGCTTCCTGGAAATATGGTTCATTTACCCAGAGGGTGTCGTCGGCGTCGAAGGCGATAACTTTGACCGTGTTCATGATTCGTGATTGATGAATTGTGATCGGGGCTCCAATGTACGTCCCTGATATAGGTTGACCGGTAAAGCGTCAACTTATGAAGGCAAATG
>CAZXIX010000111.1:0-14594 GCA_964640855.1 uncultured Saprospiraceae bacterium
ATCCGGGCCTTCCGAGCTGTTCCCGTCTCCCCAATCCCAAAAGATATCGGCGCTCGGGGGAAAGGCCTGGTTCGTGATGGAAATGGTGTGCGGGATGCAGCCCGTTGGATTGGGAATGACAAAACGGGGTACGACATCCGGCGGATCTACCTTGATCAGTTGGCGCACGGTATCGCTTCCACAAACATTTCGGGTTACCAAAGTCACGAAAACAGAATCCCGATCGTCCAGGGTCTCATATCGGATCGGAGCGGGATTTCGATCCAGCGAAAAGCGGCCGTTACCGAAATCCCAGCGGTAGGATGTGCTGGCATCATCGGGCGTCGACAAGTTGGTGAAAGTCGCGTCGAAGGGGCTGCAACCTGAGTCGGGAAACACCGTAAACCGGGTATCCGGAAAAGGCCTCACAAAGAGCGTTTGTTGCTGAATGTCGTTGCCACAAAGGTTTTGGGCCAACAAAATGACATCGTAGGTAGTATCTCTTGTTCCACCCTGGTAAATCAATGGGTCCGGGTTTTCCAGCGAAGAGAATTCGCCATTCCCGAAATCCCACTCATAGGAGTTCTGAAAGCCGCTGGAGTTGTTGGTGAAGACCACCGAGTTGGATTGCGCGCAGATGGTGGCGGGAGTAAAGGAAAAACCCGCGACGGGCGGCCCCTTTATATTGATGGGTTTCTGAATAGAGTCCCGGCAGCCTGCCTGGGTCGTCATGGTCAGGCTTACCACAAAAATCCCCTCCTGGGTGTAGGTATATTCCGGCTCCCGTTCGCCACTGCTGCCCCCGTCTCCAAAGTTCCACCGGGGGGTAACGGTCGGGTCCTGCAATTCGGTGGTGTTGGTGAACCGAACCCGATCAATATTCACACAGGCCAGCGTATCGGATTCAAAATCGGATCGGGGCAATGGGTTCACCGTGATCCTGCGCAGGTCCGAAAAGAAGCAGCCATCCCGGTCGAAGGTGTAGGTTATCACCTGCTCTCCCTCTCCGGTCAGCGAAGGATCAAACCGAAAGCCTTCGGGAATTGAGCCCACGACCCCGGGACCCGTGAATGTGCCACCCAGGGGAGATCCGGCCAGGATCAACGGGTCCTCCGACTCGCAGAGGACCGTATCCGGACCGGCATCCGTGCCGGTCAGGTCGATCACCCGAATAACCTTGGAGGCTACCACCTCGCAGTCGACTGCGGCGGGGGGCGAAAAGGAGTACTGGACAATGTACTCCCCTTCCCCGATAGTGGGGTCAAAAACGCCGGACGGGTCCACGATGCCGGGTCCGGACCAGCTCCCTCCGGCCGGGCTGAACCCGGTGAGCGTATCGAGCCCGCCGTCGATGCAAATGGACTCGTTGGGACCGGGATCGACTACGGGGACCGGGATGACACCGATGGCAGCGGTTTCGGAGTTGATGCATCCGCTGACGGGGTCCTGATGGGTGTATTCGACCAGGTAAGGAGGAGGACTCCCGGTGATCAGGGCTGCTTCGGACGGATCAAACAATCCGCTTGCCGGCTCGGTTATGCCCGGCCCGGACCACAACCCCGGTTGGGGAAGCGCGCCAATTAAGGGCGTGGGCTGCTCACAGATCGTCTGGTCGGGCACGGTGACCACGGGAAGCGGTTGGACACGGGTGGAAAAGGTGGCTATATTTTCACAACCGTTCTCATCCGGCAGGGTCTGGTAGGAGAATCGATACAAACCGGGTCCCGATTCCCCCGGGAGGAACTTGTCGCCCTCCACCACCAGGCCGCCCTCCAGCGGGGTCCAGGTTCCACCCACCGGGTTGGCAGCCAGCTGAAGGGTGTCTACGGAAGCGCATATCTGCGAGGGATTGAGGAAGGTGATATTCGGTCTGTCGTTTACGGTGATAAAGACCGTATCCCTGGAGCTGCAATTGTCGGAGCCAATGGTGTAAACCAGAGTGCTGACCCCCGCACCGGCCACGGCGGGGAAAAATCGATCTCCCACCAGCGCGGGCGATTGGCTCCAAACTCCTCCCGGTGTCTGGACCTGATCGTTCAGATCATAGAAGGGAACGCTGATACAGAAACTGGTGTCCGGGCCGGCGTTCACGGGGGGAGGAGGGTCCACCCTCACGAATGCCGAGTCCTCCCCTGCGCATCCCTTTTCATCCGTAAAGCGGTAAAAAACCTTGAATTCCTGGCCCACCCCGCCCAATGCGTTGAATAGCCCCCCATCCGGGTCTACGATTCGCCCGCTGCCATCGTCGCGCCAGACCCCCATTCCGCCAATGGAAGGGGATCCGACCAATCTGATAGGTTCGGGGGTGTCGCAGGCAAAGGTGTCATTGGCTGTGACGTTGGGAAGGTCGACTACCTGAATGGGGAAAGAGTTGGTTTGTATGCAACCGGTAACCGGATCGGGCGGCGTTTCATAAGAAATTTCAAAAAGCCCCAAACCGCTGGCGGAAGGTAGGAAAACGCCTTCCGGGGTGATCTGCCCTCCGTCGGACACGCGCCAGATGCCTCCGGCAGGGGTGGGTGCGAGGAGTCCGATCGGGAGAGCCTCCACGTCTCGGCAAACTTCCTGGGGCGGGTCGTCGAAAACGATCTGGGGAAGAGCAAAGACTTCTACCGGGAAGGAATCCTGCACCACGCAGGGAGCCATATCCGGCGTGAAGGTAAAAGTAAGCTGATAAACACCCGGCTCCACCGATGCGGGATCAAACCTACCGCCTGGCGTGATGCCCGGTCCCGACCAGAGCCCGGAGCCCTCTTCGGAGGCCGACGCCTGAAAATTGAAGGGAGCGTCGTTCAGGCAGAATTCAGTGGGAGGTGGCAGGGTGAGGGTGGGCGTAGGGACCACAATAAAGGATTCCACATCTGCACCGTCGCCGCAGGCATTGGTGGCCTGCAGACGGATATCTTTTTGTCCGGGATTGGGAAAGGTGACCGTCGCATCCCGCTCGCTACTGGTCAGGGGTACGCCGTCCGGGTTAAAGTTCCAAAGGTAGCCGGTAATGGGGCTTCCTCGTTCGGAAAAGCCCTTCGTCCCTTCGCCAAAATCCAGGACCACGTTGTCGCAGACGTTCGGCAAATTGAAAATATCGACCAGGGGCTTATCCGCAATCGCGAAGGTATCTCGCCAAACGCTCCTTCCGCAATCGCCGACCAGGGTCAGAGAGACTTCGTATCGGCCCCAGGAGTTGAAGGTGACTGTATAATCCCCCGGGTTGGGCGCATCCGGGTTAATGCCGGGAGGGATCGGGTTGCCGCCGGTCGTCAGGCGTCGGACATCCCAAATGGCTTGACTGAAATCTCCCGTACTGTTGTTGATGAATTCCACAGTAGCCGGCACACAATTGCCTAACTGCCTGGCCGTGACATCGGCCACCGGTGTTTCCTCGATGGGCGGAAGGGGCTTAAAGATCTCGGAGGTGATGTTGCAATTGATGCTGGTGATGGCAAGCCCCACCTCGTAGTTTCCGGGTTTCAGGAAACGGACTTCAATGAAGTTGCTGTTGGTGAGATTGCCGCCGCAGAGTTCCCAATCAACCCCCTCGACACCGGGCCTGACAGTCCAGGTCTGCGGGAGCTTGTCCAGGCAGATGTTGTTACCGCCCGAGCCTTGTCTTACTTCCGCCACGAAAGAGGCATCGTCAAATCGCCAGCATTCGTTGGTACAGGGAAGGTCAGGCGGGGTGATGGAAAAGTCGGCTACGGGAGGCTCGCTGACCAGGATCGGAGCCCGGATGACCACATCCCGGCCACAAGGATTCGCCGCCACAAGTTGGAAATCGAAGGCATTTTGTTCTCCCGAGGCCACTCTTCCGCAGGAAGTTTCATTGAAATCAATGGTTATGATATCGAAAGCTCCGGACAGAAGCTCCTCCTGCGTAAAGGACTCGACCACTTCCCCACTGATCAATACCGCGTACTGGGTGCCGGGGCTGTTGTTGCGGTTTATGCCGGTAAGGGAAAACCGGATCTGATCCGGAGCGCAGACGTTCAGTGCATTGAGGGCAGAAATATCTGCCGTGGGTCTTCGCCCTACGTACACCTTTAACCGGGTTGTGTTGGGCTGCGGACAAGGACTAAAAGAGGCATTCAGGGACCTAACCGTGACCGTGTAAAAGCCTTCATTGGCATAATTGTGCGGGGGTAGAACGCGGAGATTTCCGCCAAAAAGAGAGGTGGGCGTGCCGTCCCCCCAATCCACGCTCAGGTTGAACGTGGCCCCACCGGCCGCGTCGTTGTTTCTGAGGTTCAATGTTTTGTACCCTTCGCAAAGAATAATCGTATCGCCGGCTATACGCGCATTCGGATCATTGGGATCCAATTCTACATCGGGCGGAGAGGGACACTGACCCTGCAGGCTGCTGCAGAAGAGCAGGCCCAGGATAAGAACGGTCGCCTGAAGTAGCCATCTATGCATGCTAAAATAGAGTCTCGCAGTCCAGAAAGTTCGTTTTGCGCCCGGGCCGCCTGGCAAACCCGATGAAAGTTTCCAGGTTATACCGGAAAACGAGTTCGTATATCAAACCACTCGAAAAACCGACCCCGGACAGGTTGACATCCACGCTCAGGCCGATCAGATAATCCAGATCGTTGGTGTCTCCGAATTGAAAGCCGCCGTGAATGATCAGGGAGCTTGTGTTGCCCTGACCGGTGGGCACCGGCCACCTGCCCTGGTAGAAAAGACCGGAGTACAGGGAATGCCAGATCAGAAAAGCTCCGATCTGAGCATTTTGGAAATTTTCTCCGAAGTCAAAAATAGGATCTCCCTGGATCTCCATCTTAAATTGGGGCGAAAAGGTGATATTCCGCCGGGCCCCACGGAACAAGGTAACCGGGTAGAGGGCTCCAAAGTGGATCGTTAATCGCGGAGGCGTACTGTTGGGCAGGCCCAAAAGGGAATTGTTCCCGCCCAGGCTGGCTCCGAATAAGGAAGGCACATGGTGCAAGGCGAACCCGATCGCATATCGATGCTGGTAATAACTTCTGGCGTTGACCGATTGCCCGGCATCAAACCGCCAAAGGAAGCCAAAATCGAAGTCGAGGTAGCTGCTCTGGTCGTTCTCCAGATTGGCCGTTGTCGAATTGATCGGCCCGAGTATGGGGTCGATCTGGTCCGAAAAAAGGGCGTTTTTCCAATTGATACGATGTTGTATCCAGCGCGCCTGCAAGCCTATGTGGAGATTGTTATCGGGCCAGGAAACGACATAGGCATAATTCAATCCGATGCTCGTGGTCTGGTAATTGAGCGTGCCGTCGAAAGAACCCAAAATATTCAGTCCGATACCGCTGTTGAGCACGGGCTCTTGCCATTCGACCGATACATTGTAGAGGTTGTATCCTCCGTCGATGTTGAACCAGCGCGACTGACCGACGGCGTGCAGCGTCAGGCCTTCGTCAATCCCCGTGAATGCGGGATTCAATTGCATGCGGTTGAGAAAAAACTAGGAGAAAGTCGGATCCTGCGCATGAGCCGGTTGGCTTAGGAACAAGCACGCAAACAAGGTCGTGGTCAGGGTAAATAGGGAGTATACTTTCATGGGGGAACTCAAGTCGCATCTAGAGCTGAAAATCGTTTCATGGGAATCGCATCTTTACGAATATAATCTTTTTATGTTTTTATTTCCGAAAAAAAAACACGACTCCTGCCGGCCCGAAAGACCTGTGACTGTTCCTTTTGAGGACTTGGCAGGCCCCCATACCATCGGGAGCAGACTATACTTGAACTTAAAAGCCACCTTCCGTTCCCATCCGGAAGGTCGACAGGAAGAAAAAACCGGAGATTGCCGGGGCCTTTGCTGGCGGGAAATCCAAAGCTTGCCGGAGATGCATTTTTTTCTGCTTCGCTTCAAAAAGTTGCCATAACTGGCTACCTTCCGCCCGGTAAAATCCAGGTAATGCTGTACGACGAAATCCAGGAAGCCGTAGCATATATCCGGCAGAAATCCGACTTCCAACCGCGTTATGGGATCATTCTGGGCACAGGTTTAGGGAACCTGGTCGATGAGATGGAAATCGAAAGGGAGATCCCCTATCGCGGCATCCCTCACTTTCCTGAATCCACGGTCCAAAGCCACCGGGGTAAGTTATACCTGGGGACTTTCGACGGGTCTCCGGTTGCCGCACTGGCCGGCCGGTTTCATTACTACGAGGGCTATTCCATGCTCCAGGTTACCTTTCCGGTACGGGTGTTGAAATACCTGGGCATTGAGCGATTGTTCATCTCCAACGCGGCTGGCAGCGTACATCCGCAGATCGATCCGGGCGACATCGTATTCATCCGGGATCACATCAATTTACATGCCGAGAATCCACTCCGTGGCTATAATGACGAAAGGCTGGGGCCTCGCTTTCCCGACATGCTGAATACTTACGACGGGGGCCTGAACGCCAAGGCCATGGAAATTTCCCGCGAGTTGGGTATCCGCGCCCACCAGGGAGTTTATCTCGGGTTGCAAGGGCCAAATCTGGAAACCCCGGCCGAGTACCGGATGGCCCATGTCCTGGGAGCCGACCTGGTCGGCATGTCCACCATTCCGGAAGTGATCGTGGCCCGGCATATGGATCTGCCCGTTTTCGTTATTTCCGTCACCACCAACCGCTGTTATCCGATCGACGATATCAAGGAGACCAGTGTCGAGGATGTGATCGAGGTGGCTCAATCGGCCGAGCCCCGCCTGCGCGCCATCCTGAAAGCGATCTTCCGCCATCTGGATAACGGATGATGGGTCTCATCCTGATTCTGCCGAAACCCTTCCCCGTTCTGCCTTAGCGCCTCTTCCACTCTGTCCTTTTTGTCTGCCGGCGAAAAGGCTCGTTCAATTTCTGTAATTTGGTTTTGCCTTACAAACCAATGGTATATGGCATCCACCCGACGATTGGCAGCCATTATGTTCACGGACATTCAGGGATATACCCGGCTGATGCAGCAGAGTGAATCCCGGGCTGTTGCCGTTCGGGCCCGCCACCGGGAAGTTTTTGGATCCTGCACAGAAGAGTACGAAGGCGAGATCATCCAATATTACGGCGATGGCACGCTCAGCATTTTCGACAGCACAGTGAATGCAGTCCGATGCGCAGCAGCCATGCAATTGGCCTTTCAGAAGGATCCCGCTATCCCGGTTCGGATAGGCATCCATACCGGAGATATTCTCCTCACCGAGGATGACATCATCGGCGATAGTGTGAATCTTGCTGCCCGGGTGGAATCACTGGCTGTTCCGGGAAGTGTTCTGGTTTCCGGGAAGGTAGCCGACGAAATAAGGAGCCAGGAGGATCTGCCCCTGAAAAAGATGGGGGCTTTCCGTTTTAAAAATGATACGCACAAACGGCAGGTTTTTGCCCTGGACCTGCCGGGGCTCGTCGTCCCCCGATCCAAAAAGCTGAAAGGCAAGCTCGAAAAAAAGTCTTCCGGCAAATCGGCCCGTATCGTTTTTCCCTTGATCGCGGCGGTGGCTATACTGGCGACGGTTTTTGGAAACTGGTTTATCGGTCCGAAGCGTTCCGGGGAGCCATATGCTATTCAAAAGTTAGCCGTTCTTCCTTTTTCGGACCGGATGAATGATCCCGGGCAAGCCCACATCCTGAATGGTGTCCATGAGGCCATCATTTTTGAATTGCAAAAAGCCGGGGTACCGGTCGTTCCTCAGCCGACCATTCTGTCTTATGAAAACCCCATGCGTCAGGTGAACGATCTGGTCGATGAGTTGGGGATCAACGGGATCATTACCGGCTCTCTCATGCGACAGGGAGATGCCATTCAGCTAGACATCAGCCTGATCGATATTCAGGGCGGGCAACAGAATTATCGCTGGAACCGCTCTTACGAAGGAGAGATCAAGGACTTGCTCTTCCTTTACAAAGAGGTCACCCGATCGGTGGCCAACGAAATTCAGATTGCCCTAAGCCCCGGGGTACAACAACGCCTGAATGAGGCGGAAAAAGTGAATGCAGAGGCTTACGAGCTTTATTTAAAAGGAAGGTATGAACTCAACCTCGGCAATGCGGAAAATCTGAACCAGGCCATCACCTATTACGGGCAGTCTCTCGAGATCGATCCGCGCTTTGAAGAGGCCTACACGGATATGGTCGAAACCTACCTCTTGTTGGGCTTTGGAGGATTGGCCCCTTTCGAAGCCCACACCAATTTCCGACTGTGGCGCGAAAAGGCGATCGAGGCAAACCCGGCTCTCAAGCAGGATCACCAGCTTCAGGCCATGGTCAAGATCTTCAGCGAATGGGACTGGAAAGGGGCCGAGGAAGAGCTCATGCTTGCCATGGAAGAATACCCCAACTCCTCGGAACTCTACGATACCTATTGCCAGTTCTTGTGGGCCATGGGCCGTATAGATGAAAGCGTAGCTGCCGGAGAAAAAGCGGTAGAATTGGATTCCAACAATCATTGGGCCGGATGTAATCTGAGCTGGGCCTATTATTACGATGGGGACTACCATTCGGCTTTCCAACAATTGGGAGTTACGGCGGAAAAGCACGGCTGGAGTTGCCCCTATCATTACGGTGTCAAATGGCATTTGGTATTGGATACAAGTTCTAGAGAGACAATGCAAAAGCTGGACTTGCAGGAGTTGGAACAAAGAGTCCCTCTGGATGGCGAACCTGCTGAGTGGTTCGGTGGGATCAGCCTCCTGGCCTCGGTTTACAGCCGAACCGGAAGAGAATCGGATGCCCGTCGGGTATTGGACCGAATGCGAATGGTCGAACAGGAACGCTTCCTGGATCCGATGTCCTTTGTCTTCCCCTTGATCCACCTCCGCGAGTATGATCGGGCACTGGACCGTCTGGAAGAAGCCTACCTGCAGCGCTCTTTTTTCCTGATCTATTGCATCAAGGCGAACCCCACTCTGGATCCATTACGAGAGAACCCCCGCTTTTTAGCCATATTGGAAAAATTAGGGCTTCAGGATTCAGAAAAGGGCTTTGGGGCTATAGCCGGATAAGCCGGATTGTCTTTAAATGGCATGAGGGCCACGAATTTGGTAAATTGAGAATCCACCAAATAACCCATTATGCTTCACCTGAAACCTTTTTCGCCATGGAAATGGCGTTTCACCTTTCTATTTTCTTTATTTCTCCTGGGTATATGGATCGGAACTTCATCCTGTGGTCCTTCGGGTACAGAGGAGCAGGAAGAAACCGTTCAACTTCCAGACAGCCTGCAGACAGCCCAACAATTTGCCCAATTCGGCACAGCCCAGATGTACAGGGCCTATAACTTTGAGTTGGCGGGGGTTGCTTTGAAAAAAGCGACGGAGATGGATCCCAACGTGAGTCTGGGTCAAATGCAATACGGCTGGTTTCTCAATTTATCCGGGGAGGATGAAGCGGCAGCCATGCACATGGCCAAGGCTACAGAGGTAGATCCTCAAAATCCCCTCTGGCAGGCCTGGCAAGCCTGGCATTGCATGTGGATGGAAAATTACGACTGCACGGATGAGCATGTGGATGCCGCCCTGGCCATAGACTCCAGCTTTCACTGGGCGCATTACGTCAACGGCCTGAAGATGATCCAGCAAGGCCAACCGGAGGAGGCCATCGCCCACATGGAAAAGGCCTATTCCGGCCCTCAACAAAAATCAGGTCTGGCGCTGGCCCACGCCCGTGCGGGAAACAAGGAAAAAGCCCTGGAGATTGTGGATACCCTGGCCGCATCCGGTAATCCTTTTGATCTTTTGGGCATTGGAGAAACCTATATGGCTTTGGGAGACCAGGATGCTGCGTTGGAATGGGCTGAAAAGGCGTACGAACAACGCCATCCTTTTTTCCCATGGCTAAAGGTGAATCCCATTTTCGATCCTGTAAGAGAAGACGAGCGGTTTAAGGAGTTAATGGCGCGTGTGGATCTTCCTTAAAAATGCCTCGGATTGTCGCATTTTGGTAAACAGCCTCTATTTGTTTGAAAAGAAGGGGCGGCATTTGTTTTTTTGGGCTGTTTCAAAAAAACATCCATGTTTCTACCTTATCGACAGCTATTCTTTGTCATCGCCCTGGTTTCTTTGCCCGTTTTATTGGCAGGGCAGAGGCCCGATGCTCCGAATTCATCGGATCATCCCCTGATTTCCCGTTTCGAAGGATTTTACATCGGAAAGTACCAGGAAGTTGAATTTGACCAATACCTGCTACCCCTCGGCCCTGCGGAGAAAGGATCTTTTCCCAAGGCAAAAACCCTCGAAGGGAAGGTAACCAAGGTCAGTTATCAAATGGTAGACGGTGCCCGGCCCTCTCTGTTTCAAATGATCAAGTCTTTTGAAACCGCTTTGGAAAGTAAAAAAGCAGACGTGCTTTTTTCTTGCCAAAAGGCCGAATGCGGTACCGGAAACGACGACCTGATTACCCAAATGGTGATTCAGGGAAACATGCTTAATGAGTACATGCGTTTTGGTTCGCACGCTTTTCAGGCTTACCGCTTTTCCTCGGAGGGGAAATCCTACTATGCCGCCTTCTACTTCCGGGAGGAAAAGAATCAGGCGGCCTACGAGTTGCATGTAGTCGAACTGGAGGAAATGGATCTGGACAAAGTCTCTTTGGGAGATATTGAAGCCAGCATGGAAGAAACGGGTAAAATGGCCTTCTATGGGATCGAATTTGATTTCGGAAAAGCAACGCTGAGAGCGGAATCAGAGGAAGCGCTCGATGCTATGGCCGAATTCCTGAAAAAAAATCCGGATAAAAAGTTCTACATCGTTGGCCATACGGATAATGTCGGGAACTACGATACGAACCTGGGCCTTTCCCAGAAAAGAGCCGATGCTGTTGCAGCTGCGCTCAAGGCCCGGCATCAAATTCCAGAAGACAGGTATTCCACCATCGGAGTCGGGCCTGTTTCTCCTGTTGCATCCAATGAAAGCGAAGAAGGAAGGGCTCGCAACCGTAGAGTGGAACTTGTGGTCAGATAATCCCATTCTACCTACCTTTGGGCCTGTGTTCGTACACCATTTTTGTCATCTCCAGAACACCGGTATGTTCCAATGGCTCCTTTTTGACGCAGACAACACTCTGCTGGATTTCAAGCAGGCCAGCCGAAAAGCCTTTTGGGAAACCTTGACGGAATTTGAGCTGGAATGCAATGAGGAGCGATTCGTACTTTACAAAAAGCTGAATGCCGGGGTCTGGCAGGAGTTCGAACAGAAAAAGATCACGGCCGAACGACTTCGGGTAAAGCGGTTTGAGCTCTTCTTCGAAGCCCTGGAGATCGAGGGCGTGGATGCTGCGGACAGCAATCGCCTCTTCCTGGAGAACCTGGTCCTGCATTCAGAAGCCTATGAAGGGACGGTCGAACTGCTGCATGCACTCAAGCAGAAGTACCGGATCAGCCTGGTGACCAACGGGTTGAAGGAGGTGCAGCGGCCCCGCCTGGACAAAGTGCGTATGACGTCCTTGTTCGACAGCATCGTTGTTTCGGATGAAATTGGCGTAGCCAAACCGGATCCGGCTTATTTTGAGGTAGTCTTTGGCTCCATCCCAAAGCCTCCCGGCCGGGAGGAAGTGCTGATCATCGGAGACAATTTGCATTCGGACATCCGGGGCGGGCAGGATTTTGGCATCCGCACCTGCTGGGTGAGCCACGGCCAGCATAACGACACCGGCATTCAGCCGGACTTTGAGATTGAGTCGGTATTGGAGATCCACGCCCTGCTCGGTGGTTGAAAAAAGATAAGGACCAAGTGGGCAAGGATTGGGAAACCGGGGGAGTACAAGAATGAATAATGAAAAACAGAACCCCTTCAACTATTCATTCTTTAATTCCTTCATTATTCATTTCCACAAAGTACATCGCCACCGCTCCTTTGTGCCTGGCTTCGATTCAGAATACCCGGGAAGAAAAGGCCGCAAAATTGTACTTTTAACTGATGACTAAAGAAGCCGTACTCATTAACAGGCTGAAAAAAGAGCTACCAGAGCTGTTGGGTGTCTATGTATTCGGCAGCCGGATATCTGGCCATTCCCGGCCGGAAAGTGATCTGGACGTGGCTTTTCTGTTGGCCTCCCCCAAACCCTACCCGGATACCTTCCATTTGTTCCAGCTGGTGGCCGACCTGGGGTCCGAAATGGGCTGCCCTGTGGACCTGGTGGACCTCAACCGCGCTCCCACCGATTTACGCTTCGAGATCATTACAACCGCCCGCCGGATCTATTGCGCCGATAAAACCCAATGCGATACCTTCGAGATGCTGACCTATTCCCTCTATCAAAAATTGGAAGAGGAGCGTTCCGGGATCATTCAGGCGGTTAAAGAAAGGGGAAGCATTTATGGCTGATATGGTGATCTTGAATAAGGTCAGCAGTATTGAACGCTGTCTGAAACGGATCCGGGAAGATTACCTGGGTCATGAAGAAGCTTTTCGTAGCGAATACATGCGGCAGGATGCCATCATCCTGAACCTCCAAAGGGCTTGTGAGCAATCTATCGATCTGGCCAATCATCTGGTGAAAGAGCAAAAGGCCGGAATTCCGCAGACCAGCAAGGCAGCCTTCGAATTGCTGGTCAAAGCGGGCATTCTGGAGGAAGAATTAGGGGAAAGACTGTCAAAAATGGTGGGCTTTCGAAACGTGGCTGTGCACCAATACCAGGAAATGGATCTGGATATTGTGACAACCATTATTGAAAAGCATCTCGATGATTTTCGAACCTTTGTCAGAGTGGCCCTACAATTTGCCTGAATTCGGTGTCTAATCCCCGCATCCCCGCATCCTCAGATCAGATGTTCCTTTCCATAAAATGCGTCTTCACTGCCCCTATTTTAATGAAAGAATGGAACAATGAATAATGAAAAACAGAGCCCCTTCAACTATTCATTTTTAATTCTTTCCTTATTCCTTTCCACAAAGTATAAGCCGCCGCTCCTTTATGCTTGGCCGGGCTTTTAAAGTTTGCTAATGCTGCTATTGCCTGATCTTCGCTGATTGAGCCCTGGAGGATATCATTTACATGCAGCGCCTCGATGTTTTGGCTTTGGAAAAACCGAACCACTTTTTTTGAAATGTGTACATCGCATAGCACTTTCATCAGGCCGCCGGCTTAACGGTACGCCCGGAAACCAGAAGTTTGGCATACTGAAGAGCGGCCAGGATGTCTTCCTTTTCTAGCTCCGGATGATCCTGTAGAATTTCTTCCATCGTCATTTCGGACCCAAGCATATCAAGGATGACCTCAACGGGCCACCGCATGCCTCGGATACAAGGTTTCCCATGACAGATATTTGGGTCTATGGTAATTCTTTCGATCAGGTTCATTAGAAATTCATTGAGATAGGTAATTAACTTCCGAAATTTTTAGGAAGTTCCAAAATTGGGAGATGACTTGCATAGAGGGAAAAAAGAATTACCCCCGATTCCTAAAATCCCCGCATCCTCAGCTCAGAAGTTCCTTTCCGCAAAATACATCTCTACCGCCCCTTTGTATTTGGCCTTACTCCAGCGCGGGATTGAAGGCGGAATGCTTGATACTCCCGGGTGTCCGCAATCGGAAGCGACCCGATCCAGGTAGTACTTGAGCTTGGTTCGAAGATTGGGTAACGGTAATTGTTTTCATCCTGAGTAAAACGTACAGATATATGCACGTAAAAAGAGCCGGGAAAGTTCGACCTACGAATTGCATTCTTCCCTAAAGATTGGGGGAATGGTTGCACCTTTTTGTGGGTTACCAGAAACAAAGATGACAACCTTTTCAAGTACATAGGATGGATTGGCCGACCTCGGCCCTACTAAAGCAGTAGAGGAGATCAAACCACCCCCAACCCTTTGAAGTCTTTCCCCAGAACCTTTTCCGGCGCCATGTCCAACACATTTCCCAGCAAGTCCGCATACACCCTTCGAAAATCAATTTCGAATTTCAGGTCTCCTTCCTTCAGATCCGACAGGTCGGGCCCTTCATTATAGAACCCCGGCTTTTTCAGTCCGCCTCCGTGTAAGAAGACGACATTGGCCGTGCCGTGATCGGTACCGCGGCTGGCATTCTCCTTGACCCGCCGGCCGAATTCCGAAAAGGTGAGGATGGCTACATCATCGATCAGCTTGTGTTGCTCCAGGTCTTCCAGAAAGGCCGCCATCCCCTCGGCGCATTGCTGGAGCAACCGTTGTTGGCGCATGGGCTGCTGGGCATGGGTATCAAATCCGCCCAGGCTAACGTAAAAGACATGGATGTCCTGATCGGTCGTGAGCAGTTCGGCTATCATGCGGAGTTGCTGCGCGAATTTCCCCTCCGGGTAGCCCGTTCGACTCTTGAGTCCTTTCGTTTGAGACTTCAGGTAGCCGGCAGAGGATTGGGTTTCGATCATCGTCTTATAGAGATAGCTTACGTTATCCCCCGTGTGGTCGGGATGGGATCCGGACCAGGCCTCCCCTACGGCTTCCAATATGGGATTGGAGGCGGTTTTGAGCAGGCGATCGGGATCATTCATGGCGAAGCCCTTGTGTGTCTGGCCTTTGAGCGCGAGACTCAGGTTGTCGTCCAGCTCCAGAGCGGTGTGCGGAGAAGCGCATCCCTCGCACTGATTGTCGAGATAACGGCCCAGCCAGCCGGATGAAAGATATTCGTCGCTGTCGGAAGCCGTATGCCAGATGTCCATGGACCGAAAATGCGAGCGGTCCGGGTTGGGATAGCCC
>CAZXIX010000112.1:0-14584 GCA_964640855.1 uncultured Saprospiraceae bacterium
GGGGAAAAAGCAGAACATGGCCGATTTTGTGGAAATGCTGACGCCCCAGAAAATGACCACGCCGGTGGTGCTGATGGCCGGCACCTCCATGTCGGCGGGCAAAACCACCGTCGGGCGGATCGTCACCAAAAAACTGAAGGAACTGGGGCTGAAGGTCGTCGGGGTCAAGATGACGGGAGCCGCCCGCTACCGGGACGTCCTGTCCCTGCGGGACGCCGGCGCGGATCACATTCTGGATTTTGTGGATGTCGGACTGCCGTCCACCCTTTGCCGAAAAGAAACCTACCAGAAAGCCGTCGATCAACTGCTGACTCGCATGGCTGCCCTGTCGGCCGATGTGGCCGTGGTCGAGATCGGCGCCTCCCCCCTGGAGCCGTACAACGGGCAAACGGCATACGACAAGATCAAAAAGCAGGTGCGCTGCCGGATCCTGTGCGCGACCGATCCCTACGCCGTGCTGGGGCTGATGCAAAGCTTCAAATTCAAGCCGGACCTGGTCAGCGGACCGGTAGCCAACACCCTGGCCGGCGCGGAACTGGTGTACAGGCTCTGCGGCGTAGAAGCGCTGAACCTCCTGCATCCGCCCAACCGGCCCGCCCTGAAGGAACTGCTGATCCGGAAACTGGGCGTGAAGACGCTACATTAACTTCCCCGATTGTCTGAGCCTCCTTCGGATGCGGTACGGCCGGGTATGAAGAAGGCAGGACTAGGCCTCCGATTCCGGTGCCGGGAAATCATCCTGCAGTTTGTTGTGCAGAAATCGACGCGGGTTGAAATAAGCGATCTGCCAGTAGTCGTCATCGTCGAGGTAGCCCTTGACGTCGAAGCCGAAGCGACGCTCGTAGTAGTCCTTTTGCAGCATGTAAAAGTCCGAACCGAAAAGCACCTTGTTGCGGGTCTTGGGCTGGCGGAGCAGATCCTTCAGGACCGGGAAAAGCCGATCGTCAAAAACCGTGAAGGAGATGTCGGCATAAACGTTCTCGTACTCTTCCAGCATGTGGCGGATCATGTAATACCAGCTCCTCTTGTAGGTCTGCTTGGCTTCCGGGCTGTTGAGGTAGTAGTCCCACTCCTTGTTCCCGCCGAAGTGGGCCAGGTTGATCTTGAGCCTGGGGTATTTCTCCAGCACATCCATCCACCATTTGGGATGGTTGTAGAACATGGCGAAATCGTAATTCCGCTTCAGGTTGTTTTCCATCTCCTGGATGTATGCCCGCCGGCCGCGGATGCCTTTTTCCAACTCTTTCTTTCGTTCGCGGATCAGGGTAAATTTGTCGTTATCCTCTCCGAAGCCCGAGTATTGCAGGCTTTTTTCTTCTTCCTCCGCTTCCTGCAGTTCCTGTTCCACTTCCCGGATCTCCTGCTCGACGGGCTTGATGAATTTGAGCCGGGCTTTCTCTTTCTGCCAAACAGGGATGTCATCCCGGTAGTAATTCTGGTTCTTGGGAATGCAGTGAACGGTGATCGGGATCTGGTTTCGCTCGGCATAGGCGTACAAAGGCTCCTGGTCGAATCCTTCCTGCGGGTGCATCAGCCATTTGTCGTTGGGGAAAAAGCCCAGCGAAGGGTACATTTTGATCCCCGTAAAATCGTGCTTCTCGATGTATTGGCGGACCAGGGGCAGCAGCTCGGCTTCCCGCCGGGGGTCCGCCCCCACGAAAGGGTACAGGTTTTCCGGATATTTCCGCTTCAGCGCAGCCAGGTCTTCGAGCTGCGCCCGGAAATTCTTTTTGGGCTGGGAAATTCTGGGCTCTCCCTCGATCGGCGAGAACATAAAGTCGAAGTCCACGCTCAGGGGGGCGAATTTGGTTTTACCGGGATAATATCCCTGTAGCTCTTTGAAGATCCCGTCGTTGTCCGGATTGAGAGCCGAATAGAGGAAGGCGGAGTAGCGATTCAAATGCCGGCCGAACAAACGCATGATCAGGCGCGTGAGGCGAGGCTTTTTCGCGATCCGAACCGCCAGGTCGGTCGGCGCCCATTTGCTGATGAAATGCCGGGGTATGTGCTGGATGTTGAAAAGGTGAACGTGGCAATTGTGGATCACCTTGGCTTCCTGGATAGGAACTTGTTTTCCGATCATGAATACCGGGTTTGAGGTTGTGCTGGCTGCTATAATAGGGTTTTCCCGCAATTTCCGGAAAAAGGTTTACCTCCTGAAACCGGTAATTCACACCAAATATTGGGAAAAACACCATGCGTGCCCGGGCTTTTTCCCTGCTTAGCCGTATATTTTTGTCCAGCCATTGGAAATCACCCTTGAAATATGCTGTCACGTTTGCTTACCGTCCTGCTGGTTCTGAGCTGGGGCTGCCAGTCGCCCACCGTTGAATACGTATGCCCGCCCTGCGATCTGTCCTGCGATACGCTGACCTTCCGGGGTCCGGGTACCTGCCCGCATTGTCGTATGACCCTGATCCCCGCCAGCGAAGTCGTGGATCCGTACGAACTCCCCCTGAATAAAATTAAACTGGAGACCGGTCCGGGCGTCTTCCATGTCGAAGGCGGGAAGGGTAGGAGGGAGAAGTCCCTCGCGATCTATTATTACCGGCCCGATGCTTTCAGCCCCCAAAGCCGGATCCTGCTCGTTATCCCCGGCACGGGGCGCGACGCCGACGAATACCGGGATGCCTGGGCGGAAATAGCCGAAAAGCAGAACCTCCTCGTCTTGTCTCCGGTCTACCGGGAAGCGATGTATCCTTTTCAGGATTACCACCTGGGCGGCCTCATCCAATCCGACGACCTGATGCAGGCCGTTCGTTTTGAGGAGAACAGCAACCGGGTTTATCTGGACGAAGAGGCCTACTCCTTCAACTGGAAGCCCGACCCTTCGACCTGGATCTTTTCGGATTTCGACCGCCTGTTTGAGCTCGTTGTGGAAGCGACGGGGTCCTCGCAGACGCAATACGATCTCTTCGGCCACTCGGCCGGCGGCCAGATCCTCCACCGCTTCGCTCTTTTTTATCCGGATTCCAAAGCGCGTTACCTACTGGCGGCCAATTCCGGTTTCTATACCTTGCCGGATCAGACCGTCCCGTTTCCCTTTGGCCTGAAAGATGCCCCCGTTTCCCAATCAGGCCTGCAAAAGGCCTTTCAAAAACAGCTGGCCCTGCTCCTCGGCCAGGAGGATAATGCCGGAGAAACCAAAGGTTCCCTGCTTCGATCTCCCACCGTAGATCAACAAGGCACAGGTCGCCTGGCCCGGGGGCGCTATTTCTTCGAAAAGAGCCGGGACCAGGCCTCCTCGATGCAGGCGGATTTCAAGTGGGAAAAGATAGAGGTGCCGGGGGTAGGCCACGATCAGGAAAAAATGGCAAAGGCAGCAGCTAACTACCTCTTCCCGACGGACACCCAAAATCCCGGGCATTAATACCCTGGAGGGGAAATGAACATGGCCGGATAGGAGATGCTATCACTTTAGACCGTAGAAAAGCATTTGTATACGCATAAATGCGCAATTTTTTATTTGCCATCTACCGGAGGGATAGCTTCATCTTAAATGATGACTTTTTCAACTTAAGAGGGAATTGATCGGGTTCTTATTCTGGCTTCATGTGTTGCCACTCCCTGAGGTCTTTCAAGCGCAGTTCGCTGTATTCCCGCCAGCGGTTGTCTTCGGTTTGCAGGTATTCCTTGTAATACCGCATGGCGATGGTCTTGTCCTTGTAATATTGATCCGAAAGGCGGGCCAGGCGGAACCATCGTTCGGGCTGCGGTTCGTACCGGATGGCTTCCCGCAGATAATCGATGGCCGGGCGAAGATGGCCTTGCTCTTCCTCGATCGCCGACAGGTCATCGTAATAGGTGCCCAGGCGTTCGGAAGTCCCCTTGTCAATGGCCTTCAACATATACTGCTTGCTTTTTTGGAGCTCTCCGACTTGCCGGCAGGCGAGACCCAGATAGTGGAAGGCCGCTTCCGGGGCTTTGTTCCGTTTCACCACCTGCTCCAGATGCCAGATCCCCTGCTCCAGGCTGTCCTCCAGTACGTAGGCAGCTCCCAGCATCATCTGGAAGTAATGCGAAGTGTCTCCCTGGGCCAGGCAGGTCTGAAGGGCCCGGATCACTTCGGGATAGTCCTGCTTCAGGTTCTGCAGCCGGGCCCAGGCGTATTGCAGTTTCAGGTTTTGCGGAGCCAGTTCCAGCCCCTTGTCAAGGATTTTCTCTGCATAATCCAGCTGCTCGAGGTCCATGTACAGACCGGCCAGGGCCACGGCTACTTCCGCATCCCGTTCGTTGAGTCGATAGGCTTGCAAATAGTTTTCCAGGGCATACAGGGGCTGTCGCAGGCGTTCGGCCAACTGGGCATTGCGTTTGAAATAGTAGCTGTTGGCGGTATCGAGCTCGACCAGTTTCCGGAAATACGGCTGAGCTTCTGTCAGCCTCTGTTGTTTTTCGGCAAGGGTTCCGAAAAAACTCAGGCTCGTCAGGTTGGTGCTGTCCTGCTTTAAAGCTTGGCGGTAAAAAAGAGTCGCATCCGTGTAGCGGCCCATCTGATAGTGGCAATAGCCGATCTGCTGCAAATAGGGGATGTGCTCGGGTTGCTGAATGTAGCAGGTGCTCAACAGCTTCAGGGCTTTGTCGAATTGGAATTGACCGATCTGATGCTGGGCTTCCCGGTATAGGGAGTCCAGGTCTTGCCCCCACGCATGCAGGCTCAGGCCAAGCAAAAAACTCAATAAAAGATGTCGCATATAACTAAGAATGCCGTTATGGTTTGTTGAGAAGATGCGGAGCGCTCCCGTTTTGGTGGGCCGGGAGCGCATTTTTACAGCTTCGATTGCAGTTCGGGCGATGACAGGGTGGTTTTGGGAAGGCCCCTCGCTATTCTTCCGCGTGCGGAATGATCTGGATCTCATCCTTGGGCGTCTTTTTCCGGAAGTCGAACAGTCCGTAAAAGAAGATCCGGAAGGTGTGGTTCAAATCGTATTCGAACCCGGAAGGTCTTTGTTGGTAAACGATCATATAGCCCAGATCGAAGCGCCAATCTCGGGAGATCTTTTTGTTGATGCCGATGGTAAAGCGGTTCTGGTCGAAGGTATTGAAGACGATGGATTGCCCCAGGCTGAAATGGATCTCGTTGGCGATCATCAGGCGAATGGGACGCTCGGACTGCCCCAGGGGGATGCTCGTGCTGATCAACATCCGGAAGCGGTTGCTGAACAGGTAGTCGCCGGTAGACTGGTTGTCGACGATCCGTTCGCGCCAGCGCTGTTCGTTGCGTATGCGAAAGAGGACGGAGGAGTTGTAGAAGAGCCCCACCATCTGAATTTCCTGGTAGATCCGGTTCTCGTCGGCAAAGGTGGTCCAGCCCTCTTGTCTGGGTGCCAGCCAGAGATGAGCATAGCCCCCGGACATGTTCATCTTTTGCTGGATCCAATACCGGACCCCGAACCGCATAAAATAAAAGGAAGGGTCTCTCAGAAATTCGGTCCGCCGGATGTGAAAGTCACTCACCATGCCCCATTTGTTGGTGAAGCGATAGACGTTGTTGACGGAAGTCCAGAAGTGGGCGTTGTTGTCGATGACTTTTTCGGACTGAGCGAAAAGGGGAATGAAGCCGGCAAGTAAAAGGATCACTGCAAGGAGATACCGGACTACAGCAAATCTCATGTCTTAGGCATTTGGGGAAAAGGAAGAAGCCGGCTCAAGATAACCGGCTTCCACCCGTTTGGGGTATGATAAAAATCATTTGTTGTCCGGTCGCTTCCAGCGCACGGGGGCAGGGGGTTCCGGTTGGCGGACCACTTCCTGGGTCTCCAGTAATTTTATAGCCTCTTGTACCGCCCGCTCAAGTTGGGGATCCCGACCCTGCATGACTTTTTCGGGTTCCTGTATGACCTCGATGTCCGGGGCCACGCCTTCGCCTTCGACGGCCCACTCGCCGTTCAGGTCGAAGAAGCCGCCGCGTGGAGCCACCATACGGCCTCCGTCCATGAAGGGAGGCGTATCCCAGGTACCCACCAGGCCACCCCAGGTACGTGTACCGATAAGCGGACCGATTTCCGCCATGCGAAACATGTAGGGGAGAAGATCCCCTCCGGAACCGGCGCGTTCGTTTACGATCATGACCTTGGGGCCCCAAATACCGGCCATGGGGGTTGTCCAGGGACGACGGTCGTTCGCTTTACTGTTGAAGTAGCCGAAGAGTTCCCGGTTCATAATGTCGATCATATAGTCGGCTGCCGACCCACCGCCGTTGTTCCGCTCGTCGATCACTACACCTTTCCGGTCCTGCTGGGCAAAGTAATAGCGGTTGAAGTAGGTAAATCCGCCGCTGCCCGTATTGGGCAGGTACACGTAAGCGAGTTGCCCGTCGGAAAGCTCATCCACCTTGCGGCGATTGCCTTCCACCCAGTCGAACCGGCGCAGGGAGAACTCATTGGAAACGGGCTTCACCAGGATCTCTCGTGCGCCGTCCAGGGAAGGGTTGTCGTTTACCGTCAGAAAAGTTTGTCTGCCGTCCGTTTCTTCAAAGAATTGAAAGAGGTTGTCCGCAGCGGTCACTTCTTCCCCGTTTACCGCAAGGATGTAATCGCCTTCCGATACCTCCAGCCCGGGAATGGCCAAAGGGGCTTCCAGTTCCGGGTTCCAGCTTTCTCCGGTGTATATCTTACGGATCCGGTAACGTCCTTCCGCCAATTCATAATCGGCTCCGAGCAGTCCGACGCCCACGCGATCGATATCCGGCATATCACCTCCCCGCACATAAGAATGCCCGACGGCAACTTCGCCACTGAGGATGTCGATCACATAATTCATGTCCGTCCGATGGCGAACGTGATCTACCCAAGGCTCATACCAATCGTAGATCTCGTCCCAGGGCGCGCCGTGGACGTTGTCCACATAGAGGAAGTCGCGCATGTAGCGCCAGGCTTCCCGGTACATTTGTTGGTATTCCGCCTGGGGATCCACTTTGATCCGGAGGCCCAAAGCCAGCTTGCCTTCTCCGTTGGCCGGCTTGGAGCCGGTGCCTACGATCTGCCAGTTGCTGCCTTTGCGGATGAGCATGTTTTTGCGATCGTGGGAAACCGTACCATAGTCAATACCGGAGACGAATTCTTCGCTCTCCTGTTTTTGGAGGTCGTATTTATGCACGGTCAATCCGTCTTCGTTGGGTACCGATTCCAGATAAAAGACTGATTCCGCAGGGCCGGGCCGCAGCCCAGGATAGTTGCGGGCAGGCACATCAAAGGCAACGATTCGGCTTGCCAGGTTTTCGGTATCGATCCTTACCACAACGGAATCCCCGTTTTCCTCCTTCTCATTCTCCTCTTCGGTTTCCTCATCCGGCTTTTCCTCATCCGATTTTAAAGAAAAAAGAGAAAGATCTTCAGCGCTCAGAACCAGGGCATACAAGCTTCGGCTGATGTCCGGGTCATAACTGCTCATATCCAGCCAGCCGGAATTCAGGCCGTAATCGGTGCTGGCCAGGAAGTAGAGGTATTTCCCATTTTCATCCCAAACCGGGCTGATGGCATCCGCCATGCCGTCGGTAAGTTGCAGGCGCTCACCGGTCTCCACATGGTAAGCGAAGATGGCCTTGAAATGGCTTTCCAACTGGCGGGCATAGGCGATCCACTTCCCATCGGGAGACCAGATCGGATTCATGGCGCGATTGGGGTGCGCATACCGGTCCGTGTCTGCCTTTTTAGCTTCACCGCTTTCCAGGTCGAGGACCCAAATGTTATAATCGGTATCCGTGTAGGAAATGCGTCGGCCATCCGGCGACCAAACCGGCTCAAAGTAAAAGGTCGGGTTGGGTAGGGGATAGGCCCTGGGGTCGGTCAGCCCTTTCTGGTCCACTACCATCAGCTGATACTCCTCCTTCGCATCCGAGAACCAGGCAATTTTGTCTCCCTTGGGCGACCAGACCGGTGAGCGGTCGGCCACACCCGGGCTTTTGCTCAGGTTACGCCAGTCGCCATCTTCCTTGGGAACGCTGAAGATCTCGCCCCGAAACTCAAACAGGGCACGCTGCCCGGTAGGAGAAAGCCGTGCGTTGGCCAGATCACGGGCCGGTACGTCTTCCCAACGGGCGCGGGCGAAGTTCATATCCCCCTTCACGTTGATCTCGAGCTGCCGGGCCTCCTCGCTGGCCACATCCAGCAGGTGCAGGTAGCCTCCCATTTCATAGACGATCTTGCCTCCGTGAGCATCCTGATTCTTGATGTCATACCGTTTGGAAAAGGTGATCTGCTCTTCGGCCTGGGTTTGTGGATTAAAGGACCAGATATTCATGGCGTAGTCCCGCTCGGACAAATAGTACACTACATCGCCCACCCAGACCGGGTCAAGATGCCGCTCCTGGGTGGGTTGGGGGGTGCGAATCAGTTCCAGGGTCTCTAGATTGACAATCCAGATGGGCATCGCCTGTCCGCCCCGGTAGTTCCGCCACTCGGGGTCCCAGAAGGTAATGGGCACGTAAGCGACATGCTTCCCATCCCCGGACAGGTCGCCGTAGGCAGCGCGGGGAACACCCAACTTTTGGGGCATGCCGCCATCCATGCCGATGGTATAAAAGGTGTTGGAACGGGTTGGAACACCTTCGCGACCGGAGCGAAAAAGAACCCGGTTGTCCGGAGTCCACCCCTGTACTATGTCGTCGTAGGGGTGGTAGGTCAGTCGCATGGGCTCGCCTCCTTCCATGGGGATCACAAATACATCGGTATTCCCGTCGTATTGCCCGGAAAAAGCGATGTATCTGCCGTCCGGAGAAAAATGGGGGTACTGTTCAAGGCCTTCGTTGCTAGTAAGTCGGCGGGCCTCGCCTCCATCGATACCGGTGATCCAGAGATCATTGGCATAGACAAAGACGATGTGATCGTCCGACAGGGTGGGCTCCCGAAGCAATTGCGTGCCCTGGGCAAAAAGCCCGCCGGTCAGAAGCAGGAAGATGAAGCCATTCAGCGTTCGAAACATAGCAGTGTTTTTTTGGTATGCGATAGATCGGTTTTAACTCAACTGGATTTGATTGTAATAGGTCTGCTCGGTAATGCGGGCGTAGGCCGTCATCCTTTTTTGGAAAGCCCGATAGGATTCATAGACCTTTCGGCTGAAAGGATCCCGTCGGGTGATCTCTTCCAGGACTTCCTCGGTGTAGAGCCGGAGTTGCCGGATAACCTCGGGCGGAAAGCTGCGCAGATCAACGCCCCGATCGATCATCTTTTCCAATTGAAGGGCGTTTTCAGCTTCGAAACGGGCTAATACCCAGGCATTCATTTCCAGGGCGGCCGAGCGCAGGATCTGCTGCAGGTCTTCCGGTAGCGCCTCGAATTTTTCTTTGTTGAAAATGTATTCCAGGGCGGTGCCGCATTCGTGCCAGCCCGGACTGTAATAATAGCGGGCGATTTCCGGAAAGCCCATGAGGTTATCGTGAAAGGGCCCCAGCCACTCCGTCGCGTCGATCACCCCCCGCTCCAGCCCGGTGTAGATCTCTCCGCCGGCCAGCAGCACGGGCGCTCCGCCCGCTTTTTCCAGGACTTTGCCGCCCAGGCCGGGAATCCGCATTTTGAGGCCCCGCAGATCCTCCAGCCCGTTGATCTCGCGGTTGAACCATCCCCCCATCTGAACGCCGGTATTGCCCCCGGGTAAGGGCAGGAGATTGAACTGGGCATACAATTCTTCCCAGAGTTCCAGTCCATCGCCGCCCAGGAACCAGGCGTTGAGTTGCTGGGCATTCATCCCGAAGGGAACCGAGGCAAATAACTGTGTGGCCGGCGCCTTGCCGGCCCAGTAGTAAGAGGCGCCGTTGCCGATCTCGGCTCCCCCGAAGCGGACGGTGTCGAACACTTCCAGCGCCGGCACGAGCTCCCCGCCGCCATACACCTGTATCTGCATGCGGCCACTGGACATCTTTTCGACCCGTTGGGCGAACAGCTCACAGGCTTCGCCCAGGATCTTGAAATTGGGCGGCCAGGTGGTCACCATCTTCCAGTTGTAGGTTGGGCCGGAAAAGTGGGTGCGGGAGCCCGGACCCTGGTCCTGCGCCCGGGGCCGATCCATCAGTCCGCGGATGGCCAGGGGCAGGGAAAGCGTTGTGATCGCGAGCCCTTTGAAAAAGGTTTTGCGGGAGAGTTTCATGGTCGTTAAACTAATAAATTAAATATAGGGAAAAGGTGGAGTAGAATTGGATCCGGCGCATTAGGCTTCCTGATTCAAGACGGGAGCAGGTTCCCTTGCCGGATCTTTTTCAGGTAGTGGAAATTACTTTTTTTCCCGTCTTAAAAGGGAAAGCTACTCCAGCTGCCCCGCCAAAGCGGAACATCCGTAAATTATCGGCCGGAGAAACCTTTGCCATTTCTTTTTATCCCAAATTTATTTTTCATGACCAGGATCCGGGGTGTTATTTTTGATCTGGACGGTACCATTGCTGATACTTTACCGCTTTGTTTTGCGGCCTTTCGCCAATCGCTCGAACCCCTGGTGGGTCGCTCTTTATCCCATGAAGAGATAAAGGCCACCTTCGGCCCCAGCGAAGAGGGTACGGTAAGGGCTTTCGCACCCGAACGGCTGGAGGAAGGGGTCGCCGCTTACCTGCTGCACTACCGGGATCTGCATTGGATGTGTCCCGCTCCCTTCGAAGGGATTCCCGAGTTGCTGCAAGATCTGAGGGCCGGAGGCGTCCGTCTGGCGATGGTAACAGGCAAGGGTGAATCCAGCGCCCACATTTCTCTGGAAAAATTTCAGTTTCACGACCTCTTCGAACACATAGAGACCGGCTCCCCATCGGGTAACATCAAGGAGGAAGGCTTGGCGCGGATCCTGGATGACTGGCACTCCTTTTCCCGCGAAGAGGTCATTTACGTCGGCGATTCTCCCAGTGACATCACCAACTGCAGGGCAGTACAACTGCCTATAGCGGCAGCCTGCTGGGCTGAATCCACCGACACGGAGGAAGTAAGGAAAAGAGAACCCGACTGGCTTTTTCATCAGATAGACGCATTCTCCGATTGGCTGCTGGAGCGAATTTGACGGAAAACTCGAAAAGCCGAAAGCTCGCCGAACGATGAGAAGATACGACTCGATATGATCCTGATCTACCTGCTGCTCAGCGTGGTTCTCATCGTTTTGATGACGGCTCGTTGGCGTATCCATCCCTTCATCGCTTTATTGGTGGTGGCCATCCTGTATGGCCTGGCCGTCGGCATGCCTTTCCAGCAGATCATTGCTTCGGTCAATACCGGATTCAGCAACACCTTGGGCGGGGTCGGGATGATCATCATTCTGGGAGTCATCATTGGCGCTTTTCTGGAGCATTCCGGCGGAGCTTATGCCCTGGCGAAAAAGATCCCGGGGGTTCACCGGTCCGAATCGCATTCCCGAGGCCATGAGCCTGCTCGGTTGGGTGGTTTCGATTCCCGTATTCGCTGATAGCGGTTTCATGCTGCTGGCTCCCCTCAACAAAAGCCTGGCCAAAAAGGCCGGCCTTACCCTATCCGGCGGGGCCATCGCCCTGGCCTTGGGACTGATCGCCTCCCACACCCTCGTACCACCGACGCCGGGCCCGATCGCAGCCGTACACTTCCTGAATGCCGATCTGGGGCTCGTCATCCTCCTGGGGATCCCGGTCAGCCTGGCCGCCCTGCTGATCTGCCAGCTTTTCATTCGGGTTTGGGTTTTCCGGACCTACATCGACCCGGATCCGGAAGTCAGCCAGACCGAAGTCGAGGCTTTACTGGCGGAAGCGCCCCGGGCGTCCCGGGCCGCGCTGCCCATTGTCGTTCCCATCCTGCTGATCGTCCTGCGCTCCCTGCTCAGTACGGTAGGGGGGTATCCGGCCGAACAATCGGAAGAATTCCCGATCGCTATCCAACTGCTCCTCTTTTTGGGAGAACCTTTCATCGCTTTGTTGATCGGGTGTTTTCTTTCCCTGACCTTACCCAAACGACTCCGATGGGATATGCTTTCGACGGAGGGTTGGGTAGGGCAGGCGCTGGTTTCGGCCTCGTCCATCTTGCTCATTACGGGTGCGGGCGGGATCTTCGGTCAGGTGCTGCGCGATTCGGGAATTGCCGCCCAACTGGGGGATTGGATCTCCGAATGGCGTCTCGGGCTCTGGCTGCCCTTTCTGCTGGCAGCAGGCATCAAGACGGCCCAGGGTTCTTCGACCGTAGCCCTGCTGACCGCGGCAACGCTCATAGCCCCCATGATGGGCGACCTGGGATTTGTTTCCGAATGGGATAAAGCCCTGGTCGTGCTGGCCATCGGGGCCGGATCGGCTGTGGTGGTCCACGCCAACGACAGTTTTTTCTGGGTGGTCACCCGAATGTCCAACATGAACGTCAATACGGGCTATCGATTTTTGAGCCTGGGATCTTTGATCCTGGGTTTGTCCGCGGCCTTTATTACCTTTTTGATCCATTTGATAATCGCCTGAATGAAACTTTACCACAGCCGGAAGGGGAACTTTGTCGAGAACCAGGGGCGGTTTTTCCGCATCGATCAATCCTGGGATGCCCTGATCAATACCGATGGCCTGCTGGCTGAACTCCAGAGGATCTGCCGGCAAAGAGAGCCCGTCGGGGCAATTGCCCCGTTTGATCCGGAAGATCTTCTTCCACCTTTGGAAAAGCAGGAGATCTGGGCCAGCGGTGTCACCTACTTTCGAAGCAAGCAAGAACGACAAAAGGAATCCGAAAAAGCCGGGGGAGGCATCTATTATGAAAAGGTCTATGATGCCGATCGGCCGGAGCTTTTCTTCAAGGGAACTCGCGCTCGCGCGGTGGGTTCCGGCCAGGCGGTACGGATCCGGAGAGACTCGGACTGGAACGTTCCGGAACCGGAGTTGACCCTGGTGATAAACAGCCGGGGAGAGATTGTGGGTTACACTTTGGGGAATGATATGAGTTCCCGAAGCATAGAAGGCGAAAATCCCTTGTATCTCACCCAGGCCAAGGTTTACGACGGTTCTGCCGCTGTAGGCCCCTGCATGTTTGTACCTGAAAATGCTTTCGATCCCGAACAGGAGATCCAACTCGAGATTTTCAGAGACGGAAGCCCGATCTTTCAGGAGTCAATCCGGATCAGCCAGATGAAAAGAAGCTTCGAGGAGTTGGTCCATTATCTTTTTCGGGAGTGCAGCTTTCCGGAGGGCTGTTTGCTCATGACCGGAACGGGAATCATTCCGCCGCCGGATTTTTCCCTCCGTTCGGGCGATCATATTCACATCACCCTGGATGCCATCGGCACGCTAAAAAATCAAGTAGCATGAGACTAAGTGGAAAAAATTACATCGCCGGGCGCTTTTCCGGCCAGGACACGGAGACCTTCCGGGCGGAAGATCCGAATCAAGCCCGGAAGTTGCCGGTGGATTTTTTCGTAGCCACCCGGTCCGAAATCGAGGAGGCCGTGGAGAAAGCCGAGTCGGCCTTCGAAATTTATCGCCGCATGGAAGCGGAGCAAAAGGCCCGGTTTCTTGAAACCGTGGCCGATGAGATCCTCCAGTTGGGGGATTCGCTGATCGAGCGCTGCATGGCGGAGACGGCTCTGCCCGAGGGGCGCATAAAGGGAGAACGCGGCCGCACGATCAACCAACTACAACTATTTGCCGAGCTGGTACGCGAAGGCTCCTGGGTAGATGCCCGCATCGATCATGCCCTTCCCGAACGCAAACCCGTGCCCAAGCCCGACCTCCGGTCGATGCTCCAGCCCCTGGGGCCGGTGGGTATTTTTGGGGCCAGTAATTTTCCGTTGGCCTTTTCCGTGGCTGGTGGTGACACCGCCTCCGCCCTGGCCAGCGGCTGCCCGGTAGTGGTCAAGGCACACCCCTCGCATCCCGGTACCTGTGAGAGGGTGGCTCGCGCCTTTGACGCGGCGATTCAGAAGTGCGGCATGCCCGAAGTGATCCTTTCGCTCGTGCAGGGCAACAACCACGAGGTCGGGATGGCCATGGTTCAGCACCCGTTGATCCGGGCCATCGGTTTCACCGGTTCCTTCCGGGGCGGCAAGGCCATTTTCGACGCTGCCAACCGCCGCTCCGTGCCCATTCCCGTATATGCCGAAATGGGCAGTACGAATCCGGTTTTTATTCTCCCGGGTGCTTTGGCCGAACAAGGGATAGAGATCGCCCGGGGCTTGACCCAGTCGGCAACCCTGGGGGTCGGGCAGTTCTGCACCAACCCGGGGCTGGTCTTTCTCCCCGAAAAAGAAGCTGCGGAGCCCTTTCTGCAGGAACTCAAACAACAATTTGAAGAGGTAGAAGGACAAGCTATGTTGAATGCCGGCATTCAGTCGGCCTTCAACGAGGGGGTGCAGCAGCTGGAAGTCTATGGCCTGGAGTTATTAGCGGAGGGTAAGAGAGGCAAAGAAGAATCCTACAGCGCTTCGGCGCGGGTTTTTCATTCTTCGATCGGTACCTTTCTGCAAAACGAAGCCCTGGAAGAAGAGGTATTCGGTCCTTCGACCATCACCTTCACCTCAGACCAGAAAGAACAACTGCTGGAAAGTGCCCGCCGACTTCAGGGCCATCTGACAGCCAGTTTGTTCGGTACGCCCCGGGACCTGGAAGAAAACCGGGATCTCATCCGGATCCTCGAGCAAAAAGCGGGCCGATTGCTGATCAACCAGTTTCCGACGGGTGTGGAGG
>CAZXIX010000113.1:0-14242 GCA_964640855.1 uncultured Saprospiraceae bacterium
CTATTATCGCCCACGTTGATCACGGGAAAACCACTCTGGTAGATAAGATGCTGCTTGCCGGCCGCTTGTTTCAAGAGCATGAAACACCCGGGGAACTGATCCTGGACAATAACGATCTCGAAAGAGAGAGGGGGATCACCATTCTTTCCAAAAATGTCTCTATCATCTATAAAGGGGTGAAGATCAATATCATCGACACCCCGGGCCACGCCGATTTCGGAGGCGAGGTGGAGCGGGTGCTGAACATGGCCGATGGCGTGCTTTTGCTGGTAGATGCCTTCGAAGGCCCCATGCCGCAGACACGCTTCGTGCTCCAGAAAGCCGTTGAGTTGGGCTTGAAACCCGTAGTGGTCGTCAACAAAGTGGATAAGCCTAATTGTCGGCCCGACGAAGTTCACGAGTCGGTTTTCGACCTTATGTTCAGCCTGGATGCCACAGAGGAGCAACTCGATTTTCCTACCTACTACGGTTCCGCCAAACTGGGTTGGATGGGCGAAGACTGGCAAAATCCTACGCCGGACATCACGCCCTTGCTGGATGGTATCCTCGAGCACATCCCGGAGCCCACCGTTGCAGAGGGTCCTGCCCAGATGCTGATCACTTCCCTGGATTTTTCGCCTTATGTCGGCAGAATCGCCATCGGGCGGCTCAATCGGGGCAACATCCAAGCGGGCCAGTCTCTGGCTTTGATCCAGAAGGACGGGGCGGTACAGCGGCACAAGCTCCGCAATCTCTTCGTTTTTGAGGGTTTCCAACGGACCGAGGTTTCCGAAGTCCAGGCGGGGGATATATGCGCGTTGGTTGGCCTGGAGGGTTTTGAGATCGGTGACACCGTGGCGGATCCCGAGAATCCGGAGGCATTGCCCACCATCGCGATCGACGAACCCACTATGAGTATGCTCTTCACCATAAACGACTCGCCCTTTTTCGGGAAAGAAGGAAAATACGTGACTTCCCGGCACATCCGGGAGCGGCTCGACCGCGAGCTGGAAAGAAATCTGGCGCTCCGGGTGGAGAATACGGAATCTCCCGATGCCTGGCGGGTCTACGGCAGGGGCGTTCTTCATTTGGCGGTTTTGATCGAAACCATGCGGCGGGAAGGCTATGAATTGCAGATCGGACAGCCCCAGGTGATCCTGAAGCAGATCGAGGGTCAAAAAAATGAACCCATCGAAGAGTTGACCGTAGATGTACCGGAGGAAAGCTCCGGTACCGTCATCGATATGGTCACCCGGAGGAAAGGTACCATGCTTTCCATGCTGCCGAAAGGAGATCGCGTCCAGTTGGAATTTGAAGTCCCTTCCAGAGGGCTAATCGGGCTTCGGAGCAATATGTTGACGGCCACCGCAGGTGAGGCCATCATGACACACCGTTTTAAGGAGTATCAGCCTCACAAAGGAGAGATCCCCGGCCGCATCAACGGCTCTTTGATCGCCATGGAAACCGGGAAATCCATCCCGTATTCCATTTTCAACCTCCAGGACCGGGGCAAATTCTTCGTCGGGCACAATGAGGATATCTACGAAGGACAAGTAGTGGGGGAGAATAGCCGGGCAGGAGACCTGGTCGTAAATCTCACCAAGACCAAAAAGCTGACTAACATGCGGTCTTCCGGGGCAGACGACAAGCTGAAGCTGGTCCCCCCCAAGGTCTTTTCCCTGGAAGAAGCGCTGGAGTACATTCAGGAAGACGAACTGGTGGAAGTAACTCCCGATTCCATTCGCCTGCGCAAGACCATGCTGAAAGAGCACGAAAGGAAGCGGGCTAAGAATGCGGCGAAAGTGTAGCCGGTAAAAGCCGGCTTTCCTTAGCCTCCCGGGCTTGGAAGCCCTGCTCCGGGCACAGTAAGCTTTCGGAAGGGAAAGCATTCCGCCGGGCTACTTGATCTCCAATTCGACCTCTTGCTCTTCGCCTCCGTGGGATACCGTGAGGGTGTATTTGCCTTTATGCAGGTAGAGTCTACCGTCGTCTGCAACCTTCAATCGGATTGGCTTTTCATCTTCTTTACGATCCTTGTTCACCCAATCCTGGTAGTCATTCAGGGTTTCCGGATCGATGCTCAGGTCGTATTCCGGATACTGCAGACCCTTGTGGAGAGCGAGGTTCCAGTTTTTGAGTTCCAGTTCATCTCCCGCTTTCAAGCTCAGTTTGGCATCGCCTGCCTGCGCGGTATAAATGGGAAGTTTCAGCATGGGAAACAGCGTATCGGTCCAAATGGCACGAGGGTTACCCCATTCACTGTTCCAGCGCATGGGCCCGGGTTGGAAGACCCACAGAGAGGTATCCAGGGCTGCCGGCAGCTTTTGCAATTCTTTTACGCTTCCCTTATACAAGGATCGGCCATGGGTACCGACAATTAGATCCTTTTCCCGGGCCTGCACAACCACATCGTGCACGGGGGCGGCGGGGAGGCCATGGTTCAGTAACATAAAGGATTGACCTCGATCCAGGGAAACATACAAACCGTGATCGGAGCCCACATAGAGCAGGTCCTCATTTTCCGGGTCTTCCTTTACCACATTCAGGGGCTCCATGGGCAAGTCCGTTCCCAATCGGGACCAGTTCTCTCCATAGTCTTCCGAAACGTAGAGGTAGGGCGTGAAGTCATCCCTTCGGTAGCCATTCAGTACGGCATAAACCCGTCCTCCCTGGTGGCCGGAGGCCTGTACCCGGCTTACCCAGAGATCCTGAGGCAGATCATCGGAAATTTGCGCCCAGGTATATCCTCCGTCCCGGCTCAGATGTATCAGCCCATCATCCGAACCTACGTAAAGGAGGCCGAAACGGAGAGGGCTTTCGTGTAGAGTGGTCAATGTGCCGTAGGCTACATCTCCTTTATTTCCGCCCCGGGTAAGATCATCAGACAAGACCTGAAAATCATCCCCCTGATTCAGGGAACGATGGAATCTATTGGATCCCATGTACAGGATATCCTGGTTGTGAACGGATAGATGGATAGGGGTTTGCCAATTCCACCTCAGTGGCCGCTCCCCGAGCTTGTGGCGGGGCGTTATCCATTTCCGGTCTCCGGTTTGGGTATTGATCCGGGCATAGTTTCCAAACTGAAATCCGGTGTAAACGGTTTGGTTGTCCCGGGTGTCAATGGCTACCTGCATACCATCTCCGCCCATAATGCTTTCGTAGGGGTATTGGCCGCTGGCCTGCCAACGAAGAGAGGCCTCGTAAGTTGAGGGGCCCATCCAGACGCCATTGTCCTGCAAACCACCGTAAACCCGGTACGGTTGGGCCTCGTCGACTGCGATATAGTAAAACTGGCCGACGGCCGGCGTATTGCATTTGGCCCAGTTCTCTCCGTTGTCGTAGGAGATATTGATCCCCCCGTCGTTGCCCAGGATCAGGTGTCCGGGCCGGTCCGGATTGACCCACAACGCATGATGATCGGAGTGCACGTTGTGGCCATCAATGCTGCTGAAGGTTTTCCCTCCGTCTTGCGACTGAATAATGGGCACGCCCAGAAGGTAGATTTGATCGGCATTGGACGGATCTACCCTTACCTGGCCAAAGTAGTAGCCATAGGAGTTGTAGACGAAATCCAGATAATCCTCATGGGTTCGTTCCCAACTTTTGCCGCCGTCCCCGGATCGATATACCTCCAAGCCTTTCACAGGTGTATCGAACAGCAGGGAGTTGGCATCCTGGGTATATTCCACCAGATCAAGCGGCTTGATGGCGCCTGAGCGGACCATATCGTTGATGCGATCGACGGTGTATTCTTGTGGAAAGCGATTGCGCTGCAGATAGTCCTTGACCAGATATTTTTCCAGTTCCAGAAAATCCTCCGGACTCATTTCTTCGAGCTCCTCCGGGGTCAGTATATCTTCTTCCGTTTCTTCCTTTTCTCGCCGAAAATAGTTGTCCAGAGCGGCATAGAGTACGTTCCCATCGGGGGTGTGCACGATATCCAGCCCGATGCGGCCGACACCTTCTCCCGTCGGGAAACCGGATCCCTCTTCGGTCAGCAAGGTCCAGGATCGGCCGCCGTCCGTACTTTTGTAGATGCCTGATCCGTCGCCGGATTCCACGAAGTTCCAGGCGCGACGTTCGCGATGCCAGGTGGAGGCGTATACAATGTCCGGGTTGGTCGGGTCGAGCACCATTTCGGCAGCACCCGTATTTTCGTCTACCTGCAGGGTCAATTCCCAGGTTTCGCCTCCGTCTTCGGTGCGATACAAGCCGCGTTCGGCATTGGGGGTATAGAGGTGCCCCAGGGCGGCTACCCAGAGGATGTCGGGATTATCCGGATGGATCAGGGTGCGGCCGATGTGGTGGCTTTCCCCCAGGCCCATATGAGTCCAGCTTTTGCCGTGGTCATCCGAACGAAAAACCCCGACCCCGGCGTAGGAAGATCTGCTCGAGTTGACCTCTCCGGTTCCGACCCAGATCCTTTCCTTTTGCCAGTCGACTGCGATATCGCCGATCGTCATGACCCATTCCCGGTCGAAAAGGGGCTCAAAGGTAAGACCGTTGTTCACGGTTTTCCACAATCCTCCGGATGCATAGGCTACGTAAAATTCAGTCGGGTCCTCCGGATTTACCTCCAGATCCGCCACCCGCCCTCCGAATACGGAGGGGCCAATGGAACGGAATTCGATCTGGTTGACCAGGGACCTTTCCTCCAGGCTTTTTCGCTTTTTCATCCCTGCCATGCGCTGGTCGGCGGGCGTTGGGTAAGTCTGTGCCGATAGAGTGAAAACCAGACTCAGGAACAGGACGGAGAAAAGGGTTGGTTTCATGATGTTTTGTTTTGGACAAAAGCAACCGGAAAGGATCCGGGAAACCAAATATAGGGATGTCAGGTAAAATTTCGCGATGCGGGAATATCACAATGTCGCTATACCGGAAGGCACTGCCTTTTCCCCGGGCTGACCTTCGCATCAGGCTCTGGGTACCTGGGCACGCCTTTCGGGCAACCGCTGGAAATACGGGGCACCATCAATATCCAAATCCAGATCGTTGAGGTCCTCGAAGTCAAATTGCCCTTCCAGGTGGAGGAGCAGAAATTCGTTTTTCCCCTGCAACAGGAGCAATACATCGCTGATGTACCTGCCTTTTTCCCGGATCAGGATTCGACCCTGGTCGCGGCCTTCTTTCCATTGGATCAGTTCCTCGAAGCGGAAATCATTCAGATCCCGGATCAGTCTGCTTATGGATTCGGCAGGGATCGGGTAGGCTTCATCCGTACTCAGGAAGCGGACCTTGTCGATCTTCAGGTAAACATCGTCTTCCCCGGAATGAGAAAGTTGAAGTAAATTTCCCTGCAGGCTTATATGGTTGACCCCTTCTCCCCGGCTGTGTTCATCCACAAAATGCCGGATAGGGCCTCCTTGCGCGTTCATTAACAGAGGGAATGCGAGTAGGAAGAATAAAGAGCTAATTTTCATGATCATCGGGTGTTGAAAAGTTAAAAGATGTAATCAGACCTGGGGTATCTTTCGTTTGGGAGGCTCCTCCCTTTCCAGTTGTTTTTCCTCTTTCTTTCGTTGAAGCCAGCGCTCCAACACCTCGGAGAGATCCTTTAGAGAAATGTGCGTTCGAAGGGCAATCATCCCGGATTCTTCCTGGGATCGGAAAAGAACGAGGATGTCCCGGAGCTCTCGATCTACTTCATGGATCAGGAACTGGAATTCCTCATCCCGATCCCGGATGTAGAGGAATTCTTCGAAGCCGGAATGGGAAAGTCTGCGTTGAAAGGCCTTTTGCTCAGCCGGGGTCCAAAGGGGTTGGTCCTCGCCGATGAGCAGGCGCAGTTTGTCGATCCGCCTGACCAGGGGGCGTACCCATTCCGATTCGGATTCGTCCAGCTGATTGGCAGCGATGTGTCCTCCCAACCGGATGATCCAGCGGGGTAAGGTGATGTGATTGACGTGTTGGCCGGATCGATGTTTTCGATAGAAGGAGGTGATGTCGGAGTGGGTGCTCCCGCAGGATGTCAGGCAGAGGGCGCTGATCAGGGCTGGTATCAAAGACAGGAGGATCTTTTTCATTCTTCGATGCTTTTGGCCAGATTGACTACTTTTTCGAGGTCGATCTTTCCCACAAAGCTGATCAGGGCAAAGTCTTCGTCTTGGCCACCTATCAGAAGCAATAATTCCGTGATGATGTCACCGTCTTCTTTCACCAGGAAATCGACGTTTTGCTCTTTTTTGTCCCGCACCGTCATCAGAACTTCGTATTCGGAGGTGTTGATTTTGGCTTTAGCCTCCCTGTACAGTTCCTGTCCGTTTTCATCGGTGGTCAGAATGCGGAGGCCTCTCAGGTCGTTGGTTACTTCCATGAATGCTTTGGCCTCTTCATCTTCCATGTCTATTTCCTCGATCTCCAGTTTGTCGAACAGCTCAAAAAGCTTGGGGCTGATGTAGACGACGGTAAAACGCTCGTCATCTACGTACTGACGGAAATATTTGTCGATGGCGTTGGTGGAATTTTCCTGGGCCGAGAGAGTGAGGGGAAGGGCGAGGAAAAAGAGGAGACTCAGGATAAGGGCATTTTTCATGATCCTTGATTAACAGGTTTAAAAAAGTCGGGTGATTTCTTGTTATCGGGTGCGTTTGCTGATTTCCTGAAAGCGCTGGATGCCGGAATAGGCTCGGTCGGTACCTTTTTTAAGCTGCCCGGCCGAAAATCCGAGGGCTTTGCGGGTTATTTGGAAGGCTTCTTCGGGTGACTGGGCCTCGAAGCGAGACCAGTCTATGGCCTGGGGCTCTGTTCGCGAAGAGGTATTCTCGAGTCCGTACCACGCCATCAACAGCAGAGCCAGGCCTGCGGCGGCCGTGAGGGCCCATTTGCCAACGGGCTTCAGGCGGAGCGTTCGGCGAGGGGGCCCCTCGATCCTTTCCGACAGCCTTTTTTCAAAACCCGGAGAAGGGGATAGCCTACGGAGCTCGGCTAAGCCGATGAAGTGAGGAGCCCATTTTTTCAGGCTCTCGGGCAGATCCTCCCGGTTCTCGGCAAACCAGGACCGAAGCTGCTCTTCCTCGGACAGGCTGGTCTCGCCCTCCCAATATTTGGCCAGGAGTTTATGAATGTATTTGATTTCCATAGGCATGCCTTTTTTCCAGCAGGGTCCGGATGCGGGTCCGGGCGCGATGGAGATTTACTTTTACCTGATTGAGCGGGAGGCTGAGTTGGTCGGCAATCTCCTGGTAGCTGAGCCCTTCGAGATCCCTCAGTTGGAAGATCATCTGCTGCTTCTCCGGCAGTTGATCGACGAAATGCAGGATCTGCCTTTTGTCTTCTTTTTGGGCAAACGCCTCGAACGGATCGGTCGAAGCCGGGGAGCCCGCCGGGGGCAGATGTTCCTCCGTCTGAAAGCGCCGGTCCCGGCGCCATTGATCTACGGCCAGGCGTCTGACCAACTGAAAGCACCAGGCCTGTGGCTTTTCCACTTGCCGGCGGTGCTCCCACAACCGGGCCAGGGTTTCCTGGACAATATCCTCCGCTTCGACAGGTTTTCTGCCCAGCAAAATCGCCAGCCTGAAAAGCCTCCCCTGCAAGGGCTTTATCTGCTCCAGAAATTCCTCTGTGCTCATATTCGGTTGCATGACGGGGACAAGAAGAAAAGGTTACAGTCGAGGGCCAATTTTTTTCGATGGCCGGACGTTTGCTGACCGATAAATGGTGCAGGGAGCTCCCCGGGGAATGGGTTTACAACAGAGGGGTCTTATCTTTGTAGGGACATGATACGAATCAAAAAAATGGATGCCTGGCTGATGAAGGGCTTCATACCGCCTTTCATCATCACCTTTGCCATTGCCATGTTCGTCCTGCTGATGCAGATCCTCTGGCTGTATCTGGACGATCTGGCGGGAAAAGGGCTTGGCTTTTTCCTGGTGGTGGAGCTGTTAGCCTACAAATGTATTTCGCTGGTGCCTATGGCTTTACCCCTGGCGATCCTGATCTCCTCCCTGATGCTCATGGGAAGCCTGGCAGAACATTACGAGTTGTCCAGCCTAAAATCTGCGGGCATCCGGCTCCTCCGCGTGATGCGCCCCTTAATGGTGTATGCGGTAGGCGCCGCCATCCTCTCTTACCTATGTTCGGACTTTTTCATCCCCCAGGCCAATTTGCAGTTCGGATCCCGGATGTGGGACATACAACGGCAGAAACCGGCTTTGCGATTGGATGCGGGGGTTTTTAACGAAGATTTCGACGGCTTCTCCATCCACATCGGGGATAAAGCCGCCAATGACCGGGATATTTCGGACATCATCATCTACAATCACAATGCGGGTCAGACGGATAAATTCAATCAGACGATCGCTGAGTATGGGGAAATGTTCCCCTCCCCCAACGACGAATACTTTATCATGCGGCTCAACAACGGGCACCAATACGTGGAGACCGACCCGGAAAATCCCAGAGCCTATCCTTTCGTACGGATTTCTTTTCGGGAATGGGAAAAGATCTTTGATCTGAAAGAATTTCAATTGAGGCGGACCGACGAAGAACTTTTCAAGTCGAACCGGAATATGATGACTTCTTATCAGCTTCGGGCGGAAGCGGACAGCATACAGGTAAGCATGGAAAAAAGGAAGCTGACCTTATCCAATTACCTGGTCAATTTTTTCAGGGATATCCAGCTGGATTCTTTGTCATCCGAAGAAGCCCAGGTGAAAGAGCCATCCAAGAGCCCGGTCGAGCCTCAACTGCGCCGAACAAGCAACCAGGAATCGGAGCCGTCTGCCAGGCCGGTCTACCAGCGAAAACCAAGCGGATCAGCTCGGGATAGCTTAACGATCATGGAAGAGTTGTCGAGAGCGAATGTGCATAAACGAAGAGTGTGGATCAGCAAAGCGCAAACCAGTGCCCGGAGCATTCACAATCAAACCGAGACGGCGATGGTGTCCGTCAAGCACATGGCTGAGAGCCGGGTCAAGGTGCTCTACGATATGCACATGAAGTACAGCATGGCGATGATCTGTGTGATCTTCCTATTCATGGGCGCTCCCATGGGGGCGATCATCCGCAAAGGTGGTTTTGGATACCCCATCCTGGTGGCGATCATTTTTTTCATGCTGTTCATCATCCTGACCATTTTTTGCCGGAAGATCGCGGAGACTTTCATCTTGCCTCCCTGGGCAGCCGGTTGGCTACCTTGTCTGATCTTGCTGCCGGTGGGTATGCAGATCACCCGCAAGGCTATGAACGATTCCAAATTGGTGGGGGATAACCGGATTGTAATCTGGGTCCGGAAGATGATTGAGCGTTTCCGGCAAAAAGAGCCTCAGTCATGAAATCCTTTCTGAAACATCTTGCCGGGGAGAATATTCTTTTTCTTTCTCTTTGCGCCCTGTTTTTCGTTTTGGGCGGATTACTCTTAATCTCGCTGGAGAAAGGCGACATGGTGCTGTTCTTCAGTGCCCGACGCACCCGCTTGCTGGATTTGTTCTTTCGGTATGGCACCATGCTGGGGGAGTTTTTGGGCTACATTCTGGTATTCGTATTCCTGTTGGCTTACCGGATGCGATACGCTCTGGGCACCCTTCTTTTGGGGCTTTTATCCATTCTATCTTCCTGGCTGTTGAAGCAGTTTTTCAACGCTCCCCGCCCGCGTGCTTTTTTTCGGGAGCTGGACCGGCTGGGAGAGTTGACCTTTGTTGCGGGGGAAAACGTGCACGATTGGTTCGGTTTTCCTTCGGGCCATACCCTGGGGGCTTTCGCTCTTTTCAGCTACCTGGCTTTCCTGCTTCCCGCCAAGTGGTGGACCGGACCGGTTTGTTTTTTGCTGGCCTTGATGGTGGGTATTTCCAGAATCTATCTGGTACAACACTTCCTGGTGGATGTGTATTTCGGAGCTCTGTTCGGTTTGTTCTTGGGAGGGGCACTGTTCGGGTTTGTACAGCCCCGCAAAGGAGAAGGCCGTCCCTGGCTGGACCAATCTCTTGCGGGGCTCGCCCAGGGACAAAAGAAAGTTCCCTGATCAAAAAGCCTTTCTCCTGAACGCCGGTGCCCGTTATTTCACCGTTTCGATCTCTCCGGTCTTGATCTTTTTGACGTATTTGTTGATCTCTTCTTTGACCACCGGCAGCAAGAACATCAGGCCGATCATGTTGGGCACGACCATGGCAAAGATCATGGCGTCTGAAAAAGCGGTGACGGCGCCCAAGCTGGCGGCCGAGCCGATGACCACAAAAATGCAGAATAGAATTTTGTAGGTGATATCGGAAGACTTGCTTCGCCCAAACAGGTACATCCAGCTCTGAAGGCCATAATACGACCAGGAGAGCATAGTGGAAAAAGCAAACAGGACCACGGCGATGGTCAGAATGTAAGGAAACCAGGGCAGCACGGATCCGAAGGCACGCGCTGTGGCGGCAACACCGTCCGATTCGGGCGTTCCATAGACCATGATGCTGCCGTCGCCATTGGTCATGATGATGACCAGGGCTGTCATGGTACAAACGATGACGGTATCAATGAAAGGTTCCAGGAGAGCTACGACGCCCTCGCTGGCCGGATTTTCCGTTTTGACGGCTGAGTGGGCGATGGCCGCCGAGCCTACGCCCGCTTCATTGGAGAAAGCTCCCCGGCGGAAACCCTGGATCAAAACCCCGGCAAAGCCTCCCGCGATTCCGGTGGGGGTAAAAGCACCACTGATGATCTCTCCGAAGGCAGAGGGTACCTGGTGAATGTTGGCAAAGATGATGACCAGGGCAGCCAGGACGTAGACCCCGCACATGAACGGAACGATTTTCTCAGTCACAGACCCGATGCGCTTGATCCCTCCGATGATCACAATAGCCACCAGGACGGCCATAAACAAACCGAAGATAAGGCCTGCCGAACCCGAAGTAGCTCCAATCATTTCGTTGAATTGAGCAGCAGCTTGATTGGCCTGAAACATATTGCCACCGCCAAAACTACCGCCTATACACATGACTGCGAAAAAGGCGGCCAATATCTTTCCCAGCACCTTTTGCCCCTTTAGAGCCAGGCCTTTTGACAAGTAGTACATCGGGCCTCCGTAAACGGTTCCGTCCGGACCGATGTCGCGGTATTTGACCCCCAGCGTACATTCGGTAAACTTGGAGGCCATGCCGAGCAAACCGGCCATGATCATCCAGAGAGTCGCTCCCGGGCCCCCAAGGGAGATCGCTATGGCGACACCGGCTATATTCCCCAGGCCGACGGTGCCGGAAAGGGCTGCCGTCAGTGCCTGAAAGTGAGAGACTTCCCCGGCCTCATTGGGGTCGGAATACTTGCCTCGCACCGTGTCCACGGCAAGCTTAAACCCTCGGAACTGGATGAAACCGAAATAAAAAGTGAAAAACGTGGCTCCCAGCAACAAGACGATGATCACGATGGGCATAGCCGTATTGCCGGATCCGACCGGATAAAAAACAATGTATTCAACGACGTCGGTAACCGGTTTGACAGCGGCATTTACCTTTTCGTCCCAGCCCATGGGTTCTTCTCCGCCGTTTTGGCCCTGGGCGAAGCTGATCATGGGTAATAAAAATGCGGTCCATACACCAAGCCAAATCTTGCTCTTCATCTGTAGTAATTGCGCTTTTCAGGAAAGGTAAAACAAAAAGTCTGTGTAGGATTTTAATACTTTTACTGAGGCAAAAAAACACAAATTATTTCAGATGCCCGGTCCGCCGCCCCATCATTGCAGGTTTATTCTGACAAAACCTTATTTTGAGTTCCCAGGCAGATAAACATCTTGTCCAGTTGCTTGCAACAGAGCCTGATCAAGCTATCGAACTGATTTTCAGGGAGTATTACTCGTATGTATGCCGAAAGGTCATTCGTGTGGTGCACGAGGAAGCTTTGGCCGAAGACATCGCCCAGGAGGTTTTTCTGGAGGTTTGGAAAAAGCGGCAATCCCTGGTGGTGACCACCACTCTGCGGGCCTATCTGGGTCGGGCCGGAGTGAATCGGGCACTCAATTACCTGCGGAAACATCAGCCTGAGCTCTTCACAGAAGATGAATGGCCCGAATCCAGCGGTCCATTCGAAAGTGCCTTGCAAAAACTGGAAGCGGATGACCTGCAAGAGCGCATTGACAGGGCCATAGCCGGTTTGCCCGAAAGGTGCCGGCTTGTGTTTTCCCTGAGTCGATTCGAGGAGATGAGCAATAAAGAAGTGGCGGCGGAGTTAGGGATCAGCGAGAAGACCGTTGAGAACCAAATGACTAAGGCCTTGCGAATGCTCAGGGATGCCTTGGAGCCTTTTCTCAAGTGAGTCATTCAACTGACACTTTTCCGGTTCTTCCATTAACTTGTAGGGGTTGAGGCTTATCGTTGTGTCATGTAAGGGAACAAGAGAACATTCCAAATACCTTGGGGAAACTGGTATCCATATTGATCCGCAAATGGCGGGGGCAGTTGAGTGCCCGGGAAGAAGAAAACCTTCAAGAACTCCTCGACCGGGAAGAGAACCGCGAGGAGGCCTCTGTCCTTGAAAAGGTCTGGCAAGCGAGCCAATCCTACCGCTCGTCTTATGAGCCCGGGGTGGAATTGGGCTGGAACCGTTTCGAGCAGACCATCCAACCTAAACCCCTTCCCCATCCGGTCTGGACGTGGGGCCTGGCAGTCGTCCTCGCACTGGCTCTCATCGCCCTGGGTTTTTGGTTGTCCAAAGTTTTGTCCCCCCGGGAAGACATTCGCAAACAACCCGCTTTGGCAGTCTATGAACAAAGCGAGGCGTTTTACAATCTGACGGACGGCTCAACGGTCTTGCTGAACGAAGGTTCTCAATTGGAGATCCTCCGGGAGGAAAAAAGCGAAATCATTCTTGAGTTGCACGGGGAGGGATACTTCAGGGTCAAACCGGATCCCGGCCGGTCTTTTGTCGTTTATGCAGGCGGAGCTATGGTCGAAGTGGTTGGGACCGCCTTTAACCTGCGTTCTGTTCCCGATGATTCCTACACCGAAATCGAGGTAGAGACAGGAGAAGTCAAGTTCATGGACCTGGAAACCCGTGAGATAAAGCGGGTCCGCACCCAGGAAAGAGCAGTTTGTTCTGCCGGGAAAGGAATGCATACCAGCCAAGCCCCCAATTTGAACGCACACGCCTGGCGTACGGGCGAGATGGTTTGGTTGGACGCTCCTCTTCCCGAAATTGTCACCGACCTGGAGCATTTCTTCGGTATTCAGATTGACATGGAAAAAAATATGCCCGCCCGAAACTGCACCTTCTCCAATAAGGTGAACCGGAATTCGGACGTCAGGCAGGTTTTTTCCAGTATGTCCAGAGTCCATTCCTTCCAGTTTGATTCTCTGGAGGGAGGGCACTACCGTCTTTACGGCGGGAAGGCCTGCCCGACACGTTAATCCTTTCCTAAATGACAAGTTTGGCCATCCCGTGGCGGGGGCAATAGTTTGCAATCCTGCGACATAACCTTAATTTTGTTAGACGGCTGTTGGGGTTATGTTGGCTGAAAAGGGTGTTATTCAATCCTTTCCCTGCCTTCGAGTCTGTTTTATTGGCGGACGAACCTCAGTTCTCCGTGTTGGAACCCGTACCGATTTGTTCCGGCACGTTGCAATGAGATTACATGATCAAAAGGGGTTTTTGTTTGTGGCTTATCTGTGTGGCGCCCATACTGCTGTATGCGCAGGAAAATCCTCTTTCCCCGACCGTATCCATCCGGGCGAAAAATGCGTATTTGAAGGATGTACTCAGCGAACTTCTGCTGCAGGATGGAGTTTTTCTCCTTTTTTCCCCCAGCCAGGTCCCAGCCCAAAGGGTAGATGTTTCCTATAAGAATGCGCCTTTGCAAGAAGTTTTGGATGAGCTTCTCGATGGCACGTCCCTGACCTACACGGTCGACGGCTCGCAGATCGTCCTTCTTCCCCGGGAAGAGCCCCTGGAAAAGCAACTGCTTACGATTAGCGGATATGTGACGGACAGCCTCAGCGGCGAGGGCTTGGTATCGGCGCTGGTGCAGATCAAAGGGTCCAAGCGCGGGGTCGTTACCAATCCTTATGGCTATTTCAGTCTGGAAGTTCCGGCGGGAAAATCGCTGTTGGAAGTAAGCTACCTGGGGTATGAGACCAAAGAGGTGCCATTGGATACCGATGCTGATGACCTGAGCCTGCAGATCCCCTTACATACCCATTTGCTGCTGACGGAGGTTCTGGTGACCACCTACAACGACGAGCGAAACCTCTTTCGGAATCCGGAGGTATTGTCCTTGGATCTGCTGGAAGAAACGCCCCGGCTGGGGGGAGAAGCTGACCTGCTGCGCCTGGTTTATGCCCAGCCCGGGGTTCAG
>CAZXIX010000114.1:0-13989 GCA_964640855.1 uncultured Saprospiraceae bacterium
AGCCCGGCAAAACTCCATCCCCCGCCAGTACCGCTACCCTTCAACCGTTTCAGGGCCCTTCTTTAAATACCTCTCCGCCCAACAATTCTTCCCTGCCGATTCACCTCCCGGAATTCCCTTCTTCAGATAATTTTTTTCCACCTTTGTGTATCTTAAAAAGGATTTCTACGTCAAAAGAGAGAAACGGATCGAGCAGACCTAAAACAAAACCGTAGTGTATTCCCCATGCAATCGAAAAATGGATGACCTGATGGTCATCAATACCTACCTGGAGACCCACGCCTCGCCCTGTTTCTCCTTGCTCTATGACCGATATTTCCAGTTGATCTCACGAAGGTGTATCTCCCTGCTGGGAAACGAAGCCGACGCCAAAGATGCCGCTCAGGAAATCATGATCAAGATCATGACCAATCTGACCCGCTTCAAAATGAAATCCAGCTTTTCCACCTGGATTTATTCCATCACCTATAACTTTTGTATGGATCGCCTTCGCAAAAGAAAGCGAGAACCCAATATGGACAACGAGTTTCCGGATATTGGCGAAGAAGACCCCATACCGGATGAGGAGATTTACAACATGGAGATCAAAGCCTTGAATTGGGTGATGAGGGAGATCAATTCCAACGACAAGGCCATCCTGCTCATGAAATATCACGAAGACATGTCGATCAAGGAAATCGGCGATGTGCTGGGTAAGGCAGATAGCGCGGTCAAAATGCAGCTGAAAAGAGCAAAGGAAAGAGCCAAAAATCTGAGAGATGAATATTTTCGTTCACAAGAGCCAGAAACATTAGGTCTGTAATGGAAGAAAGGAATAGTTTTCACCAATGGATGGAACAGCCGGAGCGCGACATAGGGGATATTGACCATCACGAAATACAACAGCGGATCCATAATCGCATGGGGACTCTTCGCTTTGTAGGTCATATCGCGGATATGTACCTTCACAAAATGTTCCGGGCTGCCGGCATGAAAGTGGGCAGCCGATACGAAACCAGAGACAAAGAAAGTCAGACGGACCAGTATGGCCCAGCAGGGCCTTCTCAACCCAAAAACTAGAAAGCTATAAACGATTTTTTTACTCTCTAAAGGCAGCTAAGCATGTTTCCCGATCTACCCTTAGTCGATCAACTTCTCCAGATGTTATCGGTAGCTGGAGTCCATTTTTTGGGGGCGTTGGCTGTCGTACTCGTAGGTTGGATCCTGGCCCGGCTGATCTCCGGCATTTTCCGGAAAATCCTGGCCAAAACCGGCATTGACAAACTCATCGATCCCATCAACCAGATGGACCTCATGACGAGGTACAATGTCAAACTCTCCGCTTCGAGGCTCATCTCGAGAGCCATATACTTTCTGATCCTTCTCTTCGCACTCGTCGGAGCGGCGGATGTCCTCCAAATGCCGGCCGTCTCCAGTTTGGTGCGGGACCTCATCAACTACATCCCGGTTCTGATCACAGCCGTCATCGTTTTTATCCTGGGCATTCTCCTGGCCGACTTCTTGCGGGATGCCATCTTTCATCTGTTCGAATCCCTGAAGGTCTCTTCCGCCAAACTCATCTCGGATGTACTCTTTTATTTCCTGGTGATCAACGTGCTCATCATCGCACTGGACCAGGCTCGGGTAGCCACAGAATTCGTAGAAGGGAATCTTTTCATCCTGCTCGGCGGGATCGTATTGGCCTTCTCCATCGGCTACGGACTGGCCAGCAAAGACCTGGTCTCCAATTTTCTCTCGGCACTCTACAACAAAGACAAAATCCAGGTGGGCGACGAAATCGGCATCGACGGCGTCAGAGGGAAAATCGTGCATATGGACAATGTTTCCATGATCCTCCAACAGGAAGACTCCCAGGTTGTCATTCCCCTCAATCGGTTGACCCAGCACAAATTCGAGGTGTTTTCGGTGAAAAATGATGCTCCTCCGCCAGACCGAAACTGATTCCCCCATCCCGGCAAATCCAAACCCCAGCGCCAAGCGGTTTCGGCAAATGCAGTTTGACTTTGCATTTGCAAAATTTGCATTTAATTTCAGCCCGCATATTGGAAACCGAAAAACCTATCATTCATGCGAACGACCCGAATTTTCTGGATCCTTCTGATCCTTTCCCTCAGCATTACACCCTTCCTCCAGGCCCAGGACGAAGAAGAGCTTCCCGATGGCTGGAACACCAAACTCAGCTTTGGTCTGGATTTTTCCCAACTGCTGCAGCTAAACCCCAAAGTGGGGGCGGGCCAGAACAACTTTGGTTTTGGCGGGCTGATTGCTATTGATGCGACCTACAAACGAAACCGATGGCTATGGGAAAATGGATTTACCTGGCAATTTGGGGTCCAAAAGGTAGGGTCCGGAGACGTGGCATACAGCGCCCCGGGAGACACGAACGTGACCTTTCCCAAAGTACCATTCCAAAAAACCGTCGATCAGTTGCGCCTGGGGAGTAAATTGGGCTATAGTATCGACCCGGCCAACAAATGGTTCGTCTCCGGAGCCTTCACCCTGTTCACCCAGACGGCCATCACGTATACCGGCCCCAACAATTATCCAGGTAACTTTTTATCCAACTTCGCAGGGGTCAGTTTATTGAACTCCCGCTTTTTCAATCCCGCCTTCATTACGCTTTCGGCGGGGATTGAATACAAACCCAGCCCGAAATTTTCCTTCTATCTTTCGCCCTTTGCCGGCAAATGGATCGTCGTTCCCGATGACGAAATTGCCCTCCTGGGCGTACACGGCAACCCGGTGACCCGCGATGCAGACGGCAATATCGTTGCTGCTGAAAACGTGTTCAATCAGTTCGGGGCCCTTTTCCGGGCGGCATATACAGATCAGTATTGGAACGAACGGATCAACTTTCGCTCGGCCCTGCTGCTGTATTCCAACTACTTGCAAAATCCACAAAATATTGACGTGGATTGGATCAACGAATTGGGAATCAGACTGTTCGAAGGATTCGAGATCTCTTACGTCCTGACCCTCTTCTACGACGACGACGTTCAGGTACAAATTACGGATTACGATTCCCCGGGCGGTGTTCGCGGAGTCGGTAATCGCATCAGCCTGACCTCTCAATTGCTGATCAAATACTCGGTGGCGTTTTAAAATTCTACCGGCTTTCCTTTCCCGAACCGGCTTGTTCTTTTCAGAACAAGTCGGTTCTCCTGCCCGGACGGGGCGAAATGCCTTCCATCTCGTATCTTGTACGAGTTCTATAAATCTCGTCTCCCATGTCCGACAAACGTCTCTTCCTGCTCGATGGCCACGCTTTGGTTTACCGGGCTCACTTTGCATTCATCAGCCGCCCACTGATCAACTCCAAAGGGGTGAACACCTCGGCAGTGACCGGCTTCACTCGGACACTCTGGGATTTGATGCAAAACGAAAAACCAACCCATCTGGCCGTTGTTTTCGATCCTACCGGCCCGACTTTCCGTCATGAGATGTATGCCGAGTATAAGGCCAATCGGGAAGAGCAGCCCGATGATATCCGGATAGCCATTCCCTATATCCGTCGGATGCTGGAGGCCTGGCACATCCCGATTCTTTCTGTAGAAAACTACGAAGCGGACGATGTGATCGGGACGCTGGCCAAACAGGCGGAAAAAGAAGGTTACACGGTATACATGGTTACACCCGACAAGGATTTCGGGCAGTTGGTATCCGAAAAAATCTTCCTGTATAAGCCTTCGCGCCAGGGAAACGGGGTCGAAATCATGGGCAAGAAAGAGATCTGTGAAAAGTGGCAGATCGATCGGGTGGACCAGGTGATCGACATCCTGGCCCTCCAGGGCGATAGCGTAGACAACATTCCCGGAATTCCCGGAATCGGTCCCAAAACAGCCGCCAAACTTTTGGCTCAATTCGATTCCCTGGAAGGCTTGCTCGAAAATACGGCTCAGCTGAAAGGGAAACAAAAGGAGAAAGTGATCGAATTTGCGGATCAGGGTAAAATGTCGAAGGAGCTGGCGACGATCAATGTAGAAGTGCCCATCCAATTTGAAGCCCAACTTTTTAATTTAGACCCTCCCGATAGAGAAAAACTCGGTGTCCTGTTTGCCGAGCTGGAATTCCGGACCCTCGCCCGGCAGATACTGGGCGGGGATGAAGCAGAAAAGGAAAAGGATTCCAATCCGGGAGGACAACAGGCAACTCTGTTCCCGGAAGAAAAAGTAGAACCCTCGGAGGCAGCCATCGCAAAAAAACACATCGGAAATACAGCGCACCAATACCACCTGGTGGATACAGACGAAAAGCGAAAATCGCTTATCCATCGCTTAAGCCAACAGGAGCGGTTCTGTTTCGATACGGAGACCACCTCCGTAGATGCCAATCAGGCCGAACTGGTCGGGATGTCCTTCTGCTTTAATCCCGGAGAAGCTTATTATGTGCCTGTGCCGCAAGATCCAAAGGAGGCGAAGGCCCTGGTTGCTGAGTTCAAATCCGTGCTGGAAGACGATCGGATCCAGAAGATTGCCCAGAACCTCAAATACGACGCGCTCGTCCTCAAATGGTACGGGCTGGAAGTCAAAGGCGATTATCTGGACACCATGATCATGCACTACCTCCTGGAGCCCGAGCTCCGGCACGGCATGGATTACCTCGCCGAAACCTATCTCGGCTATAAACCCATTTCGATCACCAGTCTGATCGGCAAAAAAGGGAAGAAGCAAATGACCATGCGGGAAGTACCCGTCGATAAGGTGACCGAGTATGCGGCCGAGGATGCAGATATCACCCTTCAGCTCAACGATTTCCTGGTCCCCAAGATGGAAGAGGAGGGTTTGATGCCCCTCTACCGGGAAATGGAAGCCCCTCTGGTGAAGGCCCTGGTCGAAATGGAATATGAGGGAATTCGCCTCGACGTGGATTTCCTGAAAGCCTATTCAAAGGATTTAAAAATAGAGGTCGCCAAGATTGAGGGAAAAATCTACGATCAGGCCGGGACCCGCTTCAACATCGGGTCGCCCAAACAGGTAGGCGAAGTGCTTTTCGACCGGATGGGCCTTCCCTATTCGGGCCGTAAGACCAAAACCGGGCAATATTCTACAAATGAAGAAAAACTGGCCGACCTTTCAAAGGAACATTCCATCGCAGAGGATATCCTCCACTACAGAGGGCTTACCAAACTGATCTCTACCTATGTGGACGCCTTGCCCCAAATGGTCAACCCGCGGACCGGCAGGGTGCACAGTTCCTTCAACCAGACCATAGCCGCCACCGGCAGGCTGAGTTCCAACAATCCCAATTTGCAGAACATCCCCGTGCGCACGCCCGAAGGAGCCCGGGTGCGGGAAGCCTTTATCCCGCGAAATGAAGATTATGTCTTGCTGGCAGCGGATTACAGTCAGATCGAATTGAGGCTCATTGCGGAGATCAGCGGGGACGAAGCCATGCTGGAGGCATTCCAAAAGGGACAGGATATCCACCGGGCCACTGCCGCTCGCGTGTTCGAGGTGCCCTATGATGAAGTTAGCAAGGAGCAACGTTACCGCGCCAAAACGGTCAACTTCTCCATCATTTACGGCGCCGGTGCCACCAACCTCAGCCGCCAGCTCGATATCAGGCGAGCCGAAGCCACGGAACTGATCGAAGCTTATTTTAAGCAATACACCGGCCTGAAAGGCTATATGGAGAACATTGTAGCCGAAGCCCGGAAAAAAGGGTTCGTCACTACGCTGAAAGGACGGCGGCGGAAGTTGCGCGACATCAACTCCAAGAGTTCTCTGGAACGAAGCAACTCGGAGCGTATGGCCATCAATACTCCGATCCAGGGTTCAGCGGCCGATATGATCAAGATCGCCATGATCCATATTCAGGAGGCTTTTGCCAAAGAAAAGTTCAAGAGCCGGATGATCCTGCAGGTGCACGACGAGCTGGTATTCGATGCCCACAAGGAAGAACTGGACCGGATCCAGCCGATCATCGAGCGCTTGATGAAGAATGCGCTGCCCAATTTAAAAGTCCCGATCCTGGTAGAGATGGGGACCGGCCAGAACTGGCGGGAAGCGCATTAAGGCCTCCTTTGTGAAAACCGTTCGTCTATATATTGGATCAACAAACGGATGGTCTGTTTCAAGACCGGCCGACCGGTTTGTTCCTGTGCCTGCGGAAATCCGCCTATGCTCAGCGTATTGATCTCGGAAAGCACCCTTTTCCCCCGGTCGTTTGACAGCGTGTCGGCCCCGAAGACCACCACCCCTTGCTCCCGCAGCACCGGGATCAGCCGCTGTATGATTTTGCGTTCGTTGGCGTTGGCTACGGCGGGCACCGCATAGCCTCCCTGCGCTACGTTGCAAAGCCAGGAATTCTTGGCCGGCAGGCGCAGCGCCGAGGCCATGATCTTGCCGTTCACAACCAGGATCCTTTTGTCGCCCCGATTAACGTTTTTCAGGTATTTCATGGCCAGGTAGCCGTCCTCTTCCAGCGTTTTCCGCATACCTTCCAGAAATTCAACAGCGGGAAGAGTCTCGCTGCCGGTTTGTACCTCATTGCCGGAAATCCGAAAAATGCCTTTCCCGCCATATTCCTTTAATGGTTTCATTACGATGGGGTGAGCCGAGGCAAAGTCCATGACCTCCTCCGGCGTATGACACAGCCGCATGGGGGGGCAAAGCTCCGGGAATTCCAGGAGGAAGGACTTGTTGCCCGTTCGTGAGATCCCGACGGGGTCATTGATAAAAAGGGTTTCCGGAAAGGAGTCGGACAGAAAGTGCAAAAAGGGATCGGAGAGCGGCCGGGCCAGGCGCAGGAGTACCACATCGAAATCCAACAGCATCGAGGGTTTGCCCCTTTCAAAAAAAGCCCCTGTAGGGTCAAACTGGAACCCGGAATCGGCAGGCGCAGCCCAGACGGGAGCACCTGCCTGTCCACTAAAAAAGGGATCGTTCTGTGTCAGCCCCCGACTGGCTACCCGCACTTCGGCACAGGCCGGGTGCGTGGATAGCATGGCGATCAAGGGGTACAACGAGTTCTCCTGACTGTGCGTACGATGGTCGGTCAGGGTCAGAAACCGATAGGTTCTTCTCGAAGGCATCCGGAAAAATACGGGTTTCAGAAGTTCAACCTACCATTTCGGGAAGGGAATGTAACCCCCCCGGCAGAGAGAACTTCGCTCAATTTGTATCGCAGAGAATAGACGGATCGGTAATCTTCCGGGTTGGTAAAGAAAGAATCCAGTTTTTGACGGGTATCTGCGTCCACAAAGGGCAACAAGGGCTGCTCCAACTCAAACAGTTTAGGAAGCGACTTTCGGATCTTTTGATCCCAATCCTGGTAATAAGTCTCAAAATCATCGGGCCGGATGACCTTGCGGCAACCCGACTTTCCGCATTCCAGAACCATTTCCTTTTCCAGGTTGAAGATCCCGTATTCGTCTGTGATCTGCTCACCGGGCTCAATGTCCCGGATGGCCATTTCGAATCCGTATCCTGTGCTGATGGTATTGCAATGGCAACAGTGGTTGACATACTTGGCGAAATCCCAGCTGATAATCCGATTGCCTTTCTCATCGATGTAGGAATACTTTTCGATTACCTCCTGCATTTCAGGGGAATGACAAAGATAGTCGGTAGGCGAAACGACCAGTTCCAGGCTATCCTTGACATAAACAATGGTTCCTTCAGGAATAAGGGAAGTGGCAAAAACGCCATATCCAAGTTGTTCGCTGATGAACCGGAGTTCCGTATCTGGATGGATCATATGAGGGCTAAATTGCCGTTCAGTGGTTTTAAAAAATTCACGCAATTTACGCTACTTTTTCATGGTATGCTGAAAAAAAATTCCAGTCCAAAAATCTAGGAATCAGCCAATTAGAAGGTATGCCGATCAGTCTGTCGCTGGCCAGCGGAGTGAGAGTTCCCGGGCGTAGGTCCTGAATGTTCTGGGCGGCCGGCCGGTGATCTCTTCCACCTTTCCGGAAAGCCCGGGTTCGGCTGAGATCCTGGGCAGGAAGTGAAGCATATATTGGACCAGTGCGAAATCCCAGGGCAGGCCTTCTTTTCTTTTTCGCATGAAAAAAGCGCATGGACCCGCCGATCGGTAACGGATGGTGCGGTCAAGTTCTTCGGAAAGGACAGCAGCCATTTCGGGGAAGGAAAGTTTTTCACTTCCGGTCAGATCCAGGGCCTGCCCGTTGAAAGAAGTCGTTTGCAGCAAAATCTGGCTGGCGGTGCTGCCGATATCCTCCACATGAATCGGTAAAAAGCGGGCTTTACCGGCCGGCAGAAAGATCTCCTTTCGTTCGGTCAGGTCCTTCCAAAGGGGACCTTCCAGGTTTTGCATAAACCAGGAAGGGCGTATAAAGCAGTGCGGGAGTCCGGATTCCCGGATCAGCTTTTCAATTTTGGCATGTGGAATGACCCGGCTTCGGTTGGCCCCTTGCACCGAAAGAAAAAGGACAAATTTCAAATGGTAACTGACGGCCCGATCGATACACCTTCTGAAATGAACCATTTGGGTCAGTTGGGGAGGGCGCATCAGGAACAGGGCATCCATCTGGCCCAGGTAGCTGGCATAACTTTCGGGGCGGGTGAGATCAAAAGCAACCGGCTCTACACCGGCAGTGGCTCCCGTATATTGCTCCGGCCTGCGAACGCCGGCAAAGATCCGGACGGGTTGATGGCTCAAATAACGGATCAGGCTTTGTCCGACCCGCCCATTTGCTCCGGTGACCAAAATTTTTCGTTGTTTTAACATGCCTTTTTTCTGAAATTCAGTCCCTATACTTAATTCATGGCCTAAGCCTTATGGACCTCCCGCCGATGGAAACAAATCGCAGCCTGCTTGATCTCATCCGGACAGAAAGAAAGATACAGGTTATTCTTTTTTTGGGACTCCTGGTCCAGGTGATAACCGCGATCACGGCAGTCGGGGCTTACCATCCCGATCAGCATTTTGCGGTGGTGGAGTACGGTATGCGTTACCTCGGGTTGCCGAGTTCGGCAGAGGTGCTTTGGGATTTTGAGGAAAAGATGTTGCCCAGCCTGAAGATGTTCCTGTTCATGGGCTACTACAAAGCGGTCTCTTTTCTGGGAATGCAGGATCGCTATCAGATTCTGACCCTGCTTCGGGTAGCCTGCGGTCTGGCCAACCTGGCCCTGTTCACCTATATCCTGTGGAAACAACTGAAAGCTTACGGGCATTTCATTCTGCTGACCGCGCTGTTCATTCTCCACTTCTCCTGGTGGTTTCCCTTCATTCGAGCCTCCTACAGCGCCGAGATGGTCTCGTCCTTTCTGTTCTTTGGCGCAATGGCTTTATTCCTCCACTGGAATGAAAAGAAGCCGGTTTCGCTCGGTAAGGGCATGATCATCGGGTTTATCCTGAGCCTGGCCTTCTTTGCCCGCTTTCAGATTGCATTTGCCGGGATCGGTTTTATCATCTGGCTCATCTGGACCCAAAAAAAGAGCTTGCGCTCCCTGGAGTTCATGTTTCTTGGGTTTTTGCCCGGCCTGGCGTTGAATACCTGGATGGACACCCTCTATTACGGGGAGTTGGTGAGCACGCCCATCAATTATTTCCAGGCCAACATTATTGAAGGAAGGGCGGCCAGTTTCGGTACCGAACCGGCCACCTTTTATCTGGCTATTCTGGCTGTGGTTTTGCTTGCCCCTCTGCTCAGCCCGGTTTTGCTGGGCGTTTCCGTTCGGGGCATGTGGAAACGGTTCAAAGACCCCTATGTGCTCTGCGTGCTGGTCTTTCTGCTGGCCCATTTTGCGGTTTCCCACAAAGAAGACCGCTTCCTGTTTCCCGTTTTTGGGGTCTTGCCTGTCCTGGTGGGCTACGGGCTTACCGGTTTTCAGGAGTGGTTTGCTCGATGGGGGTTGTTTTGGAAATGGCTTTTTGGGTTGATCGCCGGCTTTTCCCTGCTGCTCAACTTTTTTGCCCTGGGATTTTTCATGCTCACTCCCTATTCCCAGGGCATTCACTTCATGGAATTAGTCGACCGCTATTTTCAGGACCAAAAGGAACCGATTACCGTCTATTGCCACATCCGGAACCCTTTCCAGTCGAGCAGCCGGATCCCCCTGGCCTGGTATAATTCCAATCTGAATGAGCAGGTCCGTTTCGAAACCCGGGATTCACTGGCTGCCTTGTGGGAGATCATACCCGAGGGTGAGGAAGTTTATCTGGCGACGACCTACAATCAACAGCAACGGGATCCCCTTGGCGCGGAACTTCCCGGTGGTTGGGTACCGGTTTTTTATTCTTCTCCCACCATCTGGAGCGTAAACGAGTGGTTGGCCGGACAGGGGATCAATACCATCAATGAAATCTGGGTATTGTACAAGCGCTCTCCCAGGCAGGAAGAGACTAGCCCGCCCGACGCCAACAATAAGTGAGGTGGTCATCGACCATGCCTACGGCCTGCATAAAAGCATAAACGATGGTGGGACCTACAAACCGAAAGCCGCGCTTTTTCAGGTCCCGGCTTAGCTTTTTGGAAAGTTCCGTTTCTGCAGGCACCTCCTCTATGCGGTCCCAATGGTTGACAAGGGGTTTGCCCTCGACATAATCCCAAAGGTACTGGCCGAAGCTGCCGGTTTCTTCCTCGAGCTTGAGAAAAGCCTTGGCATTGTCGATGGCGGCCCGGACCTTCAGTTTGTTGCGGATGATTCCGGGATCGGTAAGTAGTTCCTGCACTTTTTGCTCATCGTAGCGGGCGATCTTTTCGGGATCCCAGCCGTCAAAAGCCTGGAAATAGCTCTCGGTACGGACCAGGATGGTGTACCAGCTCAAGCCGGCTTGTGCCCCGTCGAGGTTCAGCTTTTCAAACAGTTTGCGACTGTCGTATTCCGGAACGCCCCATACCTCGTCGTGGTAACGGCGGTAGATATCGTCTTTTTCGCACCAATCGCAGCGTTTTTTATCCCCTGCCATGGGAAATAGGTTTTAGGGTTATTTCAGGAATTGAGCCAGGTCGGAAATGCTTTTCAGCTTTAATTCTTCTGCCTGATCGCCTCGCATCATCAGGGCGTAGGTGTTGTTGAAACCCAGGGGTTCCAACCAGACGGCATCCAGCTTTTCCAGGCTTTTCCGTTTGACGTAATCGTATACCTGCTCCGGGTCCCGGATGATGGCATCGACTTCGGCTTCGGTAGGTTGGAGCAAGACCAGCAGTCCGGTTCCGGTGTATTCCGGATAGAGATCAACCTCGCCCGCCAGCAAGGCGTTGTAAACGATCTGCGTGCCCCCGAGCCCCTGTTTCAGTTCAACATCCAGGGGGAGGTGATTCTCGATCAGGAGGGCAAAGATCTCCCCCAGGATGTATTGCTCGGTAAAGATCTTGGCCCCGATCACCAGGTCGGGTTTGGCGGTTTCCCGTTCGGTATCTGTTTGAAAACCCTGCTGCTGTAAGAATCGCGCAGCCACGGTTTTGGGCGAGTCCTTGAGCGCATCTACCTCATAATTCAGGCGCTGCATGCTGGTGTCGGGCAGCAGGCCGGCTATTAGATTCAGTACGGAGTCGAGCCCGGGAAATTCCCCCAGTGTAGCCTGGCGCACCAGAGGGGCAGCGTAGTAAGGGGGAAAGTAGTTTTTGTCGTCCTCCAGCACGGTAAGTCCGTAGGCCTTGATCCGCCCGTCTGTGGAAAAACCGCTGATGATATCGACCCGCTCGTTCACCAAAGCATCGTACATGAGGGCATTGTTCATCTGAACGGGCTCCAGATCGAGCCCATAGGCTTCCTTCAGTCCCCGCCACCCATCCTCGCGTTCCATGATCTCGGGCTCTAGGCCTATAACGAGCTCGGCGGAGCGGTCGGAATCCATCTGTACCCAGACCCAGCGGGCAAAATATCCGAGCACAGCCAGGGCGATCAGGATAAGGGCCGGTTTGAAGAGTCGTTGGGCATAGGGTTGGAGAAGACCCAGCAGAGCATCGATTACAATGGCCAGCAAGGCCGCCGGAATGGCTCCGGCAAGGATCATCGTCGGGTTATTCAGGGAAATACCCGTGAAAATATATTCTCCGAGACCCCCAGCGGCTATCAGGGCACAGAGCGTGGCGACACCCACGTTGATGACGGCGGCGGTCCGGATCCCGGCGAAAAGCGTCGGCATGGCCAGGGGCAACTCCACCCGGCTCAACAATTGGCGGTTGGTCATCCCCATACCGGTGCCGGCTTCCCGCACTGCAGGATCCACCTCCTTGATCCCGACGAACGTATTACGAACGATGGGTAACAAAGCGTAAAGGAAAAGCGCAAAAATGGCCGGCTGTGCTCCGATGCCCAGCAAGGGGATCATAAAACCCAGCAAGGCCAGGCTGGGTATGGTCTGCAGAACGCTGGTAAAGCCCAGCACCCAGCGGGACATAGCCTCCCGACGGGATATGAGGATCCCGAGAGGCACCCCGATCAGCATGGCCAAAAGCAGAGAAACGCCGGTGAGCCAGAGATGCTCCACCGTAAGCCTGCCCAGGTGCAGCCGGTTCTCCAGTATGAATTGCCCTAGTTCACGAATGGATTCCACGTTGGACTTTTTCCAGTTTATCTTTCCAGCTGAAATATCCTTTGAACAACTCGGCCCGGGAATATATTTCGGCGCCGGGCAGCGAGAAGAATCCCTTACGCCCCGCCGCGAGCCTTTCCAGGATTTCCAGCAGGTTTTCTTTTGCCGCTATCTCCAACCGGTCTGCCTCGGGCACATCGGGGCTCTCGACGGCCCGCATCAGGGGCAGGATCTCCCTCAATTGCAGAGAACGCAGTTCCAATTCCAGCCGGTTGCCGTCAAAAAAATGATGGACAAAGGCATTCGCCGGCTGAAGGAGCAATTCTTCGGGGCTTCCCAATTGGGCCAGGGCGCCGTTTTCCAACAAGGCGATCTGGTCGGCTACTTCTACGGCCTCGCTCACGTCGTGAGTGACCATGACGACCGTGGTATTGAGTTGACGCGCCAGTTCCAGGAATTTCTGACGGGCCCGCACGCGGGTGATGGGATCCAAAGCGCTGAAGGGTTCGTCCATCAGCAATAAAGGCGCCTCTGCCGCCAGAGCCCGTGCAATGGCGACACGCTGCTGCTGGCCACCGCTCAACTCGGCCGGGTATTTACGCAAATACGCATCCGGGTCCATGTCGAGCATCTGCAGCATCTTCCGGCTTTGGGCGTCCTGCTTGGCTTTGTCCCAGTCCAACAGGCGAGGGACCAGCGCCACATTTTCGGCCACCGTGTAGTGGGGAAACAAGCCGTTGTCCTGGATCACGTAGCCGATTCGGCGGCGCAACAACTCCGGCTGCATCGCCAGGACGTCCTGCTGGTCGATCAGAATACGCCCGGCGCTTGGCTCGATCAGCCGGTTGATCATCTTCAGGGTGGTGGTCTTACCGGAGCCACTTTTGCCCAACAGAACCAGGATCTCTCCCTTATTGACCTCAAGACTTAAGTCACGGACCACTTCTTTTTTTCCGAAGCGTTTGGATAAATGTTGGATCTGAAGCATGCCGTGGAAGATAGACAGAATTAGACGCCTTTTCAAAGTCGATTTCAACCACGGGCTTTGCCAGGAAGAGATGGATTCATTCCGCAACTATCCGCTATTTTTGCGCCACTAATCCAACTTATTTATGAAACTCCCAAAACCTATTCCGGTAAGAGAACTGGCCGAAATGATCGGGGCGGATTTGTTTGGCAACCTGGAAATCCTTGCAAGCGGGATAAACGAGATCCACCATGTGGAAACAGGAGATATCACGTTTGTGGATGTGGAGAAGTACTACAAAAAATCCCTGGCCTCGGACGCATCGGTGATCATCATTGACCAGCCCGCCAAGGTCCCTGCCGGCAAAGCGCTGTTGGTCCACCCCAGGCCATTTGAGGCTTACAACGAGCTGGTCATGAAATACCGGCCGTTCGAACCACTGACCCGCGCCATCAGCGACAGCGCCGAGATTGCCCCTTCGACCATCCTGGAACCGGGCGTGGTGATCGGGCACCACGTCCGTATTGGTGAGCATTGTTATATCCAGGCCAATGTGGTGATCCGGGATTACG
>CAZXIX010000115.1:0-13858 GCA_964640855.1 uncultured Saprospiraceae bacterium
GGGCGCGGGTGGATCATGCGGTAAAGTGGTTAAGTGGTTGAGTGGTTAAGTAGGTATTGGGTATCGGGTATCTGGTATCGGGTCGCAGCGTAGCGGAGATCCTGACAAGCGGGGAAAAAATCAGCCTCCTCGAAAAAACAAGATTCGCTTCGTCAGGGTATCAGGTATCAGAACACTGTTCTTTGGAACTGCGGGCTGGCCTTCCCTTTAGGGAATCCAAGGACGCGGGTGGATCATGCAGTCGATTCGGTATCAGGTATCAGGGTATCAGTTGACAGTTGAATTCAACCCTTTCAAACGCTTGAACTTCTCTCCTCTGGAAGTCAGGGGTTATTTTTTGCCACTGGCTCTTGGCGTGCTTGGCGTCTTCTTTGTGCGCTTGGCGGTGAAAGGCGGCTTTTCCTTTTTACCGCAAAGGACGCTAAGGAGCCGCAAAGGCCGCCAAGATTGTGGGTAGCAATTGACAGAAAATCAACTCTGTTAAACGTTCAAATTCCTCAACGCCCACGGTTACAAGCGGGTGAACTCCTCGTTGATGAACGGGGCTTTTTTATGAATGCGCTTCAGTTTGGGCAGGTCCGACAGATGCAGCAGGGAGGACAGCTGGTTGGGATGATGGATATCCGTTCCCAGCAGATCGACGATGCCGCTTTGCAGCAGTTTGCGGGCCTGTTGCTGCACATCGGTTCCGTACCAGCCGGCCAGCGACAGCAGGTTGAGCTGCATGCGGCAGCCCATGGATTTGAACTGCGCCAGTTTGTGCTCTTCTTCGTACCAGTAACGGTAGCGTTCGGGATGGGCCAGCACGGGGATGTAGCCCCGCGTGCGCAGTTTGAAGACCATCTGTTCGAAAAGCGGATGGGCGGCGATGAAGCCGGTTTCGATCAGCAGGTGTTTTCCCGGCAGCGTGAGGAAATCGTGCCCTTTCTCCACCCAGTTGACGAACTGGTCGTCGACCATGTATTCGGCGGCGGCTTCCAGGACCAGGTCCAGGCCGGCTTCGTAAGCCGCTTTGCGAACTTCCCGCAGTTTCTCGCGGATGATCTCCGGCGTATTCGGGAACATATCGCTCATGATATGCGGGGTGGCCACGAGGTGGCGGTAGCCCAGCTGGCGCATCCCTTCCAGCAGCTTGAGGGTATCGCGCATGCCCCGCGCCCCGTCGTCTATGCCGGGCAGAAAATGGGCGTGCATATCCGAGCCCAGAAAACGGAGGTCCGTTTTGGGTCCCTTGAAGCGGTCGTAAATCTCATTCAACTTAAACATTCCCCACAATTCCTTTGGCGGACAGGGACGGGTCGGATCGATGGTATCCGTTGTACCACTGGACACAATGCCCAACCCCTTCCTGAACGTAAACTTTCGGTTGGTACTCAAAGTCGCGTTGCAGATCTTTTACATCTGCGCAGGTCATGGGTACATCTCCGGGCAGCATGGGAAGAAAATCCTTTTGGGCCTTTCTCCCCACATGGACCTCGATGGCGTCGATAAAGTCCATGAGCGGCACGGGGGTACCGTTTCCTACATTATAGATTCGAAAGGGTGCTCGGGAAGAAGAGGGGTTCGGTTTTTTCGCATCCCAGAGCGGATCGCCCGCAGGGGCTTTCTGCACTATGCGGTGAAGATACTCTACAATATCGTCAATGTAGGTGAAATCCCGCTTCATTTTCCCGTGATTGAACACTTTTATGGGCCGGCCCTCGTAGATGGCCTTCACGAAGATGTAAAGCGCCATGTCCGGACGGCCCCAGGGGCCGTAAGCGCTGAAAAAACGAAGTCCGGTGGTGGGAATGCCGAAAAGGTGGCTGTAGGAGTGGGCCAGCAGTTCGTTGCTCTTTTTGCTGGCCGCGTAAATGGAGACGGGATGATCGACGGTGTCGGAGGCCGAGAAGGGCTGGTTTTCGTTCAGCCCGTAGACGCTCGAACTGCTGGCAAAAACGAAGTGCCGGACCGGATGGCTGCGGATGCACTCCAGCAGGTGTACGAACCCGACCAGATTGGCTTGTACATAATCATCGGGATGGGTCAGGCTATGGCGGACCCCGGCCTGTGCGGCCAGGTGGATGACGGCCTCCGGTTTTTCCTGCTCAAACAGTTTCTGAAGTCCCTCTTTGTCGGTCAGGTCCATTTTGATGAACCGGTATCCGGGAGCGAGGCTGCTGGCTACGGCCTGGGCGTAGGCGATCTCCGCCCGGGAAATGCCGCAATGTGCCAGCCGGTCGTATTTCAGTTGGGTATCGTAATAATTGTTGATATTATCCAGTCCGACGACTTCGAACCCTTCCTTCAGCAGCCGCAGGACGGTATGGAAACCGATGAAGCCGGCTGTTCCGGTGACTAGTATTTTCATGAATGGTAATTAGGGGGCGGTGTCTGTTGGATTCCCGGTGGGCAGCATACGGCTTCGCCATTGATGTGCCGCAGGGGGGCCACCGCCGGGAAAAGCAATCGCTGCGGGCCGGGGCGCTTCCCCCGGAGCAGCTCCGTACTGCATGAGAATTCATGAAGCATTTTGCCGGGCGGGCCTCAGGTATTCGGAGGGTACCGACAACCGTAAGGCATACCCGATATGATTCAGCTCAATGAGCAGATTTCGTTCGTTCTGTTTGTCGATCAAGACCCCTTTCAGGCCGGTCAGTTGGCCGCCGATGATCTCCACCGCATCGCCCTCGGTCAGCTTCAGCGGCTCGGCTTCCACTTCCAGGCCTTCGCCCACCACCCGCTTCAGGATGTTGATCTCGGACTCGGGGATCGAGATGAGGTTGCGCGAGAATTGCACAAAACGCACCACATCCGCATCTTCCAGCACGGGGACGTATTCCTTGCGGGTGATCTTGACGAACAAATAGCAACTGATCAAGGGAATTTTGACCACCCGGACCTTGCGCGTGTAGGTGCGGGTAAACTCCTGCAAAGGGAGATAGGTCTGGATACCTCTTTCTTCCAATCGCGCCTGGACCTGTTTCTCACGCTTGAAGCGGGTGTATACAGCAAACCAGCGATATTCCTCGGCATGCAGGTGGTTTTCAAATCCTTCACTCATAGGCCAATTGCTTTTTTATGCCTGGATTGACCCACTACACTAAAGCCTCCAGTATAGCAACCCATTTTCGGAAGAAATATCGTACAAACCCTTTAAATCCATAAGGATCGGGCCTTGACTCATGATAGAAAGAAAATAATTCCTGTCCAAATTTTTATAGGCCTCATGGGAGACCGCCACCACGACGGCATCGTAATCTTTTGAGAGCTCCTCCACCATGCTGAGCTGGTACTCCTGGGCCAATTCATTGGGCGATGCAAAAGGGTCGGTCAGGTGCACGTGGATCGCGTATTTCATCATCTCCCGAACGAGTTCGGCGACCTTGGAATTGCGGATATCCGATACATTTTCCTTGAAGGTAACGCCCATGATCAACACTTTGGATTTCTGGGGCGCTTTTCCCTGCTGGATGAGGAGCTGGGTCAGCCGTTGGGCGATGAAAGCGGGCATACCATCGTTGATCCGCCGGCCGCTCAGGATGACCTGGGGGTCGTATCCCAGTTGCTTGCTTTTGTGGAGTAGATAATAGGGATCCACCCCGATGCAATGCCCGCCGACCAGGCCGGGATAAAAAGGAAGGAAGTTCCACTTGGTACCGGCCGCTGCCAGCACCTCCTTGGTATCGATGCCCATCTTGTCGAAAATGATGGCCAGTTCGTTCACAAAGGAAATGTTGAGGTCGCGCTGGGTATTCTCGATGACCTTGGAGGCTTCGGCGACGCGGATGGAGGAGGCTTTGTACACGCCGGCCGAGGTGATCTGCTCGTACACCTTCCCGATCTCTTCCAGCGATTCTTCGTCTATGCCGGCCACTACCTTGATGATCTTGTCGACTGTGTGCTTCTTGTCGCCGGGGTTGATCCGCTCGGGCGAGTAGCCGACCTTGAAGTCCGTACCGGCTTTCAGTCCGGATTGGGCTTCCAGAATGGGAACGCAATCCTCTTCCGTACAGCCGGGGTAAACCGTAGATTCATAAACTACATAATCCCCGGGCTTGAGGACCCGCCCCAGGTTTTCGGTGGCGGAGAAAACGGGCCCCAGGTCGGGGACCTTGCTTTCGGTGACGGGGGTCGGGACGGTGACGATGTGGAAATGCGCTGCCCGGAGCCGCTCCGGATCGGCGGTGAATTCAATATCCCGATCGAGGAAATGCTCGGCTTCCAGCTCGCGCGAGGGGTCGACTCCCGATTTCATCATTGCCACCCGTTCGGCATTGATATCCATGCCAATGACCCGAAAGTAGCGGGCCAGTTCCAGAGCCAGGGGTAGCCCCACATAGCCTAAACCGGAAACGGAAATCACCTTTTTCTTGTCGAGCAACTGCTGAAACATGGGCATCTTAATTCGAACCAATCCAATTTTGCCCCGGCAAGAAACTAAAAATCGAAAACAGTCTGAAGCTGATTTTTGAAACTAACGACCAATTTTACAGATTCCACCCGCCGATTGAACTCCGGGCTGTAGTAGTAGGGCTTCAGGCTGATGGCTTCCTGCCCCTGGAAGCGGAGGGACACGTCGCCCACGACCACCTCTTCGCCCTGCAGGCGGGGCTGGGCGCCGGGGGCGAAATGGAAATGCGCCTGTCCGGACTGATCTCGCCGCCGGCCTTTCAGGGAATCGACGATCCGCAACTGTTTGGGTGAAGCCACGAATGCCCGCCGATGGGTGATCCCTTTGGACTGAAAACCATTGTGTTGGGCTTCGAGCCGGTCTTCGGCATCCCGGATCATCTGTACGGTAGCCTGCCGGACCACCCCGAAGCGGCCCCGCAATCGGGATTGCTCGAGCCCTTCCACCTCTACGGTATTGTGGGAGCGGGTGGCGCGTTCTTCCTGCCGGCGCTCATTCGCCTCATAGGTGGAGGTGCCCGTATCGGTCAGGCAGGGATAATCGTGGGCAAAAAGTACGAAGCTCAACAGATCGCAATGCCCGTGGTAGGGTACCTTGCTTTCCTCTTCCGGGCCCGCATAGACGATCAGTTGGTAGTGCTCCCCTTCCAGGCGGCGGAAGCCCGATTCTTTGAGCCCGACAGGCGCGGGCAGTATTCCGAGCCGCCCGGCATAGTATTTCAGCGACAGGGAGGCGGGGGCCATTCCGTTGGCGCAATCGCCCATCAGCGGGATGCTGCCGTTCGAAAAGGTGACGGCCTCCAGCCAGCCCAGCATTCGGGCCGCTTTTCCCTTCAGGAAGGTCAGCAGGGCGGTATCCTCCCAGGGGTTGTTCTGGATCACGTTGATCAGATCCAGCAGCCGGAAAAGGACCAGCTGATGGTACATGGGCGAACGCTCGACATGCCCGCCATCGGGCAGGATCTGTTTTTCGAGCTCTCTGCGCAGGTATTTTTCCCCTTGCCGAAAAAAGGTCTTCTTCCGGAGGTACCAGGCGCCCAGCACCAGGGCCAGGGTTTCTTCCAGGAGCCTGTGGCCCGAAAGGTGAAGCTCCAGTTGATCGTAGAGTATCCCCAGTTGAGCGTGCAGGGCGCTTTCGATCCGGCCATGGGAGTTCTGTTCCCGCGCCAGGAATTTAACCCAATTGAAGAGGCGCCGGGCTACGACATGCGGGATCTCGGCGGTGCGCTTGTCGAAGGCATCGAGGAAGCGATCGATCAGTCGAAAACCCACGGTCCCCGACATACCCGCCTGATTGAGGAAGTCGAAAGAATTGAGGTGGAGGCGCCACTGGTCTCCGTGGCCGGCATAATTCCAGTCGATCCCGACGGGAAATTGGTGTTCCAGGTTGAGAAAGCGGAATTTCTTCTGCCCCAGGTAACCGGTCGGAGCCGGTATGGACCCCAGCATGCGGGGGATGGCGGCTACTTCGCCATAGCGGGGATTCCAGGTGTAGCGGTGTCCGGACAACGCACGGAAACCGTCTCTCAGGGAGTTTCGGTACCACCACAGCCGTTGTTGGCCGGTCAGGTAGCGACGCTGGAAAAAGGTTCTCGGTATTTGGGTCTTTTTGGGCATAATCGCAAGCCCTTTTTGTATGGCAGAAAAGGGAATGAACCTCTCCGGCGGAGGAACATTCCCTTTTCAATCTATCAATTAATGTATCCCTTCTAAACTCCGGTCTTTCAGGCTTCGGAAGCCTCTACCCGTTCGGATACGGGTGTGGCTTGTGCGAGCAGGTCGGTCACCCGCGGGTATTTTACCGAGCGGTTGCGAAACAAGTTGTACTTGAGAATGCAGTAAATGGCGCGGAATCCATCCCGCCAGCCGATCTTCTTTCCTTCCTCGTAGGTACGGCCGTAGTAGGAAATGCCGACCTCGTAGATCCGGATCTCGGGGATACGGGCCACTTTGGCCGTCACTTCCGGCTCGAAACCGAAACGATTTTCCTTCAGATCGATGGACTGTACGATGCGGGTATTGAACATCTTGTAGCAGGTCTCCATGTCCGTCAGGTTCAGATTGGTGAACATGTTGGACAGGAAGGTGAGGAACTTGTTGCCGATCGTATGCCAGAAGAACAGGATGCGGTGAGGCTGGCTGCCCATGAAGCGCGATCCGTAGACCACATCGGCAAAACCGCTGAGGACGGGTTTGAGCAGGTCGTTGTATTCTTCGGGATCGTATTCCAGGTCGGCATCCTGTATGATCAGGTATTCGCCGGTCGCGTTGCGGATCCCGGTGTGCAGGGCCGCTCCTTTTCCTTTGTTGACCTCATGCTCGTAGAACTGGATATCCAGTTCGGGATTGGCCTTCATATAGCGCTGGATAGCGCCCCGGGTGTCATCCGAAGAACAATCATTTACCAAAATGATCTCCTTGCGGATCCCGTTGACCAACTCCACTTCTTTCACCTTATCGAGGATGAGGTGGATAGTCCTTTCCTCGTTGTAAGCCGGGATTACAATTGATAGTTTTTTCACATTCATGGTTGAATCCTTTAAGATCTCTGTTTCAGATTATTTCAAAAAGACGGAAAATATTTGATTTATGTCCAATTAAAGGGACATCTGATTCTGCCTATTTCAAAGCGTGAACGGGCGGCCGGAGGCCAGGCGTCCTACCCTCTGCGCAAGCGCAGAGCCCAGGGACCGTTTGTAGGGGTAGAAACCTCTCGCTCCGAATTGGACTGGGGGTCAACGCACAAAGGCCACAACCAGAGCCGCCAGGGATATCAGGGCGGTTGTGTAGCCCAAAGCTCTTCCAAACGGATCGGCCACGGTGGCCGTACGCACTCTCAGCGGCTCGATGTAGACGACGTCGTTCTGGGCCAGATAGTAAAAGGGCGAGTTAAAAATATCGCCCGATTGGAGGTCCAGCCGGCCAAAAATCCGTTTGCCGTTGAGCTCACGCAGGATCAGGACGTTCCGGCGATTGGCGTAATCCGTCATATCGCCTGCCTGCCCGATGGCTTCGAAGATCGTGCTTCGATCGGTTGGCATGTTGAGCGCCCCGGGCGCATTGACCTCCCCGATGACCGTTACCCGGTAGTTGACAAACCTCAGGTTGACCTCCACGTCCCGGACATAGGCGACCAGACGCTGGCGGAGCAGTTCCTTGGCCTCTGTGAGGGAAAGCCCTCCCAGTTGGACCCGGCCCAGTACGGGGAAGCTGATGGCCCCGCTCTCATCGACCCGGTAACCGGTCAGCAAGCGGCGAGGCTGGTTTATAGCGGCGCCTCCCCCCTGGTTGATGTTGACCTGCGTCCCGAATTCCGGGCTGGGGTTGAACGGCCGGACCGCATTTTCGTCGGAGCTGTAAACCTTGATATCCAATATGTCTTCCGGCTGAATGCGGGGAATGAGCACATTTTGGATATCCTGCTGCTGGTTGTACACCAGCTCTGCCTCCCGGAGATTGATCAGGTCCTTGTAGCGGACACAACTGGTTGTCAAAAGCAGGAACAACCCCAGGGCAAGGAATCGCATATTTGGCATGGGAGCTAAGTTAAACCGCTTGACCGGTGTTTTTCTCAAGGTATAGAAACCGTCTCCACTCTGCCAAATGGGTCAGCGACATTCTGCCCGGGGAAAGACCCGCTATTTAACAACGGGTCGCCCCACAGCTTCCTTGAAGTATTCGTAGGTCAGCTTCAAGCCTTCCGACCGGTCGTACTTCGGCTCCCAGCCCAGGATCTCCCGGGCTTTGGTAATATCCGGCCGCCGGACCTTGGGGTCGTCGACCGGCAGATCTTTGTAAATGATGTGCGCATCCGGATTCTGGACGAGTTTGAGCACTTCCCGGGCAAATTCCATAATGGTGATCTCGGACGGATTGCCCAGGTTGACCGGATGAACGTAGTCGCTCATCAGCAGGCGATAGATCCCGTCGACCAGATCGTCGACGTAGCAAAAGGAGCGGGTCTGGGACCCGTCACCGAAAACGGTGAGTCCTTCGCCCCGGATGGCCTGGCTGAAGAAGGCCGGGAGCACGCGCCCGTCGTCGGTACGCATGCGCGGGCCATAGGTATTAAAAATCCGGACGATGCGGGTATCTACGCCGTGGTAGGTGTGGTAGGCCATGGTGATGGCTTCCAGGAAGCGCTTGGCTTCATCGTACACGCCGCGCGGCCCTACCGGATTCACATTGCCCCAGTATTCTTCCGTTTGCGGATGCTGCAGCGGGTCGCCGTACACTTCCGAAGTGGAGGCCACCAGGATGCGGGCGTTCTTGGCCCGGGCTACCCCCAGGATGTTGTGCGTACCCAAAGCGCCTACCTTCAGGGTCTGGATCGGCATTTTCAGGTAGTCGATGGGGCTCGCCGGGGAAGCAAAATGCAGAATGTAATCGATTTCCCCCGGGATATGGACAAACTTGGTAATGTCGTGATGATAATATTCGAATTCCTTGAGCGGGAAGAGGTGCTCAATGTTGGCCAGGCTTCCCGTCAGCAGATTATCGACGGCAATGACCTGCGCTCCTTTTTTGATGAAGAAATCGCAAAGGTGAGACCCGATAAAACCTGCTCCTCCGGTGATTAATACTCTCATAGTGCATTGAATTATTGATTCAATATGGCTTGATGGTGGTTATGATCCAAATTTTCCCTAAGGTACGGCTTCGCCGCTGAGGTGTCGCACCCATTTGGGCTTCACCCCTGCATAAACAGAGGACGTATTTGCGGTCATCCGTCGGACCCGAATGAAAACCCGGGTTTTCCGGTTGATTTCGGCAGGGCAGCATTTCCCACCCGGATCCGTCCCGACCCTGCCCGTATCATCCCGGCAAGAGGATGGAGGGAGGAACATTCCGAAGGGTATACAACAATCCAAAGGCGAGCGTGCGAAGGAATCCGGTTAAGCGGGTGGTCAGCCAGATGGGAAAGAGAAGGTGAAAGTCCGAAAAGGTCTCTCACCCAAGAGGTTCATGGGATAATAATTCGGTGTATCCCAACTACCTGACAAGGAAACCGGCGGTCCCTTTTTTCAGGGGACGTACCTTTTGCCTGTGCTTGTTGCCCGAAAATACTGTGTGGTATGTTGGAATTCCCCGAAATGAAGGGTAGATACAAGAGGGAATGCCTGCCTAGCCGAAAAATTGCCTGTAAACAGGCATGGCAAATATAATAAAAAGCCATACCCACTTCAACGGAGCGGGGCATTTAATGGCTCTTTCCTGCATTTTTTTTCGCAAACCACATGGGTATGTGGCTGGGTCCAGTCCTTCAGCTTTCCGGGGAGGCGTTCTGCATCCGCTCTATGATATCCACCACTTTGAGCCCTTCGAGGGCATTGGTAGTGACGACCTCTTTTTGCTTCAGCACCTCGATCACGTTGGCGATCACCTGGTCGTGGTTGGCGGCCGAGCCCTGGTAGCCGGCATATCGGTTGGGCCCCGCGTCGGTGTCCGGCAGCGGGGCTTCCAGACCTTCGGCATGACAGTAGTCCACCCGGTTCATGTATTGCCCGCCGATCTTGACGGTGCCCTTGCTGCCGACGATCAGCAGGCTGCTTTCATAATTCCGGTCCCAGACGGCTGTGGTGTAGGTCATGCTGCCGATGCCGCCTCCCGCCAGATCGAAAAGCACGGTGCCGGTATCCGCAAACTCGGTGGACTCCCGATGGGCCAGGTTGCGGGCGAGGCCGCGTATGTTGTATACATCGCCGAACAACCAGAACAGAATATCCACGAAATGGGCGAATTGGGTGAAGAGCACGCCCCCGTCGGAGCTTTTTTTGCCGTGCCAGGGGTGCGGGATCCCGCCGGGGCGGTAGTAGCGATCGTCCCGATTCCAGAAACAGTTGATCTGCACCAGATGGATGTCTCCCAGGCGGCCCTCGGAAAGGACCTGCCGGATCCACTGGTTGACCGGCGAGTACCGGTTTTGCATGACGCAAAAAACCTGCCGGGACACCTGCAGGGCCTGATGCAGGACCTGTTCGCAATCCGCCCGGCGCAGGGCCATGGGTTTTTCGATCACCACGTGCTTCCTGGCGGCCAGGGCGGTCAGGCTTTGGGGAGCGTGGCAATGATTGGGCGTACAAATGTTGACGATATCCAGCAGAGGCTCCTCCCGAAGCAGGGCATCCAGGTCTTTGTATCTCCGGACTGAACCCAGCTCCGGTGCCTGCAAGGCCTGCGGGTCGGTGTCGCATACCGCTACCAATTCGGCTTCGGGGTGATCGCGGATCACCTGAATGTGACGCTTGCCGATCCGGCCGCATCCCACCACCGCAAAATGGATCTTGCTCAAGTCAGCTTTTCATTTTCACCAAAAGGCCGTCCTTCAAATGATAAGGCTCTCCCGATTCCGGGCATTTTCCCTTTCCCTGTTCGTCCAGTTCGATCCGGTGGCCCCGTTCGCTCATCCAGCCTATCCGGCGTGCGGGATTGCCGACCACCAGGGCATAATCCGGCACCGAGCGAGTGAGGACGGCGCCGGCACCGATGAAGGCATAGGCGCCGATCTCGATCCCGCAGATCAGGGTCGCATTGGCCCCGATGGTAGCTCCTTTACCCACGCGCGTCGGCTGGTATTCGGTCTTGCGGACTATGGCGGACCGGGGATTCCTGACGTTGGTAAACACCACGGAAGGGCCGAGGAAAACTTCGTCTTCGCAGCGGACGCCCTCATAAACCGATACGTTGTTCTGCACTTTCACGCCGTCTCCCAGGACCACGCCTTTCGACACGAATACATTCTGTCCCAGGCTGCAGCGAGCCCCGATCCGGGCCCCGCCCATGATGTGGCAGAAGTGCCAGACGCGGGTACCCGCCCCGATCTCTGCGCCGGGATCAATGATAGCGGTAGGATGTGCCCAGTATTCTATTTCCAAGAAGGTTCGGGTTGACGCTAAAAGAAGGAACGCACCCCTTCCACGATGTACGCCAGGGCTTCCGTTTCCAGTTCCGTATGCATGGGCAGGCTGATCACCCGCTCGCAGAGGTAATCCGTATTGGGAAGTCGTTCGAAGCCCTCGGGCAGGCGGTCGCGGAAAGCTTCCTGGTCGTTCAGCGGCACGGGGTAATAGATCATGGAAGGAATTCCCTTTTCCCGAAGATGCTCCTGGAGGGCATCCCGGTCTCCTTCCTTCAGGATCAGGGTGTACTGGTGAAATACGTGGGTGGAACGGGGATGCCGGACCGGCGTTTGGACGGCGTCCAGGTCGGCCAGGGCCTCGTCGTAAAAATCAGCCGCTTTTCTCCGGGCGGCTGCATACTCGTCCAGAAGCCCGAGTTTGATGTTGAGTATGGCGGCCTGGATGGAGTCCAGCCGGGAGTTGACCCCCACTTCGGCATGGTAGTAGCGCTTGTTTTGCCCGTGGTTGGCGATTTGCCGGCAACGCAGGGCCAGATCGTCGTCCTGGGTGTAGAGCGCGCCCCCGTCGCCGTAGGCGCCCAGGTTTTTGCTGGGGTAGAAGGAGGTGCAGCCGATGTGTCCCACGGTGCCGGTCTTGCGGATCTGCCCGTCGGAGCCGTTGTAATCCGCTCCGATGGCCTGGGCATTATCTTCGACGACCCAGAGCTTGTGCTTTTCTGCGAGCTCCATGATGGGCTCCAGGTCGCAACTCTGGCCGAACAGGTTGACCGGGATGATGGCTCGGGTTCGATCCGTGATGGCTGCTTCGACGATCCCGGCCGTGAGGTTGAAGGTATCGCGATCTACGTCGACCATCACCGGTGTAAGGCCCAGCAGGCCGATGACTTCGGCCGAAGAAACGTAGGTAAAGGAAGGAACGATGACCTCGTCTCCCGGCCGGAGGTCGAGGGCCATCAGGGCGATCTGCAAGGCGTCGGTGCCGTTGGCGCAGGGTACAACATGTTTGACCCGGAGGTAGGCCTCCATTTTCGCTTGAAACTCCTTTACGGCCGGGCCGTTGATGAAGGCGGCCGAGCGGATCACCTCGAGCACGGCCTGATCTACTTCCTCCTGGATCTTTCGGTATTGGCCTTTGAGATCAACCATCTGAATATTCACGGTACCTGTTGTCATATCGGTTCGGATTTTGCGTTCAAAAATACGCTTTTTCAGGCCTCCAATTGGCGGAGGACTTTGGCGGCGATGGTTTCCCCGATCGAGAGGGAAGAAGTCGCTGCCGGGGAAGGCGCGTTGTAAACATGGACCACCCCCGGTTTTTCGGTGATGAAGTAATCGTCCATCAGGGCTCCGGAGCGTGTCACGGCCTGGGCGCGCACCCCGGAACGTCCGCGCTCGAGATCCGATTCCCGCACCTCCGGCAGCAGACGCTGCAGCGCCCGGACAAAGGCCTTCCTGGAATAGGAGCGGTGGAGTTCGTCCAGGCCTTCTTTCCAGTATTTGAACGCGAGTTTGCGAAAACCCGGATAAGCCAGGATCTCCATCAGTTCGGCCGGGCGGATGTCCCAGCGGCTGTATCCCTCGCGGGCAAAGGCCAGCACGGCGTTGGGCCCGGCTTCGATGCCGCCCTGGATCATGCGGGTGAAATGGACGCCCAGAAAGGGAAAGTTCGGATTCGGCACCGGGTAGATCAGGTTGTTGACCAGGTATTCCTTGTCTTTTTTCAGGACGTAGTATTCGCCCCGGAAGGGGATCACCTTCAATTCGCCGTTGTCGCCGGTGAGGGAGCCGACCCGATCGGCATAGAGGCCCGTGCAATTGACGAACAGCCGCGTAGTGGCTTCCTCCATGCCGAATTGTACGATGACTTCACGCCCCGAGGGCCGGACGGTTTTCACGGCGCATCCGAAATAGGCTTCACCTCCTTTTTCCCGGATCAGTTCCAGGTATTTCAGGGCAACCTGCCGGTAGTCGATGATACCCGTCTGGGGCACCCAGATGGCCTGCTCGACTTGCACGTGGGGCTCGTGTTCGCGGGTTTCTTCCGGCCCGATGAGCTTGATGCCTTCGAGCCCGTTGGCGATGCCGCGTTCGAGAATGCCCGGCAGAGCCTGGGCTTCTTGCGGGTTGGTGGCGACTATGACCTTGCCGCAGCGTTCGTAGGGTATGGCATGGCGGTCGCAAAAGCGGATCAGCTGTTCGTAGCCTTTGCGGCAGTTTACGGCCTTCAGGCTGCCGGGTTTGTAGTAGATCCCGGAATGGATGACGCCGCTGTTGTGGCTGGTCTGGTGAAGCGCCGGCCCGTCCTCCTTGTCGATGACCGCCAGTCGGAGTTCCGGCTGGGCCTCGAGCAGCCGGTACGCGGTGGCCAAGCCTACGATGCCTGCCCCGGCGACAATAAGGTCGAATGTTTTCATGGCGTAAAGCTACGGCAAAAAGCCCTGTTTGGGCCCTTGGGAAAAGATGATCCTGATCACCTCCGGGTCAAGAAAGGAGGGGGTTGGGAGGTATCAGGTATCGGGGATCGGGGATCGGTTAAGTGGTTAAGTGGGTCTACTGGGGATCGGGGTATCAGGTATCGGGTATCGGGTCGGAGCGCAGCGGAGATCC
>CAZXIX010000116.1:0-13817 GCA_964640855.1 uncultured Saprospiraceae bacterium
CTCCCGATTGCTGACCTCATTGCTTTCGAGCAATACCGGCTCCGTGAAGTGATCGCGCAACTGCAAGAAGAGCGTGACCGGCGTGTGCAGATCGCTCAGGAACTGTCGGGTCAGGACCTTCAGCTTTCGCGAGCCGGCCGCCAGACGCAACGGATGAGGCTGAGTTGTGGATTCGGACATAAGTTTCAATCTAAATGCCAAACAACAAGCGGCTTGCCGGGGGATCCGACAAGCCGCTTGGAAGGAAAAACAAGGCAGCAGGTCAATTCACCCCAGGGTAAATTGCTTTTTGCCACCACCAGTTTTGATTGTTGTTGAACATGGCTTTTCCTTTCGGGGGTAAAGAAAAGGATGTTTCCCAGGAAAACAAACTCCGGCCTGTTCTTTTTGCCAAAAGCTGACAAGCACACGGAGATATCAGTAAACAGATACCCGATTTCAGACTTCCGGGGATAGGGGAACAGGTATGGAACCTTTAACGATCTGGCATCTGACTACTGAAATCTGACTTCTCAAGCCATTTAATCCCTGACCCGAAACCAGACGGGTTCCAATTTTCCGGCATGATAATCGACTGTGATCTCTTCGCCGGCCTTGATGTCCCGGATGGATTGATAGTAGATGGTCCGGTCCTTGTAGTGGAATAGAAATTCGGTATTGGGATCTTCGGAATGGTTGTACAGGCTGGCGTAACCCAGGCCAATGGCGGGTCGGTCCTGCTTTTTACCCCATAGAAAGTAGTGATCATAGAGCTTGGAGTCGTTCAGAATCTTGAGTTCTTCGGGGGGTAAAACGACCACCGGGCAGATCTCGATCAACGAACCTTTCGGAATGTCCGCTGCCGTAAATACTCCACGTCCATGTCGGCCACTTGGCCCGAAAAACAGTGATTCAATGCGCTGCATAGCCTCTTTACCGTTACCTCAAATCGTGTTTAACCTTTAATTTAAAGAAAATTCTACTTTGTGAAAGTGCGGTTACAGGCGCTTTGCGCCGTTTACAGCTGCTGCGCAGCGGATGCAGCTCCCGCTGGTCGCGTAAGCAAGTGGAGAGCGAGTGGCAAGTAGCGAGTGGCGAGGGGCGAGTGGACAGTGGACAGTGGAAGGAAATTATGAAATCTCCGAATCAATCATGCAGAATGCGCCACACCATCTCTTTGAGGAGTTCGCCGCCGGGTTTGCCGCCGCCGTCGTAGTTGACGCCTTTGCCTTTGAGGTCGTATTCGGAGAGGAGCAGAATGGCTTTTTCCACTTGCAGCCGGTTGAATTTCTGGGCGGCTGCGCGGTATTCGCGGAGAAAGTAAGGGTTCACCTTGATCTGCGAGGCCAGTTCTTTGTCGCCCAGGCCACGAAGGTCATGCATCTGGAGCAGCTTACTGAAATAATTGTACAAACTGGCCACCACGACCTGAATGGGATTCTTCCGGGGATTGGCGGCAAAGTAATTGACGATCCGGTTGGACTTGGCCAGGTCGCGCTGCCCGATGGCCTTTTGCAATTCGAAAACGTTGTAATCCTTGCTGATCCCGATGTGCTGCTCCACTTCCCGGGTGGTGATCTGGGTTTTGCCTTCCAGATTGAGGGTTAGCTTGTCGAGCTCGTTGACCACCTTGCTCAGGTCGGTGCCCAGGTATTCGGCGACCAGGGCAGCGGCATCGGGCTGGATGGTCAAACCTTTTTCTTTAAGAAAAGCGGTGATCCAGGCAGGTACTTTATTGTCGTAGAGCTTTTTAGCCTCAAAAAAGACGACCTGCTTGCTGTTGGCTTTCACAGCTTTGCCCAGGCGGGTGTTCAGCTTGAGCTTTTGGTGTTTATGGGCAATGACCAGCAAGGTGGAAGGCACCGGATTTTGGATGTAGGGCTCCAGGTCCTGCAGGCCTCGCATTTCCTGGGCTTCCTTGAGGATGATCACCTGTCGCTCGGCCATCATGGGCAGCCGGCTGGCGGCGTCCCGAATGTCTTGAGGCTCGGTATCTTTCCCGTACAGGATGGTTTGATTAAAGGCTTTTTGCTCTTCCGGCAGGGCATGCTCTTCGATCCAGTCGGAGATGACATCGATGAAATAGGGTTCTTCCCCATGCAGGAAGTAAACGGGTTTGAACTGGCCTTTTTGGAGGTCTTTGAGGATGGAGTCGAAGGTCAAGTGCAAAGGTTTTCGAACGCAAGAAACGGCATTCGGAGGAGCCGATCAAGAGTTGGGAAACAATCGATCGCATCTTCGTCCATTTAAGAATCCTTTTTTGATGAGCCCGACACCCTGGTATCGTTCATGTTTTTGTGGCGACGGCTATCGGATAGTTATTGAATATCCATCTCACAAAGAGACGGCCGCTGACCCTGACGCTCACCCATACAGTTTGCTAGCGTCCGTTACTTTACAATGAAGGTATCGCCGTCATCGGCCAGGTGAATGGGGCCGTCGAAGCCTTTTAACTCCTTCCAGTACATGTTTTCAATAACGATATTATCCGGAGCCGGACCCAAATGGTTTAGCACCAGTTCTTTCACGTTTGCCCTTTGAGCCAGGGCCATTATATCTGCCGGACCGGTATGGTAATCCTGAATATCGTGGATGATGGTGGCATTTCTATCCATGCCGGCCCGGGATAACTCCTCCTCCAACATCTTTTGAAAGGACATCAATAAAACCTCGTGAATCAATAGGTCACTATCCTGCGCCATTTCCTCCAGGAGCGGATTCTTTTTGGTATCGCCACTCAGAACTACTTTTTTGCCTTCGTATTCCATGACATATCCGACGGAAGGTTCGATGGGGTGATGGTCCACATCAAAAGCGGTGATCCGGATCCCGTCCTGCTCAAACATCACCACCGTGGAGTCTGGGCCCACGTGATATTCCCGCGGGATCCCGGGCGCTTTGGAAATATCCATGATCTCCGGACCGTGGTGATCGACCCGATGCTGGTTTTCAATTCGTAAAAAAGCATTTGCAGCATTTACCAGAGACGCCAGGCTGTCCGGGCCGTATATGAAAAGGTCATTGGTTCTGCCCATCACCCAGGATCGACTGATCATGTTGGGCAGGTCCATCATGTGGTCGGAGTGGTAATGCGTCAGGAAAATGCCGTCCAGCTCGCTTAGGGGCAGTCCCAGGTTCTCGGATTTCTGAACGACTCCCGCCCCCACATCAAAGAGGAAAAAGTAGCCATTGACGAAAAGGGCCGTACCGGTTTGCGCCCTTTCACCGGGTAAGGGCGTAGCTGTTCCTACGGTAACGATCACCATCCCTTCTTCCTCCAAATAAGGATGCGTTTGGCCGCCCAGACTCTCCAACTGCCTGCTGATGACGAGGGACACGATTTTTTCCGGGTAAAATTGGATCACGACCCAGGCTGTTATCCCTAAAACCATAACAGCGGATAGAAGGGAAATAATTATTCTCTTCATGAAATCTCAATTTAAATTTGAGCCCGGCGAACTTTCCATTTCCACAGGACTGATGCCTCGTTCGAATTTGTTTTAAAGCGTTACTTTCAAACCAACACCGGTTTCAAAGGGCCAATTTCAAATTTCCAGAGGCAATGAAGCGCGGTCAGCCCAATATCCTGGAAGGGTATTAATCCAAAATGGGCTTCTTAGACTTTTTCAGGACCAGACTCATTATTTTTTGGGCCGTCTCATGCCCCGAGTTTTGATTTTGGCCTGTGACGAACCTCCCCTCTTCATCGACTACGGTGATGGTTTCCAGGAAATCAAAATTGCCGGTATTGCTTTTAAAATTGACCCCCAGTTTCCGCATTTCAGTTTCCGGATGAAGGGGCGTCAGATCGATCCCAAATTGTCGTACTTGCCTATCCGTTACACCGGTCATGGTTCTCCCCGTAACCAAATAATTGCCTAAGGTATCCCTGGCTGAGATCAATCCCAACGCACCATGGCATACGCTACCCATGATGGGCTTCTCCGCATAATAAGCCTCGCTGACTTTTTCGCCCAGCACCTCGGATTGGGCCAGGTCGTAGGCCGCTCCCCAACCGCCGGCCATCCAAATGGCATCGTATTGGGTGAAATCCACATCATCGATCTTCAAGGAATTTTTGACTTTGGCCTGGAAGTCTTCGTCTTTTTCGAATCTTCTGTCCTCTTCGGTTTTCAGAAAATAATAAAAGGACTGCGGGTCAATCGGGATCTCCCCGCCTTCAATACTGGCCACATCTACCTCCATGCCCGCATCGAGGAATTCATAGTAAGGTACGGTCATTTCCGACCCGAAAACGCCGGTTGGATTTCCGGTTGTCTCGCCCACCTTGTTCAACACTTCGTGGCTGGTGGTAATGATAAGTGCTTTTTTGCCCTTTAGGTCATATTCCCTGGAGGCGGCATAATCCGGATGCAATCCGGCCTGGTGCAGAAGATCCGGCAACAAAGCCATGAACACGCCAAGGGTTGCTACCACTATGCCGGCACCGATAAGGGCTTTTCTGACCATGGGCACCTGGGCCAGATTTTTTCGGAACAAAAAGTATCCCGTAAAAAGAGCCAATATCAGATGCAACACGGCGGCTCCGGGATTGGAAAAAACATCGGCCATAAAACTGGCCAGGATGGCAATAAAAGCGCCCAGGTGGAACACCAAAAAGGAAGAAAGAAAGGTCTTGACCAGAGGCTCATTGTCAAAATTCCTCCACGCCTGAAGGGCAAAAATGCCCAGGCCCAGGGCAGCGGCTCCGAACATCCGCACCATGGCCATATGGCTCCCGGGCCCGTTCGCCAGATCCGGGACCAGTTGGGGCGCAAAAAATAAAACGACTCCAGCCAATAATTCAATAAGGGCAGAAATAAGAATGAACGTTTTCATAATGGTCCATTTATTTAAAACGAATAGGATTCCTGTTGTTCTACCATCTACTTACAACCTCAACGCTGACCTCGGGATTTTTATCTCCTCTAGGGTCGATGGCTACATTTTCGTTCACTCGTAAAAGAATCGGAATCCCTGATTCTTTTAAGCACAGGTCCGTGTTGTTATCGTTATCGTCGAGGTCTGCTAATTGGAAAGGATTTACGGTTAGGGTGTCTGAACCTCTAACCATAGTGACGTAAAAATCATTGACCTCACTCTGTCCAAGTTCTTCTTCATTGACCGCCCTTACGCCGCCTGACCAAACGGCTTTGACCACCATTTGTGTTTCCTCTTTTGGGCAATCGCAACCCAATCCCTCCTCCACGTACGGATAGTCTTCGTCGATCGTAAAAAATTCGGCATAGCTCAAAACAGGTCCTTCTTCCAGTGGAATTACATCGGCAACTTCTCCCTTGAAATTTCTCCCGGTTCTACTCATTAGATCACCCGCTATCTTGACCAAGGCAGGTGGGTTGTCCGGATGATTGCCATACTCTCCAATGAGCAATACGGTTCTAAGCTCAAACTCTTCATTGGCGGGGAGTAAAGTAGCCGCCTCAACCTCAAATGCGGTGCCGTCTTTGGAGGTAACTTCAAAGTCGGAAGCTTCGAGCGTGGTGGGGTCAACTTCCAGCGAAAAAACAATAGGCATGCCGTCCTTTCCCGGCGCATTCCAATATAAGACCCTTGACCTGGGGGGCAATGCATTGTCCAAGCCAAAAAAAACCGTTAGTATTTTGGCTTCTCTTGTCTTATCTATTTCCGGAATAGTATCTGACAATGAAATTTCACGACGGTTACTCAGTTTTGAACAACCGAAACCGATTCCGACCATTAAAATCAGGGCCATCATCGATTGAAGATAAGGAAAATAGAATGTAGATTTCATCTCTCTGTCCTGTTTTATTAGGGTTTGCCCCGACTTTTGGGTATCCAAAAAGGTAACCGTGGCTAAACCACGATTTAACCTCCTCTTCATGACACTGTCGGAGGAATTTGACGTACACTAACCTGAACGGGATTCAATTTAGTACTTTTGTACTAATCGGGAAACAATTATAGCATATGAGTGCTAATTTTTTATGGCATTGAAAGAGAAGATCCTTAATAAGGCGGTTGAGTTGTTCAATGAAAGAGGCATAGCCTCTACATCTCCCAACCAGATAGCAGCAGCATTGGACATTAGCACTGGCAACTTGACCTATCATTTTAAGACCAAAGCCACCCTGGTAAAAGAGGTTTACGAGAAAATGGATGCCGACTCCCGGGGGATTATCAAACTGGATGGCTACTTGACCCTGCATGATTTCAGGAAGATCATGGGCAATTTCCGGGATTTCATGGAAAAACATCGTTTTTTCTTTCACGACCTGGTTTATATCGTTCGCAATTATCCGGAGGTGGGAAAATTATACCAGGAAACCAATTTAATACGCTTCAAACAGGGAAGGTTGTTGTTTGATCATTACGTTAAGACTGGTAGAATGATCCCTGAAGATGCAGGCATTAATTATAATTTTTTGACACACAATGTATGGATGGTGGGAGCCTTTTGGAATATACAAAGCAAGATCATCACCCCTGACGTGGTTTTTGACAAACCCATGGATATGCTGGATATGACGTGGTACATGATCTTACCCTACCTGACTGAAAAGGGAAAGGAGGAGTACCGTCAGATCAATGCTTTTTTGGAAAATCAATAGCTCTGAATCAGGGTGTGTCTGAATAATATCCCTGCCTTGCCGGCGGGCTTCGGGCTACAACCCTTTTTCAGACACACCCTGGAATGTCGCAAGTTACTCGAGTAACAACAATTTCACGGTCCCAAAATTCCCTGCTCCGTCGATAACGTTCAGGAAATAGATACCGGGCAATAAATTACCTTTTTCTACCACCAGGGATTCACCTCTTACATTTGAGTATCTTCTTACCACCTGACCCGTCACATTTAACAACTGAGCTTGATAGGTTTCATTCTCTATATTGTCCCAGGTAACGAAAGTCTGGTTTCGGAAAGGGTTGGGTACGACCTTAAACTTACGGGTAAGAGTCAAATCTTTGGTAGAGACCGCTGTTTCTTTTTTCAAATAGCGCGTTGAGCCCAGATTCGGATTAACAAACTTGAGTACGTCGTTTCCACTATCATCCTGGATTAACTCCCGGGTTATGTCCAGAACGGTTTGATTGGTATCGGTTATTACCGGAGTAAGCACAAAGACGTTTTCCTCAAACTTGCCGGCAAAATGGATGGGTTGGCCGTTTGGATCTACATCATTCACTCCGTTAAACAGCGTGCTGTCGGCTTGAAATACTTCGTGTAGTACGCCGTTGCTGGCTATCAGGATGCGGCTGCCGCATTGTTCGATCCGTTCGCGACGCGGAATAGGCTGGGGAGCAAATTCCTCCCCATTGAGGGTAACCGTGGTTTCTACCCACTCTCCCGTTAAATCCGGAACACCATCTGCGATCGGACTGGTACAGTCCGCATAAAAAAGTTCCGGATATTCTTCACCGTAGGAAAAGGGTACGATGGGGGTGTTTACTCTGGGTATATCTCTTGCCGAACCAGAATACCTTTGTTTGAAGTCAAAGCTGGCCTTGGAAATCAGATAGTTTACAGGGGGGTTTTGGTAAGCCAGAAAATTGAAATAGGCATAATTGATAAAATAATCCTCCCCCACTTTCACGGCGGTTGTCGGGAAAACATCGCCCGTCGCGTAGGTGTCTCCCACCGGATCAGCGGAATTCCAATCATCACTGCTCATAAACTTGGTAACAAAAGGAACAATCGGATCGCTATCGTCAGGATCTGCAGCCTCATTAGCCGCATTGCTGATCACGATTAGTTCATCGCCATCCAGGAACATGCCATCGCCACTCCGTAAAAAACCATCAGGTATACTCACTTCTGTAATTTCAGATGGATTGTCAATCTGAATTTTATAGATTTTGTCATCGATAGAATGGACTACAAGCAGAAATCCATCTTCGTGGTATTCAATGCCGTTGAAACCATTCTGTGTAACGGGGTTGGGTGGAGCGAAACTGTTATTCTGGAAAAACAGGGATGCTTCACCGTCCACATTAACTTTATAAATGATGCCTCGGTCGGAACTGCTCACATAAGCATTACCCTCCGCATCTACCGCCACGTCATTAACAAAATTCAGACCCGGCCCGGGAGTTATGGCTGCTAAATCTATAGAATCAATTAACGCGCCATCCGCCAAATCAAACCTGAATAACCAGGCTACTGTTGGGTCCTGTATATTGGCACCAACCGCCATTAATCGATTGTTAGTTGTGTCAATTTGCAAACCGAACGTTCCGTTGCCGTTGAATACCCCTGCGGGTACCAAATTGGAAAAGGAACCGTCTGTGCGAACCAGATTAATGGCTCCTCCAACTGCCGATGAAATGAGGAAGGCCTCTCTGTCAGGATCATATTCGATCCCTTCGGGCAGGACGGGTGTGTTTAGAATGCTGTAAGTCACAAAATTTATGGAATCGGTAGATGGCCTGACGTCAAAGGTGACGCGCATGGGGTCGTCCAGTGCGATGATGACGGGCTCCAAATCACGTGGACCCGGTTCTGTGTAGGTCACTTCCGGAAAGGGCGTAGTCCCGGGTCCGCCCGGGTTGTAAAATGGCTGATAGCCTTCCACTTCCAAACTTGGAATTTCGAGAAATAAAATGTTCCGGGCAGCAGCCGTATCGCCCACCAGGATGATGTCGATGTAATTATCCCGATCTTCGGTATAACAATCACCGTACTCCACATCGCCTCCTGCTGCGGCGCCGAGATCAGAAAGTCCAATGACCCTTAATGTACCGCCCAGTACCTGATAATCCACACTATCTTCTTCGATCAGTACCGTATCGCCATTTTCTCCCCTTACGTGAATTCGAAAAAACTTTTCAAAATCGGTAGGGAGTACGCCTCGTACACCATCCGGAGAAAAACCGCCGGTCGTTAGGATACGGAGCCTGAAATCCCCGCCGCCATACAGGTCAAACTCAGAATTTGGAGTTATTATGTCAGCCAGTATTTGTTCAGTAATAGAGTTACTTACGCCTTCCCCATCATTACGGTCGCCTACATAATTCAACTTTGCCCCCACCAATCTGGGGCCATTATTTTCATCATAGGGACTAGTCGTAGTTTCCCAGGTAAGTCCTACTGCACTGACCAACTGATTGTTGGGACCTACCAGCGTTAAAGGCGTATCGTCCGCTACAATTTCACACTTTACCGGAAATCGCACATCGGGATCACTGCTCGGTAACCGGTTTCCCCAATCAGCCCATACGACTACGCAATTGCGTTCATTATTTTCAAAATTGGGCTGCGAACTGGCAGCCAGAGGCCTCACGATTTCTCCGGTATTCAAGGTGAATTGGAAATCGGTCAGATCAATGGTGTTGGTCAGCACAGGCCAACTAAATACAATAGGGAGCCCATCCAGGCCAATGGATCCATCCTTCAGTTCTCCATAGGGCGTTTGTAGAACATAAAGAGCTCCTAATTGCTGCTGTGTTGCAGTACTGGTGTATACCACCGTATTGCTTGTGTCACAATCAATATCCGACAACCATGCACCTCCTGCTTGTCGTACATTTTCTTCGGTGAGTACATCGAAAGGCACGCCACCAATATCGCAAAAGCCCATTCCGGCGGAAAGGATCTTCGGTTCGTTCGACCAATAGTCTGCCTCGATCAGATCCCCGTCAAAAATAGTAGCAAATATCCCGGCCGGATAGTTGATGGTCGTATCCTGACCTGAGGTCGCGGATAGAATGCTTAACGTAATTAAAAACGTTAGAAAAATGGATTTTTTCATTTTAGGTAGTTTTTCATTTTGAATTAAGGCCCAGGAGGTGGCAGGTCGCGAGCCGGGTTCTTTCCCGACAGGGATGTGATTGGCGCCTCCCACCAACCTTACCACGCAGCAGGTTTCCTGCTATTACGCATTTCACTTGCTTTGCTCTGTTTTTTCATTTCTTTCTATCCTATCCAATAGTTACAGGATCTTCATCCTCCCAGGTAACTACTGCTATATTTTCATTCACTTTTGTACAACTATGGGGTTGGCTTTGACTTTCGCACATGCCCTGCGAAGGATCTCCGGGATGCTTGTTGTCCGGTACTCTCACCGTGTCAGCCGTAGGGCAATCTGATGCGTTGACTTACAGGGGGCCTGGGTAAAATAATCTTCGTCATAAGCAATCCTGCCTAGTTCTTTACCCATTTGATGATCTGGTTATTGAAATCCTGTTCAATTCTTAAAATGTATATTCCCAGGGGTAAGCTCCATACCATCGCCATGCATGAGGACTTTGTCGCCTTCCACAAAACCGCCCCCGAACATCTGCAAGACAAACGGTCTTTTATCCAGCGGATCTTCTGACCGTTTTGGTATACAAATATTTAACCGCAAGGTGATGAATGAGTCTCCGTGATCAACACTTAGCAGGAAGAATAAAAGGCTAAATGAACACTTGGTTTTAAGATCCCCCATTAGGTAATTCCCTTGCTACAAAGCCGGAATCTGTTTCAAATTCATAAACTGCGACTGGATCGCCAATTATTTTGCTTTCAGGGCGTTCCGGAGCGATTTCAGACTTCGCAAGAGGGCTTCTTTTCCTCGTCCGGTAGACTTAGGATAAAAAAACTGCACCCTTCCCACCCTGGCACTGATAGTACTATTGGCTGGACCATCAACCTGAAAACAGACTGATCCTGCTCCGATTTACGAATGAAAACAGATCTTATATTTAAGAGGGTAAGCTACGTCAAACCCTAAGCTCTCGTCAATAACAAAAGATAAGAAATGAAAGCAGGGCTATTTTTTGGAGGCGATCCGCCCTTTGATCCGGCTCAAGGAAACGGCCGTTATCCCCAAAACATTGGCAATATATTTATCGGGGGCCCGGTTGATGACGTTGGGATAGTCTTCTACATATTTTTGATAGCGTTCTTCCGGCGACAGAAATACAAAGGATTCAACCCTTTGGAAGGCTTGTTTCATTACGCTTTTTCCAATATACATCCTGTTAAACTCCATCAACTTGGGGTTTTTAGAGATCGCATCTTGGAAGGAGTTATAGTTTATAGTATAGATTTTTGTACGCTCCAGGGTCTCATAAGAAAAATGGGAGGGCTCATTAAAGAAAATGGAATGCACATTGCCGAAAAAATGATATTCGGGATAAAGCTGAAACGTTATTTCATCCCCCTTTTCATTGGTACCGAAGCTCCGGACCAATCCTCTTCGGACAAAAAATACGTCTTTTTTAGTCTCCCCCTCTTGCAATAAGATTTTCCCCCTGTCAATAGATCTTATAGTGACTTGCCTAAGCAGCACCAGTAACGTAATCACGTTCATAATTTACTGATTATGCACATTTTACCATATCAATATAATCAATTAGTTTCAAAGGATTACGAATGGCTATCCCCCCTTTGGCAAAAGCCCGAATGCTTCCCCGCCAGATTCTCAACTGGGATCTTTCATCTAAGCCGTTCGCACCAAATCGGCAACGGCGGCTATCCACCTGGGATTATCGTTCAGGCTGGGGACCAGGTCCACCTTTTCGCCCCCCATCTCCTCGAACTCTTCCTGGTATTCATAACTGATCTCGATGAGGGTCTCCAGGCAGTCGGCTACAAAAGCCGGCGAAAATACGAGCAGTCGCTTGACTCCCTTTTCGGCCTGCTCTTCGATCACCTTGCTGGTGTAGGGTTGGGCCCATTCTTCCGGCCCCAAACGGCTCTGGAAGGTGGTCGTGTATCGGTCAGGATCCAACTGAAGCTTCTCGGCTATGGCGCGAGTGGTGCCGTGGCATTGGGCAGAATAGCAAAACTGGTTGACTCCACTGATCCGGCTGCAGCAGTTTTTCACCTGCTGGCAATACTTCCCGCTGGGGTCGCCTTTTTTCAACTGGCGCTTGGGCAGGCCGTGGTAGCTGAACAGGATGTGATCGTAACTGTCCAGGTCAAAATTCCGGGCATTGTCGGCAAAGATGTCGATCATGGCCGGCAGGTTGTAGTAGGAGTTCACCAGCTTGACGGTCGGAATGGCTTCCTTTTTCCGCAACAAACGCATCACCTCGTCGTGCACCGATCCGGTGGTCGCAGAAGCGTATTGTGGAAACATAGGCAGCACCAGGATTTCGCTCACCCGCTTTTCCATCAGGCGATCCAGGGCAGACTCGATGGAGGGATTCTGGTAGCGCATGGCCAGTTCCACTACATAATCTTCGCCCAGGATCTTCTGTACCCCATCGGCGACCCTCTCTCCGTAAAACTTGAGGGGCGAACCCTCTTCCGTCCAGAGCTTCTTATACAGCTTGGCCGAACTTCCGGAGCGAAAGGGAGCGATGATGCCCCGAACCAGGAGGTTGCGGGCCAGCCAGGGGTAGTCGATGACCCGAGGATCCAGGAGAAATTGTTTCAGGTACCGGTAAACGTCGCCTCGCCTGGGGGAGTCGGGTGTTCCTAAATTGACCAGTAATACGCCTTTGGGATAACTTTCTGCCATGATCTGTAAAATATTTGCGAAGCTATAAACAGCCGCAATCAACATCCTGTTCTCAGAGTCAGGAAAAGGTTAAAGTGATTCCCCGGCTGCGAAGGACCCGGCGGATTGATAAGCCGACTTTCGCAGGCTTCATCCTTATCCTTTCGACAAACAGCCTTCGAACATTCACAATTCATAAAGTGTGCCTATTTTGGGGCATCATTTACATAGATCGGATCTCACCCCAACACAAAAACCACTTCATGAAAAAACCGCTTATTCTGGTCACCAACGACGACGGGATCAACGCACCGGGCATTCGCAACCTGGTCGAAATTGCGCAAAGCCTGGGAGAAGTCTTCGTAGTTGCACCAGACTCGCCTCAATCGGGCATGGGGCATGCCATCACCATCTCGCAGCCCTTGCGCCTGAATCGGGTGGAGGTATTCGAAGGTATCGAAGCCTACGAATGCTCCGGCACGCCGGTCGATTGTGTCAAGCTGGCCAAAAACGTGCTTCTGCGGGAGCGGGAGATTGACCTTTGCGTGTCCGGGATCAACCACGGTTCCAACGCCAGCATCAACATCATCTATTCCGGCACGCTTTCGGCTGCCATGGAGGCCTCGCTCGAAGGCATCCCTTCCCTTGGCTTCAGTTTGCTGGATTACTCTTTCCACGCGCAATTCAAACCCGGAAAACCCTACATCCGGAAGCTGATGCAATACGTCCTGGAAAACGGGCTGGCCGAAGGCAGCCTGCTCAACGTCAACATCCCGAATCTGCCCGACGGCAACCTCAAAGGCATCCGGATCTGCCGACAGGCCGAAGCCCGCTGGGTGGAAGAATTTCTGGAAAGCAAGGACCCCCGGGGTCAAAAATATTACTGGCTCACCGGTCGTTTTGTTCTGGATGATCACAAAGACGATACCGACATCTGGGCGCTCGACAACGGGTACATATCCGTGGTGCCTTCCATGCATGACCTTACCGATTACCGGTCGCTGAAGACCCTCAAGGAACGCATGAGCGATCTGGAAGCCGTTTCGCACTAAGAGCTGTCTATGTTCAAAAAGGATACCCTCTGGCTGGGGTTGATCGCCGGACTTATCACCCCGGTTTTGGCCTACCTCTTTCTGATCGGCGTTCTCAACGGTCTGGACGAACTGATACCCCAGGAAGTGCCTTTCACCGAACAATTCCGAACCAGAACGCTCTTTCTGATCGGTATTTGCGCCAATCTGATCCTGCTCCAGATTTTCCAGATCCGGAACTGGCCCCAAGCCATGCGCGGCCTGGTCATAGCGACCGGCGTCCATGCCCTGATCTGGCTATTTGTTTTTGGGATTGAGTTGCTCTAGGGGGCTTCTAAGTAGCTTCTAAGTAAGTGTTCAAAAGTAATTCGGTAAAACTTATAGGTTATTATTTTGGGTG
>CAZXIX010000117.1:0-13682 GCA_964640855.1 uncultured Saprospiraceae bacterium
TTGTTCCTTGCTGTGGGGATGTAGATTATCTCCATGCAAAACCGAAAGTGTGGAAGAATGAGGGTAGCCTTATTGCCGCCCACACCAAAAAGCCTCCGGTGTTCTTCTTAGTGGGTGAACCCGATTTTCTGCTTGAAAAACTGCTTCAGCACCGCATCGGGCATATTCCGCAGCGTATCGGAGTAACAAATCCCGACAGACACCCAAACGATGAGGTAAAACAAGGTGAAGGTGTGAAGATTGGCCGGGTACATGGCTATCAAGCAGTATAGGATCCAGATTCCCGCTGCCTTGGAAAGCAAGTTCCTGGATCGGAAAATCCCTTTCCAAATGGCAGGTATTAAGATCAAAAGCAAAAGGATCAGGCTGATGAGCCCTCCCTTGAGAATGATTTGCAAATAGTCGGTTTCGATGACCCCCCGATCAAAGGTGCCGGCCCCCACGTCTATGAGGGTTGGGCAAAAATAGGTACCGTTCATGCCCCTGCCGATGATCATGGACTCAAATTCCATATCCTTGAAGAAAGCCTGTTCCACATTGAGGCGGGTATTCACGGTGCCGCGCTCTTTGACATTGTCAAAAACATTGGATTCACCCAGGATACTGGCTGTTTGAAAAGAAACGATAAGCAAACCTGTGATCACGGTGAGCGCAACGCCGATGACGCGATATTTACCCTGGATCAGGTACAACAGGTACGCAAACACCATAGGCAACATGGAAATGAGCATGAGTCCCCTCCGGCCACGTATCGTGGCAAAAAAGAAGATCATCAGTAAGGTGCCAATGGCAATCAGCTTCCTGCGTCGGGTATGATAGGAGAAGGTCAAGACAATGAAGCCGGCTGGTATGCCCATCGTTTTTGCCTCTTCGGCGAGCCCCTGGCTCCAGAGATTCAGCAGGTCTCCGTCTATGAGTCCCCTGAAAAAGAACAGGTCATAAGCGATATTCCAAAAGGCCAGGATCATGATGACATCGAACAGCCGATTGTAGAAGAACAGGTTTTTCGGAAACAGCAGGATAAGCGGTACAAAATAGGGAAGGGCCCCGAAATAGGAATCGAACAACATGTTTTTAATGATGCCGAAATCCATAGAGAAACCCCGCAATACCACAATCATCAGCCAGGGAACATAGATGGAATAAAGGAAACGCAGGTAGTTATTCTCAAAACGCCACCGGATCAGGGGAAGGGCACTCAGAAACATGACCCCTATTCCCATGCTTTGAAAAGCCTGGCAGATCACCCAACTGAATTGATCCGTATGGGCGAGCGTATAGCTGATGGTGTACAGGATGAACCCCGCAAAAAAGGCGTCAATGAGGAAGTTGTCCTTCCGCACGTAAGCCAGATAGCTCATAACAGAAGGGTCACTCACAATCAAATGGGGGGTCGGATTCTTAACCATATTCATCAGGAATAGGAAACGACGGTTCGGTTTATCAATTCGAGATGTTTCTCCATGGCCGCGGGATTGTTAAACTCCGGCTTGGGTGCCGCATCCAGATCGTTGTCCAGACAATATTCTATACCCTTCATCAAATCCTCTTCGTCTCGGTAATTGGCGAGATAGCCGTTTGACCGGTGTACGATCTGATCGGGAATGCCCCCCGTATCGAAGGCCACCACGGGCGTTCCGCAAGCCAGCGATTCAAAGATAACATAGCCGAAGGTCTCGCTTAGCGAAGGCACCACGAAAACATCTGCCGCATTAAAGATAAGCGACATGGCGTGTTCATCCGATATGCGACCCGTAAACCTTCCCGGAAAAGGGATCGAATATGGAGAAGAGCGGTCTCCCGCCCCGCCAAAGATCAGGGTGGAGATGTTGTCGTATTTGTTTTTCGCGTGCAGTTTATTCAGCGCCCCGAGCAGGTACTTCCATCCTTTGTAGGGGCTGTCGATGTTGACGGCCCCGAAGGCAATGATCAGATCTTTCGGGTCCAGGTTCAAAATGTACCGGGCGGTGTCCCGCCCAATGGGTTTGAAGATCTGGCGATCCAACACGTGGGGAATGTAATGGACCGGCTTGTCGCGGGTCAGTCCGGATTCCAGGGCCAGGTTGTAGATCCATATGCTGGGAGCTACGAAGAACAGATTATCGTACTTGTTGTAGAATTTCAACTTCTTTTTGAAGCCCGTCGACGCCAGTTTTTGCCCGCCGCTGGGGAACATGGGGCAATGATGGCAGCCGTCTTTAAAGTTCTCGCAGCCAAAGCTGTAATGACATCCTCCCGTTATGGGCCACATATCGTGCAGGATGATGATCATCGGTTTTCCCAGTTTGGCGAGATTTTCGATGGTGTTCAGGTTTTGAAAACCCATGAGCGCCCAGTGCAAATAGATGGCGTCGGCATTTCGGACCTCTTCCAGCTTGCTGATATCGCTGCCCAAAACGGGGTAGGAGAACATGCCTCGGGTTTTGTCCCTCTTTCGGGTCAGGTAACCCTGCAAGCGGTTGTCCATCCGGGCTTTGAACCTTTCTTTCGGCCCCAGGATCTTCATCTTCTGGTTGGGATTCCCATCGCCGTACAAGGTGATGATGCTGGAGTCGAGTCCGTCCCCCATGAACTCTTTATTCAATCGTTGGGCGAAATCCCCTGAGGAGGTTGCCCGGTATTGTATGTGGACCACTTTCATTGGACTATAGCTTTTGATGGTTTTTAGCGTACCCAAATACCTCGTTTCCCGCGGTGGATGATCTGGAAGTATTGGAAGGGGGCAATTATCCACCCGTTGAAATTGGCAATGATCGAAGCCATGAACAGGGCCTGTACCCCGGCATCGAAATACCGGATCAGCAGATAGGCGGACCCCAGGAAAATCAAGGGGCTGATCAGACTGGCAACGAACTGGATCCGGAGTGCGCTGATGCCGTTGAGAAAGTTGACGAACGCCGATCCGAAAATATTCACAATGATCATCAGGAATCCCCACAGGGTCAATTGGAATTCGATGTCGAGAATGTCTTTGCCCAGCCAGAGATCAAATACGGGCTGCGAGAAAATAAGCATGACGAAGCTGACCAGCGTCAGGCCCACAACCAGCAGATTGTAATAGGACATGCTTTTTTTGATCCATTTGAAGTCTTCCTTGATGAAGGCCTCGGTCGAAGCCGACCAAAAAGGCGAAACGAAAATGACCATGGCCATTTGAATGATCCCGAAGTACTTATGGACGATGTTGTAATTCGTAACGTCGACAGATCCGAATTCGCGGGATATGATGATGTTGGCGGTTTGGAACTGGATGACGGCGGCAATCTGGATGATGAAGAAGATCACGCCCAGATTGAGCAGGTCTTTGGAGTGCTCGAAATGGATCTTTGATAATCTGGGCCGCAGCTTGGCGTATTTCCCCCGGAAGTAGAAAATATTGGCGGCTATAAAGACAACGATGGGGGCCACGCAGAGGGCCAAGCCCAACTTGACCAAGGAGCCCTGGGTGGTATAGACCAGCGCCAGTATGATGAAAAAGGAAAGCACCCTTCCGATCAGAAGGATCAGGGATTCCTGAGCCGGATGCTGATCGGCATTGAGTACCGCATTTACGATCTGCAAGACAAAGCGCATGCAGACGTAGGTGCACACTATGAGCGCCAGGGCTTTTACATCATCGTTGTATTCGGCGCCGAGCCCCAGAAAGGAGGCCCAGTCCAGATACGGATTTACCAGCAGGAAAGCCAGCCAGGCAAAACCAAAAATGGCGCCCAGGATGCCGTAAGCGGTGCTGACGTAGGTCTGGGCCAGGGGGATGTCGTCTTTGGCCAGGGCTTCAGCCAGCTTGTTGCGAAGCCCGTTGGTCAGGCCGATGTCCAGAAAAGCGAGCCAGCCGATCACCGAACTGACCGTCAACCAGATACCGTAACGGGCCGGGTCCACGTAGTTCAGCGTCAAGGGTACAAACATCAAGCTGAGTACGATATCGATCCCCTTGATGGCAAATCTGCCCAGGATATTCTTCTTGGCCTTTACGCTTCTTGCCTGCCCTTTATTCAGAAAAGCGACGAAGTAAGAAAGCGGTCTGATCTTGGAGATGATTTTGTTCATGTCGGATTTTTCCTGCGTCCAGTTTTTCCCTTGTAGGGATCTAATCGATATTCGGAAAAGGGAATGCGTAGGACCTGACTGCCAGGATGGAATACGCTTGATTACCCCCGGGGCTCATGAGACCCTGTATGCCTCGGCCCGGGGAAGGATAGGAAAATCGGGGCGTTTCAGCTCGGCGTTTAAAGGCCGGAAAGGCGATCGCCTCAGGCCCCGGCCTTATGAATTGGTATACTCGAATTTCCGGGTATAGGTATAAGGCAGTTTGAGCTCGAAATCCAACGGGTCCAGTCCCATGGCGTCATGGATCGTATTGACCACCTCCCGGGAAAAGAGGGTATAGTTGAATTTGTCCCTGACGAGTTCTCTTGCGCGCTCGCCCATCTCCCGTGCTTTATCCGGATGGTCGACCAGGTACTGAATGGCGCGTCGCCATCCTTCTACATCGCCATAATCCACATAAATACCCACGCCTTCCTTTTCGAGATCAAAGGGGAAAGAAGGGTTCCGGGTACAAATGATGGGTTTCCCCATGGCCATGCCTTCGGCAACGACCGTGGCGCCAAAGGTTTCAAGTTGCCCCTCGTAGTCGCGGGTCAGAGGCACCAGCACAGCAAAGGCGTTGTAGTAATCCTTGCGCATATAACCCGTAGAGCCCCGGTTGAAAGGAAGAGAGGTATCCACTTCTACGTTGGAGGGAATCTCTACGGAGACGTGCTTTTGCAGGTTTTCATCGATCGTGACCACCTTCAAGCGGTAGTCAATGCCTCGCATCGCTTCGACCAGGGTGTCAAAATCCCGGTGGTTGCCGCCTGTGGTAAAGAAATAATCCGCAGAGGGGGGTTGAGATTGGGCTTTGGCGTAAGCATCGAAAAATTCGAAATGAACCCCGAAATGCTGGACCTGTACAAAGTTGCCTTTGATCGGATGTTCGTTGCTTTTATCCAGGATCGGTTTGCTGAGCAAAAATATCCGGTCGGGCCCCTTGACCTGGATGTATCTCAGGACGTTTCGATATATTTTCTTCAGCCAGTTATTGGAGGGCGGACGGGTCAGGGGAGCATGGGAAAAGACTACGATCGGCTTGCGGATCAGCCCCAGGACTTTCAGAATGGAAAGAAAGAACACATAACTGATGTAGGGAGCATAGATCAGGTCGTACTTGCGGATCACCTTCAAAGCGTCCATTTCCTGCTGTAAAAACCGGAACCGGAGTCGGGTTCCCAGCTTGTTGAGCCAGGTATTCTCATCGGAATCCATGAAATCCACTTCGTGTCCGGCTGCTATCAAACTATCATAAAACCAATAGTGCTGGGGAGCGAAAAGCTCGGGGCCATTTTCTTTAACGTACTCGGTATGCTCTTTCAACGGAGGAAAGAGATCGAGGATTCTTTTCTTTTCCATGGGATGTAAACGATTGTTTAGGTTAAGTCGGGTTGGTAAAGGGTAAAATTGAATTTCTGGTTTCCCTTTGACCAACAGGGAAAATATTTCGGCATTGATCAGAAGGCATTCTCTTCACCGCGGAATACATTGAATACGGTGAGGAAAATGCAGTTGAAATCCATCCAGATGCTCCAGTTCTCGATGTAGTACACGTCGAATTCCACCCGCTTTTTCATTTGGAAGAGTTCTCCGGTGGGGCCACGCCAGCCATTGACCTGCGCCCAGCCGGTAATGCCGGGTTTCACTTCGTGCCGAACCATGAATTTGTCGATCAGGTCGGAATAAACCTCTGTGTGCTTCAGCATGTGGGGGCGCGGGCCTACGACCGACATTTCGCCCTTGAAAACATTGATGAACTGCGGGAATTCATCCAGGTTGGTCTTGCGAAGTAGCTTCCCGATCCGGGTAATCCGCGCATCTTGCTTCACCGCCTGTTGGCTGTCCGCCTGCTTGTTCACCTTCATAGACCTGAACTTGTAGCACTTGAAAGGCTTGTTCCAGTATCCGGTCCGGGTCTGGGTGAAAAAGATGGGTCCCCGGGATTCCAATCGGATCAACAGGCCGATCAAGGGGATCAACCAGGGGAAGATCAGCAGGATCACGAGAGATGAAAATACGAGATCGAAAAGGCGCTTCAGCAAGCGGTTCTTGAATTGTTTGAGGGGCTCTTTTCTGCGCCGGAGGACCGGCAGATTGGATACCTGCTCGAGCAAGGTACCGCGGCCAAACAGACCCACCTCGGTCGGGATCACCTCAAATTCGATAAACTGGGTGCGGCAAATCCGGCTGATCTGCTTCACCTCGTCTGTGTGCAGAGGGCTGTTCAGGTAGATCACCTTGTTGACGTTATTATTCCGCTTCAGGTAATCGGAAATTTCTTCAAAGCCTCCCAGTGACATGATTCCCGGGATCTCTACATCTGCAAAGCGCCCCAGGCAAAAAGTGTTGGTGCCGTAAATGCTGGACAAAACCTGATCCAGATAGCGGAGGCTGTCGGGGTTTCCGCCAATTACGGCATAAGACAGGAAGGCAGCATTCTTTCGGTGCAGGAAACGAGACATCATGTGAATGCCCGTGGCCGGGACCACGAAAAGAAGAAGGGCTTCCAGAACGAAATTAGCCTGGATCTTCGGGTAGAAGAACGGGTAATAAACGATACTGAATGTACCGAACAGGAAAACCGAACTCCAGAGCAGATCCCTGATCTTCAGGGGAAGGCGAATGCCCTCAAAGACACGGAAAACATTGGTGTAGGTGGCAATGGGAATGGCTAAAGCGTTGATGATCAGGAGGGGCCAAAGAACGAGCTCCATGTTTTCCTGCAGATTCAACTTGCGGTGCAAGGCTGCCAATACGCTGGCGTTCAATAGCAACCAGTCAATGAAAATGATCCCGATCAGTTGCCATTCGGTTCTTGCTTTATTCCGCAGATACCCCATCTTGTTACCCGCCAGGTCGTAGTACATCTTTCGGGTAAGGGCCATTTTGGGCTTTGTAATTTCTTGAGTGCTCATGAGACAAACGAGTTAGACCGGCCCACATGAAGCCGGGCATTCGAAAGTGATCGAATAAAAAGAAGGGATGTAGATAGCCAAAGCCTTAGAACACCGGCAGGGAGCCGGCAAAAAAGGGGGGAATTTAACCAGTAGCCAAATCCTCGTTCAAAGCTCCCTGAAAATAATCATTTAAGCCGAACCTTTTATATACTTTTTGTAGGAGCCGTATCCGCGTCCGTAGGAGGTCGATTTGTTGACGTCATTGAGGATCACAAACGGATTGGTAATCTGTTTCATCTCAATGATCTTGTTCATGCGCTGAAGCATTTGCTTCTTGGTATGCCCCGACCTCACCACCAGCAGAGAAAGATTCACGTATTGCTGCAACAACAAGGCATCTGAAATAATTCCCATCGGAGGCGTGTCCACCAGAATTATCTCGTACTTAGCCCGGAGGTAAGCAAAGAGATCGTTGAACTTCTGCTCGGAGAAGAGCTCGTTGCGCATGGTCAGCAGAGGTCCGGCGCCGATCACATCCAGGTTGGGAATGTTTTGAGAAGGGTAGATGATGTCTTCCACAAAGACCGAACCGTACAAATAGTCGGTCAGGCCGGTTTCGACCGTCTCACCCATATAACGCAGGAGGTCCCCCTTGTAAAGGTCAAAATCCAGGATGACAACTTTCTTTTTGGTCATGCTGAAGGAGGTCGCCAGGTTGGTCGCGATAAAGGTTTTGCCCTCCCCGCTGGTACTGGAGGTGATCATGAACACCACGGGCGATTGCTGGTGGAGGAACCGGGCATTGATCCGGAGCGATCGGAACTGCTCCGCGGTAATGGTGTTTCGTTGTCGCAAGACGACCTGTTTCTCCTTTCCCTTGAATTTGCTGATCACGCCCAGAACGCTGACATCGGGCAGTAAAGCTTTGATGTCGTTTTCATCCAGTACCGAATCCCGGAAAAAACTTCCGAGGTAGAAGATGAGAAAAGGAACCACCATGCCACCGAAGGCACCTCCGAGATAGATCTGTTTGGATTTCGGAGCTACCGGGTTGGAACTGGCTCTCGGCGGATCGATCACGTTCAGGTCGGTAAATTCAGACAGGAAAGCGAGAGAGGCTTCTTCGCGTTTGCGTTGCAGGAAATTGTACAAATCCTCGGTGATCTGCCGATTCCGGTCCTTATCGGTAAGGACCCGTTCCTTCCGGGGGACGCTTCGGAGCTTACTGGTAAGCGTTTGCTGCTGGCTGTTCTTGGTACTCAGCTGCCGCTCCAGATCGTTTTCCAGGCCGCGCAGAGATTCATTGATGGAAGACTTCAATCCATTCAGCTCCAGATTGGCCGCTACTACGGCCGGGTTGGAAGGTTGTCCGGTGACGAGCAGTTGTTCCCGGCGCAGTACCAGATCGTTGTATTGCTTGACCAGCTTTTCTATTTGATCGGAACCCGGAGGAAGGTTACTGGCAATGAGCTGGTGCTCTTCGCCTTGAGTCGAAATAGCGCTGCGGATGGACCCGACCAGGCTCAATTGCACCTCCAGGTTTTTTTGTTGGTTTTGAAGGTCGCTTAGGTTCTGCAAGACAATGGTGAGGTCGGAGGTCGTGGTGGAGGCGATTTCCTGCTCCACTTTGAAGGCCTCCACATTGCTCTCCAGAGCACGCAGTTCCGATCCCACTTCGGCCAGCCGTTGGTCGATGAAACTCATCGTCCGGTTGGCGATTTCAATGTTTTCCCTTTGCTTTCGCTTGCGGTAATTTTGGATCAGCCGCTCCAGAAAAGCTTCCCCTCTGGCTGGAACGGGATCCGTTATGCTCAACACCAAAGTGGAAGAGGTGCTCTTGGTATCTGCGAAATCAACTTCCAGGCGGTTGTGATAACTCTCCGCTGTCCCTTTGATGGTCCCGATGGAAACCGAGAGGACCGAGTCAATAGAAAAGGGGTTTTCGTGCTTCCGGGAAATGAAAAATTCTCCGAACTCATTGCGAAATCTTTCCCCGAAACAATGAACGCCCATCATGGTATCCGCATAAAAGGCGAATTCTTCCGGTGTGGGTCCCGCCTTCAATTCAAAGGTGGCTCCGTCTACCCCGGGCCCGGCTTCAAAGGTGTCCACCACTATGGGATAGTCCTGGAAAGCTTCAAAGTCGATCAATCCGGAATCCCAATAATAGTGCTTGTGCAGTTCCAGTTCTTCGACCACAGATTCAACCAGCGCAAAGGAGGAGAGCAGTTCGACTTCGTTCTTCACGTTTTCGGAGGCAACAACAAAATTCAGGTTTTCCCGGATCCAGTCGTCACTGCCTCCATAGTTCCGGTTCTTTTCCTTGATGAAAAGTTTGCTGCTGATCTCGTAAACCGGCTGAGACGTTTTCACATACAAGTAGCTGAGCCCCAGGAAGAAAACCAGGGAAATGAGATAGTAATACCATTTGCTGATGAAAAACTTGTGGAAAAGCTTTTGGTAATTCAGGTCATTCCCGGAATCGAAAGAGTCGGAAGGAATTACTACAGCACCCGGGTATGGAGAGGGGTTGGACATAATTCGGATTTTTTCTTTAGTTAATGATCGTAACCAACAGCGCTGCTACACCCGTGATTGCGCCCAGCACGGGCAGGAACTTATTCGTCTGGTCCGGCACGGCGCCGGTTTTGTATCTTTTAGGCTCCACGTAAAGCAAATCATTCTGCTTCATGTAGAAGTAAGGAGAATCAAAGAAATTGTCGGCCTGAAGATCCAAACGGATCATGTTTCGCACTCCCTGTTCCTCCCTTACCAAAAGTACGGCGTTTCGATTCGAGTAATCGGTCAAACCTCCAGCTAAAGCTAACGCATCCAGTACCGAAATTCGTTCATTCAGTACCGTAAATTGACCCGGGCTTCTGACTTCGCCGGAAACCGTCACACGAAAGTTGAGCAGACGCACGTTGACCACCGGGTCCTTCAGGTAATCGCTCAATTCCCGCTGGAGCTTGACCGCGGCTTCGCTCACGGTCAAATCCTTGAAGTTTACCTCGCCCACAATGGGGAACGTAATGAATCCATCGTTGTCGATCAAGTATCCGGTCAGCTGAATGGCCTCCAGGGTGTTGAGACCGTTGTTGATCTGCGAGGCGTTGAACGGCGCCAGGGTCAGTTCATCCGAGCCGGAGATCTCAATGTTGACCACATCCCCGGCCTCGAGGGTAATTTCTACCGGCTGAATGGATTGTCGATTGGGCAATTCTCGGCCCTGGTTTTCAAAATTGATCAGGTCTTTTTTGGCCACGCAGCCACTGAACAGGGCAAAGGCCAGGATGAGGGTAAAAGTGGAATAAAGTCGGTTCATGGTTTTGTTGAGTAAGATAAAGCTTCGCTACAGAAATGTCGCAGGGACCTTTCCGGCCAAATATTGGCAGACTTGTTGCAGACCCTGTATTCCCAAAGGGAAAAGGCTTGCGTAAGGACTGGCTTCCAGACTTCAGGAAAGACGGAATCCATGAAATTTAAATACCGCCTCTGGCGGCAAGATCTTGATATCCGAACTCGAAAACGCAAGGGATCCCGAAAACGGATATGGGAATCAAAAAGGATGTAATGATTGGAATGTAGCCTATCCTTTTCAGGAAAAAGAGGATGGAAAAACTCGTTCTGGAATTGCACCACTTGGAAAGTGCCTCTATTCAGTGCCCCGTTCAAAGCATCGAAAGGCCGGCACGTTTCGGATGCGGGGCATTCATAGTGGAGAATGAAATGCATTTCCCGAACCCGAATGGGATGAATCGATTTTTGGATTTCACCGTCTTCTGTTATAACATAAGACAGAAGTAGTTGGATCGCTTCACACGCCAAGGCTAACGAGCCCATTCGATGAAGTAAAAGTAGGCCATAGCCTCAATGCAACCAAGTATTTTTTTTAAAATATAGATTCGTTCAAACGATTAGGCACGATTGTCGGGGTTCGGTTTGCACGGCATAATTACCGGGCATTTTTTCTGCCCGATCATCTGCATTTGGCCAGGCATGGTATTCTATCTTCTTGGCGCTTCCCTGGCATTTTTTTGCTGGAGAAAGTTGTAAAATTTATATATTTATTTGGCTGGGGAGTCGCATCCTGAAATCCGTCCCTCTATGAATACTTATCTGAGTCTTGGAAAATGGCTGTTTGCCGTCCCCATTTTGGGTGCTGGAGTCTTCCACTTTTTATACACCGACTTCTTCCTGTCCAACATGCCGGGTTATTTGTCCGGGCTTTCTTTTCTTCCCTATGTGACCGGGGTACTCGACATCCTATGCATCCTGGCATTAGCGACGGGCAAATACGAGAAATTGGCTATGGTGCTCCTGAGCATCTGGTTGTTGTTCCTCACTTTTGCCGTTCACCTGCCCGTGGCTTTGAGCGAGGATTCTGCCCGTTTCATGAACAGCGCCGTCCTGGTAACAGCCACCATGGCCTTGGCAGGGGGAGCGCTTATGTATGCCAAATATATTGCCCGGGATAATTCCTGGGTCGGTTGATCGAATGAGAGTCTGATCTGTTTTCAGCTTCAGGGCAAGCGGCAACCTCCATCAGCGATTGCGCTTTTTTAGGATCAAGTCTTTTTCAGCGATGAAGGCTATCATTCGACCCTTGGAAGGAGACCGGGTAAACCAGCTCTCGCCAGCTCTAAACCCTCAACGCTAAATATTCTTATCCCATGTGTGCCTCCACGCTCTGAACCTCCGGTACCATGCGCTTGAGCATGCCTTCGATTCCGGCCTTCAGGGTAACGGTGGATGAAGGACAACCCGAGCAGGAGCCCTGCAGGATCACTTCCACTACCCCTTGTTTGAAGGATTTGAATTCGATGTTCCCGCCGTCCATCTCGACGGCCGGCTTGACGTAGGTATCGATCAGGTCCTTGATCTTTTTGACGAGCTCGGCGTCGGATTCGTCGTATTCATAGCCGGCACCTCTTTCCTCCTCGATCTGGGCCATGGCCTCGGCAAAGCCTTCTTTCAGGATCTCGCCTCCCTCCTCCACATACTGCTTGATATCTTCCTTCAATTTCAGCATGATGTCTTCCCAGGCGTAGTTCATCTCCTTGGTGACCGTCACGAAGTTGTTGCAGATGTAAACCCCGTTCACATAAGGCCGCTCAAACAGGTGGGTAGCCAGGGGCGACCATTCTTTCGCCAGTTCCGCTTCGCGGAAATCAGCGGTACCCTTGTACAGCATTCGGTTGGTAACGAATTTCAGGGATTCGGGATTGGGAGTTTGCTCCGTGTAGAGCATGACCGGACTTTTAGTCTGAGTATCCATAAAATGAGATCCGTTTTCTTATTTAGACTGATTCAACAAATGTAACGCATTGCCGGGAAATTGGTTTGATGTCGCCATGCCGAAATCTCGGGATGTCCCAATCCTGTGATCTCAACCATTCGGTATCCGCCCTGAAACCCTCAGCCGTACAGCTCAAACACCACCTGGGTTCTGTCGTAGCCCATTTTTTGCCGCAAATTCTCTACGGCCTCGTCGATCATGTTTCGCCAGCCGCAGAGGTAGAACTGTATATCCGGTCTGACTTCTTGATACTCCTCCATATAATATGGATGGACGTATCCCTTTTTGAGTTCGAAAGGAGCATTCAGCGCCGATAAGTCCGGCTCCCGGGATAAAGCCACCGAATAGCGAAATCCGTCCCATTCGTTCTGAAGGGCTTCGAATTCTGCCTGATACAATATGTTCTCGGCATAGCGCGTGCCATAGATCAGGTGTACGTTCTTGAGGGGTTTGCCCTGCCGTAGGTGATCCTTGATCATGCTGCGGAAGGGAGCTACTCCGGTTCCTGTACAAATAAAGACCAGGTCGGTCTCCACGGGTTCGGGAAGCACAAACACCCCGCTGGGGCCTTTCATGCGAATCGTAGATCCGACCTCAACCTCGTTGAATAGATAGTGGGTCCCCGTACCTCCTTCCAGGTGGACAATGCAAAACTCGAATACATTGTCGTCGGTGGGTTCGCTGGCAATCGAGTAACTCCGCCAGCGTTTGGTCCTTTTTTCGTGAATGGGCAGATCAAAAGTGAAGAACTGCCCGGCCGTGAAGGAGACCGGTTCTTCCCGATCCAGCTTCAGCCAGAATCGGCGGGTTATGGAGGAAGCGTCCTCGATCCGGATCACCTTTGCATCGTACCATTTGGTGGGCATAAATAAAGAATTGTTTTTCACCTGAATCTGGGTACTATAATGCTTTCAGGTGTGCTGGGTTTGCATAAGAAGGGAAGCAGCCCGGATTTTACAGGATTCAAACAGAGATCAACAATCTGCCGGAACCGAATACGGGAGGTTTATTACCCATGCAGCAGCTCATCTGCGCTGAAAATGGTGGCGAAACCCCTTTCCCGAAAATAGCGTCGGGTTTCTTCTGCTGAAGCCCGCGCGGTCACCATCACGAAATCTCCTCCCCACGCTCCCAGCGATTTGACCTCCCCGGCATAATCCGCGAAATGCCTTTCTTTTACCCGGGGCATGTCCAGGAGCTTACTCAACTGGATCTCGTGTTCTCGCATGGCCGCTTCAAAATCATCCAACCGGCTTGCGGAGGCCATCGCCCAACTCAAACGATCGAAATTCCGGATCCGTTCCGGATCTGGATCCCGCTGGCGGGTCCGGTAGTGCTGAATCCCCTCCCGGCTATTCTGCTTTTTACCAAGATAGACAAAAAAGAATTGATCC
>CAZXIX010000118.1:0-13533 GCA_964640855.1 uncultured Saprospiraceae bacterium
AGTTGGACTCCATGGCAACGCTGGGTATGATCCCCTCCTTCTTCTCCATGCACACCTATTACTGGGGCGATTGGCACCGCGACGAGACCCTGGGCGAAGAGCGCGCTCAGCGCATTTCTCCCACAGGCAGCGCCTTGCGCCGGGGCATGATCCTGACCAATCATCACGACGCCCCCGTGGCCAATCCCGATGCCCTGCGCATTCTGGATGCCGCCGTGAATCGCACCACACGCAGCGGTTATCTGCTGGGGGCCGACCAACGCATGACACCCTACCAGGCCCTGAAGTCCATCACCGAGTGGGCAGCCTACCAGTATTTCGATGAAGATATCAAAGGCACCCTTGCGGAAGGCAAGCTGGCCGACTTCGTCATTCTGGATCAGAATCCGCTGAAGATAGACCCCCAAAATCTCCACAAGCTACAGGTGATCGAGACGATCAAGGAGGGCGAAACCGTTTACCGGAAAGAGGGAGTGACTACAAACACTAACTAGCCTATCCGCTTCCCCTTCCTCCGAATCAGAAAGCCCTGGAGGAATCATCAAACCCGTTGCCTGATTAAAAAAAACTTTCTTTTTTTATCAAAACAAAGCTTAAAACTCTTTTTCATGTCAACTAAAGGAATACTTTGGTCGGCACTCCTTTTGCTGTGCAGCATCCAGACCCTCTTTGCCCAGCAGGATTCCCTGATCCTGATCAACGGGGATGTGATCGTGGGGGAAGTGAAGGCCATGGAACGAGGAGTGGCAACCGTAGCAACGGATTACAGTGACAGCGATTTCAAGATCGAATGGGAAGGCATCCAGGAGATCTACACCGAAACCAGTTATTTGATCACCCTCTCGGATGGCCGTCGTTTCAACGGAAGGCTGAAGAGCACCCCGCTGGACCGGGTCAACTTATTCCCCAACGGAAGTGATCAACCCATTACCCTCGACTATTACGAAGTGGTCTATCTGCAGTCTGTGGACGAAACCTTCGCCAGCCGGCTGAGCGCCAACATCGACCTGGGGATCAGCATTACCCGAGCCCAAAACCTCCGGCAGTTCAATCTGGCTGCAAAAATCGGATACCTGGCCGAGCGATGGTCCCTGGACGGATACTACAGCCTGGTAACCTCCAGACAGGATTCCATTTCCTCGATTCGACGGGGCGACGGAGGGATCTCCTTCCGGTATTTTCTGCCCAAAGATTGGTATTTAACGACCTCATTCAACTTTTACTCCAGTACCGAGCAGAGGCTCAACTTGCGAACTACCCTGAAGTTGGGGGTCGGAAATCTGATCATCCACACCAATCAGACCTACTGGGGGGTCGGTGCGGGAATCAACCTCAACCAGGAAGATTTCTCTTCTGATGATGCCGATAGGCAAAGTATGGAAGGGTATTTCGGTAGCGAGCTGAATATCTACGACCTGGGCGACTTCAGCATTCTCTCCAATCTCACTGCCTTCCCCAGTTTTACGGAATCCGGCCGTTGGCGGGTGGATTTCAACCTGGACACCAAATATGACCTGCCGCTTGATTTTTACATCCGGCTTGGATTTAACCTCAATTTCGACAACCAGCCGGTCGCAGGAGCCGGACGGACAGACTACACCTTCCAAACCGGCCTGGGTTGGGAGTGGTAAAAAAGACCGGCCTCAAAAGCCTAAGGTTGAATGCTCAAGCTTCCATAAAACAAAAGATATCGGCTGAAAAATGAGATTCCCATAAAAAATCCTCCAATGCTCAATTTCTTTAAACCGTAATCTTGTCGTAGAAAATCTACACCCGAACCCAAAGTCAAAACCCGTAAGTAATGTACCTTAAAGGTGTACATTCTTTTCCTTATCATGCCCGATTCCCAACCGCGAATTCTACTGGCTGACGACCACTCCGTGATCCGGACCGGGTTGAAATACCTGTTGGCCCGGTATTTTCCTATGCCGGAAGTCCAGGAAGTAGAGTCTTGTTTCGATCTTATGGAAACTTTGGAAGAAAAAGACTTTTCCCACCTCATCCTGGATCTCCAACTCGGAGACTGCAACAGCCTGGAGATACTGCCGGATATTTTTCGAAAATACCCCCGGATATATGTTCTCATCTACACCATGAGTTCGGAAGAAATATTCGGTCGTCGATTGATCCAAATGGGAGCCCACGGATTCCTGAGTAAAGAAGCTGAGGAAAAAACCGTCATAAAAGCGTTGAGACGCTTCCTGATTCAGGGATCCTACCTGGGAGAAAATCTCAGCGCTCAACTAAATGATGAACAGGAATTTCCCGAACCATCCAACAATCCTTTCGATCAACTTTCAGATCGGGAAATGACCGTATTGATCTATCTCCTGAAAGGGCATCGGGTCAAGGAAATATCCAATAAGCTGGATCTTGGAATCAGTACCATAGCGACATACAAAGTGAGGCTATTCGAAAAACTGGGTGTTAATAACCTCGCTGACATGCACCGTTTGGCTGATATTTATCATATTGGTTGATCATGGGGTATATCCATTTTCGAATCCGAACAAGGTTTTCCTTGCTGACCGGGCTGATTTGTTGGATAGCCCTGGCCTCTTTTGGTCAGAAGGGTTATCACGTTTCCCAATTCACCTCGCGGGATGGCCTGCCTCAGAATTCCATCCGGGGCCTTGCTTTCGACGAATTTGGTTTCCTGTGGATTGCCACCGAGGGAGGTCTGGCCCGGTACGACGGCAACTCCTTCAAAAATGCAGGGCCGGAGGAGCATCCGGAGCTGAATAACCAACGCTTTACCCAAGCCCTGACTTCCAACGATTCCACTGCCCTGTTTTTGGATGCCCAGAGAAAGGTTTACCGCCTTTCCGGAAATCAGTTTACCCTGCTGGGAAATACCTTGGTCGATTATATATCCGTAGTCGAAATAATCGGCAGCCTGCCTTTTCCCGAACTGCTGATCCAGGATAGTCTTCTCCGAAAAAGCTTTGGCAGCGATCAAGGTGCATGGGGTGTTTTCCCGGCCGGAGAGGAGCGCCTATACGTTGTTTCGGGCCATTTGAGTTTGCTGGACCGGAAGAATAATCAGCTCAAAATGCTCCATAAGGGTCCTTTCGACGGGAAGAAGTTTGCCCAGCTGGATGGCCAGCTTATTTTCCTGGACCGGGCGGGCCAACTGCAAAAGTTCCATCCGGAAAGCAACGCCTTTAAACCCTGCATCCTTCTGGACGAGTCAGGGAAACCCTGGAGTAAAAAATTCAACGAGCCCCGATTCTATTCCAGACACCCTTTTCGGACAGCCTTCATTCAGGAGAAAAATCAGCTGTACATCCTGACCGCCACCTCTTCTCCCAGTCAGTTCCTGATCCGCGAGTTCCTCGATGCCCTGCCCGAAAAAACCAAAGTGCTGAGCCTCGACTACCGGGAAAAGGACCAACTGCTTGCCATTGGTACTTCATCAAAAGGCCTGTTCCTCTACCGGAAAAAAGCATTCCAAACCTTTATCAACCCGTTGCCGGATAAAGACTTGACCAATTCCTACTACGCCCAGGCTTTATTGGATTCCACCTCTTTGCTCCTGAGTTCCGGACTGATCGTAGATCTTCCGACGCTTGGCCTGAAAGGCCGGTTCCCCCATCCCTTCCGCGCCTATCAGTTGGCGATGGATCGACAGGAGCAATTGTTTTTCCGGGGAGAGAGAATCGTTTATCGATACGATCCCCGGAGACCTGATCAAACGCCAAAACCGCTCCCCGGTTTACAACATCCTCATTCTCTGGTCTCCCTCGACAGTACCGTCTGGGCTGTATGCAGACAAGGCATCTATCAATTGGAGGGTGATTCCCCGAGCCCCGTTTTTATGCATTATTTCCGTAATACCCGCCAAGTCATCAGTCTGTGCAAGGATAGAGAAGGAGATCTCTGGCTGGGCTCTCTGGCTCAGCTATTCCGCCTGGATCTCCAAAACCAGCGCCTGGACTCCTTCCCGCAGTTCCAGGAGGCCGAGACCCGGACGCTGGCGCAAATCCGGGATATGCTGTTCATCGGGACTTATGGAAAAGGTTATTTCGTTTACCACAATGGAAAAATCCGGCAAATGCCCAGAGGGCCGAATTCCGGATTGTCCAATGTTCATGCTTTCATAGAAGACAAGGAGGGATTTCTGTGGATGACCACCAATTCGGGTCTCTACAAAACCCGGCTCGATGCCATCGATGCCTACCTGCAGGATACGACCCAGGACATATTCTACTACGTTTATCTGGAAGAAGACGGAATCGGAAACTCCGAATTCAACGGAGGTTGTAATCCGTCTTACCTGTGGCTGCCCGACGGAAGGCTTTCTCTGCCGACGATCGAAGGCATGGTCTTTTTTGATCCTTCCCGCGCCGATCACCTGTTCCCTACCGATAGTCTGTTGTTTACCCGAATGGAAGTAGATGGGGCATCGCTTCCCATGACAAAAGTCGATGAAATCCCGGCCGATCATTTCGATATCCGGGTTCACTACGCTACCGCCTGGTGGGGCCAACCTCCCAATCTGAATATAGAGTACCGCCTGGAAGGTTTGCAATCCCGTTTTCAAAGGCTTGAGCCCGATCAGCGAGTCATCCGTTTTGGAAGCCTCAAACCCGGCACCTATACCCTGGTCCTGCGCAAACGCATCGGTTTTGGGTCTTCGGATTTCGCCTTCGCCAGCTTACCCATGACCGTATTGCCTCCCTGGCATACAACACCCATGGCTTTTGTCTTCTATGCCGTCGGTTTTCTCCTGATCTTATGGGGCACTTCGGTGCTCCATTCGCGTTCTGTAAGGCACAGGAATTTCCTTTTGCAACAAAAGGTAACGGAGCAAACAGCAGAATTGCGAAAAGCGAATGCTCTGCTGGGGCAAAACGTCGAAAAGCTCCATCAATCCGAAAGGGCGTTGAGAGAAAACCTCGAAACGAAGGATAGACTAATATCCATTATCACGCATGATATCCTGACGCCCCTGCGTTTCATCGGCATGATCGCCCGCTTGGGAGGAGAAGATGATACCGGAGCCTCGCAAATGCAAAAAGCACTCGAAGACGTTCAGATCGCTGTAAACAAGCTGTACTACAGCGCTCTAAATGTCATCCACTGGGTAAGATTCCAAAAGGATTCTTTCGAACTCCGGCTGACGAATTGTTCCCCTTTCGTCCTGGTGGAAAAACTGACCCAGGAGTTCAGCGAAATGGCAGCCTACCAGGGAAATGTACTCCTCAACGAAGTCCCGGAAGACGATATCATCCTTACCGACCCCCAGCGGTTGACCATCATTTTGAATAACCTGCTCTCCAATGCGATCAAATTCACCAGGGAAGGCAAGATTTACATTCGATCCCATATGGAGCCCGGGTGGTATCTTTTGGAGGTTCGCGACACCGGTCGCGGCATGAGCCAACAGCAAATTCAGGCCCTGCGCCAAGGGAAAAGCTGGCAGGAAGAAAACCGCCCCGACCAGGTTACGGCCGGCACAGGCATGGGCTTATCCCTGGTGTCAGATCTGGTCAAGGCCTTGGACGGGCGTTGGGAGATCGAAAGTTCGGAGGGGAAAGGCCTGAAAGTCCAGTTGTTCCTGCCCGTACCCACAACCGAAAAAGACCGTCCGGCCCCTTTTCCCGGCAGCCGCCCGAAGATGACACCCCAAAAAACAGAATTCCAATAGGTAAGTGAACGAGAGTATCAATCGACTATCTATAAATAATGAATTCTATAGCCAGGCGAGCCACCCGGGAGCATCGCGCGGAAGCCTGGAAGAATAGCCCCGTCTTTCTGCCGGATGGTTTTCTACATGTCAAATTCAGCCAAGCTAAAATGTAGTACAAATTCTACAAATAAGAAATCAGGAGTTGAATAGCTTTGTCTTGAAAACGATAAAGGAATATATATGACCTGAGGGGTCAGTAGGAAAAGGGAACTTGCCTCCCGTAAAAAACCTGAAACCGGTATGAACCCATTACGCTTTAACACAAAAAGCCTGGCTCGTGTCTTAGCCTTGGGAACGTTGCTGATTCTGCTGCAGGATTGTACCGAGACCGGCTCCGGTTCCACATCCGCATCTGACTCAACCACCTCGGAATTCAAGGGAAAAATCAGCCTGGACATCCGAGATTCCGAACCCGATTGGTCTGCTTTTATACCCAAAAGTGCCCCTGAGGGCGCACCTAACATCCTATTTATTCTTTACGACGATACCGGCCTGGGAGCTTGGTCTCCCTACGGAGGGCGCATCAACATGCCTACCCTGGACCGGTTGGCTGCCAACGGCCTGACCTACACCCAATGGCATACGACAGCCCTCTGCTCCCCCACCCGCTCCACCATACTGACGGGCCGCAACCACCACCTCAACGGCATGGCCTCCATTACCGAAACAGCCGATGGATTTCCGGGTTCCAACGGTCGCGTACCCGATGATTGTGCTCCTTTCGCCGAGATTCTGCGCGAAAACGGCTGGAGTACTTTCTGGATCGGTAAAAACCACAACGTGCCCGAGCAGGATGTAGCCCCGGGGGGCGGCCGTTCTGAGTGGCCCACCGCTATCGGCTTCGATCGCTTTTACGGATTTCTCGGAGGGGAGACCAACAACTGGTTTCCCGATCTGGTCGAGGACAACAAATTCGTCGAAGCCCCATACACCCCGGAAGAAGGCTATCACCTTTCTAAAGACCTGGCCGACAAAGCGATTGAGATGCTTCGGGATCAAAATGCCACCAACCCCTCGAAGCCCTGGTACATGTGGTTCTGCCCCGGGGCCAACCATGCGCCTCATCATTCTCCCAGGGAATACGCCGACAAGTACAAAGGGAAGTTTGATGACGGATACGACGCTTACAGAGAATGGGTAGTCGCCCGGATGAAAGAAAAGGGAATCATTCCGGAAGACACTAAAATGACTCCCTTTAACCCCATGCCGGAAGATGCAGCCAATCCAGGAGACTTTGTAAGGCCCTGGGATGAACTGAACGAGCAAGAAAAGCAGCTCTTTTCCCGGATGGCCGAAGTCTACGCCGGTTTTTCAGAATATACAGATGTTCAGATTGGTCGGATAATCGATTATTTGGAGCAAACTGACCAGCTTGAAAATACGATCATTCTGTATGCTGCCGACAATGGTGCTTCCGGAGAAGGAAGTCCAAATGGATCTGTCAATGAGAATAAATTCTTTAACGGCTATCCGGATGAATTGGAAGAAAACCTGAAATACCTGGATGTTCTGGGCGGACCGGACACCTACAACCACTTTCCAACCGGCTGGGCCGCCGCTTTCTCTGCACCCTTCAAAATGTTCAAACGCTACTCCCAATATGCAGGAGGCACAAATGATCCGCTTATAATTCATTGGCCCAAAGGCATACAAGCCAAAGGAGAAATTAGACACCAATACCATCATTCCGTGGATATTGTACCCACTTTACTTGAGTTGTGCGGACTGGAAATGCCCGAAGTATACAATGGGGTGGGACAGCAACCTTTATCCGGCGTTTCTATGGCCTACACTTTTGATGCAGAGCCAAATGCACCGACCCAAAAAGAAATTCAATATTACTCTATGCTGGGCACTCGTGGCATCTGGAAGGAAGGGTGGAAAGCAGCGGCAGTACATGCTCCCATCTCCGGAAAGGGTAATTTCGATCAGGATGTATGGGAACTCTATCATGTGGCTGAAGACCGATCAGAGTCCAATAACCTGGCGGAGGAGAATCCGGAAAAATTGCAGGAATTAATCGATGCCTGGTTTGTTGAAGCGGAGAAGAACAAAGTATTGCCCTTGGATGATCGGGCTCCCGCTGAATTATTGACAGTAGAACGGCCCACCCAGGAACCACCCCGCGACCGTTATGTCTATTACCCCAATACGGCGCCCGTACCGGAAGGCGTAGCGGTCAATATTCGGGGGCGGGATTACAAAATCCTGGCCAATGTGGAAATCCAGTCTCCAAATGCTTCCGGCGTGATCTTCGCTCACGGTTCCCGATTCGGTGGTCACTCCCTATTCATCAAAGACCGCAAATTACACTATGTGTATAATTTCCTGGGCATCAGACCCGAACAGGTATTTGTCTCCAGCCAAACCCTCCAACCCGGAAGTTATACCCTGGGGATGGAATTCGTGCGGGAAGAGGCCGGCGAGTACGGAGAGTCGCTGGGGCAGACAAAGTTATACATCAACGAGGAGGTCGTCGCAGGGGGACCGATGAAAACCCAACCGGCCAAGTTCACCCTATCCGGCGACGGACTTTGCGTAGGCTATGACAGCGGAGACAACGTGAGCCAACTCTACCAATCGCCCGGAACCTTTACCGGTGGGGTCATACAAGGAGTGGGGGTCACCGTGGAAGGCACGCCTTACGTCAACCTGGAAGCCGAAGCCAGGCGTTTGATGAAAGTCCAATAGTAGAAACCAAACTGATTTAGCAAACACCCAATAAACCAAATTCCAATCCAGCTGGAGGAGTCCTGGTAACAGAAAACCAGGAACCTCTGGCTAAACCTTAGCCGACTGTCCATGAAAACCATGTGCTCTCTCCTGCCTCTTTTTATCGGCCTGTTGTGGCTGGGCTGGGCTGCCCCGGGCATGGCCCAGTCGTCCGAAAAGGGTGAAGAAATGGAAGAGGAGCCTTTCCGGCCCCACCACAACATCACACTGGTCATCAGCCATACCAACGTACGGGAAGGTGTGGCAGAAGGTAGAAATCGGTGGCTGGCACTCCCCGGATGGGGCCTGAACTACGATTTCCGGTTCCACCCGCGCTGGGCCGTAGGCTTGCATACGGATCTCATTACAGAGGAATTCAAAGTCAGCCGACATATAGACGGAGAAGAAGGCGAGGTGATCGACCGCAACTTCCCGGTAGCTCCTGCCCTGATAGGTTCCTTCTTTTTCGGAAAAAGAAGACGATGGGGCGTAGTCTTCGGCCCCGGGGTCGAATTGTCCAGCGGAGAATCCTTTTTCCTGACCCGGGCAGGTATGGAATATGCATATGAGCTCCCGAAAGGTTGGGAATTGGTTGCGGAATTTGCGTATGACATCAAGTGGGATGCCTATGATAGCCTGGCCTTTGGGTTGGGAATTTCCAAAAGCTTTGGATACCCACGAGATAGGGATTGAATGACTAAATCTTTTTGTTCCAATGGAAAGTCTGTGTAATCCTCAAATACCTAAAAGTTTCCAAAAAATGTACACCAAGAACCTATTCACCGCCCTGGTCTCTTTGCTTTTGCTGTGCGGGACCGGGCATGCCCTCCAGGCGCAATCCACCCTCCAGGAAGAAGCCCAAATGATCGAACAGATCTTCGGCAAAGCCAAAAAAGCCCTGGTAGAACAATACATGGACTTCGCTCCCGGCGAAGCCGATGCTTTTTGGCCCGTTTACGAGGAGTATGCCGAAAAAAGCCGGGAATTGACCGCCGAGCGCATCCGGGTCTTAGACCGCTACGCCCAGAACTACGGCAGCTTTTCCAATGAAGATGCAGATGCGATGGTCAAGACCGTATTGGGCAATCAAAAAGCGACGGCCAAGCTTCAGCAAAAATTGTACAAAAAACTGAGCAAGGCCATCAACCCGGTCCGGGCCGCTCAATTCCTGCAAATGGAACGCTACCTCCAATCCTCCATCTGGCAGTCCATCAACGAGGAAATTCCTTTCATCGGGGAACTAGACGGCGGGAAATAGGCAGAGCCTTCCAGCATTGTTCCCTTGCCAGAACGGGGCAGGGAAATGAAATGACCAGGAACCAGTAATCAGAAAACCGGCACATGATCGATTTTTCCCATCCTATTTATTACGTGGCCCGGCGTTGGTGGATCTTTCTGCTATTCGGCGTCCTCTTTCTGGCGGGTGGCATCTGGGTTTTTCTCCATGCAGAAGACCGCCTCCTGCGGATCGATACGCTGCTGCGATATATCATCCTGGGGCTGGGGGCAGCCCAGTTGATCCTTTCGCTGGTGTTCCAGCGGGAAAACACTTCTGCCTGGTGGTCCCGAATCGTCGGCCTCCTGGAGATAGGCATGGGGCTCTATCTGATCCTGGTGCCCGGTAGATCGGTTTACGTCCTGGCAGCTATAATAGCCCTTTGGCTGCTCGTACGAGGCCTTTTTTTGATCGAATTCGCCTTCCAGTTCCGCAAGGTCGCTCCGAAGAACTGGTTCTGGACGCTGGTAGGGGGAGCTGTCATGGTACTGCTGACCCTCTTCATTATCCGAAACCCGTTGGAGGAAGAGGTAACAGCCTTTTTTTGGGTAGCCCTCAATATGGTACTGGCAGGCTTTTTTCACATCCTCTTGAGCTTCAAACTACAATACCTGAATCGCCGGCGGCGGCGGGCGGAAAAGAACCTGCCGGCAGCCGAAATCGAAATCTGAATCATGCTTTTGACAACTGACCTCAATTCACCTAAAAATCTGAATCATGGCAATTCGACTCTTTAAGAATTGGTGGCTCCTGGGCCTGAAAGGTCTTATCCTTTTTCTCCTGGGACTGTACACCCTCCTGAACCCTGACACCGCCGCCGGCTTCCTGCCCATCTACCTGGGGATCGCCGGAGTGCTGGCCGGTATTTCGGAGATCATCCTCGCCCTGACCAATCGGGATAAAGAGGAATGGGGTTCCTTCCTGGCCGAAGGTATTCTCGACCTCCTGATAGGGGTCATCTTTCTCAGTCTGCCGGAGGCGGCCAACATCATCCCCATCCTGCTGGGCATCTGGATCCTTTTTTCCGGGGCCTCCCTCCTCATGCGGGGCCTGCGCGGGAAGACGGAAAGCAACTACCTGATCCCCAGTCTCTTGCTGCTGGTCGTGGGCTTTCTGATGGTCACCAATCCCTTCGGCACTTACGTGTCCCTGATGATCTTGCTGGGGATCGTCCTGATCGTCGTCGGCCTCGCCCTCATGTTCGTGAGTTGGAAGTTGCGAGGTCTCGGCCACAAACTGGAGGATGCTGCCGAGGCGGTAACCCAACGCCTGCAAAATTGACGATCGATTCCACAGCTGAACAGCCCTTGATACCGTACAGGATAACCTAACAGACACTATCCCCGATCCAGGGGATTTGTGCAAACCACTTTTTTTAACTCAATCAACCCTAAATTTTTTTCCAATGAAAAATGTATTTCTCTTTCTGATAGCGGCAACTCTACTGGCATTGTCTCTGAGCAGCCAGGCGCAAACCTCCCAGATGGTAGACAAAATGCTGGGCAAGGCCTTCAAGTCGGCAGCCAAGTCGGATATCGCCATCCCGGGATTGAGCAATCTGGGAGATGCTCTGGGAGGTTCCGGAGAAGCTCTTTCCAAAGCGGTAAATAAAGGCCTGAAGGGCGCACTGAAAGGAGGAAAGAAAGTCCTGGACTGGACTACCAAAGACCTGAATCCCATGCAATTGGCAAAAATTGCCACCTCGGGCAACCCCATGAGCACCCTGATGGAAATGAAGGGAAAGAACCTGAAGAAAAACCTGGAAGGCCTGATTGGTAATAACCTGGACAAATCCGGCGCTATGGACCTGCTCAGCCAGGCTGGAAAAAACATCCCCGGCTTTGACCTGGATAAACTGGGAGGCAAGGAAGGCTTCGTCAGCAAGCTAACCGATAATGCCATCGGACAATTGGATGATTCCGCCGCTAAGTGGATGAAAAACCTGAACATTTGAGTTGATCAGTAAGCCGAAAGGCTTTTTGCCCGGCCGGTTCCGGATGGAACCCGGGCCGGGCCTTTCTCCAAAGAAAATCATACGAATAATGAGGATATTGTTTTTCCCATTCCTGATTGCCCTGGCTGCAGCCTTGCCCGACAGCGCACATGCCCAGCTGTTCACCATGGGTGAAAAGTGCAATGAATTGATCAACCAGGGAAAAGAGGCCCTGGCAAATGAGTCCTATTCCGAAGCCTTGGCCATCATCGACAATTTCTCCGCTGAATGCAAGACCAAAGATGCCAAGCGAATAGGAGCCGCTGCCAGAGCCGAGGCCTACAACGGGCTGGGAGAATATGAAAAAGCCATCGCTGCGGCCGACGAAGCACTCCGGCTCACCAAAAACAGGAGTCTGGGCGGGCACTTTCAGAAGGGTGTCGCGCTGCACAACCTGGGCGACCAGGAAGGTGCCCGCAACGAACTGAACGAAGTCATCGCCCTTACCGAAAAGAACCAGAACACGCAGGAAAAAGCCTCCAATTACGCCCTGATGGCCGCTTTGTACGACCGCCAGTTCAATAAACGGGATTCGGCTTTGCTGTTTCTGGAAAAAGCCATGGAAATGGACCCGGGCAATGCCAACTTCTGGATCCAGAAGGGAGATATGTTTGCCGGCTCCTACGAGTACGATAAAGCTTTTGAAGCCTACGACCAGGCCGTTGCCATGGGCCGTACCGATCTGGAAATGTATATCACCCTGAGCAATACCGGTTTGAAAATGCTCGAGCACAAGTATGGGACGACCAAGGCTCAGGAACTACGGGGAAAAATGACCGAAGCAGAAAAAAACCGGGTCTGCCCCGACCTGAAAAAAGCACTTGAACTCGGCTGGAACCAAATGGATAAGGATATGTTCGCGGCATTGGTTTGCCAATAAATCACCACCTCATATACCATCAAACACCAAAAATCATGAAAAATTTAATCGCACTCATCATACTGGCCCTTGCCCTGCAGGGATGTGCCTCCTGGAACAAACAGCAAAAAGGCACAGCTTACGGAGCCGGTGCAGGCGCTGCTGCAGGTGCAGCCATCGGAGCTGCTGCGGGAGGAGGCAAGGGGTCCATCATCGGAGCACTGGTCGGGGCTGCCGTAGGCGGCGTTGCCGGCAACCAGATCGGTAAAGCCATGGACAAACAAGCCCAGGAACTAGAACAAGCGGTTCCTACGGCCGAAGTGAAGCGGGTGGAAGAAGGCATCAACATGACCTTCGATGCCAGCCTTGCCTTTCAGATCAACTCAGCCGAGCTCAGCGATTCTTACAAGGAAGACCTGATGGCAGCCGCTGCGGTATTCCAGAAATACGCAGATACCAACCTGCTGATCGAGGGCCATACCGATGATAGCGGCTCTGAGGAATACAACATGCAGCTTTCTGAAAAGAGAGCCAAAGCGGTTTCCGCCTTTCTGGCCGCTAATGGGATCGATCCTTCCCGGATGATCGAGAAATGGTACGGAGAGTCCCAGCCCAAGTACCCCAACGATGAAGAGAACCGGGCCAAAAACCGCCGGGTGGAAGTAGCCATCTACGCCAACGAGGACATGGTCGCCAAAGCAGAAGAGGGGAAGTTGTAAGGACCCGCTACCTAGCCTTTTCCATAGCTCAAACCAGCGATTTCTAACTTAAAATCCATTCACAATGGCCTTTAATCACCTTAAGAATTCGATTTCTACTTGTTTACTCACCACATTTTTGCTGGGCAGCTTGTTTGCCCAGGACAAACCCAACATCCTCATCATCTGGGGCGACGACGTCGGCATGTGGAACATCAGTGCCTACCACCGCGGTATGATGGGGGGCGCCACGCCCAACATTGACCGGATCGCCGACGCCGGCATGATCTTCATGGATCACTA
>CAZXIX010000119.1:0-13457 GCA_964640855.1 uncultured Saprospiraceae bacterium
AGGGGGCGGCCGTCAGCCAGAAGGGGCGGAAGTTTCGGATCAGTTGGCGGATGGCCCGCCAGGTCTGCCAGCGGGTGCCGCCCAGTCTTTCGAGGATGCGCAGCTCCAGCGCGGGGCGGCTCTGGCGGAGCGTGAACAGCAGCAGGAAGTTGTCTTTGCCGAGGGCACCGTAGCTGCGGACCGGGCAGCGGCTGTAGCGCCACAAGAGGTAGTCGGGGCTCCGGGGGGTGGTCATTTGGTCGCTGCCCAAGGGGTAGGCCTCGAAGTTGCGGATGGCCTCATCGACGGGGAATTCGGCGGCCCAGTCGGGCGGGATCTCCTTCCGGGCTTTGCGGATCTTGCCGACCCGTACCCGCAGGGGCAGTTTGCCGCGGTCCTGCCAGCCCATCTTCAGGTAGCCCGGGCGACTCTGGTCGTTGGGGGTGTTGAACAGGAAATGGCCGCCGGCAGTCTGGCTTTGTTCTACCAGGTCGAGCGTGAGTTTCTTGAAGATGCCTTGCCGCTGAAAATCCGGATGGGTAGCGGTATCGACGGGCCGGTAAGCCTGGTAGGTACGGCCGTACCAGATCCAGTTCCAGCGCATGAAAGCCCGCAGGCCCACGAGTTGGCCGTCGGCCTCCGCCAGCAGCACCGGGCTTTCCCCGAAGGGATTCTCCAGGTGCTTCCAGCGCCAGAAGGTGTCGGTCTTTTCCGTGCCCGCATCGCCCAGCGAAAGCCGGAGCAACTCTACGATTCGGGGGATGTCATCCTCCTGGGACGGGGTGATGGTGTAAGGTAGGTTCGTCATTTTGCTACGACGCAGCAACGGAAAATGTGAAATTTTTCATTTTTCATTTTAACACTTCTCTATACACCTCCTCCAATTCTCCGACCATGCGCTCGATGCTGAACTTATCGACCACCCGCTCTCGGGCAGCGCGCCCTACCTCCGTGCGGAGTTCGGGGAAATCAACTAGCTGGTCCAGGTAACCGAAGAGGCTGTCGAGATCCTCTTTGGGGGACAGGAAGCCTTCGACCCCGTCGGTGACGACTTCGGGGATGCCGCCTACGCGGGTGGCGACTACAGGCAGGCGCATGCTCATGGCCTCCAGCAGGGCGATGGGCAGGCCTTCGAAATCGGAGGTCATCAGGTAGATGTCCATGGCGGCGAGGCTCTGCCGGACCTCCTCCAGCCGGCCCGGGAAATAGACGGCCTCTCCCAGCCCCAGTTCCTGGCTGAGTTCTTTAAGGTTCTTCATCTCGGGCCCGTCGCCGACGAGCAGGAAGCGGGTGTGCGGATGCTGCTCGTGGATGCGTTGGGCCAGGCGGAGCCAGCGATCCAGGCGCTTCTGGGTGCGGAAGACGGCGATGGTGCCGATCACCACGGTATCGGTCGGCAGGCTTAGCTGCGAGTGGGCGGCCTCCCGGGAGAAGCCGTCCGGGTTGAAATGATGGGTATTCACCCCGTTCAGCAAGGTTTGCACCTTCGACCGGCTGCCGTTCGAATGCTGCAGCAGCGAAGAGCGCGCCTCTTCGGAGACGGTCAGGATGCGGTCGTTCCAGCGCATGGTCAACTGGTTGGCCCGGCGGGTGAGCGGATGGTAGCGCTCCTGCATGTTGTGCTCGGTATACACCACGGGCAAGCCGGTGGCCAGCCCCAGCAAGCGACCCACTACGCCGGACAAAGGCAGATGGCAGTGGATGATATCGGCGCCCACCTGCCGCGCAAAGCGGATCAGAGCCGGCAGGCGGGTCGGCATGAGATAGGGATTGGAGGTCGGGAAGCACTGCACTTCCACGTCCAGGTCTTCCAGCAGCGGGACGACCTGGTTCTTCTCCGGCACAAAGTAGCCCACGGCAAAGTCGAAGACGACCCGGTCGTGCCGGGCGATCGTCTCCGGCAGCAGCATTTCCGCGCCGCCGCGCCCCAGCGACTTGATGAGGTGGAGGATTTTCATCGAGGCAGGATACCAGTCAGATTCAGCTTCCTGGAGAAACAAATAAAATTGGAAGTTTTAAAAACCTCCAATTCGGGATCGTACTCACTTATGGGATAAAATCCCTTTTTCAGAATTCGAAAGATTTGAAACCCTGGATTTAGCAAGTCAAAAAAATCTTTAAAAAAGACTCTCGAATTGATATTATGTTCCCCAAACTCAAACTGAATAACAAGCAATTTTGAAGCATTCAGAAGTCTTTCAGCTCCCTTTAAGGCATAAAACTCGTTTCCCTCCAGATCCAGTTTCAAGAAATGAAGGATCGGCCAGTTTTTCTCTTCAAAAATATGATCCAGCGCATCAAAACGGGCTTCCAAGCGATTTACCTCCTTATCAGAGGCGAAATTCAGGGCTCCCTTATGGAAATGCATGGAAGTGGATCCCTCCCGGTTGGGGATATAATAGATGGATTTAGTTCCTTTGACCTCGTCTAAACCGATATTTAAACACTCAACAGCATCTACACCCTTAAAACGGTCCTTTAATGCATCATAGAAAACCGGAACAGGTTCCATTGCGAGAAGGGTGAACTCCTTTTCCCGGGAAAGCCTCAATATTCTATCGGTGTACTCCCCCTTGTGAGCACCGGCATCGACAAATAGCCAAGGCTCCTGGCATTCGTTTGTAGAAAGGACCTCCATTACCTTTTGGAGGGCGATTAATTCCCCGCTGATCTCAATGCCTGCGCCAGCTCCGTAATTCAAGCCATAATTCCCCAGATTTTTCATCGCCCTGTAATACCCTCCAAATTTTTCCTGGGGAAACAGTTTGATCAAAAACTTTAAAGCCTGTTGTTTGAGTTTAATAAATGCCACCCAATCTTCGATTTATGCGGGTATGATTTTAATAGATCGCATCTCTGCGGCCCATTCGCCCTCGGAAGAAGTCGTATATCCCCATATAGCTATATCTCAAACTATCTTTTGCCATTTTTCTACCTTCTCTCAAATCTTTTAAAGGCCTGAAAATCGATTTCAAAAGAACGTAAAGAAAAGGAAGTAGTCTTTTGTTTTTCGACCATAAAATGACAAGTAGATTTCGAGTGGAATAATATCTCCGAATCGGATTGACAGCTGCATCTTTATTGGTTGCATTCTTTTTCCCTAAGTTGGTCCGGTTGCTTTGCGTCCTCAGTTCGAGCATCAAGTCTCCGTGAATACCGATCTTGACACCATTCTTCTTAAGGCGATGGAAATAATCGAATTCGGTATGACCAAAAAAAATACCCGGATCGGGAAGAACGTCGATTCCAACGCATTCCATTTTTAAAACAGGGAAATACCCTCCCGCCAGATAATCTGCTTCCAGGAGCCCTTTTAGTTCTGAATCAAGGTATCTGACGTACTCTCCGCGGGCCCAGTCAAATTTGGCGCCTACACTTCCAAGGGCCCCGAAACCGCTCCGGTCCGATTCGAAGGCTTCGATCAGTTTTTCGAAAATATCTTTCCGGACCGGAGGATTTCCATCATCCATCCAGACCACGTACGGGAACTTTTTGCGATAGGCCCATTCAATGCCTATTTTGGCAGCCCCCGCCGGCCCCACATTGTCCCCAACAAACTTATATTCCACCTGATCTTGACTAAAGCGCTCGTAAAGAAGAGCTTCCAGAGTAGGATAATCCGAATTGTCTACCACAAGCACCTTGATAGGGGGAAAAGACTGATTAAACACACTCTCCAGATGAGACAGGGCTTTTTCTTGACGGTTGTAGGTGATCAAAAAGCCACTAAACATTCCCCTGACTATCTTTCTTTTTGTTTCTATCATTTGAGATTATTCCCAATGCGTAAATTGAATCGTTTTTTCGTAGAGAGATAAAAAATGATCTGCGGATGCCTTAATGGAATAATGGTTTGCTACTTTTTTGAAAGCTTGATTTGCAATTTTTCTGGACTCTTTTCTATCCTCCAGTAATTTGAGGGCTGAATTAACAAATCCATTGTGATTATTTGTTTCAACCAGGACTCCGGTTTCCCAGGAATCAATTAATTCAGGTATTCCTCCGACAGAACTAGCCAAAACGGGAGTTTGATGAGCCATACTTTCTAGGATTACCCCTGGAAGCCCTTCAATCGTGCTTGGAAGTATTAAAAGTGTGGCTGCCTGTAACAAGTCCGGAACATCGGAACGATTACCCAAAAAGCGGACATATTCCGTTAGTCCAAGGGACTTAGCTTGAGTTTCTACAATCCCTTTTAAAGGCCCTTCACCAGCAAATAATAGAAAAAGCTCCCCATCATACCGGCTTTGCAACCCCTGGAAAATATTCAATAGGCCTAACTGGTTTTTCTCAGAAGTAAAGGCTCCAACATGAAGCAATACATCTGATTCCAAAGGAATGGAAAGGGCCTTACATATTTTTGACTTTGCAAGAATGCGGTCCAGTACCTCAGGAATAGGAGTAGCATTGGGAAATACCGAGAGTCTATCTTTGGAAATACCAAAATATCGTTTTAAATCCAGCATGCTTGTTCTACTGACACAAGCTATTGAATCCACTCGTTTAAGCAGCCATTTGTTGTAAGCCGCATGGACCGGGCTCTTGATCCATTGTGAGGTCACTGAAGCGTTCCGGTAAACCAGGGGAACCCGCCAGCCATAAGTGATGCGGGAAAACACGGCGTATTTCAGCGTATCGGACGCATTGGCCTGCACAATATCCGGCCGGAAGGCTTTGATCCGGTCGGCAAGGCGCTTCCAGCCTTTCCGGTCGAGTAAGCGACGCCCGGGATTGGCTCCCAGCATTTCGATGGGGTTCCCGTTATCCAAGAACGGCTCGCTCCCCCTGGCAGGAAACAAGGCCAGCAAACGGACTTCATGCCCTTCCTGGCGATGTGCATGGGCCAGTTGGGAAGCGAAAATTTCCGCCCCCCGAAATTGCGGACGCTGAATCAAATGTAAAATCCGCAATTACTATCCATTTTCAGCCGAGAAGTCCTCTATCACCTCCAGATAAAATTCTTCGTGTTGTCGGGCGATCTTTTCGATATCGTATCGTTCGCGGGCGAAGGCCAGCGCCTTTTCCGCTTTGGTCCTGGCCTCCTCGTAGCGATGGATGACAAAATCCATTTTCGCGGCCAGGTCGTGCGTATCCCCCAATCCGACAAACCAGGCATGCTCCCGGCCGGCCGCCACCTCATGGAAAACGGGAATATCGGATAGGATGACGGGCCGGTTGGAGAGCATGGCTTCGATGACACCGCCTCCCAGTCCTTCGTAGTGGGAAGGCAGCAGGAAAGCATGCGATCGGGCCAGTAAGCCCGGGATGTCGTCCTGCCAGCCCAGGAATTTGATCCTGCCCCGGGCGGGGCTGTTGGCGCCGTAAGCCCGGATCTGCTCTCCATCGGGACCATCCCCGGCGATCCAAAGCTCGGCTTTGACGTCGTTCGAAAGCCGGGCCATCGCCTTGATCATCTCCCGGTAGCCTTTTCGCCAAATCAATCGGGCCGTACTCAGGAAAATAAAAGGCGATCGATCTTCCCGCCCCTGGGTGGAATAGGCTTGCGGATCTCTGCCCCGGTAGATGGTCCGGATCGGCGTCCCGCCCAGCCATAATTTTTTCTGGTTGGATCGGGCGATGGTATCGGTAATGGCGTAATAGGCCTGGGCCCGCCGGGCCGTAGAGAGGTCGAGCAGTTCAACCATCTTCAACTTCTGGCGGGCGGCAAAGGAGAGTCTTTTGTAGCGCTCTTTGCTGTAGGAGTCATTAACAAGGCTACCAACCAAGGGAATCCCTAGGGCTGGACAAGTCCTCCGGGCCAGGATCTCGGAGCGGAACAAGGCCGCCACGACCAGGTCCGGTCGTTCTTCTTCCAATAGCTCTGCCAATCTCCTGAAGCCCTCCCGGAAAGCGTATTTCCCTTCGAGGCCCAGATGCCGAACCGGCAAGCCGGCCTCGCGGAACCGGGATTCGAGCAGATGCTCCCGGCCGTAGCTGGTGCAAACGATGGGTTCTACCTCCCGCAAGCGGGAAGTGATCTCCAGCAAGCTTTTCTCGGCTCCGCCTATACTGAGGGTATCGATCAAAAAAAGCACTTTTCCCATGTCTAGTGAGGTTGCCCCACCTTTCTGTCCAAGAATAACCAGCCAAAGCTTCGGGTACGACCCTCACTTGAAAGTGCATAGAACTCGTTCTCCGAAAAAGTGCTTTTTAAGTCTTGTGGAAATGGCTTGAAGCGCTGGACGGGAATAAAATCTATATCGTGCGTCTGCTGAAAACGATCCCGAAAGAAAGAAAAAGAGGATGTACTTAGATCAGTTACTGCATGGAGTTCTAATAGAAGATCGCATTCTTTTAATCCTGGAAGGATATCCGGGTCAAGCAATTTGTATTCGCATCCTTCACAATCGCAAAAAATGAATGTTTGTGATGTAATCGTTTTTCTCAAACTCTCTACAGTACATTCACCATATATGCGGTGGCTTTCTTTGAATTGATTTAATTCCAAAGTTTTTTCAATGTCTTTCCAGTACTTTTCAATAGTCTCAAATAAAACCAAATCCGACTGAGGAAACAGGTTGGAAAAACCACCAGCATAATAGCCTTCAGCACACCCGATATTTATTATGGTTTGGTAAAACCTTCCTTTTAGACGATCTAGATAAGGGTGTAATTCTGATTCGTAAGTACCCAAAACTTTGGCTACCTGGGGGATAGAAAACTTTTGGGGGAATAGATATTTGACATCTTTAAAAGGACCTGTTTTTATTGGAAGGTGTCTTTCGTTCGATGAATTTAATTTTGTGAGAGCTTTTTCCGCAAAAGCTCTGTTACTGGAAAGAAAAATTTTCCGCGATATGCTTCTTATCCCATTGATTCTTAGCAAGTGATCAACGAAAGCCTTTTGAAACCTATTCATACTGATTAGCCGAAAAATTAACAAGACGATGGTAGGTAGCCCATTTGTTCGTTTCCAAACCCAGGTTTGTTTCCAGGCATTCTACATCTTGCTGTAATTGGTCCGCAACCCAGGCTAAAGTCTCATCAGGAATGGACGGCTTTGGTACTTTTAAATTTATCTTCTTCCAGAAAGACCTGTAATGCGGGAAAATCCCGAACAGATTTAATAATGCTTTGGCACTGTCATGAAAAGGAATCTTATATCGGTTTTTGGATACCCCACTGGGGCGAAGAATGTTGTCAGGTAATTCCCTCCCCAAAGATTCGGAAAGTTCTTTCAAAAACTTTTTCGGGTTGTCCCTCAGATCTTCGAATAGAAAAAGGAAAACCTGGTCTTTCCCAAAGTTTTCTAAATAAGGTTTTAATTGAAAATAATATTTGCTTGATCGGATATAATTCGGATGCTTTTGAGGTATTTCTTTAAGTCTTTTATAGGCATGCCGCCCCATAAGAGCATTATGGTGTAAATGGGAAATAATTCGCTCTACCGGATCACGCAAAATGTAGATAATCTTTGCATCAGGGTTGTAATGATAAATCCGATGCGCAACACCCGGAAATAAGTGACACTTGGAATAGTTGGGAGAGACATCTACCCAAATATCTTCCCCTGGGTAAAGAGCGTGGTATGAGTCTAGCTCTTCCGGCTGATGATCCTTCAAAAAGAAATTGGGTTCTACTTTTTTCGATACACCAAACCCACGGACTCCATCAAATGCCTGATGCATAGCGGAAGTCCCGGATTTCATAGCCCCAATGACAAATATGTTTACTTTTTTTTCCATTAACTCAACGCATAACGAATGAGCCTGGGCGTATTTTTCCAGTGCCAAGGCATGGTTTGTATAGCCTCCCACATCAATTGGATAGCTTCTTTCCGCTTGCCCAAAAGATGTGCCCGGTAAGCTGCATTACTCAAGTAAGTATGGCGAATTCTGGGCATAGTCCCCATTAAATCCTGATGTTTTGTGAGAAAGTAAAGAATTCCCTGATAGATGGCTTCATGATCGTTCCGAATCCGGTTATTTCCTGCTTTGTGCACCAGGATTAGTGGCTTATCTACAAATGCTAGGTTAGAACGAACCAAGTCATGCTGATGCATGATCCGCAATCCCAGTTCCGTGTGCTGACCCGCCCTTAATTCCGGATCGTATCCGGCAATTTCCTCAAAAATTTTTCGCCGCACAAAAAAGGAGCCTCCGTTGAATCGAACCGTTTGGTGCTTGTAAAAAGGACCGCCGTATTTAGGAAGTTCAACGCTGAAATGACCATTTATGCCGAGGTTCTTGACTCCGCAAAAGAACAGTTTTATTTCCGTAGCCTGGAATGCCTGGTTAGCTTCCTCTAACCAATCCGGAAAAGCCTCATCATCACTATCTAAGAAAGTGATTACCTCCCCTTTCGAATGGCTAACCCCTACGTTTCGGCTGTCCGCTGCGCCGGTATTTTCTTTTCTGATGTATCGAATTCGGGAATCGTCGAATTGGGACACAACCATCGCGGTTTCATCTTCCGAACCATCATCCACTACGATCAATTCCCAGTCTGAATACGTCTGATTCAAAACACTTTTGATGGCTCTGGGTAGTAGTTGAGCCCGGTTGTAGGTCGGTATGATGACGGAGATTAACAAACTGTTTTCCAAATCGGGAAAGATAAGCCTTAAACGAAACTAAGAGTAGGATTGCGTTTTAACTGCTTTATTCCTGAGGTATCCCCAAAGCCTTTTTCTTCGTACGCCAAGTTCGTAGGTGGCTCCCAACAAGATCAGGAAACGCCGTGCCATACGATTCAAACCTGATCGACCCATCAGATCCGGATGGTAAAAAACATGCTTATTGAAGAGGATGCGAAAGGAAGTATCGGAGATCTTTTTGTCTTTAAACCAATGATAAAGAGAAGCGTAATACATCGAACGGGAAGAAAAATCTGTCTTCATCCGCGCTCTGTTTTGGGGATGTACTCTGACGATGGCTACAGGGTCTTCCGATTCCCCCGGGATCAGACGCCCCAGGAAAGCAGACTTGATCCATAGATCCACATCCTGATGGAGTCTCAATTCCTCATTGAAAAGTCCGGCTTTGACAAGCAATGATCTCTTTAAAGTAATAGTATCCGTGTTGAATTGGCCGACTCTCTTGCTAATTAAAAAAGAATATAATTCAACGGAATCGATGTCCAATCTGGGTTTCTTTCTGTAGGGTAGAACCTCCTGCTTTTCTTCGTCAAAAAAGCCCGAAGCTTCGTACATCCCATCAAATTCCTCAGCCCGATCTATCGCCTCTTGAAAGGCATCAAAGCGATGGGGCAGATACCAGTCATCCGCATCCAGGAAAGCGATCCATTCGCAACTGGCTTTTTGGATCCCCAGGTTCCGACTGGCTCCCGCACCCCGGTTTTCGCCATGGGGATGCCGAAAAAGCTTGACCTTATCGTACTTTTTTTCAAGTGCCTGGCAAATCTCCAGCGCATTATCCGGAGATCCATCCTCCACCAGAATGATCTCCCGGACCGCATCCAAATAGACAGCCGACTCAACCGCCTGGGTTACGTATGGGGCGGCATTATAGACAGGTATGATGACGGAGACTATCCCTGGTTCCGCCATAATGGCTTAATTTTTTTAGCCAGTCTGCTCTTTATATTACCCAATGAAGTTGCCCTGTTTTTATTTTGGGATGCATTGTGTTTAACATCGAATTCCATTAGCGCTTCCGATAAGTTTCCCTGCGCTCCGATGACCTCCCAAAACTCAGGAAAAGAATCCTTGATCGACTCCAAATGAATGGTCATTTGGTTAGGTTTATCCTTCAAAAAACTTCGAATATTTGCATTTACCGTTTCCCAATAGTCCTTTGCCGTTTCAAGGATCATCTTCTCCTTGACATCGTCCGGATGAAACCCCAGAATTCCGTGCATATAGGCACGCAGAATGCTTCTTTCGTGATTATATCGTTTTTTGAAACTATGGGCAGTAGCTTCTTTTTCCCGAATCAAGTGAACGTAAAATGCATCTTTCCCATACGTTTCATCCAATCTACCTAACAGCCAGCTTAACCGGTTATTCGCTTCAATGTGATTCGGGGGATACATCAATCGTTCTTTTCCAATCCGCCTCCAATTACTTTCGTGCCCCGAACCAAAATTTTCAATATGATTACAGGCCTTGGAAAAACTAACGGTGCCTGAGCGTCCGGTCGATAAGACAAAAACAATCATACTAGCATAACTTGGGTATCCAATTTGTTGCAGAGGATCAAAGCTTTAACCTTAATAAAGGTTTTTTCTTCTACAGAGCAGTCGACTTCTTTTATCCATTTCCGTACATTATGAGGGTGACCAAGGAGAGAATATTCAACTAATTTGATAACTGCTATAGAAGCCAAGTATAGATCAAACTACAGGAATGTCGGGCACCATGCTAGTCATCCAGCGCATTATCCGGAGAGCCATCCTCCACCAGAATGACCTCCCCGACCGCATCCAGATGGACGGCCGACTCCACCGCCTGGGTTACGTATGGGGCGGCATTATAGACGGGGATGACGACAGAAACTATAGCTTTTTTTTGTTCAACCAAGGTTGGGATCGAAATTTTGAGTTTCTATAGCTTTTATAGGCAAAGGGAGCAATCCAGAAAAGTTTAAAAAAGAACTTCAATCCATTTAAAGACTCATTTATTTGGCTGTTCTTAAGAAAGTATAATGACTGCTTGAGCGTTAGCATTATTGACCTCCTGAAGTTGATCCAAAAGGAAGTATTCAGATCTTTTAATCTCAATAGATGCTTTCGTTGAATCTTTTTAAGCTGTTCTTTAGAATTGACCTCTTGAATTATGTTCTGTTCTCTAAGATGAAAACCATCTATACCAGGGCATATACCAACTTTCCAGCCATGAAATCTCACCCTGTAAATGTAGTCGTTGTCTTCCCCATAATGGAAGAATAAAGGATCAAAACCGCCCACTTTCTCCAAGCAATCGCGGGAAACCATCCAAATGGCGGCGTTTACAAAGTCCGTTTCAAGTATGTCTGGTAAATAATTCCTTTTAACCAATATTTCACGAGAGCTCCACTCCGAATATTTATCTATATAATTACCAAATCGAAGATCAAGTTTATTTTCATCATACCAATGTAATGGACTGAGAACTCCAAAATTAGTATGCATTTGTTGCATGCAAACTAAGGCCTCCAATTCATCGACTTCCAGTCTCGCATCCTGATTCAGCAATAGAATATGATGAGCCCCCTTCTCAAGAGCATATTGAATCCCTTTATTATTGGCCTGGCCAAACCCTATATTTTTTTTATTTAATATAACTTTAATGCCAATGTACTTTTTATTAATTATTTCTACTGTATCGTCTTTTGAGGCATTATCTACGATAATTACTCTATTAAGTTTCCCATCCCCTAGGAATGGACTAAGACATGTTGAAAGCCATTTTTCAGCATTGTAGGTTACAATAACTACGAACCAGTTATTTTTTGATATAGAACTCAATTGGAAAATAATTTGTGTGCCCGCTGCACCAAAGATGAATGATAATAAAGAGCGAAGAGTGTTTTCTTCCATTCCTGGCCTGGCTTAACCAAGGAGTATTCAGGAGATTCAAAACTATATCCGAAAGCTTCTATGTCTTTTTGATAGATTTCCCGAACCCATTTTTTACTCCGACGGAAATAAAAGGATGAATAGTGGTGAAACTTTTTTTTCCCCTTTTGCTCATGTGGTAACCTAGGCTCAAGAAGATTTGGAATCTTAGTTTTCAAAACTTCATAATCAGTATTTATGGACTCAAAACGTCCCAGAAAATCTACCACGATCTTGCCATTAATCTGTATATAACCAATTTGCTCATCCAAATGATCGCCTCTGTAAAACTTATCATCTTTATTAGAAAGTACTTTTTTAAAACCTCCACGGCGCTTTAGAAAATGGTAGAAGGAATCGCGAACTCCGGTCTCCCTGCGCATCCAAAAGTAATCAGACATAGCCCGATCCCAAGGGTTCCTGACAAAGGCAAACTTGAAATAAGTATTCCAGATATCCTCATCAACCAACTCCAATTCCAATAACTGCCTGGCAGTAGCGTGCTGCAGGTGAATTCTTCGCTTAGGACACCAACCTACCAATCGATCGTAATCAGGCTCCCTCCAATCAAATGGCCTACCCTTTAGCAATTTTTCAAAACTACTCCCAGCACATTTAGGAATGTGGATGAAAATTAATTTGTCCTGATGAGAGATCATAACCTTTCGTATACCTCCCAAACATGGGGTATGTGAATAAGTGTTTTTAGATTTGGGTATTTCCCTGTCTTAAAAAAATCGCCTTCGATAGTATGGAAAGTAAGAGCATGCTGGTTTTCGTAAACCTTCACCCTATGATTCATTATTCTAATACTTATATTAAAGGTGGCCGGCCGGAGTGCTACTTTATCAAGAGCACAAATAATTTCTCCGCGGCTAAATTGAGGATTGAGAATGGCCCCTGAATGAAAATTGTTCAAGACGGCAACAGTGCCCAATTCCTTAGATTCTATTGTACATCGAACAACCAAATCAAGATCTAAACTGGGATTGCAAGAATATCTGATCACTAATCGGGCAGTTTCACCAGTCAGTATTGTTCCGTTATTTGCGCCTGAATGCGTTTGCTGTAACATGATGGATTCTACTTTAAAGTAATCGACTTCATATTCGGGAGTAGCCAGGGAAAGATCGATTTCCGGATTGTCCAACTTTAGATATTTTGCAATTCCTTGATTCACATTTCCAATGAAATCAACCAACCCATTCTGGATAACCAAAACCTTTTGACAAAGAGCCTTAATAGACCCCATATTATGACTCACAAACAGCACCGTCCTACCCCCTTCGGTGCTCACCTCCTGCATTTTTCCGATGGCCTTTTTCTGAAATTCCGCATCCCCTACGGCCAGCACCTCGTCCACGATCAGGATATCCGGCTCCAGGTGGGCGGCCACGGCAAAGCCCAGGCGCACTTTCATGCCCGAGCTGTACCGCTTCACGGGCGTATCCAGGTAGCGAGCCACCCCGGCAAAGTCCACGATCTCGTCCAGTTTGCGGGTCACTTCCCGGCGGGTCATGCCCAGGATCGTGCCGTTGAGGTAGATGTTTTCCCGCCCGGTCAGTTCCGGATGGAAGCCAGTGCCCACCTCCAGCAGGGAAGCTATACGCCCCTTGGCCTTGACATACCCTGTAGTCGGGCCCGTTACTTTAGAGAGGATCTTCAGCAACGTACTTTTCCCGGCCCCGTTCTTGCCGATGATGCCCAGCACCTCCCCTTGCTCCACCTCAAAGTTGATGTCCTTCAGCGCCCAGACGAAATCCGAATTGCCCCGGGTCGCTCGGTCGTTCACCTCTCCGATCTTCAGGTAGGGATCTTCCTTGCCCCGCACCCGGGCCCACCAGCGGTTCAAGTCTTTGCTCAAAGTACCCGTGCCAATTTCTCCCAGGTGGTATTGTTTTGATAAGCCTTCGATTAAAATTGCTTTCAAAATTTACTTTTTTAGCTATTTAGAATTCGCTCTTCTCTCTTTTTAAGTGCGT